>NZ_BJDN01000027.1 GCF_005405165.1 Loigolactobacillus binensis
GTCGTAACGAGTTGGCATGTAAAAATTCCTTCCTTTTGAGAGATGATTTATTCATTATACCCTCTCTTAAAAGTTGTCTCAGGAATCAGCTTACATCCAATTTTATTACCCGTAAAGTCGGTAACTCGCTGGTTGTGACCATTCCCCAAAGCCTAAATGTTGCTGCTGGAGAGAAATTTTCCTTGCAGGCCAGTGATGATGGTACCATGTTACTGTATCGGCGGGACAAAAGTAATAACCCGTGGTTTAATGGTGAATTTGCTAATGTGGACTTTGATCGGCTGATTGATGAAGTTGGTGACTTAGGTGAGATTAACTCGTTGCCAGAGGAGCATGTTGAATGGTAGTCAAGTAAGGAGATATTTATTTTTATTGACGCAGAGCCACATGCGGGTGAGGAACGAGGGGGGCCATGATCCGAAACATGGCGGTATTATCACAGTGCAGGTGCAATGTTTTGCCTAGCGGGCACGTTAGTCAGGAAATAATCGGATTGTTACGTCAACGTGCAATCGATAATATTACGAATTATTTTAGTAGTTACACGTGTAACAAAAAAACACCACACTCAAAAAAGTGTGGCGTTTTAGGCGGGCATAATTTTACTCAGCAGTTTCCTCAGCTGCTTCTTCACCGCCGAAAATTGGGGTGACTGTTCGTTCAACGTATTGCGCCTTAACAGGCAACGCGTACGGATTAACGGCTTCGACTTGGAACATTTTTAGTTCCGCGATGGTGGCCATGGCGGTTTTCACCGTGGTCTCATCCAAACTTTGTGCAGCGTAATTCAGCCGCATGTGCTTGGTTTTGCCATTTTCGCTTTTAAATTCCATATCAAGTTGTTTCATGGGAAAGCTCCTCTCTGTAGCAGATTTATGTGGTAGTCGTGGTCAGATCAGCGGTTAGGCCGATCATTTGCCACCAGCAGGTTGGACTGGCGGCAATTTTTTTAGGAAGGGGATAAGGCTTTTGTGTTTAGCAGAACTACGCTTAGTCATTCTAAGCTAGTTACAATGTGGCCAATTAGGCAGGCTCCTCCGCTCAGCTACGCTAGGCGAACGATTTACTGCGTAAATCTTATCGTCTAGCTATGCTGATGCTCAGAGCCTAAACGCCTAATTGCCGCACTCTAGCCTTCGTAATCTTTGCGATCGTAGGTGACGGTGATGCAGGCGCTGTAACCTTCGTCGGCTA
Organism: Loigolactobacillus binensis; assembly: GCF_005405165.1. GTDB lineage: Bacteria > Bacillota > Bacilli > Lactobacillales > Lactobacillaceae > Loigolactobacillus > Loigolactobacillus binensis. Next base: position 1,195 of record NZ_BJDN01000027.1, read on the forward strand.
GGGTGGCGATTGTTTGGCCGAACTTGTCGAATTGTTCAATGGTGACGTCTTTGGCGATGTTGGTGAAGCGGTGGGTTGCTTCGCCATCAATGTTGTCACCGATCGTTTTGATTTCCAAGTTAGTTTTTTTCCAAGCCATGTGATGACCTCCTCATCAAGTTTAGGATAGATTGCTGGTACGGCTAACTTTTTGAAGGTGATAAATGCGGCCGCAATTTTACCCTTCACTTATATATACGTTTGAGCGTGCCGATTTGTCCCGCTGTTTTTAAAAAAAGTTGGCGATTTTGGCCAATAATTTTTTGCGGCGACGGTAAAGTGCGCTGTGACTGATTTTTAGCTGGCGACAAGTTTCGGGCACGGAGTCACTTTGGAGGTAGAGATGATCGAATAGTTGATTTTCTTGGCTGGTCAAATGGGTGATCAGTTCTTGAACGGCTAGGTAGTTGGTTAGATCGGCATCAGCGTAAGGTTCGGCTTTACATTGGTGGCTAAAATATTTGTTATAGCATTGGTTTTTGCGCCAATAATCATAGATATGTTGGCATAATTTGGTGTACAAGTAGTTATTGCGGCTGATCTGCGGCGCCGACATTGCGGCGTACTGGCAATAGGCATCAACGTAGGCCAGCAGGCATTCTTGAAAAAAGTCGTCGTAATCAGCGCGTTCGCGAGTAATGTAGCAGTGTTTTAAGGCGCCGGCGATCATTTTTTTGTCGTGTAGCGCGGCGGTAAATGCGGTGTTGATCAATTGATTTGTCATGGGATCACAACCTTTTCGTGTTAGTGATCCTAGTCGACTAGGACGCTATTAGCATACGCGCAGGCCGCATTTACTGACAAACAACGCTTTTCGGCAAAATGCAACGCTGCGAAATTGAATTGCTTTCTAGAAAGCGCTTTCTTAATACTGCTTTAGCTTTTTTAATCCAGGGTTAATGAAATTTTTAGTAAATGGTTAACTGTTCCCAATTCAATAAGTTTTTGCTTATGCTAAACTGATAATTGACGCTGTTTAAGCGATCAATTGGAGGGATCAAATGAAGCAACGACCAAAGGGGTTACCGAAGAATTGTTTCTATTATGATTTGGCGGCGATTGCTGCTGATATGGAAGGAGCTGAATTATGTTCGGAATTTGCGATCAAGGCGACAACGATTTTTGTTGGGCATTTGCCTAGCGCCAGGGAAATTGCTGGGCAAACTTACCGCACGGCGGTGATCGATGTGTCGGGGCAGCTGGTTCTGTGCACGCAGACCACGTTGGCTTTGATGACGGCTTACAGTAAAAGTAATACGGTGACGTGCCGGTTATCGCGGTGGATGGCCTGGAAATTAGGGTTACAGAACTATCCGTATTTTCACGGTGAAAATTCTTTTGTGCCGGATGCAAGTCCTAAGCGGCAACAGGTATCCTGGGTGGGTAGTCGCTGGTATTCTAGTATGCGCGCAGTTGCTGGCGGGACGCTGGTCACATTTAGTCGTGATCAACAGCAGCCAAAAGTTGTGGTGCATGTGGCGTTAAGCGCGCCGCGTTTGACCACCCAGTTAGCGTTGGTGCGGGAATTTTTAAGTGCGTTCCAGCGCTTAGTGCAGCAGGGATTTCAGGAAATGTTGCCGGCAAGTAGCTGCCACTTGGTTTTACCAGTTAATTTGCCTGCGCTGGCGCCGACGGATTTTCCGTTGGTACAGGCCAAGCAACTGCGCCAATTTATTTTTGCCTGTCACGACGATGATCTTTGTCAGTTAGTGGATGGCTATGAAATGTCGGTGCGGGAAGCGCAGCAGGTGGCCGATTATCACGTCCGCGCGCCGCGGGAGTTAAAGCTGCAGGCGCGAACTGATGAGCAGTAGATTATTGGTGCGCAGATCTACTGCAGGTGCAGTTAGTGCAAACCGTGTTGTTTTGAACGCCGCTATCAGTGACGTCAGATCAAGTGCAGTGGTTTTCGGAGCCAACAGGTTGGCTGTCAAATCAAATGGTATTGGCTTTCAGATCCAGCAAGGTTGGATCTGAGATCAAGTGCCGGTAGTTTTCGGGTCTAATAGGTTGATGTTAGATCAAGTGCAGTGGTTTTCAGATCCTAGCGTATTGGACGTGAGATCAGATGTCGTTGGTTTTCAGATCTAACAGATTGGCTTTCAGATCAAATGGTGTTAGCTTGCAGATCCAGCAGGTTGGACATGAGATCAAATATCGTTGGCTTTCAGATCCAACCTACCGGACGTTAGATCATGTGCTGCTGAGCTCAGTGCTAATGCCGGTGATGTTAAATCAACATCTCTTGGATCTTAAGTCCAACACGTTGGATGTTAGATCAGTTAGGTTGGCCCTCAGATCCAAATCGGCTGAGCACCGCCACAAGTTGTGACCAGTTATACTGAAAAAATAAAGTTAAGCCAACGCCGTTAAATCAGCGTTTATGGCTTAACTTTATTTTTTTTGCAAAAAAAGCGGGACAAAAGCGGTTGCTCAAACGTATATATAAGTGACTAGAACATTTGGAGGCGTCGTGAATGAAAACCTTACTTAAAATCCCCACCAATTTATTTGAATTACCAGAATTTATTAAACTCACTCAGTTGGCTAAAAATGATCAGCAAGTCCGTACCGCACAGTTGTTGTGGTTGCGCCTGGCTTGTGCCGCGGGACGTACCGGCCATGATGGTTACGTCACGGATCCCACTGCTGCGCCGTTGACTAAGCACGCGCTGGCGGGGCTGGTTAATTTGACGCGGGGTGCGTATGCGGCGGAGTTATTGCAGCTGCTGCTTCAGGCTGACTTGCTACAACGTCAGGCAGACGGTCACTACCAGATCAGTCACTGGGAACGGTATGCGTTGACCGACTGCGCGCCGAATTATCACGGTCTATTTAAGTTTGACACGCCGGCCACGGCTAACGCCACGCCACCAACGCCGTTGCAGCAATACACCCCTGAACAACGCACCAAATTAGTGGCGACCACCGGCAAAATTTTGGCTTATCTGCAGCAGCAGTCGGGTAAGCAATTTAGCAACGAGCCGCCAACGCAGCAATTATTGGCGAATTTATTTGCCCAAAAGGTGACCGTCAAACAGATCAAGTGGGTGATCGATTGGAAGTGTAAGGATTGGTATGGCGGTGATTTTTGGAAGTTTGTGCGGCCGCAGACGTTGTTCGGGCCGAAGTTTACGCAGTATTTGTTGGAGGCGCCGCCGGAACCAACTGCGCGGCCAGCGGCGGGACCGACGCGGCACCAGTATTTGCGGGATCTGTTTGAAATGAGTTGTGGTGATATTGAAACGATTTTGTGGCGGGCGGCCGACGAAAAGGTGACGGTAACCCGAGCAGAAGTGGAGGCGATCGGTCGTGAGCTTGGACACTAATGTGGTGCATTATTTGTTACATCATCCGGCGGCGATCAAAACCACCGCCATTGCTCCGGAATGGTTTGATGGTAAAAGCTGTCGCGAGTTGGTCACTTTTTTGATCAATGATCCGGGGCCTTACCGGAATTTTGTTGAACTGCAGCGGCGGTTTCAAGCGGCCTATCCGTTGGCCTTTGAGGCGGTGGAGTGGCAGCAATTTGAGCAGCCGTTTGATGCGTTGCCGGTTTTTGAAGACAGTGTGCAGGCAGCACATTTTTGGTACCAACAGGGCGTCACGCAATTGGCGGCTCAGGCCTATGTTGCCACGCCAAGTGCCGAAAATTTAGCGGCGCTTCAGGCGCACAGCCGCCAGTTAACGGCACTTAACGCGCCGCCAACGCCCACGCAGCCGATCCGCGAGCACGGTGCCGCGCTGCTGGCGGCCTTGGATGAGCCGCAACCGGTGGGCATTAAAACATTTACCAACGTGGATTCAATGTTTAACGGTGGCCTGCGCGGCGGCGTATTGTGGACCATCGGCGCCCGCCCCGGCGTTGGTAAATCAGCTTTTGCCCTGAATTTGATCGAGCAGGCTTTGAAATTAAACACGAATTTGACGGTGGACCTATTTTCACTGGAAATGACCGCCAGCGCTAACTATCAGCGGATCGTGGCTTGTGAAACCGGGGTGACCGCCGGCAAATTCACTAATCCATACGGCATGAGCGCCGCCGAGAAACAGTTGGTGCGGGCCGGCGTGGCCCAGCTCGACCAACAGCGGTTACTGCTCCACGATAAGCTGTTAGTGCTGCCGCAGATCATTAAAGTGATCCGCGCCCGTGCCGCCAAGGCCGCGCCAGGAACGTATCTAGCAGTGATCGACTATTTACAGATCATTAGTTTGGATCGCGTGGCGGCCCGCCATGATCGGCGGCAGGAGATCGAAACCATCACCCGCGAGCTAAAATTACTGACCAACGAGCTTAACATCCCGCTGATTTTATTTTCACAGTTGAACCGGGAGCTGGAAAAGCGCGGCGAGCGCACACCACAATTAGCCGATCTACGGGATTCAGGCAGTATCGAGCAGGATTCCAACACCGTCAGTTTTCTCTATCCAGTTAGTGCCGAAGAAGAACGCAAGCAAGTGCGCCATTTGAATTTGATTTTCCGCAAAAACCGTTCCGGTTGTTTAGCTGAGTTAGCATTCACGTTCACCCCGGCACAAATGCGCTTCACCCCACAGTTGGTGCTGGATACGCTGATCCCAGCAGGCGACGGCGCGGTGAAAATGCAAGCCGACGTGGTCCCGCCGGAGCTCAGACATTAAGGCTAATTTACGGTTATGGCGCGACGGTTAGCGCTAGATACGGATATTAAGGAGGTGATTGGATGGTGGAAACATTACCGGTTAGCACGGCGAAAACCCATTTGAACCAGTTGGTGCGCCAGTTGGACCGTACCGACAGCGCCGTGGTGATCCGCAATATGCGCACTAATGATTGTGTGGTGCTGCTAGCGGCGCATAAATGGCAGCGCGAATTAGAGCAGCTGTTGGACTGTGAACTACAACTATAGGAGGCGACTTAATGACTGATTTAGGCGTACCATTAGTTCCAGAATTGGCCAAGCATGATTTTTTGGATCGACCGTTACAATTGGAAGATGAGCTGTATCGTTTAGGTGAATTTTTATACAAAAAGGCCGATGCCGCTGAATTTCTCCAATTTCTGCAGTTTCTATGCCAGAATCGTAGCAGTGCCGCGGGCATTTTGCGGTTATTAGGGGCGGAAAAATTGGTGTGAGTGGTGTTTGGACACATGTGCAAGCGCTTGGCGGTAGCCGGCGCTTTTTGCGTGGTGGTGTATTACTAACGTGACCACTTGATCAAAACCGTATTTGCGGCTAATACTTAACAGCGTTTTGATCGTGGCGCAATGGACTTTGCTTTATCTGTTTTTTTTTGTAGCGATAAGCGAAAAAATAACGTTTGGGTCTTTGATATTGAGCGCAAATTTTATATGATAGTCTGTAGGGTTCACGGTTTTCTCATATCCTTTTAAATGATACTGTTGTGGGTGGATTTTTTGGATGGGAGCTGTGAGCTCTTTTTTTGCGCAAAAAAGCCTGTTAATAGTTTACCGCTTTGTAAACTAGCAACAGGAAAAAGTATAGAACTAATTAAATCTAAATTAGTATTGTTTATTCTTTTCAATTATTACTGCATTGCCATTGGCGGTGACACCAAATACATAAGGCATGTATAAAGTTCCACCGTTTGAATTAACCGTTTCAGGATCAAGGGTTAGATAATCAAAGTCAACTCCAATTATAGCATTACAGCCAAGCGCAAATGCTTGCTCCTTTAGCTCAGCAAGGGCATTTCGCCGAATAGCAGTTAAGCTGCCCATTAATGCATCGCCAACATTAGTTGCACTGTGAAAGATACCTTCACGACCCCGATCAATTTGTACAGCATCATCACCAGAAATATAGCCAGAATATTTTACAACTGTATAGCCATCAAAGTTAAATCCTGAAGTAATTAGCATTCCAGCTAAGGCCCTTTTTTTATTATCGGCAGCCTGCTTAACGGTCTGTATCCGTTCTAGTTCTGCCAATGCAGCAGTACGTTGACGTTCTTCTTGTGTCTGTACTTGCTTTTTTACTTCTGCTTGAAAATCAGCGATAATTTCTGGTACGACTGAATCTTCGACTAATAGTCCACCGAAGGCAGATGTAGTCGTTCTATATTTATCGCTATTTTTGAGAAAAACGCTTAATTGGTTTACTGGCAAATTATAATTACGTGCAATATCTTTTATTTTCATATTTATGTTCTCCTGAATGAAGGTCAATTTTAAAATTATAGGTATTTTAGAATTTCTTGGTTCATTGGATCAATATCCAAGATAAGGTTTGCATACAGACTTGCATTAGCTGGATCAGTTTCAATTTTACGCAGTAAGTTTTCGATATCGCTATCAAGAGAAATAGTTGTTTGTTTTTCTTGTTTTTCTGGAATAAAGGTTGAGTCACAATAATTGCAGACCAAATTGCCAGCTATTTTTGAAAAATCACTGGCACCACAGTTTTTGCATTTAAAATTATGCATAAAGTTTACCTCTAAAAAATATTATAATCCCATTATTTCCTTCTTTTTTTGATCAAATTCATTTTGTGAAAGAATACCGGCATCGAGTAATTGTTTTAACTTAGTTACCGTATTGATTTGCTCGTCAATCGACATGGTTGGCTTAGACTCAGCATTGGTACCCATATTTTGGGCCATATTCATACCGAATAACATTCCGGCGCTATCCCCTAAACCATTAGATTGAATTCCCTGAGCAATTTTTTGTTGTGCTGCGATATTTGCAGTTTTTTGAGAAACATCAGCATATGCATTGATATTCATTTTATTAGTAGAATACTGGTTAACAAGTAGTTTTGATTCTGCTGAAAATTCAATATTCTCCACACCAACAGCTATAAGTACTAAGCCGAATCTATTTTTCCAGTTTTTAACATATGAATTATTTTCGATCATTTTGGCTACAATATCATTGGACTTAGCAGGAAGTTGGGAAATACGATACTTATCTGATAATGTATTTAACGCTACAGTAAATGATTGAAGAAATTCAGATAATAGTTGGCTACGCGCCGCTTTATCGTCGAAAGAATAGGAACTGGTATTTACTGGAACAAATTCACGAATAAACTTTACTGGGTCTACTATTTTAAGTGAAAAGGCTCCAAAAGCTATAATCTCTAAATCTACACCGTAAAATAAATCATGGTAAATTTGCGGTCCCTTTGTTCCGAATCTAATTCCCCTAATTTCACGAAGATTTACAAAAGCAACTTGTTTATTATCCGCTGTCTGTCCGCCGTAACCGAAACGATCAAAGGTCTGCTCAAGAATTGATCGTGAGGCGTCATTATCATTAAATACTGAATCTTGCCCATTTTGATATTCATAACCGCCTGCTTCACTAATTACTTCTTTGAGCTCCTTTGGTTCATTATTCCGGCCGCGCTGATCGGCGGGTACCTAGGCTCGATTTTTAGCCATATTTTACCGGCTAAAAAAGTGACGTTAGTCTTTCAAGGGATGCTGCTACTCGTTATTTTGATCAATGTTTATAACGGCTTGATGCTGCTGGTATAACATGAGTTGGTTAAGTGTGGAGATAATTTTCCTCCGCTCTGCTTCAATGTTATACTAGAACAGTAAGCGGATACAGACCAAACATTGGAGGAGCGGTTATGGCAGACGATTTAGGCAACATTACGCAGGTTTTAGATCACAAAATTAGCAAATTGGTTAAGCAGCCAGTTGATGACTGGCTGGCTAAGTTGCAGCCGATTTATCAAGCCGGCATGAGTGCTGGTATCGGCGGGGCTTTTTTGCGGTATTTAAGCGCCGCAACTGGGATCACAATGGCCAAGTTGCCGGAAAAGGTGCCTAATTTTGAACAGATCTCTAAGGAACGAACTCAACAAGTCTACAAAACTTTGACCGATAAATTAGCGGACACGCAGGCGCAAGATTTTAAGATTATGGAAAATCGGATCACCGGGCAGATCATGCGGGCCAATACGACGCTTAGCTGGGAGCAGGTGCAGGCGGCACCTGCGGCTACGTTGAACCCCGAGGATCTGTTGGCGATTTACTTTTTCGGTTTTCAATACGGCTTCCAGATCAGTTTCTGGGCTGGCTTAGTCGAGTATGACTTTGTTTACGAGCAACAGAAATTGACTCAGGAAGCAGGGGCGCAGTTGGCGCAACAAGCTGCCGTCACTGAAACCAGTGAGCAGCTACAATTTGCCCAGCAGCACGATGATATTTTATTTCAAACTTATCAGTATTTAAATAATGCCTTTTAAATGAAGCGAGTCGTTACGCTGGTGGTCAGTGGGGCGGCTTTTTTTCATGGAAGCGATCAAAAAAGCGCACTTGAACGACTTCAGTTCAAGCGCGCTTAAGTATTATTAATGTGCGCTGATACCTAGCGCAATACGGCCTAAGCGGCTGATGCGATCCATTTTCCAGCGCGGTGCCCAGGCGATCTCCACGTCCACTTGGTTGATCTCGTCTAATTGACTGAGTTCTTCTTTGATGCCGACGGGGATCGATTCGATACAGCCACAAACCATTTCGGTAAAGGTGGTGACGATTTTGATGGCGCCATTAGCGTCTAAATCAATTGCGTAGATTAAACCTAGATTATAAATATCTAAGCCAATTTCTGTATCGTAAACCTTTTCCAATTTAGCAATTATTTTATCGCCGATAGCGGCGGCGCGATCATTAATTGTAATATCTGTACGCATATAACTCAATCCTTTCAGTCACGGGTTTGAAGCCGCTGACCAGGCCTGATGCTGGTGATTTTAATTTTGGCTAGGCGCAGGCAAACGTAACGTTAGTGTATGTGTATTTTTACATGAAATCAGGCCTTTTTTAAGCTATTTTTAATTTTTATCTAAGTAAATTCCCTAATAATCTGATATTTGTATTGGAATATGATGAGCGCAGATGTAAAATGTTTACCAAAGTAGTAAATACAGCTTTGAAGGGAGCTTTTTATATGACTGACGAGCAATCGAAGCAGAATTTGCGGATCAGAAGTCACGTTTATGATGGTATGGTGCGCTCGCCGAACCGCGCTTTAATGCGGGCGACGGGGATGCAGGATGCGGATTTTGAGAAGCCGATCGTCGGTGTGATCAGCGCTTGGGCGGAGAACACACCGTGTAATTTACATTTGGAAGAATTAGGTAAGTTGGCGAAAAAAGGGGTCACCGCGGCTGGCGGCTGGCCGGTACAATTCGGTACGATCACGGTGTCCGATGGGATCTCCATGGGCACGCCGGGGATGCGCTTTTCGTTGCCTTCCCGGGATGTGATCGCGGATTCTGTGGAAACGGCGATCAGTGGCCACAACTGTGACGCATTTGTCGCCATTGGTGGTTGTGACAAGAACATGCCTGGTAGTATGATCGCCATCGCCAATACGGAAGTTCCGGCGATCTTCGTTTACGGCGGCACGATCTCACCTGGTAAATTAAATGGTCAGGATATTGATCTGGTTTCTGTTTTTGAAGCGGTCGGTCATTGGAACCATAAGGACATGACCACGGAAGAAGTGCGCGCGATCGAATGTAACGCGTGCCCTGGCCCTGGTGGCTGTGGTGGGATGTACACGGCTAACACCATGGCGTCGGCGATCGAAGCCATGGGCATGAGTTTGCCGGGCTCCGCTTCCCATCCAGCAACGTTTGAAGTGAAGAAGCAAGATGTTGAAGCAGCCGGTAAGGCGGTACTAAACTTGTTAGCCAAGGGCATCTACCCGAAGGATATCATGACCCGGGACGCGTTCGAAAATGCGTTGACGGTGGTTATGGCCTTAGGCGGCTCGACCAACTCCGTGCTGCATTTATTGGCGATCGCGCATGCCGCTAACGTTGACTTGACGATTGATGATTTTAATAAATTCCAGGAAAAGGTACCGCATATCGCTGACTTGAAGCCTAGCGGGCAGTACGTTTTCCAGGATCTTTATGAGGCTGGCGGCGTTGAAGGGGTCATGAAGTATTTGTTACAAAATGGCTACCTGCACGGCGATTGTTTGACGGTCACTGGTAAAACAGTGGCGGAAAACTTGGCCACGGTGTCAGATCTAAAACCGGGGCAGAAGGTCATCATGCCATTGGAACATCCCAAGCGTCCAGACGGTCCACTGTTGATCTTGCACGGTAATTTAGCGACTGAAGGGGCTGTAGCCAAAGTTTCCGGCGTTAAATCACGGCGCCATGTTGGTCCAGCCAAAGTCTTCAATAACGAAGAAGATGCGGTAGCGGCGGTGTTAGCCGATGAAGTCGTTCCTAACGACGTGATCGTGATTCGGTTCCAAGGGCCAAAAGGCGGCCCGGGGATGCCGGAAATGTTGTCCTTGTCCGGCATTTTAGTCGGTAAAGGCCAAGGTGAATCGGTTGCCTTATTGACGGATGGTCGTTTCTCTGGCGGGACCCACGGCTTTGTTGTCGGCCATATTGCTCCAGAAGCGCAAGATGGCGGCAATATCGCTTACTTGCACACCGGCGACATCATCACCATTGATCAGGACACCAAAGAGATCACAATGGATGTTTCCGCCGCTGAATTGGCAAAGCGCAAGGCCGAAACCACGATCCCACCATTATATACGCGTGGGGTATTGGGCAAATACGCTCACTTAGTGTCCAGCTCAGCTAAAGGCGCGATCACCGATTTCTGGAAAAAGGACGAACGCTGATTTAAACAACGCTTAGTGGTGACTTTAGCCGTGGTAGCCGGTTAGCATAATTCACTACCGCGGCCAAGGCCCATTAAGCAAAACGAGCCGCAAAATTAAAATCACCAGCATAAAAAACGGCCAATTAAGCGGCTTATTCGCTTAACTGGCCGTTTTTAGTTTTATTCCGCAAGTACTTGAACGTTAAAGCCGTTGCCGGCTAAAAGCCGCGCGGCGTTGTAGGGGCCTGCGCCTTTGCGGAAGGTGATGTAAATTGGTTGCTCAGTGGGCAATTCGTTTAAGCGCGCTCGCAGCGCGCTTAGGGGAATGTGGTGTGTTGCCAGGACGCTGCCGCTAGCTGGTTGGCCGGCTTCGCTAATATCGAGGAAGTAGGCGGTTTTACGTTCAGCCACCGGAATAGCGGCTAGGTCAACGGTGACCACAGCGCGCTGGAGCTGATTGATCGCCACGTAGCCGGCGGTATTCAACGGATCGCGGGTGGTGGAATAAGGCGGCGAATAAGGTAGCTCAAGGGCTGGCAGGTCGAACACAGTCAAGCGGCCGCTGATCGCTACCGAAAGTTCACCGATTCGTTTGTCCACACCGCGCAGGCCCACCGCTTGGCCCCCAAGCAGTTTCCCGCTTTGATCGTCAAATAACAACTTCAAATTCAGCCGCTGGGCACCTGGATAAAACGCGGCGTGGTCAAAGGGGGTAATGAAAATCGTCTGGTAATTAGTGATGCCGGCGGCTTGCAGCGCTTGTTCGGTGTAACCGACAAAGCTGGCGGTCAGATTGAAGATCTTAGCCACGCCGCTACCGATGAAGCCCGGATAGGTTAGTGCTTTGCCGCTGAGAATGTCGGCTAATAAATGGCCTTGGCGGTTGGCTGCGCTGGACAGCATGCTCGGCGTGGCCAAGCCGGTGATGTAACTTTTAGTTTCGATCACGTCACCAATGGCGTAAATAGCGGGCAGATTGGTGGCCAACTTTTCATCGACGATAATGTGGTGGTCGGCGGCTAATTTGATGCCCGCAGCGGCCGCGACCTCACTGTTAGGGCGCACACCGGTGGCAAAAATCACCAGTTCAGTGTCCAAACGTGTCCCGTTGGCCAGTAAAAGTTGCCGACCAGCGGCCTCAATCGCAGTGATCGTTTGGCCTAACTGCAACGTGATCCCGTAACTTGTCAGTTCTTCGGCGATCAGCGCGGCGAGCTCAGCATCATAAGGAGCGGCCACCGTCGGCAGTTGATCGACCACGGTGACCGCAATGCCACGGGCGTGCAAGTTTTCAGCGATCTCCAGGCCGGCCACACCGGCGCCGACTACGGTTGCCGTTTGCGGCTGTTGCTGAACTAAAAACTGCTTGATTGTTGCCGCGTCCTCCAGGTTGCGCAAGGTGAAGCAATTGGTGGCCGCAGCCAAGCCCTTGATCGCCGGTAAAACGGCGCGGGACCCAGTGGCTAAAACTAAAACATCGTACTGTTCTTGATAGGTAGTTTGGGTGGTCAGATCAGTGACGGTGATCGTTTTGGTGGTGGCGTCAATAGCCGTCATTTCGTGCTGGACGCGGACTTCAATGTTGTTTTTTTCCTGCATAAGCGCCGGTGTCCGCTCGATCAAGCGGTCAAAATCGGTGACCACATCACCTAAATAATAGGGTAACGCGCAGCTAGCGTAGGAAATATGGGCGCCGCGCTCCAGCAACAAGATCTCCACCGTTTCGTCTAAGCGGCGCAAACGGGTGGCCAGTGAAGGCCCACCAGCTACGCCACCAATAATGATTACTTTCATCAGCTTACCTCCGTTTTCAGTGTCCGCCAGCGGTTATTTAAACCTATCGTACACTGGTCACCCGCATTGCGGCAACAAATTAGAGTGGTTCTGGATAAACTAACGCTGAAGCTTGCCGATTATCGGTTTTGGGGAAGATTGGCGTTGGCCGACTGATGGCACCTTTTTATGGGTCAACACGGCAAAACATCGTCATTTGTAAGCGCTAACCTAAAATAAATTTATAAAATATTAAGTTGCGGTAACAACAGCGATCAAGGCGTTTTCATATTTTTTATCCACCGCCCGAATTTACGATAACCTTTTCATTATGGATTTTATAGTAAAATACGTTTGCGCTGATTTTTAGTAAGTGCTACACTTAATCTCGCGGCAATTTTTCAGCCGTAATTCAACATAAGGGGATTGAGCAAGCAATGAAACGTAAATTAGTAAAAGTAACGATAGGTGTAGCAGCTGCAGTCACTTTAATTTTCGCGGGTTTTGGCGCCAAATCTTTGGCCGACAACTATTGGTCAGGTCACGCTGATGTTGTTGCCATCAATGCCGCTTTGGACAAGATCAACACGAAATTACAAACCAAAAATCAGGCGTTGGCCACTGCTAAAAGTGACCTCGCCCAGACCCAAACTGATTTGGCCACAACTAAGACGGCCTTGACTAGCGCGCAAACCGATCTGGCGACTAGCAAGCAGCAGGTCACAACTTTACAACAGCAATTAACGGATCTGCAGAATAAGTATACCACGGATACCGCGAATTTAAATACGCAGATCCAGCAAAAAATTGCTGAGATCCAACAGAAAATCACTGACGGCAATAATGCTGTGGACGCTAAACAAAAAGAAGTCGATGCTAAACAGGCCGAAGTGGACAGCAAGCAAAAAGAAGTGGATACCGCTAACCAAACGATTGATAGCTTAAATAGTAAGGTTACGGACTTACAACAACAATTAGCCACTGAAAAAGCTAGCAAAACAAGTCAATTAACGCAGGATCAAAAAGATCTGCTTCAAGCACAACAGGACGTTAGCGATACGAAAACAAAGGCTGAAAGTATTGCCGCTCAAGAATAAGCACCGTTTATTTTAATCAGTACAAGGCTGTGACCTAACTCAGGTGGCAGCTTTTTATTTTTGGCCGCAACTTCACTTCTAAACGTTAAGGGTTATCCCTTAATTTTAGCGGGTGCGGCTTTTTTATTTCCGCACAAACTAGCGGCCACCAAGCCAGGAAAACGCCTAACCAGTAGCTTTGCTTTTGAGCTGAATTTCACAAAAAAAGTGGTGGCGGTAACAATTTACAAAAGCGCTAGAAAACGCCGTTTGTCGGCGCTTTTCAGTGATATAATGTAAGCGGATTAATTCTTTTTTAAGGAGCTGATCAGGATGATCAAAGAAGTGCATATGCCTAAGTTAAGTCCTAAATCTGATGAATATTTCTTCGGCGAATGGCAAAAGGAACCAGGCGACAGCGTCGAAGTTGGCGATATTTTATTTGAAGTGGAAACGGACAAAGTTGTCAGTCAGGTAGAAAGTCAGGAAAAAGGCACTTTGCAGGCGCAAAAGGTGGCAGAAGGCGACACGGTCAAAGTCGGCGATTTGGTTGCTACGATCAAGGTCGCTTAGCACAGCGACAGCGTCTTGGGTAGTGGTTTAAGCAACACAGGCGTGGTTTAGCGCCAGTGCTTTTTTAGATACGGTTACGCTAAATTCGTTGGAAAATACTAGGCTGCTAGCTGCAAGTGCAGCTTAGATTTGCGATAGAAAGCTGGCATTATTATGATGGAAAAAACGCATGTGACAAGTAAACCGCAATGGTTGAAAGTTACTTATGATCAGAAAAAAGTCGATCACATGGATGATTTGTTGGCGGGTTTGAAGTTGAACACGGTTTGTGCGGAGGCTAACTGCCCTAATTTAGGGGAGTGTTTCGGTAGTGGCTCAGCGGCGTTTATGATTTTAGGCCCGAATTGTACCCGGGCGTGCCGTTTCTGTGATGTGCCCCATGGTCATCCGGCACCAGTTGATCTGTTGGAGCCAGCCCGGGTGGCCGAAGCAACGAAGCGCTTAGGCTTAAGCCACGTGGTGGTCACCAGTACCGATCGTGATGATCTACCGGATCTTGGCGCCGGGCAGTTTGTGGCGACGATCAAAGCGCTACGGCGGTTAACCCCTAAGACGACCATCGAAGTGTTGACCCCCGATTTTCAAGGGCGCACGGACTGCATCGACGCGGTTTTAGCCGCCGGGCCAGATGTGTTTAATCACAATATGGAAACCGTGCGTTCAATCACGCCCCACGTGCGCAATCGCGCCACTTACGAGACATCGTTAGCTGTTTTACGTTACGCCAAGGAACACGCGCCGCAGAATATGTACGTCAAAACCGGGATCATGTTAGGCTTAGGCGAAACTGATGCCGAAGTTTATCAATTAATGGATGATCTGCGGGCCATCGACGTTGACTTTTTAACCATTGGTCAGTACGTTCAACCTAGTCCAAAACACTATCAGCTCCGGGAATGGGTACCAATGGCGCGTTACCAAACGTACTACAAGGAAGCCGTTAAACGCGGCTTCAAATTTGTGGCCAGCTCACCACTTGTCCGCAGCTCGTATAAGGCAAAGGAAGAGCTGGAAGCGGTTATGGGTAAATGATTTATATTCCAGTTACTTCATTAGATGTCTACCATAATTTTGGCTTGGAATATTATTTAATGACCGTGAAAAAGTTCACCGAACCTGTTTTCTTATTGTGGACGACGACGCCAACGGTGATGTTAGGCAAATACCAAAACGCTTTTGACCAACTGAATTTAGACGCGGTGAAAGCTCAGCAATTAACGGTGGTGCGGCGCTATTCCGGTGGGGGGACGATCTATACTGATCAAGGGGGGTGTCAATTTACCTTGATCACACCGACGACCAACGCCACGATTGATTTTAGCAGCGGGCTTGAGCTGATCACCGCGGCGCTGAATCAGATCGGCATTGCGGCTACCACTGACAGTCGCAACGATCTAGTGGTGGCTGGCGCCAAGGTTTCTGGCAGCGCGCAGTACGTCACGCCGGGGTACAAACTGCATCACGGCAGCCTGCTATTTGCGTCAGACTTGGCGGTATTGGCGGCGGTTTTGCAGGTGGATCCCTTGAAGCTTCAAGCCAAAGGGGTGCAGTCGGTGCGCCAGCGCACAACTAATTTACAGGCCCAGCAACCGACTTGGACGGCAACTGAGTTTCGCCAGCGCTTGACGGCGGCGGTGCTGGCGGCCACCCACGCACACACTTACCAGTTGACTGCCGCTGATGAAGCGCAGATCGCCGTGCTGGCGGCGCAACGTTTTGCTGCACCAGCAAAGATCTACCGGCAGCGCGGCGCTTTTCAGTACACGCATAAGCGCTACATTACCGGCGCTGGCTTGATCCAAGTAGCCTATAGTTTGGCCGAGCAGCGGGTAACGGCGCTGGAATTGTCCGGCGACTTTTTCAGCGCGCTTGATCCCGCTGTCTTCGCCCGGGCGGTGATCGGCGCCAAGTTTACCCGGGCCGCCTTGCAGCCGCTGCTGGCCCAGCAGTTGGCGCAGACGCCGATCGTCGGGTTAGATGCAGCAACCTTAACGGACCTAATCTTCCAGGATCCAGCAGCAAAATAACGGTTAGACACTAAAAATAGCGGTGTGATCAATCTTGTTTGATTGACCATGCCGCTATTTATGATCGGCAAAAAAGCTAAATTATTTTCAGCACCTTCGCAAAAAAGGCGCTATTTTTTTAAACAAACTTTGTGTGTTCCCCTTTTGTTTGTGGAGCGAACCTGTTACGCTGAGTTTAGGCAAAGTTGTTTTTATAAATGGCCGCTGGTTAAATTTGTTAGTCCAACGGGCCGGCCCTGAGTTGCCTGACTTAGGCGTGATTCCCCGGTTATTTGCTCAGTGGGATCCGGAGCTCAACTGCAGCATCATGGGGATTGCCGTTAAGCAGAACTTCGACGACAAAGCTGTCCTTAGTGTACAGTTGCGGTTCAGCCGGTAAGATCGTACCGAAAAAGTCGCCGATCAAACGGTCAAATAAGGCGCGGTCAGGGCCACCTTGCGCCTGTAGGACAATATAATCGCCGGCCGGCAAGGTGCGGGTCTGGGCTGTGGTGGCCGTGGCGGTGGTGTTAGCACCGGCAAAGTATTCTAAATGGTCCGCTGCGGTGGTGCTTAAAGCGTAGCCCAACTTGTCGCGACTGGCGGCCATCAGTGGTGGAAATTGATTGTTTTTGACGAGGCTGACAAAGTGCTGTTCCTTTTGCGCGGAAACGGCGGCGATGTTCGTCATTGTGGGTAACGGTAGCTTGGTGGCATAGCCAGTTAATGTGAGTTCCGGGTATTGTTGGATTTTATAGGTTGTGGTCATTGTTGTTCCTTCTTTCTTTGTGTACAGTAAGAATAACAAATAATACCTGACAATAAGCTGTCATGTTTTAAGAAATGAGTTGAAAAAATGCGGATCGAACGGTTGATCAATTTGGTATTGGTTTTGTTGCGCCGCGATTTGGTGGCGGCCCGGGAGCTGGCGGCTTTATTTGCGGTGACCGAGCGGACGGTGTATCGGGATGTGGAAACGTTAAGTTTAGCGGGGTTGCCGATCTATACTTTGCAAGGCCGCAACGGGGGGATCGGGTTGTTGCCGAATTACAAAATGGCCCAGAATTTTTTAACGGCCAGCGATGTGCGTAATTTGTTGACCGCATTGGCTAGCGTCCAGGCGTTGATCGAAACACCGGCGTTGACGGCGACTTTGCAGAAGTTACGGTCGATGGCGGCAGGTGATGAGGCGGCAGCTGATTTGTTGATCGAAGATGTGAACTGGCAAGGGGCCGCCGAGATCAAGGCGTTGGCGCAACAATTTGCCCAAGCGATCAAAAGCAAGCAGGTGGTGACTTTTCAATATAGCGATCGTGGCGGGCAACTCAGTCAGCGCCAAGTCGAGCCTTATCGCTTGGTTTATAATGGTGATCGGTGGTACTTGCAGGCTTTTAGCTATGAACGCCAGGCCTTTCGCACTTTTCGGTTAGCACGGATGCAGCTAGTGACGGTTCAGGCGGCCCATTTCACGCCGCGCCCACTGCCGATCAAGCAGTTGGCGTTAGGCCGGCGCCCGCCAGAAGTATTGACCTTAACGCCGATCACGTTGCAGGCCGCCAATCAAGTGCGTGCTGTAATCACTGAACGTTATGGCAGTGCCGGCATCAAGCAAGCGGTGGCTGGTTATTTTGAGGTGACGCTGGCGTTGCCGGACAATGAGGCCGCGTACCGTTTCATTTTATCCTTAGGCGCGCAAGTGAAAATAATTGCGGGCACTGCTTTTCGCACTCATTTTAAGGCTTACTTAGCCCAAATCACTGCGCAATATCAAGACTGAAAAATACGGTTTTGCATAAGATATAGGTAATAATTCTTTTGTTAACATTTGGGCCTATGCTATACTAATAGGACTAAAGAGACGGAGGATGATGTATTTCATGGAAAAACAACCAATTGTGCCACCTGATGCGAAGCCTGGACCGGCGCCGTTATTCACGCAAGCCGAAGGGCAGGTGCTAACGACCTTGCACAGCGACTTGGAGCGCGGGCTCAGTCCGCAAACTGCGACGCAGCGCCTGAATCAGCACGGCCCCAACGAATTAATGGCGCAAGTCACGCCTAAATGGGTGATGTTTTTGCGTCAATTTAATAACGTGATCATCTATATTTTGCTATTTGCCGCGGCGTTGACCTTGCTGCTCCAGCATTATTCGGATTCGATCGTTATTGGCTTGGTCGTGATCATCAATGCACTGATTGGTTATTTTCAAGAAGTCAATGCCAGCAACGCGCTGGATAAAATCAAGTCGCTACTATCCACGGAGGCAACGGTGATCCGTGCCGGTCAGCGCACTGATATTCCTGCCCGCCAATTGGTGATCGGGGACATCGTTTATTTAGAGGCTGGTGACAATGTACCCGCGGATATGCGGCTTTTAGATGCGGATAATTTACGGATCCAAGAGGCGGCCCTGACCGGTGAAGCCGATTCTGTACTGAAAGATTTTGCGCCGTTAACTGATCCGCTGACGCCGTTGGCCGAGCGCAAAAATATGGCCTATGCAAGTACGGCGGTGACCAACGGTAGCGCCACCGGGATCGTCGTGGCCACTGGTCACGATACTGAATTAGGGCAGATCGCCACGGATGTTAGCAATGTGAAGGCGGCTAAAACCCCGTTAATGAAAGAATTAGATGGTTTAGGTAAGTGGATTTCCTATTTCATTATCGGGATCGCTTTGGCGTTATTTGCCTTTGGATGGTGGATCCACCTTTATGCATTGCCGACTTTGGCTTTAGCCGTGGTCACCATGGTGGTCGGTTCCTTACCAGAAGGATTGCCGGCATCAACTTCAGTGATCTTGGCCATGGGCGTTAATAAAATGGCCAAACACAACGCCATTGTTAAAACACTGCCGGCAGTGGAGACTTTAGGGGCCGTTGACGTGATCGCCACGGATAAAACGGGCACGTTGACTAAAAATGAGATGACGGCTCAGGATATTATTACCCGTGAGCATCATTATCAAGTTACCGGCACTGGTTATGCACCAACCGGGCAGATCACGCTAGCTCAGCAGCCCGTTGCGGTACGCACTGATACCACGTTGACGCAGCTTCTAACCGCTGGTTTTGAGGCCAACGACACGATCTTACAACAGGAGGCTGACCACTGGGTGATCAATGGTGAGCCAACGGACGGCGCCTTTTTGACCCTTTATCATAAAGGATTAGGTGCGGCGGCGCCTGCGGTCACCGAGTTAGATCGGATCCCCTTTGATTCCGATTATCGGTATATTGCGCGGCTGGCCGAACATGCGGACGGACAACACGAGATTTTCATCAAAGGCGCACCGGACAAGTTATACGCAATGGCCGCTGCTGCGGATCCGACGTTTGAGCGAGCTCACTGGGATGCCGTGATCAAAACTTTGACCCAGCAAGGCAAGCGGGTGGTGGCTGTCGGCCATAAACTAGTGAGCGCCGACGTCAATGAAGTGACCCACGCCGTTTTACAGCAGGGGATCGATTTTCTTGGAATCGTGGGGATCATTGATCCACCCCGGGAAGAAGTAATTGCCGCCTTAAAAGAAATGCGGACTGCAGGGGTCAAGGTAAAGATGATCACCGGGGACCATCCAGATACAGCGGCTGCGATCGGCCGCCAACTTGGTTTGGCGGAAGATATTCAGTCGATCACCGGCGCTGAATTAGACCAAATGTCATCGGAAACGTTACGCGCGAACATTAATCGGTATGATGTTTTTGCCCGGACGACACCCAGCAATAAACTGGCGATCATCGCCGCGTACCAGCAAACCGGTAAAGTGACCGCCATGACCGGCGATGGGGTCAATGACGCGCCGGCCTTGAAGAAGGCGGACATTGGCGTGGCCATGGGAATCAAAGGAACCGATGTGGCTAAGGACGCCGCTGATATGATCTTAGTCGATGATAATTTCACGACGATGACCAAAGCGATTCGGGAAGGACGCCGTCTGTATGCCAATATCAAGAAGACGATCGCGTTCTTGTTGCCAACTAGCTTTGCGGAAGGCTTGATCGTTGCTTTTAGTATTTTAATGCAGCAGGCTTTACCGTTAGTGCCCACCCAGTTGTTATGGATCAACATGGTTTCGGCGATCACGATCCAGTTTGCGTTTATTTTTGAGCCAGAAGAACAAGGTATTATGCAGCGGCCACCGCGGAAAACGGGTACGGCGCTACTGAACAAACACGATGTGTTCCAAATGGTTTATGTATCAGTATTGATCGCCGCAATGGGCTTGTGGGCCTTTGATTGGTTAACTGCCAGCGGTGTTTCCCACGTGATCGCCAGTACGATCACGGTCAATATTATTGTGTTAGGTAAGGTGTTCTATTTGTTCAACATCCGCACCCCGCATTTAGCCTTTTCCCGCCATTTCTGGAGTAATCCCATGGCTTTTGGCACGATCGGGTTATTGATGGCCTTACAGCTATTACTGGTTTACCTTCCGTTTATGCAAGGCGTTTTTAAAACCGGTAATATGAGCTGGACACAATGGGGGATCGCCATTGCTGCCGGTTTTGTCACCTTAGTGGTCACCGAATTAGATAAAATTATTCGCATCGGGATTGATCATCTACGTCATTCAGCGATGTAGTAAACGCCTTATTATTTAGGCTAAGCGTCATTTCAGGTCTAAAAGTGGTTTTTGCGACTTGACAATTTTTAAAAAGCAGGTATTATGATAGACAAATGAAAAACAGATTAAAACTTCGATAAGAAAAGTAGATTTATTTTAATTTTAAGCGAGCCACGGGTGGATGTGACGTGGTAATTAAGTTAGATCGAAACTAGCCTTTGAGTGGTGGCTGCGCTGAGTGGTCATTGGGTACGCCCATTATTGCGTCAACGGATGTTGGTCCGTTAAGATTCTGTTTTTGGACAGAATAAATGAAGGTGGTACCGCGCGTTTGCGCCCTTTAAGAGTAATACTCTTAGAGGGCGCTTTTTTATTACCGAAGGAAAAGTAAGGAGTTGAGGATGTCTGGGGCAGCCTGAATCACTGCCCCCAATCAAGCAGGTCATTTTACCAGCAGTCCGAGCACAATTAGTGGCGTGAGCCGCGTCGCTACCAAGGTCAAGTTAAAAAATTAGGAGGCAATTACAGATGGAACAAACAGCTAGTTTAAAACAACGTTTAGATTTAACGCGCGAAACGCCCTTATTTTACCGCGTATTCGCAATGATCGCGGCGGGGATGATCCTCGATGCCGGCGATGTTTATATGGCCAGCGCGATCAACAGTACCTTGATCCAAACGCATTTTGCCACTTTATTTCAGGGATCGCTTTTTCTATCCGCCGGCTTTCTTGGCCTATTTGTAGGCTCGATCGCGGCTGGCTTTATCGGTGATTTCTTTGGCCGTAAACGGGCTTACCAAACTAATTTATTGATCTTCGGTGTGTTCACGATCCTCGGCGCTTTTGCCCCGACGATCCAGCTGTTGATCGCCGCCCGTTTTTGCGCCGCCATTGGTTTAGGGGCGGAGATCGTGACGGGCTATGCGTTGATCAATGAATTTGCGCCGGTCAAAACCCGTGGCCGCTGGAGTGGGATCACGGCGGTAGTCGCTAATTTAGGCGCACCGGTGACCTTGCTGATCGCTACCATTATGATCCCAAACTTAGGGTGGCGGTCAATGTTTATTTTGATCGGTATTTTGGCCTTGATCTTATGGGTGGCGCGGCGCCATTTTCCAGAATCACCACGGTGGTTACTGGCGCGTGATCGCTGTGCCGAAGCCGAAGCGATCATCACGGAATTAGAAAAAAATGGTAGCTACCAACGCGAAAATCAGGTGGCACCAACGGCTAAAGTGGAAACTAACATCGGCCGCGGTTTGTTCGTGGCGATCGTGGCCGTTTCCGCGGTGATGCTTTGCCAGTACACCTTCACGTCGTGGGTACCGACTTTGTTGGTGAAGCGGGGGATCAATGTGGTCCATTCCTTAGGCTTTTCCACGATCATGATGATCGGCGCTCCCGTTGGCGCGATTATTGGCGCCGCCTTAGTCGATCGGATTGGCCGTAAGAAAGTGATCGCACCAACGTTTGTGATCACCGCCTTTTTAGGATTATTGTACGCGCACCAGGATGCTACCACTGGCGTTTTGATCGTCGGCTTCCTGTTGACCACCGGCTTTTACGTTTTGATGGCCGCGGTGGTCGGTGTCTACATGTCCGAACTTTTTCCGACGTATTTCCGTTTCCGCGGTACAGGCTACGCTAACGGCGTCGCCAAATTACTGACCGTGCTGACGCCATATCTAGCGGCGTGGGCCATCAGCCGGGTCAGTCCTAACCTGATTTTTTATTTCATTGCGGCGTTGGCCTTGATCGCCGCCGTCGTGGTCCAATTCTTTGGGCCAGAAACCAAACAAAAAATTACCCGGAATGTCAACTCAAGCGCAACACCATGGAGCCAGACCGTGAGCTAGCTTGCTAGCGCGGCCTCAATAAGCTCGGCGGCGTTAGCGTAGCCGAGTGTCCTGCGATGTTTTTGATTCAGCGTATCTTGAACCTTTGCGATATCATCTTCAGAGAAGCCATGCAGTGATAGGCCTTTAGGGATGTACTCTCGGATCAGGCCGTTCTGGTTCTCATTACTGCCACGTTCCCAAGGCGAGTACGGGTGCGCAAAGTAGATCTGAGCTCCTTGAACCTGGTCCAACAGTTTGAACTCAGAGCCGTTATCGAAAGTGATGGTCTTAAAGTAGCCAGGATGCTGGTCAATGGCGGCTTGAAGCTCTTTTAAGCAGGTGTCTGCGTGGTAGTTGGGAATCTTGACGATGATCTCATAGCGGATTCGCCGTTCGGTCAGGGTCATCAGTGCTGGTTCACTAGCTTGACGCTTGCCTTTAACCAGGTCACCTTCCCAATCACCAAAGGGTTCACGGTTATTAATAGTGTCTGGTCGTTCATCAATCGAAGTACCAGCCAGACGCTTATTTTTACGCGAGTGGTTGTGACGATTGGACTTTACATGGCGCCGCAGCTTGGCTGGCAGGTCGATATTCTTAATGTCTAAGCGGCCTTGATCAATATACCGATAAACGGTCGGCGTTGAAGGGCACGGCTGGTCAGGATGAGTCTGCTTAAAGGCGTGCACGAAACCATCAACACTATCAATCCGTGGTCGCCGCTTAAGCGCTGTTTTAAGCATCTTAAAGAACAGCCAGCAGACCTTTTCTAGTCCGCCAAAACGGCAGTTCTGACGCGCTTTATCATGAATAAGCTGGCTCGTGTCCGCAAAGTATTTGGTGAAAAAGAGATAGTCAGAATTACGTTGTCGAATGGTGCCACGCTTAATTTCACGCGAGATCGTGCTGCGACTGCGATTGGTCAGGCGCGCAATATCAGCCTGAGATTTCCCAGCATTCAAGTACGCTTCAATTTCACCTCTTTCTTCCGGGGTAAGTTGTTGATAATGCTTGGTAGTGCTATGCTTGGATTGGGTTCATTTGTTGTGGAAACGTCTGTTGTTAAAACATCGACAGTACTATCGTATTTAGGTTTAGCGATAAAGAAAGTGAGCAGGATCGATAAACTCAGTGCGATGATGGTGGTGATGCTGATCAGGCGCCAATGACGTTTGAGTAAGGCCAGCAGGGAGTTGAATTCTAACATGGTAAGTCCTCCTTTTAGTTGAATGCTCAGTATGTACTTAACTGATGATTTATCTCATTATATTTATAGTTATTAAAAGTGACAAGTTATATGCAAAAGGAAAAATTCTAAAAAATATAGTCATAAAAATTAAATAAATGATTACTTTTTTACAATTATAATAATGTAATAGTTATGAGAATTGAAGCAATATACTTATTAATGTTTTGTGAATTATTGGTGAAATAACGGTGTTGTAATCGTTAACAACTAAATTTTGCTAAACTTAATTGGCCGATATTTAATTTTGATAATTATTATGCTGATTATCTAAAAATGAATACTGTATAGACTGACTAGGTGAGTGCTGAAAGAAATTGAAACTAATGTTTTGCTTCACAAACTATATTGCCGATCTTCCTATTTAGTTTTGCTGTCGTTTAAGTCGAGCCACTTGGATAATTATTTTTAAGGTATTTATTAATCGGTATGCCAAGCCAGCTACTTTTTGTCAGCCTTCCTTAAAAGCGGTAAAATAAGCAGGAACATAATGTGCGGTGGCCCGGTTATTGATGGGTGGTTTTGCTGAAGTAATCCGATCACCGTAATGACGGATGAAGGAGATAATTAAATGGAACAACATGAAAAGGCGTGCACGTCGATCTTGGTCGGCAAAAACGCTAGCTTAGATGGTTCAACACTGATCGCCCGTAACGACGATACTTTTTTGCCTAACACGCCGCAGCGCTTCTTGGTGCATCCCGCCGTTAAAGGACAGAAAAAGACGTTAACTTCTTATTTAAATGGCTTTAAGGCGGAGCTGCCGGCGGATGCTTACCGCTATCAGGCGGTGCCCAATGTAGATTTGAATAAAGAAGGCGTCTACGACGAAAGCGGCTTTAATGAAAAAAATGTGGCCATGAGCGCCACTGAAAGCACGTACGGCAATGAACGGACTTTAGCCTACGATCCCTTAGTTGTCGATGGGATGGACGAAGATACCATGCAAACTATGGTCTTGCCCTACATTGATTCTGCAGTGGCTGGTGTTAAACGCTTAGGTGCGTTGATCAAAAAATATGGTTCGCCAGCTGGTAATAGTGTACTGTTCAGCGATAAGGCTGATGTTTGGTACATGGAGATCGTTACCGGCCATTTATGGGTCGCCCAGCGGATCCCAGACGATGCTTATGCGATCGCCGCGAATCAGGTTGCGATCCAACAAATCGATTTTAATGATCCGGCTAACTTTATGTGGGCCGACGGTATTCAAGAATTTGTGGCGAGTCACCACCTAAATCCCGATAAAACTGGCTGGAATTTCCGGCATATTTTCGGAACGGATACGGAAAAGGATCGGCACTATAATACACCGCGGGTTTGGTACGGCCAACGTTACTTTAATCCGGAAATTCAGCAGGATCCAGAAAGTTCTGAATTGCCATTTATTTGCCATACAGAACATAAGATCAGTGTTGAGGATATCGAATTTATTCTGGGCTCACACTACAACGAAACACCGTTTGATCCGTTGGGCCACGGCAGTGATGCTGATAAATACCGTTACCGGCCGATCGGCTTGAACCGCACGCAAAATTCCCACGTGTTGCAAATTCGCAATGATGTGCCGGCTGCGCAGGCGGCGATCATGTGGATGGCGTTTGGCTATCCAGCGTTCACACCGTATGTGCCGTTCTATGGTAATGCCAACGACACTGACCCAAGCTACAGCGCGACCCCGCTGAAGTTTGATTTCAAGAGCGCTTACTGGATGTACCGCGCGACTTCCGTTTTGGTGGAAAGTCACCACAGTGAGTTTGTTGAAGCCGATCTTGCTTACGTCAAGGCCGCCCGGGAACAACAACGCCGGCTGATCGCCGCAACCGATGCCGCGGCTGCTAAGCTAAGCGGCGCGGCCGTGACGGATTATTTGACGAAGCAAAATTACGCGATGGTAGCGGAGATGCGTCAGCGGACAATGGCTTTTGTCGGTGACTTGTTTACCGCTGGTTTAGATTTATCTAAGTTGACCTTCAACATGGACAAGAATCTTTAATAGAAACGATTTTTCGCAAATGGAGTTGCGGCATAAGTAATTTATACCCAACTCCTTCTTTATACTTCCGAACAATATAGCCAAAACGTGTGCCATAAGGCAACTTTTTCCGCTTAGCTACGATCGTCAAATAATCCACTACGTGAATTATTCGCCGCTCTAGGCTAATGCTCAAAAGCTGGGCGCCTTATGTCGCACTCTCGTTTTTGAAAGCGCTTGAAAAAAACCGGCAACTCCTTTAGAATTAAGCCTATGGTCTGTGCTTATCTGCAGGCAGAAATAGTGAGATGCGTAGGAGGAAGTTAGTATGGCAAAAGTATTGGCAATCAACGCCGGCAGTTCAACGCTTAAATGGAAGCTGTTTGAAATGCCTGCGGAAACTGTTGTGGCGGAAGGCATGATCGATCGGCTAGGATTAAGCGATTCGGTTTTTAGCGCTAAATATGGTGACGGGCAGAAATTTAAAATGACCCGCGACATCAAAACACATGATCTAGCAGCAACTGTATTATTAGAAGAATTAAAGGATCTCGGCATTATTAGCCGCTTTGAAGAAATCACGGGCATTGGCCATCGTGTTGTGGCCGGTGGTGAAGCGTTCAAGGATTCCGTGGTGATCACGGAGCAAACCTTAGCGCATATCGAAGCGCTGGCCGAATATGCGCCTTTACATAATCCGACCCAGGCCTACTACATTCGTGTTTTCCAGAAGTTATTACCGCGGGTGATCCAAGTGGCGGTATTTGATACGTCATTATTTGCCACTATGCCGCAAGAAAACTATTTATACAGTATTCCTTACGAATATTATCAAAAATATGGGGCACGTAAATATGGGGCGCACGGTACCAGTCACCGTTACGTTTCGCAGCGGGCCGCCGAATTATTAGGCAAGCCACTTAGTGAATTGAAAATGATCACGCTGCATTTAGGCAGTGGTTCTTCGATCACGGCTTTTGATCATGGTCAGGCTGTCGACACCTCGATGGGCTTCACACCGCTGGCTGGGATCACTATGGCAACTCGTGCCGGCGACATTGATGTTTCCTTATTACCTTATTTGATGCGCAAATTACAGATCACGGATATGACAGCGATGATCGACATTTTGAACCATAAATCAGGCCTGCTCGGCTTATCTAAGCTATCGCCGGATCAACGCGACTTGGAACAAGCTGCGCCGACAAATGAATTGGCGCAGCAGGCGTTAGCTATTTTCGTCAACCGCGTGGTTAAATATGTTGGCTCCTACGTGGCAACGATGAATGGCTTAGATGCGTTGGTTTTCACTGCCGGTAGTGGTGAAAACGGCATCGCTTTGCGGGAAAATATTGTTGACCAACTGCATTATTTCGGCGTTAAATTGGACCCTGAACAAAACCACGTTCGTGGCAAAGAACGGATCATTAGTACGGCTGATTCTGCAGTTACGGCACTGCTGGTACCAACTAATGAAGAATTAATGATCGCCCGCGACGCTATGCGTTTAGGGCACAATAATACGGCGCTCTAAAATCGTAGAAATACGGAGTACTGCTCAATGCGAGCAGTACTTTTTTGTTGCAGCTTAGTCACCATAGCTCAAGGCCACCCTTCTAGACCAATTTAAACGTTGGTGTAATCAAACCTAACATCAGCCTGCCGCCGGGTTACGGCTGGCTATGGTGCTATGACGGTATTAACAACGATAAAAGGCCAACATAATAAAAGCGCTTTCACAATAAAAGTTAAAGCTTCCTGATAAAACGGCTTCCAAAAACAGCATTTGATGTTATAATTTCTAACATTAAGTTAATGGTGACTTAGAGGAGGAATTTTAATGAACACGACGAACACGGCTTTTATTTTAATGGCGAGCATTTTGGTCCTGTTTATGACGCCTGGGTTGGCTTTTTTCTATGGTGGTTTAGTGTCGCGGCGGAATGTGGTCAATACGATGTTGTCCGTTTTCTTTATCTGTGGAATCGCAATTTTGTTGTGGGTCGCCATCGGCTACGAAATCTCGTTTAATGGTGATGTAGGCGGCGTTTTTGGCACGGTTCAACACTTCTTCTTAACGCATTTGGATTTGAAAAAAACGATGGCCAATGGGCTGCCAACGGGTGTCTATATGTTGTTCCAAATGATGTTCACGATCATAACGCCAGCTTTGTTCGTTGGTGCAGTTGTCGGGCGGTTGCATTTTAAATTTCTGTTGTGGTTCATTGTGTTGTGGTCAATTTTGATCTATTATCCGATGGTCCACATGGTTTGGAGTGCCCACGGGTTGTTGGCGCAAATCGGGATGATCGATTTTGCCGGTGGGACGGTGGTTCACATTAATGCTGGGATCACGGCCCTGGTGTTATCCGCTTTTCTAGGCCGGCGCAAAAATTATGGTCAAGAACTGCAGCACTATAACTTACCGTGGGTGCTGCTCGGCACCACGATTTTGTGGATCGGTTGGTACGGCTTTAACGCTGGCAGCGCGTTGGCGATGAATGCAGTGGCGTTACAGGCAGCGTTGACGACCACTGTGGCCACGGCGACTTCGATGATCGCCTGGATGGTGCTGGACATTTGGTTGGTGGGCAAACCGACTTTAGTCGGCGTCTGCACAGGCACCTTGTGCGGCCTAGTTGGGATCACGCCTGGTGCTGGGTACGTGACTTTGGCCGGCGCGTTTTGGATCGGTATTTTAGCGGTGGCCGCTAGCTATACGTTTATCACCGTTTTGAAACCGCGCATCGGCGTTGATGATGCGCTGGATGCGTTTGGCTGCCACGGTGTGAGTGGAATCATGGGCAGCGTAGTCACAGGCTTATTTGCCACTAAAACCGTCAACACCACGATTCCTGAAAACGGCTTATTTTATGGCGGCGGCTTCAAGTTATTAGGCGCCCAGTTGCTGGGCACGGTGGCGACGATCGTTTTTGTAGCGGTGGTCTGCTGCGTTGTGATCAGTTTACTGCGCGTGATCGTGCCGATGCGGGTCGATGCCGCTGAAGAAGAATTAGGCTTAGATCAAGGCGAACACGGCGAGAGTGTGGATTATTCGGTTAAAAACGATCAGGACTTCCGCAATTATCAAACTGAATTTAAGGGTCAAATGGCGCGTTTGCAGCAACATCGTAAATAACTATGCTAAAATGAGTTTATATTTGCCGACCGAGATAAGGTTAACGTCACTAAAAAGTGTGCGGCCGTAATTAATTTTTACGCGCCGCTTTTAAAAAAATGAGGGCTCAACATGCAATTAAATCAACTTCACCATATCGCCATTATTTGTTCCGATTACGCGGCTAGTAAGCATTTCTACTGCGATTTATTAGGCTTTACGCCGCTGCATGAAGTTCAGCGCGCTGCTCAAGGTGACGTTAAACTTGATGTGCGCAGCGGTAACGTTCAGCTGGAATTATTTATTAAGCCAACGGCGCCGCAGCGAGTCAGTTATCCGGAAGCGCAGGGCTTGCGTCACCTAGCTTTCCAAGTTGCGAACGTTGCCGCCACTGTTGCTGAATTACAACAACGGGGGATCACTTGTGAACCGTTACGCCACGATACTGAAACCGGCGGCGCCATGACTTTTTTCTTTGATCCGGATGGGCTACCGCTGGAATTACATGAATGAAGCGTGGTGTGAATCAATTTAGCACAAAGCTAGCTGGCTTTTAGATATTTTTTAGTAGTCATTCCCCGTTACTGCCGGTATAATCATAGGTATGACCTCCCTAAAGTTACGTCGTTGCGCACTGGTAAAATTGTGCGGATGTTGTAAACTTAGAGTGGTAGTATGGAAGTTAGAATTCGTTATGGTCGACCATAGCGTAGGGGGGAAAAACGTGGCAGCAGTGAATATACTTGGTATCGTGCTTTGGTTGATCGTGCTGGGCTGCATTTGGTTTACGTTACACAGTATTCGTAGCCGGCGTCTGCGGCGGATCGTCAAGCATGAACAGCAATTTAGCGGTAAAGATTTCACCATATCCACGCTGTTGGTGCTCGTCGCGGTATTATTGCTGGGAACGGCCAGTTATTTAACGTTCTTTCGGGATGTTAATCTGGAAGACACCAAGGCAGTGTCGTTGAAGTATAACTATGAACCGCTGGTCATGACGCAGATCAACGGTAAGTTCTATGACGTGAAGGTGGAAAATGGCAACGGTAAGCAGCCGCTGCAACACTACACTTATTGGGTCAAAGGTGCGCGTTATCAGATCACCAGCGCTAACGCAACCGTTGTCGCTGGACCAAAGCCTGTCGATTTAACCGCTGCAAATTATCCATGGCCACACAAAGAAATTGCGCGGCAGGATAAGAAGTATGAGCAAGCCTTTACCGCTAATTTAACGGCGACATATAAATCAACTTGGCTTAACGGCCTTGGTTTACGTGCTGGGCGGACAGCGACGCATTTTACGATCATTCGGGTGCCTAATTCATCCGTGATTTATTTGAAACCTGCTAAATAGTCATTCAGATACGACTGACCGACGTTTCGTTGCCGGTGAGTCGTATTTATTTGACTAAATCAAGCGCGCTTGATTTAGTTGGAAACGCCAAAAGCGCTTGCTTTTAGTGTATAAAATGCTACTATTTTCTTGATAGATAATTCCTAAAAACGGAGGATTCGCATGGAAGAACATAATTTAGACCCGCAGTTGCGATTGATCGCGCTTAATGCTAACCGACCACTGGCGGAAAAAATTGCCCAAGCGACTGGGGTGCAACTCGCCAAAACAGCCGTTAAACAATTTAGTGATGGTGAGATTCAGATCAATCTTGAAGAAAGTATTCGGGGCGACGAAGTGTTCGTGATCCAGTCGATTTCTGATCCGATCAATCAAAGTTTGATGGAATTGATGATCATGATCGATGCTTTGCGGCGGGCCAGCGCTAAGTTCATCAATGTTGTGATTCCGTATTATGGCTATTCCCGGCAGGACCGCAAAGCGCGGGCGCGGGAGCCCATTACGGCTAAGTTGATCGCTAATTTATTGGAAATGGACGGCGCCACGCGGGTGATCGCTTTGGATTTACATGCTGCTCAGATACAAGGTTTCTTCGATATTCCGGTGGATCATTTACAGGCGGCACCTTTGCTGGCTAATTATTTTAAAACCAACGGCTTAACCGATGTGGTGGTCGTTTCGCCGGATCATAGCAGTGTGGCGCGCGCACGGCAAATGGCAACCTTATTAGGCGGCGTGCCAATCGCGATCATCGACCGGCGGCAAGCCGCTGATCGTACTGGTGAACATCTAAGTATTATTGGTGATGTGGCCGGTAAAAAGACGATCGTAGTCGATGACATGATCGACACCGGCCACCGGATCATCAGCTCGGCCGAAGCCTTGAAACATGCTGGCGCAACCGAGGTCTACGCCACTGGTACCCATGCTGTGTTCTCGGATAACGCCACTGCCAAGTTACAAGCTTCGGCAGTGCAACAAGTGGTTGTCACTGACTCGATCACAATCCCAGCCGCGAAACAATTTCCTAAGCTGGCGGTCGTTTCCGTTGGCGAATTGATCGGCCAAGCGATTAAGTTGATCCACGATGATCAACCAATTGATGAGTTATTCCACACGATTGTTGATAAAAACGAAGATTGATCGGTTGCCAGAATGTTGTTCCAAAGAATTTTACTGGCCCCAGCGCTGCGTTTTCGACGCTGCCGTGAGGTCGGTATTTCAGTCAGCAGGATTGGCAACCTAAAAAGTAAAAGCTCCTAAAGTTGGCTTTGAAGTCCAATTTTAGGGGCTTTTACTTATGGCTAGCGCGCGTTTTTAATGTTGATGAGCGTTTGCTTATTTTAAATAAATTTCACAAGCGTGAACCTGCTGACATTAATGATCTAAAATGGCGTGGTAACATTTAGGAGTTCTAATACGATTTTAATCATAATGGAACCGTTTTATTTTTCTGCGTTTATTTTGCGAAAAAGGGTTGACACTTTGTGAAAAATAATATAAATTCAAAGTATTGGCAGAAATAATTGTTTTTATTCACATTAGGTTTAAATCTTTATTGACATAAAGTAACCTGATTTATTCACAAAGATATGCAAAATACCCATCAAACACATTGCACTAGGCCCTGTCAAGTTGACAAATGAAATAATATAAAGTTGAATCTGTTTCTAAGCGGCTTCACTCCAGTATTCATCTGGGGTGAGGCCGTTTCTTTGTGCTGAGCGATTGTGGTGATTGAAATATTCGATTCCTTCCTCAACCAGTCTCACAAGCTCTTCGCAAGTCTTTGCTAGTGGATGGCGAGCCATCCACCGTAACTTGAATTCGTTCCACCAGCGCTCCATTGGTGCATTGTCGTATGGTGTTCCTGGTCGAGACATGCTACGTGTGACGTTGTAACGACCAAGAAAGTTGTTGAAGGCACCAGAGGTGTAGGCTGATCCTCGATCAGTGTGAACCAATGGGTGGACGTCACCCAGAAGCCTCAAAGGCTCGTTGGAAAACCTCGATTTCTGCTGCTGATGTTTCAGTAGCGCTCAAATTGTAGGACAACAAACGTCGGCCGTAGAGATCAAGGACGCCACTCAAGCGCACCTTATACTTATTATTTACGCCGTAAGTCAGTTCCGTCGAATCGGATAACCAGACCTGATTAGGACTGTCGACGTCGAAGTTCTGATTGAGCACATTGTCTTGAATGTGCTGTTCGTTCTCCTTATGTCGACTGTGCTTCTTGACCCGAATTTGACATGTCAAGCCAAGCTCCCGCATCACACGACGTACCATCTTGAAAGTAACGGGGAAGTCAATTAGTTCATCATGTTGAAGATTCACTAAAAGATTCCCAGCACCGATACCTTGATGATGAAAATCAAACCAGTATTGTGTCCGTTCCTTGAGCTGACGATTACGGGTTTCCCAAGCAGTTTCTTCTCGATTTAACCCTTTGTAGTAAGCCTGCCGGCTTACACCGACAACGGCCAACAGCGTAGATACTGCACCGCGCTTGCCTTGACTGACCTCATTAATTGCGAAGTAAGACAGTCGATGTTGTTTACTCACCCCCTGCGCTGGAGTTCCAGCAATTTTTTTGCGAATGCCTCCACAAGCTCTTTGTCTGCGAGCTGTGCTTTGAGCTGCCTGATTTCAAGATTGGCTTTATCGAGTTCAGTCAGTTCAGCTTGTTCTTTGTGATGGCCACGGTTGTCCACGAGTGCCTCATAGCCGCCGTGTTCGGCCTTGATCACCCATGAACGTGCTTGTTGATAAGAGACTTGGAAGTGTTCAGCGGCCTCTGTGTATGAATGCTTCAGCTTGGTGACATACTCGACAATTTCAATGCGTTCTTCCAAGGTTGTTTTACGACTCATAGTGGGAACCTGCTTTCTGGACGGCGACGCCGTCAAAGGTTTATCCCCATTATACTTGTTCACCCAGTCTACGACTTGCTGCGATCCACGAAGTCCAAACTTATTTGCAAGTTCATCAAAGGTGCCTTCACCTATAAGATATGCGTGGACTACTTTAAGTTTGAGTTCTTTCGAATAGTGTTTGTTTTTCTTAGCCTCCTTTAGACCATTAATTCCATCACGGGAGTATCGATCTCGCCAACGTTCTAGCGTCTTGTGATCAATGCCATGACGATTGGCCACCGGCCGTAGTCCAGTTTTTGATTGGGTAAGTTCCTTTAAGATTGCTAATTTTTCGAGTACCGTATGTTTAGATCTGGGCATACAAAAATCCCTCCATAGTTGTTAGATGAATTATTGTATTTCATCTGACAACCATAAAGGGATTATCGCAGCTCTGGTATAGTTAAATTGCTAAACAAAACCACATGAGAGAAGAGGACTCTATATTGAAAACTTTACAGGAAATGGCATTAAATTTCAACAAAAACATTTTAGTATCGCATACGGGTGGTCAATTATCTTCCGATGGCGGGCTAACATTGTGTGTAGAGCTGATGGCAAAATTCCA
>NZ_BJDN01000028.1:0-14268 GCF_005405165.1 Loigolactobacillus binensis
TAAACTGATCCATGGGGAAGACCTCCGTTGATTATGTTTGGCGATTTAATCATACGGGGAAGGTCTTCCCTTTTCAATTACTATTTACACAAGATATTGTACACTCCCTACAATTCATAACATCCCGAGCAGACGGTTTGTTAGAACATTACTTTTTGTCTCTATTTTAGTGGATATAATATCGATTGACAAAGTTTTTACTGGAATAGTGAATTTACAGAAGTAAAATTCTATGTAGTGGGTTATGAATTGTGTTGATATGACAACAATTTGTAACCTTTTTTATTTTGAAAAAAAAGTGAAAAAAGGCGTCAAAAGCTTGTCAGAAATTTAAGTATACGGCAATATAGAACTCGAAGGAGCAATGTTGAATGAAAAAGCAGTTCCGACTGAATAATCAGGTATATGAAGTGGCCGCTATCACGCAGGATACAAGCCGGCAGAAACTAGGAAAAATCGTTGTCTATCATGTTCCAGGCGCGATGAATTATTTTTCATGCCCGTTAAAGGAACTAGTTCTAGAGTTAGATGAGACCGGTTCTAAGGCAGCGGTATTGGCTAAACGGGTAGCACTTTATAGAAAACGATTTGTTGGTCGTACTGATGCTTACGCACAACGCTACTTTAACAAGAAACAACAAAAAGACGTTTATGCGCCTGTAGTAGAATTTGCAAATAATCGGCCCTTGCTCGATCATTGGATCGCACTGACCGATGAGGCGTTGGTTAAGCATCTAGAAGGCAAAATCTTTTTAGGGTTCTATCCGATGTATCCTGACAATACGACGAAGTACCTTGTGATTGATATTGATAAACAGAATTGGATGGATATCGTACAATCTATGCAAAAAGTTTGTCATAAATATCACATTCCGATTTTGACGGAACGCTCACAATCAGGAAATGGCGGGCATTTGTGGCTATTTTTTACGCAGCCGATTGCAGCAGTCAAAGCGCGGCATTTAGGTGATGCAATCCTGAAAGCAACAATGGCGATCAACCCTAATCTTTCATTCACAGCCTTTGATCGTTTATTTCCTAGTCAGGATCTGATTGGTGAGGGTAAGCTAGGAAATTTGATTGCCGGGCCACTACAGGGAGCGCGACGAAAGAGTAACAACAGCGTTTTTATTGATGCTGCATTCAAGCCATTAAGTGATCAGTGGGCGGCATTGGAAAGTGTAAAGACTTTAGATGAATTGACGGTAGATCAGTACTTGGATAGCTTTGCTTCGCAGGTAACTTTTCGTTTATTTGATGATGATCGTACCGCGGAACTAAATTTGCTGAATGAAACAATAGTAACTGATCAGTTAGTATCAGTGATTCGTAAAGATGCGTTATACATTAGTGAAGCGGAAATGACGGCACACCAAATTGCACAGTTAAAATGGCTGGCATCATTTAAAAATCCTAAATTTTACGAAAAACAGCAAAAGCGGCTATCACTGTATAATACGCCGCGGATTATTAGTCTTTTTGAAGAATATCGTGAACAACAAACTCTAATTTTACCACGTGGTTTAGAGTCACAATTAACAAGTGCAATGCCAAAAATGAAACTGATCGATCAAACCAATCGCGGACAACTGATTCACGCTTCTTTTAAAGGTCAGCTATACCCAGATCAAAAATCTGCATATCGAGCAATTTTGGCTAAAGAATCGGGTGTATTATCAGCTCGAACTGGGTTTGGAAAAACGGTAATTGCTGCAAAGGTCATTGCCCAACGCGGTGTTAGTACTTTAATTCTCGTCAATAATAAGGAATTAGCTAGTCAGTGGGTAACCCGTTTAACGCAATTTTTAACAATTACAGATAAGCCACTAATCGTTAACCGAACGCCAACAGGAAGGCTGCGTAAGCAAGCTGTTATTGGCCAATTTTTTGGCAATAAACATAATCGGAGCGGAATCATCGATGTTGCCACAATTCAATCCTTCAAGGATAACGAAAAAAGCGGTAAAATATTAAACGATTATGGGATGGTGATTTTTGACGAGGTCCATCATGAGCCTGCATTTACTTATGATCAAATCATTCGGCGAATCAGTGCAAAGTATCTTTTAGGTTTATCAGCAACGCCCATTCGTAGAGATGGACAAGAACCGATTATTGCAATGCGTTTTGGCGAGGTGTTGTATGAGACACCAGTAATTGATGAGAAGTATGCCTTAACTGTAAAACGGGTCGTAATTCCACGTTTCACAAGTTTAGGTATGAGTACCTTAGAGATGGCAGCAAATACAATTAATCAGAACTACGAGGCAATTGCCAATGATCATGAGCGTGATCAGAGTCTATATCGGGATGTACAAGCTAATCTAGCGGAGAAGCGGCATATTCTTATTTTGACGCATCGAGTACAACACGTTGAGCAGCTTGCAGAAATGCTAAGGGAAACTGTAACGGACGTTTTTGTATTATATGGTGCGCAAGGGGCGAAAGATAATACAGCTACAATTGAGCTCATCAATCGAACGAAAACTGCGTACGTTATCGTGGCAACCGCTAAGTATGCGGGGGAAGGATTGGATATTGGTTCAATTGACACAGTCATGTTGGCTATGCCTAATTCGTGGCATGGTAGTATTGAGCAATATTTAGGGCGAATGCAGCGTAAGCTAGGTGTTAAAAATGAGCTACGAGTTTATGACTTTGTTGATGTGTTTATTCCTATGCTTGCCAGAATGTATCGTAAAAGGTTGCAGGCATACAAAAAGCTATCGTATATGATCCAGGAAGATGAACGTAGTCGCCAAACAGGGTTAAAGTTTTTTGAGGGTAACTATCAGAAAAGTATCGTAAAAGACATACTCGCAACACGGCAGGTTATTATTTGTTGTAATCGACTTTCTTCTTTTCTGGTTAAGGATGTCCTTTTGAAATTACCGAAGGCAGCGTTAGTTACGGTTATTTCCAATAAGCTGGATCCAGCGCAACAAGAACAATTAAGGGCGTTTGATAATGTCACACAGATTTTGTACGATCATAATTTGCCTAACTGCATCGTTATGAACGAGCAAGTATTGTGGATCAGTTCGGATATTGGATTTCGACAAAATCGTGGGGTTGCGCTAAGGGCTGAAAATAAAACGCTGGTGCGGCAATTTGTTCATTTAATTAACCGGGTGGGTAATTGAATTAGTGATTTAAAATTATGTTTTGATAGAGTGTTCTTTCAAACTATATTTTTGGCTAAAGGTATAATAGGTTCTAAATTTAAAGCTAGAAGTATTCTGTGACGTTAAATAACATGATAAGATTAGATCGGCGTTTACATGAATAATTAAAATGAAAAACTTAGTCAGTAATAGCAAACTGATATTGGAGGATAACTAAGATGAGCGATAAAATAATTGGCAGTATTTATTTGACGGATGAATACGAACGATTTCATAATATGAATGGCAATCGAGATGCCAAGGAAATTAACAAAGGTCTAGAAAAGTCGATTAAGGACAACAACATATTAGTACCAATAGATGTATTAGAAGATGGTTCAGTGGCGGATGGCCAACATCGCCTGGCAATCGCCAAGCGACAACATAAACAGGTACCCTATCGAGTGATAGAAGGAGTAGACATTCAAAATGTTATTGAAATGAATTCAACAACACATGCTTGGCGACTACGGGATTATGTCGCAAAGTATGTTAATGATCAAACATCGGAATATGAGAAGCTAGCACAGCTTTCACAACGTTACCCATATCTATCTTTATCGGCTTTATCTGGAGCCGCTCAAGGATATACTGGGCCTAGCGGAACAATAAATGTTAGAAACGGCAGTTTTAAATTCTTAAACTACGCTGTGTTTAGTGATTTTCTTGAACAATATAATCAGTTTTTGAATGAATTTACTTTGACGCACACTTCTTACCTATTCTTTGCATTTTTAATCATCTTTGCAAGTGAGGGATTTAGCATTGCGCGTTTACACCATGGATTAAATGTTACTCAAATTAATGAAATTAAGAGCATGCGAACAAGAGGATTAGTTCTTGAACACCTTTTAAAAAGATATAATCTTGGTTTACATGAAGGCTCTAAAAATGCAATTGAGTACGAACTGAATGGGCGAGAGAATCCTATAATCTTGACTAAGCTAAATAATAAGTTAATTAAGAATGTAAAGTGGTAGGTAGAGAGCTATGAACAGAAAAATTGGAAATATCTATATAACCTCGAATTACGGTAAGTTTAAGCGAATGGAGGGGAATAGGAGCTTAACAAATTTCAGAATCTTGACAAAATCAATTCAAAAGAATGGCGTTTTAAAACCTATCATTGTTAACAAAAATTTTGAGATTCTTGACGGTCAGCATAGGTACGAAGCTGCTAAAATGAGTGAAAAACCGGTACCATATATGTTTTCGATACAGAATGCCGAAAATGAAATTATTGAATTGAATTCGACGGCTAAAAATTGGACTTTGAATGACTATACACATTCATATATCCAGCTAGAACAAAATGATGATTATAAAATTATTGCTGGTTATATTAAAAATCATCATGTTGCCACAACGGATTTAATTATCTGTTCTCAAGGATATCTAAAACGAAAGGCTAATTACGTAGCTGACTTTAAAAAGGGAAAGTTCCATGTGTGGAACGAACCGGCTTTTAGTGAAATTCTAAATGTGTTTGAAAGGTTTTTAGAGATAACCAGAGTTCAATCACATATTTATGTTTTTCAAGCGTATTTTAATTTGGCTTCGCTAAAAGGATTCAACAATGATTGGCTCATTGAAAGTGCTAATGGCCAACAACTTGCTTGGCATCTTTTGGGTTTAAAGAAATTTGATGATATTTTAAAAGAGTTTCTTAACGCATATAATTTTGAATTAAAGAAAAAAGATAAAATTAAGTATAAAATAACTAAGAAGCATGAAGTAGAGATTATTGACCAAATGGATCCAGCATTAGTCAATATCGAAAGTATTTAGGTTTTGCCACTGGTTTTTAAACAAGTTAGCAGCTGCTGTGCCATTCTTTCAAAATTATAGGTAACTAGATTGATTATCAAAGTGTCTATCTAATTATTTTGGATCGATTCTAATTCTCAGTCAACAATAAAAAATTTAATCAATTGCTTAAGGTGCACTAGCTATTTAGAGAAGCAGTGTTAATAAGCTTTTATTGATGCATACAGGTGTTGCAGTTGATTTCAATTATGAACTATAGGTTCCTTTAATTTGAGTACAAGGAGGAAAAAATTTGAAAAAAACAGATATTGGCAGTCAACTTAATTAAAAAAGGGCTGACCTAAATAAAGGTGGGTAAAATCCAGAATTTGATCCTCCCTCAAGCAGTCACACTAAAGCCGTACTGTTTTGCAAATTGGATCGCGGCTTCAACAGTCATTGTACGTGCTGGTCGGTTTTGCTCTTTAATCACATGCAGGCACATGTTCACGCAACATGTGATAAATTGCGGTTAATAATTGCCGGGCAATGGTAATTATTGCTCGTCTATGGCCGCGCCGTTTCTTGAGCGCTAAATCGTGATTGCGAATTTCAGGGTGCTTTTTACCCGCACATTCATTATTAGTTGGCGTTAAGCCGGCCCGAAAACAAAGATATTTGGCCGAATAAAACTTAGTTATA
Organism: Loigolactobacillus binensis; assembly: GCF_005405165.1. Classification (GTDB taxonomy): domain Bacteria; phylum Bacillota; class Bacilli; order Lactobacillales; family Lactobacillaceae; genus Loigolactobacillus; species Loigolactobacillus binensis. The sequence goes on from NZ_BJDN01000028.1 coordinate 5,613, forward strand.
TCAACACCAATTTCTGAAATGACACTAATTGATGATATCATGGAACTGCCAAAACCCGGTGTGCTTTGGATCAATTCAATTTCTTTAGCATAAGGCCTAGCCAGTTCTAGAATAATTGTTTTTAATGCTTGTTTATTCACAACCAGCTGTTCATAGTGTTGCTTGATGAGCTTCATTTTCTCTGCCAGCTCAGGCGTAATGACACCAGCGATCGCTAATTCTAATTCTGGTAATTCTTTCTTCAGGCTACTATGAATCAGATTTGGTAGATCCACATCGGGTTCTAACGGATTTTCTAGGATACACTTAATAATCTCGGACGTACTTTTTTCGAAAGTGTCGGAAACCATACTAGCTAATTGAATGTTAGAAACCGTTAATGAATTTTGAAATCGATTCTTTTCGCTTGAAGTAAAGTTAGTTAGTTTAAACCGCTAACGTAGCAAATCACGTAATTTTCGGATGGCGACTGGTGGCATAAGGCTACCAGCAACTAGATCATGTTAAAAAAACACGAATGATTTCAGTTGAGCCATTTATTTTTTGAAACTTATGTCACAGCCTCTATCTTTTTTCTTTAAGAATGATAACTTAATCGTTGGAGGTTAGAAAGAACTAAATTCTTTTGCTTGTAGCGTTTATGATGAACAATCTGATTGAAATTAAAAATTGTTTGGTAATCATCTCCTGCAACCGCCATCATTATGCTAAACTGAAGTAAATTAAAGAGATGGAGTTGATACTATGGGCTATCGTATCGGGTTAGATGTGGGGATCGCTTCAACTGGTTATGCTGTTTTAAAAACTGATAAAAACGGATTACCATATAAAATTTTAACACTAAATTCAGTGATTTATCCACGAGCCGAAGATCCACAAACGGGAGCGTCATTGGCAGAACCGCGGCGGGTCAAACGGGGACTACGGCGGCGTACGCGGCGAACTAAATTTCGCAAACAACGCACGCAGCAGTTATTTATACATAGTGGGTTGTTGTCTAAAGCCGAGATTGAACAAATTTTAGTGACGCCACAGACTGAGCATTCAGTCTATGAACTTCGGGTAGCAGGTCTTGATCGTCGCCTAACCAATAGTGAGTTGTTCCACGTTCTGTACTTTTTTGTTGGCCATCGGGGATTTAAGTCTAATCGTAAATCTGAATTGAATCCAGATAATGAAGCTGATAAAAAGCAAATGGGCCGGCTTCTTAATTCAATTGAGGAAATTAGAAAAGATATTGCTGAAAAAGGTTATCGAACAGTTGGTGAGCTGTATCTAAAAGATCCTAAGTATAGCGATCATAAACGTAATAAAGGCTATAATGATGGCTATTTAAGCACACCAAATCGACAAATGCTAATTGATGAGATTAAGCAAATTTTAGATAAACAACGCGAATTAGGTAATGAAAAGCTGACCGACGAATTTTATGCGGCGTATTTATTGGGCAATGAAGATCATGCGGGTATTTTTCAAGCGCAGCGTGATTTTGATGAAGGCCCTGGAGCTGGTCCTTATGCAGGCGATCAGATCAAAAAAATGGTGGGTAAAGATATTTTTGAACCGACTGAGAATCGTGCGGCTAAGGCGACTTATACTTTTCAATATTTTAATTTGCTGCAGAAAATGACTAGTCTAAATTATCAGAATACGACTGGCGATACTTGGCGTGCACTAAATGGTCTTGATCGGCAGGCAATTATTGATGCAGTATTTGCAAAAGCTGAAAAACCGACAAAAACGTATAAACCAACCGATTTTGGGGAACTACGCAAACTGCTAAAATTACCTGATGATGCGCGTTTTAATTTGGTTAATTATGGTAGTTTGCAAACACAAAAGGAAATTGAAACCGTTGAAAAGAAGACCAGGTTTGTTGATTTCAAGGCTTATCACGATTTAGTGAAAGTATTGCCAGAAGAAATGTGGCAAAATCGCCAATTATTAGATCATATTGGGACAGCATTAACGTTATATTCAAGCGATAAACGGCGTCGGCGCTATTTTGCTGAGGAGTTAAATTTACCAACCGAGTTGATTGAAGCACTTTTACCGCTTAATTTTGCTAAGTTTGGTCATTTATCGATCAAATCGATGCAAAATATTATTCCCTATCTTGAAATGGGTCAAGTTTACAGTGAAGCGACAACTAATGCCGGTTATGATTTTCGTAAAAAGAAAATTTCAAAGGATACGATTCGTGAAGAAATCACCAATCCAGTCGTTCGACGGGCAGTATCCAAAACAATCAAAGTGGTTGAACAAATTACTCGGCGTTATGGCAAACCGGATGGCATCAATATTGAGTTGGCTCGTGAATTAGGTCGTAGTTTCGATGAACGACGGAAAACACAAAAACGGCAAGATCAGAATCGGCAAACTAACGATAAAATTGCTGCTGAGTTAACAGAATTAAGTATTCCAGTTAATGGGCAAAATATCATCCGGTATAAATTACACAAAGAACAGAACGGTGTTGATCCCTATACTGGGGCTCAGATTCCCTTTGAACGCGCATTTAGTGAGAGTTACGAAGTTGATCATATTATTCCGTACAGTATTAGTTGGGATGATAGCTATACCAATAAAGTGTTGACTAGTGCCAAATGTAATCGCGAAAAGGGTAATCGAATTCCGATGACTTATTTAGCCCATGACGAGGCGCGAGTAAACGCATTAACTAATGTAGCTGACAATATTATCCGCAATTCACGTAAGCGACAGAAACTGTTGAAGCAGAAACTGAGTGATGAGGAACAAAAGGATTGGAAGCAGCGTAATATTAATGACACGCGTTTTATTACCCGTGTACTGTATAATTATTTTCGGCAAGCGGTTGAATTTAATCCAGAGTTAGAGAAAAAGCAACATGTATTGCCGCTAAATGGTGAAGTCACTTCGAAAATTCGTAGTCGTTGGGGCTTTCTTAAGGTGCGTGAAGATGGTGATTTGCATCATGCGGTTGATGCAACCGTTATTGCGGCAATCACACCTCGTTTTATCCAGCAAGTTACTAAATATAGTCAACATCAAGAAGTTAAAAATAATCGCGCTTTGTGGCATGATGCTGAGATCAAGGATGCCGAATATGCGGCCGAAGCACAGCGGATGGATGCAGATTTATTTAATAAGATTTTCAACGGTTTTCCATTACCGTGGCCGGAATTTCGTGATGAATTATTAGCACGGATCTCTGATAATCCTGCAGAAATGATGAAAAGCAAGAGCTGGAATACTTACACACCAGTTGAAATTGCTAAGTTAAAGCCAGTCTTTGTTGTGCGTTTAGCTAACCATAAAATTTCGGGGCCAGCGCATTTAGATACGATTCGTAGTGCTAAATTATTTGATGAAAAAGGTATTGTGCTGAGTCGAGTTAGCATTGCTAAATTGAAGATAAATAAAAAAGGCCAGATTGCTACCGGGGACGGTGTTTACGATCCTGAAAATAGTAACAACGGTGATCGAGTCGTTTATTCGGCAATCAGAAAAGAACTGGCGGAACATGAAAATTCTGGAGAGCTAGCCTTTCCAGATGGTTATTTAGAATATATGGATCATGGCACTAAAAAATTAGTCCGTAAAGTTCGAGTGGCCAAGAAGATTTCGCTACCGGTCCGATTGAAGAATAAGGCCGCGGCGGATAATGGATCGATGGTGCGGATTGATGTTTTTAATACTGGTAAGAAATTTGTGTTTGTGCCAATTTATATTAAGGATACGGTTGAGCGGATATTGCCGGATAGAGCAGTAGTTGCGCTTAAACCACATTCAGATTGGCATCAAATTACTGGAGACGATCAGTTCTGTTTCTCTTTGTATCCAGGTGATATGGTGCATATAGAGTCTAAAACGGGAATTAAACCGAGATATGCTGATAAAGAAAATAATGCTATGGTTGAAAAAATTAAAAATTTTTACGGTTATTTTGATAGAGCAGACATATCTACGGCTAGTATAACCGTCCGGGCACATGATAGTTCCTACACTGCTAGGAGTATCGGTATTGCCGGGTTATTAACATTTGAAAAATACCAAGTCGATTATTTTGGTCGTTACCATAAAGTTCACGAAAAGAAACGCCAATTGTTCGTTAAGCGAGATGAGTGATTATGGCATTTCGAAATTTGTACATTCAGAATCCAGCGCGTCTAAGTATTTCCAAAAGTCAGTTGGTGATTCAACAAGAAGAGCGTTATACGGTTCCTGTAGAGGATATTTCCAGTATTATGATCGAGCACAAACAATGCACGATTACAGCGCCGACCCTATCTTTTTTAGCAGAACATCAAGTGGCCGTATTCACTTGTGATCAGAAACATTTGCCGTGTGCAGTGGTTTTACCATTAGGTCAGTACTATCATAAATTAGAAGCGCTGGAGGCACAATTACATGTCCGGACTAAAACCAAAGCACGTTTGTGGCAAAAATTGATGAAACAAAAAATTGAAAATCAGGCTAAGGTTTTAGAGTTAAATCATTGTAGGAATGTGGCCGAACTTAATTTTTTGGCCACTCAAGTGACTGAAGGGGATAAAACTTTCAAAGAATCACGTGCGGCACGACTTTATTTTATGGGACTTTTTGGTGATCAATTTAATCGGCGTAATGAAGATAATACTTTGAATGGTGCATTGAATTATGGTTACGCAATTGTCCGTGGCATTATTGCCCGCGACATTTGTGCCTATGGTTTTGAACCAGCGCTGGGCGTTTTTCATAAGAATGAGTTAAATCCATTTAATTTGGCGGATGATTTAATTGAACCATTTCGGGCCTATGTAGATTTATGGGTTTATGAACATCAAACTGATTTAAAGGGTGGCTTAACACCGGCTAATAAACAATCGTTGTTTCAACTATTATTTACCGAAGTTCGAATTGATGGGGAATTTCACTCATTGAGCAATGCAGTTCATAAATTAGTATCGTCATACACAACTTGTTGTCGCAAAAATTCTGCCGCAGGGTTAAAGTTGCCGGAACTTATCCCACTGGTGGCGCATGAGTATGAGTAGTAAGTATATGCGTTTATTAGTGATGTTCGACTTACCAGTCGTAAAAGCAAAAGATCGTCGTGCAGCAGCAAAATTCCGGCAATACTTATTAGGCGAAGGCTACGTGATGATGCAATATTCTGTCTATTATCGTATCGTTAATGGCTATGATATGGCCAAAAAGTATGAGCTACGGCTCGATGATAATTTGCCCGAAAAAGGGTCAGTAAGATTGTTAGTTGTAACTGAGAAACAATTCGACGAAATGCGTCTGTTAGTAGGTGATCCATTGCCTAATGAAGAAAAACTAGACAGTGGGCAGATGACCACTTTTTAGACAGGCAAAAGAGCCCGGTATCTGCGTGATATCAGGCTCTTTTGGTACACTGGATCTATTTTAGCTGAAAACTGAAGGAATCAATAGCCCGAGGGCATTGTATATGCGAATGGGTTTTTGATCTATTTTAGCTGAAAACTGAAGGAATCAATAGCTCATGGTGTTGGTTTGATAACTAGCATATGGATCTATTTTAGCTGAAAACTGAAGGAATCAATAGCTGGGTGGTAAAGGCATGATCGAAGTAGCCGGATCTATTTTAGCTGAAAACTGAAGGAATCAATAGCCCAGCGGGCACAATCAATTAATTTAGATAGGATCTATTTTAGCTGAAAACTGAAGGAATCAATAGCCCTTAGTGCCGGCTATTTTACTGCTCGTACGATCTATTTTAGCTGAAAACTGAAGGAATCAATAGCATTGTATTAGAAGTATCTATTAAGCGATTTGATCTATTTTAGCTGAAAACTGAAGGAATCAATAGCTGCTACTAATAAGTCATGTTGCACATTAGCGATCTATTTTAGCTGAAAACTGAAGGAATCAATAGCATTAGCTTATTGCTGAAATCCTTGCTGTCGGATCTATTTTAGCTGAAAACTGAAGGAATCAATAGCGTGGAACTTGCGGCAATTAAGCGCAGAATGGATCTATTTTAGCTGAAAACTGAAGGAATCAATAGCACACAAAATGGGCTAAGTATCGTCAGCAAGGATCTATTTTAGCTGAAAACTGAAGGAATCAATAGCCAGCCTCTTTTCCTTTAAGCACCATGTTCTGATCTATTTTAGCTGAAAACTGAAGGAATCAATAGCTGATGATTCCTCTGGTGTTTTAGAAAATGAGATCTATTTTAGCTGAAAACTGAAGGAATCAATAGCGCCTTGTTCGATTTCCGTACGTTGTGCTTGGATCTATTTTAGCTGAAAACTGAAGGAATCAATAGCCTATCAGCGGTTGATGATCAATCCACTTGTGATCTATTTTAGCTGAAAACTGAAGGAATCAATAGCGCAGTAAAACCACTGATTAATTTAGTTAAGATCTATTTTAGCTGAAAACTGAAGGAATCAATAGCACATTATCAATAACTAAGCCCTTAGGCGTGGATCTATTTTAGCTGAAAACTGAAGGAATCAATAGCATCGAATTATCTGAGCAGTTAGCGTGGCTGGATCTATTTTAGCTGAAAACTGAAGGAATCAATAGCTCTGAGTAATTGCTGGATCGTCATAGTGATGATCTATTTTAGCTGAAAACTGAAGGAATCAATAGCGACAATACGTCGCCATCTTTTGGTACCGCGGATCTATTTTAGCTGAAAACTGAAGGAATCAATAGCCAGTTCTTGCTGCTTCCTTTTTAACTCGTCGATCTATTTTAGCTGAAAACTGAAGGAATCAATAGCTGAAACTAATTGCTGCCTTACCAGCTGCGGGATCTATTTTAGCTGAAAACTGAAGGAATCAATAGCCCTGTCACATCACTTGCGGTGACTTTAGCGGATCTATTTTAGCTGAAAACTGAAGGAATCAATAGCAGTGGCATAGTATTGGATGGATGCTACTCCGATCTATTTTAGCTGAAAACTGAAGGAATCAATAGCAACACAGATGTAAGGGCCAAGATTACTTTAGATCTATTTTAGCTGAAAACTGAAGGAATCAATAGCTAGAATCTGTGTTCTTTATCTCTTTAACAGATCTATTTTAGCTGAAAACTGAAGGAATCAATAGCACCAATCGGTTTACCTTCGGTACCAGCAGCGATCTATTTTAGCTGAAAACTGAAGGAATCAATAGCGGGTCATGCCCCCGATGTTATTCTGGTTGAGATCTATTTTAGCTGAAAACTGAAGGAATCAATAGCTATCAACCAAGACGGTATTGTCAATCAGACGATCTATTTTAGCTGAAAACTGAAGGAATCAATAGCCCAGCTAATTCGGATAAGCCACCACCACTTGATCTATTTTAGCTGAAAACTGAAGGAATCAATAGCGTCGATGTATCGGCTAGAAAAAAATGGATAGATCTATTTTAGCTGAAAACTGAAGGAATCAATAGCATAACCGCTGGCACCGTGACCATAGCTCCAGATCTATTTTAGCTGAAAACTGAAGGAATCAATAGCTTTGGTTGTACATATCGCTAAAAGCACCAGGATCTATTTTAGCTGAAAACTGAAGGAATCAATAGCGTCGAGTACATATAATTGCATATTTCGTCCGATCTATTTTAGCTGAAAACTGAAGGAATCAATAGCGAAAATCAAACGGCGATGAATGCCTTAATCGATCTATTTTAGCTGAAAACTGAAGGAATCAATAGCGGTGGTGTCATCCGATTGCGCTCGTTTTGGATCTATTTTAGCTGAAAACTGAAGGAATCAATAGCCTCATCAATTAATTCTTGTTCGCTTTCTTGGATCTATTTTAGCTGAAAACTGAAGGAATCAATAGCGACGATTGCTTGCTTAGCTTGGATCGACAAGATCTATTTTAGCTGAAAACTGAAGGAATCAATAGCGGTCAACCTCTAGCACAACAGGATGCCCCAGATCTATTTTAGCTGAAAACTGAAGGAATCAATAGCGCCCTGTAATTCGGCAATCAACTCATCATTGATCTATTTTAGCTGAAAACTGAAGGAATCAATAGCTAACTCAACATCATCCTTTGGACTACGTGAGATCTATTTTAGCTGAAAACTGAAGGAATCAATAGCGAGCAATTTGCGGATGTTCCAGAAAATCGGGATCTATTTTAGCTGAAAACTGAAGGAATCAATAGCTACGCTATCTTCTTTGCCATTAAAAGAGTAGATCTATTTTAGCTGAAAACTGAAGGAATCAATAGCCATTCCGGGGGACTATGTTAACTATGAGTAGATCTATTTTAGCTGAAAACTGAAGGAATCAATAGCACCATGAATAATCAACTGTTTATGGATCAGGATCTATTTTAGCTGAAAACTGAAGGAATCAATAGCATTAAAGTTTCTCCGGTTTGTACTACATAAGATCTATTTTAGCTGAAAACTGAAGGAATCAATAGCACAAATTATGTGAGTCCGCAGAAGGTCGCTGATCTATTTTAGCTGAAAACTGAAGGAATCAATAGCGGTGTTGCATTGCACCAAACCCAATACCGAGATCTATTTTAGCTGAAAACTGAAGGAATCAATAGCTATGCTTGATAGCATCTTCAATCAACGTTTGATCTATTTTAGCTGAAAACTGAAGGAATCAATAGCTCCGAGATCACAGGTGACTTTAAATCTGTGGATCTATTTTAGCTGAAAACTGAAGGAATCAATTAGCA
>NZ_BJDN01000028.1:14358-16971 GCF_005405165.1 Loigolactobacillus binensis
TGAATGATCTATTTTAGCTGAAAACTGAAGGAATCAATAGCTCCGAGATCACAGGTGACTTTAAATCTGTGGATCTATTTTAGCTGAAAACTGAAGGAATCAATAGCAGCCAAACTGTTCTGGACATTAGCTGCTAAGATCTATTTTAGCTGAAAACTGAAGGAATCAATAGCAGTCTTGTTGGTCTTATCCAAATTGGTTTGGATCTATTTTAGCTGAAAACTGAAGGAATCAATAGCATTACTTGCATGCGTGATAACTTTATTTTTGATCTATTTTAGCTGAAAACTGAAGGAATCAATAGCCCAATTCTTTTCGGTGAACCAGCAGCATCAGATCTATTTTAGCTGAAAACTGAAGGAATCAATAGCCGAATCACAGGTGTTAAGTGGGATTGATGAGATCTATTTTAGCTGAAAACTGAAGGAATCAATAGCGCAACGCACCCTAGGAAAATTAAAAGTATTGATCTATTTTAGCTGAAAACTGAAGGAATCAATAGCATGCAGCCACTGAGTGAAAAGCAGATCAGTGATCTATTTTAGCTGAAAACTGAAGGAATCAATAGCACGCTGAGTGGCTTCCCAAAAATGAGCACCGATCTATTTTAGCTGAAAACTGAAGGAATCAATAGCTCTGTGCAGCTTCATTAAATACTCCACGACGATCTATTTTAGCTGAAAACTGAAGGAATCAATAGCGCAGCTCAGGTCGGAGTTAATACAATTACGGATCTATTTTAGCTGAAAACTGAAGGAATCAATAGCGCGATTATCACGGCTGTGGTAGATGATAAAGATCTATTTTAGCTGAAAACTGAAGGAATCAATAGCTCAAGCAAAGGATTGCTTTTTACCCAAGTTGATCTATTTTAGCTGAAAACTGAAGGAATCAATAGCTCCATTTTGCTCACCTTCTTTTTAAACGGAGATCTATTTTAGCTGAAAACTGAAGGAATCAATAGCCTGGTTGGCTGCCAATCATCTTTTAGTTTTGATCTATTTTAGCTGAAAACTGAAGGAATCAATAGCTACCACGCTAACTATGATCCGCAGTCTTCTGATCTATTTTAGCTGAAAACTGAAGGAATCAATAGCTTGTAAATCAGTTAATTCTTTAGCTGTTGTGATCTATTTTAGCTGAAAACTGAAGGAATCAATAGCCAACTAGTATTAGACAATACATAGGTTTCAGATCTATTTTAGCTGAAAACTGAAGGAATCAATAGCTCCGAGATCACAGGTGACTTTAAATCTGTGGATCTATTTTAGCTGAAAACTGAAGGAATCAATAGCGCAATGCGGAACGATCCAATGTTAAAGCAGGATCTATTTTAGCTGAAAACTGAAGGAATCAATAGCATGACGCTCAAGGAAATACAACTATATATCGATCTATTTTAGCTGAAAACTGAAGGAATCAATAGCGCTGTGATTGGGGCTGCGGTGTCTGTTTTGGATCTATTTTAGCTGAAAACTGAAGGAATCAATAGCTGTCAGCTTGCCTTGCAGCTTACAGTACTGGATCTATTTTAGCTGAAAACTGAAGGAATCAATAGCCGAACCGTTTAAATCATATGCGGTACAAAAGATCTATTTTAGCTGAAAACTGAAGGAATCAATAGCTCGATGTAGCGAGTTTCACATTTGGTATTTGATCTATTTTAGCTGAAAACTGAAGGAATCAATAGCCTCAATGTCAGTGGCGCCGCTTCGGTAGTTGATCTATTTTAGCTGAAAACTGAAGGAATCAATAGCGCCGATCAATGGCAAGGCGGATCCGAAGAGGATCTATTTTAGCTGAAAACTGAAGGAATCAATAGCACGTTGAGTTGCTTCCCAAAAATGAGCACCGATCTATTTTAGCTGAAAACTGAAGGAATCAATAGCGCTCAGGTTACTCAGGTATCCGATGCAATTGATCTATTTTAGCTGAAAACTGAAGGAATCAATAGCATTTAGTTGCCATTTGTTTAGCAATAGAATGATCTATTTTAGCTGAAAACTGAAGGAATCAATAGCCAAAATATAATCAATTTGTGAAAGATCAATGATCTATTTTAGCTGAAAACTGAAGGAATCAATAGCTTATGCGGTTGGGTTCACAAAGATACAGGAGATCTATTTTAGCTGAAAACTGAAGGAATCAATAGCGTCACTGCTGCATTATATAACAATTTTTATGATCTATTTTAGCTGAAAACTGAAGGAATCAATAGCTATCTTGTACGAACATTTACTAATCCTGGTGATCTATTTTAGCTGAAAACTGAAGGAATCAATAGCTGAGTAGTTGACGCGGTGGCAACTCGTCCGGATCTATTTTAGCTGAAAACTGAAGGAATCAATAGCGTGTAATTCATAGGCCATTTCCACATTGCTGATCTATTTTAGCTGAAAACTGAAGGAATCAATAGCGTTGTTGTCGCTAGTGAATTAGTTTATTTGGATCTATTTTAGCTGAAAACTGAAGGAATCAATAGCACATTGTTGTCCATTGATCAGTCATTTCCCGATCTATTTTAGCTGAAAACTGAAGGAATCAATAGCGTCAAACTCATCATCGCGCACCGGCAATCGGATCTATTTTAGCTGAAAACTGAAGGAATCAATA
>NZ_BJDN01000028.1:17066-34576 GCF_005405165.1 Loigolactobacillus binensis
AGTCGATCTATTTTAGCTGAAAACTGAAGGAATCAATAGCGTCAAACTCATCATCGCGCACCGGCAATCGGATCTATTTTAGCTGAAAACTGAAGGAATCAATAGCGCTAATGGCGCTTTATAATCTTTCACACAAGATCTATTTTAGCTGAAAACTGAAGGAATCAATAGCTGCGTGGTTGTGGTGGTGGTCACCTTACCGGATCTATTTTAGCTGAAAACTGAAGGAATCAATAGCCACTTGCTGTGGCAGTTGGTGTGGCAGATGGATCTATTTTAGCTGAAAACTGAAGGAATCAATAGCCAGCACAGGATGCGGCTTATCAGGAATATTGATCTATTTTAGCTGAAAACTGAAGGAATCAATAGCAGATTTTAGGTGTCCAACATTTTAGGTGCGGATCTATTTTAGCTGAAAACTGAAGGAATCAATAGCCAAGGCAAAAGATGGTACCACACCGACAAAGATCTATTTTAGCTGAAAACTGAAGGAATCAATAGCCAACAAGTCGGGGTATCGAACCCCGTCAAAGATCTATTTTAGCTGAAAACTGAAGGAATCAATAGCCATGGTAGATGATTATTTAGAGAGTGCGCGGATCTATTTTAGCTGAAAACTGAAGGAATCAATAGCTCAAAATGACGAGTTACATTTAACGTGTGCGATCTATTTTAGCTGAAAACTGAAGGAATCAATAGCCGATCCATGATACCTATTTGGAGGGCGCAAGATCTATTTTAGCTGAAAACTGAAGGAATCAATAGCATGAAAACAGAACTACAAGGATCAGTTGCAGATCTATTTTAGCTGAAAACTGAAGGAATCAATAGCTTTGTTCATGACATCCTTGATCACACTAGCGATCTATTTTAGCTGAAAACTGAAGGAATCAATAGCCGCCGCTTTAGTTGTGAAATGCTTACCCGTGATCTATTTTAGCTGAAAACTGAAGGAATCAATAGCCAGCAAAACGATAACCAGCCCAACTGGCCAGATCTATTTTAGCTGAAAACTGAAGGAATCAATAGCTCCAAACTTAGTTTTATTTGCCAGTAATAAGATCTATTTTAGCTGAAAACTGAAGGAATCAATAGCGTCCCAGTGCTAGTGCCACATTTGCTGCAGGATCTATTTTAGCTGAAAACTGAAGGAATCAATAGCACAAAATTGTCGTCCTTGTAATCAATATCGGATCTATTTTAGCTGAAAACTGAAGGAATCAATAGCTATCAAAATGATAACCTGAATCAGCTTTAAGATCTATTTTAGCTGAAAACTGAAGGAATCAATAGCGTCAAACTCATCATCGCGCACCGGCAATCGGATCTATTTTAGCTGAAAACTGAAGGAATCAATAGCGCTAATGGCGCTTTATAATCTTTCACACAAGATCTATTTTAGCTGAAAACTGAAGGAATCAATAGCGTTATATAGCAATTCATTTTGCTGAATTAAGATCTATTTTAGCTGAAAACTGAAGGAATCAATAGCCCTTTTCATTGCCACCAGATTCGGTTTGTAGATCTATTTTAGCTGAAAACTGAAGGAATCAATAGCCTTGAATTGATTCTGAATTGACTTTAACGAGATCTATTTTAGCTGAAAACTGAAGGAATCAATAGCGAGCGTAAGTCACAATTACCAGACACAATAGATCTATTTTAGCTGAAAACTGAAGGAATCAATAGCTGACAGTTTGCTAAGGGCGCCAAAGTCTTTGATCTATTTTAGCTGAAAACTGAAGGAATCAATAGCTGATAATTATGTAGTGCAAGCCGGCGAAACGATCTATTTTAGCTGAAAACTGAAGGAATCAATAGCTCAGTCGGATCGAAAATAACCGTATCGATAGATCTATTTTAGCTGAAAACTGAAGGAATCAATAGCCCAGCGGGCACAATCAGTTAATTTAGATAGGATCTATTTTAGCTGAAAACTGAAGGAATCAATAGCAGTCAGCAATAACATCATCAACCGTCATTAGATCTATTTTAGCTGAAAACTGAAGGAATCAATAGCGTAAAGCCCCCCTTATTTTTCCTTGTTGAAGATCTATTTTAGCTGAAAACTGAAGGAATCAATAGCCTTAATTGACATTGTGCTAGTAGCTTTGAAGATCTATTTTAGCTGAAAACTGAAGGAATCAATAGCCTTAATTGACATTGTGCTAGTAGCTTTGAAGATCTATTTTAGCTGAAAACTGAAGGAATCAATAGCTGGCAGTATTCATTTGGTGACTAAAGCTTCGATCTATTTTAGCTGAAAACTGAAGGAATCAATAGCTTTTCCTTTAGGAAACTGAAACCTACTATAGATCTATTTTAGCTGAAAACTGAAGGAATCAATAGCGTAAAGCCCCCCTTATTTTTCCTTGTTGAAGATCTATTTTAGCTGAAAACTGAAGGAATCAATAGCATTAGCGCTATTCAAGAATATGAAACGATGGATCTATTTTAGCTGAAAACTGAAGGAATCAATAGCGATTTCAAGATTGAGGATCTCAGCAGCCAGGATCTATTTTAGCTGAAAACTGAAGGAATCAATAGCTCAGCTAAGGTGAAAGTGTATTTCCGGTTAGATCTATTTTAGCTGAAAACTGAAGGAATCAATAGCTACGATTCGTGAAGAACAACCATTCATAGAGATCTATTTTAGCTGAAAACTGAAGGAATCAATAGCGTTTAATTGGGAAGCCATTAAGATACCTACGATCTATTTTAGCTGAAAACTGAAGGAATCAATAGCGTACAACGTTAAGACTGACGCTTTCGCCCAGATCTATTTTAGCTGAAAACTGAAGGAATCAATAGCAAAGTAACATCAGTACAGTTTGCCGGCGGTGATCTATTTTAGCTGAAAACTGAAGGAATCAATAGCTTTAAACCCGCCGCTTCTGTTAAAATATTGGATCTATTTTAGCTGAAAACTGAAGGAATCAATAGCGTTGGCCAGTCAGATTGCTGACTAGGTCACGATCTATTTTAGCTGAAAACTGAAGGAATCAATAGCTTGCTGCAGCCGTAAAGTCGATACTATTACGATCTATTTTAGCTGAAAACTGAAGGAATCAATAGCTTTAAAATCAAAGACTAGGGCAGCGTTATTGATCTATTTTAGCTGAAAACTGAAGGAATCAATAGCTTTAGGTGCTCGAAATTATTATCAAGCAAAGATCTATTTTAGCTGAAAACTGAAGGAATCAATAGCCCATTTAGACTAAAGGACAGCCATTCTTCGGATCTATTTTAGCTGAAAACTGAAGGAATCAATAGCGTGCCATGGACACTTATTGTGGTACGGTAGGATCTATTTTAGCTGAAAACTGAAGGAATCAATAGCAAAACAACAAGCAACAATTGCACCGGCGCAGATCTATTTTAGCTGAAAACTGAAGGAATCAATAGCTAGCGATTGATCTTTAATTGCCAAACCTTGGATCTATTTTAGCTGAAAACTGAAGGAATCAATAGCGTTGGCCAGTCAGATTGCTGACTAGGTCACGATCTATTTTAGCTGAAAACTGAAGGAATCAATAGCTATCTCGCCGCTTTTTAATCTGCAACTTTAGATCTATTTTAGCTGAAAACTGAAGGAATCAATAGCAAAGTAACATCAGTACAGTTTGCCGGCGGTGATCTATTTTAGCTGAAAACTGAAGGAATCAATAGCAGCAGATTGGGCTGAAACCAATGAAACAGAGATCTATTTTAGCTGAAAACTGAAGGAATCAATAGCACGTGATCGCTTTATGCTGCATCAAGTCACGATCTATTTTAGCTGAAAACTGAAGGAATCAATAGCTAGCGATTGATCTTTAATTGCCAAACCTTGGATCTATTTTAGCTGAAAACTGAAGGAATCAATAGCTATCTCGCCGCTTTTTAATCTGCAACTTTAGATCTATTTTAGCTGAAAACTGAAGGAATCAATAGCAAAGTAACATCAGTACAGTTTGCCGGCGGTGATCTATTTTAGCTGAAAACTGAAGGAATCAATAGCCCTTGGCCGCTTTAACCGATTTAAAAGCTCGATCTATTTTAGCTGAAAACTGAAGGAATCAATAGCAATTGAACCCATGCATGCTATAATTGTATTGATTCATTTTGGTTGAAAACTGAAGGAATCAATAGCCTACGTTGCACCGGATACTGGGCGATTTTTGATCTATTTTAGCTGAAGCCTAAGGGAATCAAATCTGGTGGTACTAATCAGGCGTTCAACAGATTATTATATGTTTTATTTCATCTGAAACTAAGATGAACAATGACCGTTGGTTCAGTATTTGATTAACCCATACTTTTATTATTTACTGTATTTTGGAGCTGAACAATCATGTCCTACCAAACAACGCTAAGCACACGTCCATTCATGTACATAGAAACAAAAAAAGTGGCGCAGCGGCTACAAAATGGTCAGTCACCAGACGAAGTACGTTCGGCGGCCAGTGAGCAGAATTTTCTGCAACTGCCTTCGCGTGCACGTCGATTAGCGGCCGTTAATGTTATTTTAAAGCGTCTTGAAATACTAGACGATTATTTGTTGTACCAATTTTTGGCCGCTGATCGTGAAACCAGCAACTTAATTTTATTATACGCCCTGCTGGCTAGTGATCGGCTATTTCAGGAATTTATGCGTCAGGTTTATCTGCCAAAAATTATTGGTATGGAAGCAGGTCTAACCAAGCAAGATGGGCTGAAATTTTTAGCTGAAAAATCGACGCAAAGTGAGCAAGTCGCGCACTGGACTGCTGCCACACAAAGTCGCTTAGCTACGGCTTATTTACAGGTGCTACGTGATTGCGATTTATTGCGTGATGGGCAACTAGTTAAGGGTATGTTAGCGCCAGATGTGGCACGGTATTTGCAGCAACATGGTGAGCGGGCGCTTTATGAAGTTTTAATAGGAAGTCGGGTGTAAGACTTAATGGTGCAAACTACGGCGCAGCGGTTAAACGCGTTGCAGGATAAATTGTTGACTGAGCAGTTCATACATAATACTGGTTTAGGTAATGAAGTGGGTTTTTATATTTTTGATTACGCGCCACAAGATGAACTTTTGGTGCATGCGCGGGTACCAGAGATTCAACAATACACTGAAAAGCAATTACAAGTGAAGGTACAAAACTTTGATTTATTTACGATCGTACTCAACTTTTTTGAAGCTCGTGGTTATATGGAGAAAAATTTTCAAATGGAAGCTAAGCGTGGAAGTGCTATTTTGTTTGAACGAATGCAAAAGGCGCTTAAGTTAGCAACTAATCGGGATGAGCTGGTTAGTTATATTGCCACACATTATGATCCTAATGCGATTATTTTTTTAACTGGTGTTGGCAAGGCCTATCCAATTGTGCGCTCACATAATTTGTTAAATAGTTTGCAGCCGCTGATCACGCAGATGCCGTTGGTCCTGTTTTATCCAGGCACATATTCGTATAATAAATTAAAGTTATTTAATCAGTTAAGTGATGATCATTACTATCGGGCGTTTCGGATTGTTGGGGATTAGGAGGAAATTCTATCAATGGAAATTAAACAGTTGTTTAAAAAGCCAATTGAACGGGAAATTGAAGGCGTTATTAAGATTGGGCAGGGTAATGCTGACCATACTTTTCAAGAGTTAGACGAGTACGTCATTACTGATGAAATTGAGCAACACTTGGCGACCTTTTTTGCGGCTTATGATCATTCATTGGCGCAATCAACCGACCAGATCGGGGTGTGGATCTCTGGCTTTTTTGGTTCTGGGAAGTCACATTTTTTAAAGATTCTCAGTTATTTATTACGGCAAGATCTGCAGGTTGAATCTAAGCGCCCATTGGATTTCTTTACTGATAAGTTGACGCATAATCCTAAACTGTTGGCACAAATGCAAAAAGCGTTGACGGTACCTAACGATGTGGCGTTATTTAATATTGAATCGAAGTCTGAAGCGGATAGTATGCAGCAGAAATCCGCTGTGGTTAAGGTGTTCAACAAAGTATTCAACGAAATGCGTGGCTTTTCTGGCGCCAATGCGTGGATCGCAGAAATGGAAGAAACTTTAGCTAATAAAGGGCAATATGTGGCCTTTAAGCAGGCTTTTGCGACACAAGCTGACGGCCTGAGTTGGGAAGAAGGCCGCGATGAAATCTTTTACAACGAGGATGCAGCAATTGCGGCATTGGCTGAAACTACTGATATGAGCGAAGAAAGTGCGCGCCATTTTATGGAAGCCGGTGAATCTGGCTATTCTATTAGTGATGAATCATTCGCTAAGCGGGTACAGAAATATATTGCCCAGCAACCGGCCAATTATCATTTGGTCTTTATGGCGGATGAAATGGGTCAATATATCTCTGAAAATGGGCAATTAATGCTTGACCTACAGATGGTAGTCGAAGACCTGGCGCAATATTGTCATGGGCAAGTCTGGGTGGTGGTGACCAGCCAGCAAGATATTGACTCATTAAAAAAGGGTGGCATGTCATCGAACGACTTTTCGAAAATCCAAGGTCGGTTTAATACACGCTTACCACTAAGTTCGGCCAATGCTGATGAAGTGATCAAAAAACGTTTATTAACTAAAACGGCGGCCGCAGTAACTGAATTAGAGCCACTTTACGCTACTAATGAGGCAATTTTAAAAAATAAAATCACCTTTACCAACGATACAGCACAAATGCAGAGCTTTACCGATCAGGCGGAGTTTGTGGCCACTTATCCATTCATTCCGTATCAGTTTAATCTGTTGCAGAAGGTTTTTACAGGCATTCGTGAACATGGCTCGGCCGGGAAACATCTGGCCAATGGTGAGCGTAATTTACTGTCGGCGGTTCAATCAGCGGCAATTGGCTATGAACAGGCGCAAACTGATATATTGGTGCCATTTGATGTTTTCTACAAAAATATTGAAGATGTGCTAGAACATTCTGTCCGGTTACCAATTATTCAAGCAGAGAATAATTCTAAGCTGACACCATTTGACATAAAAGTGTTGAAGCTATTATTTCTAATCCGCTACGTCAAAGAAATTCCAGCAAATATCGATAATTTGACGACATTGCTGATTGATCATATTGATGAAGAAACGCTGACGTTAAAAGAAGCAATTCAGAAAAGTGTCACCCGTTTAGAAAAGGAATTTTTGATTCAACGGCGTGGTAGTGAATATGTCTTCTTAACTAATGATGAGCAGGATATCAATCGCGAGATTCAAAATGTGATTGTTTCAAATAATGACGTGGTCAAATATCTTGGTGAAACGATTTTCACTGATATCTTACAGCTTAAGCAGTATCGCTATCAGCCTTTTGCTAAGCAGCCCGGGTTGAACTATAACTTTGAACTCAATCAGTGGATCGATAGTGTGCCAATTAAAACGGTACGCTCAGCCTTAACGCTACAAATTATTAGTCCGAATAATTTAGAAGTGGCCGGTGATGAAATGGCGGCTGCACAATCGCTGGAAGCAGGAAAAGTGATCGTTATGCTGCCAGAGCAAGGCACTTATATGGACGATATCATGAATTTCAAACGGATCGACCAATACTTGCGCGAACCTAATCATAATCAAACTGATATCTATGCTGATATATTAAATCATAAAAGCCGCGAACGAACTGCCCTATCAGTCGATATTAAAACCCAAGTTGAGGCTGCTTTGGCCGATGCTAAAGTCTTTATTAATGGGGCAATGGTCAAAGCTAGCGGGGGTTCGTTAATCAATCTTGCTTTGAAACAATTAATCGAAGTGACGTATAACAAGATTACTTATGTGACGCACAATTATGATCGTGAAGATTTGGCCGCTCTGTTTTCAACGCAGGGTGATTTATTATCGGCCCAAGCCACTGATCCTAATCATCTCGCCACCGAAGCAATTTTCAATGATATTGAACAGCGTGCGGCACGGCACATTCGCGTTTCTTTGCGTGAACTAGTTGAAAGTTTTACAATAATTCCGTTTGGTTGGCAGGAAACAACGATTTTGGCTAGTTTGATTCGTCTACTGAATGATGAAAAAATTCAGTTGCGGGTGCAAACCGAACGCCTGATTCCCGAGGATAACTTACCGCATTTTATTAGTTTAATGACACGACCACGCGAACAGGAAAAAATTGTGATCGAGCGCCGTATTTTGATTCAAGAGCGTTATGTCAAGGCAGCTAATGAGTTAATGAAGGAAATGTATAATAAGACGCTCACGCAGGTTAAAGATGACGAGCGGATGGCTGAGCTACAAGATCAGTTGCACCATACAGCAACCGAGTTAGATAATTTACAACGCCAGTACGCTGGACACAATCAGTATCCAGGCGAGCAGAATATTATCGCCGAATTACAGATCCTCAAACGCTTAATTGACCAACGCGACGCTAATCAGTTTTTTGAACGTGTTTTTAAACAACAAGATGAATTGTTGGAGCTGAACGATGATAATGAACTGGTTAAACAGTTCTTCGCTAATCAAGTCGATATTTTCAACGCGGCATTAATCGTTAATACGAAGTACCAGCGTGATCGTGATTATCTGACTACTATGGCGGCTAAACAGTCTGGCCAACGGATCGCGGAGATTTTAGGCTTTACGGAACCGTATGGCCTGATCAAAGAATTACCTGAATTGGTTAAAACTTACAAGGAAGCCATATTTGCGGAAATTGAAATGGCGGCAGCGCCAATTAAACAAGAGCTGGCTAATGATCAGGCTAATATGGCGGCGACGCTAACTAACGCTGAATTGTGCCAAAAAATTCAGCCGCAAATTGAGCAGCAATATCGCGATTTGAATCGGCAATTAGATAACGCAGGTACGATCGCTGATGTTCGTGGCGTGATGGCGGATAAGGATATCACTAAAGGCCGTTTTATTACTTTGATTAATAAGACACAGCAGGAAATCACTGCTAGAGTGATACAGCCCTTACCACCTAAACCGACAGCTGATAGTACCTCAAGTGATGGAGCGGCCCAAATTGCTGAGACACCGCCGGAACCTCAGGTGGCACCTAAAGCAAAGATTTTGGCACGTAATGCAATCCTACCTAAACAACAGGTTGTGATCCACAACGAAGCTGAACTGGATACTTATTTAGCCAAGGTGCGTCAACACTTACAACAAGAATTAAAAGGCGTGGACGAATTGAGAATTATGTAGCTGCAAATGAAGTGTTGCTATACTCAGAAGCTGAGTATAGTGGCGCTTTTTATTTTGGTGAGTTGGTGACATTTAGCGGTGTTTCCTCTAAACTAGAGAGTGAGTTTATTACGAAATTTCGTATATTTAGGGGTAATTAAAATGGATAAAGCGGCGTTGAAGAAGTTTGCGGTGAATGCTAAACAACATTTATTGAATAGTATTCAGGCGTATGCGCGTAATCATTACTTATTAAACGAGCAACAACTGCCAGTAATTGAACACCATGCTGGCGGGAGCTTGTTAGTTTTGGGCGATAAAAGGGTTCAACTTAGTGCTATTGAGGAAAATGAGTTTCGCCACCTTTTAGCTAAAATACAAGCTTTTCAGCATGATTCAACTTTGGCAGAGGCTTTAGCCCAATTATTCGAGGAAGTCGCGTTTACCTGGTTTAACTGGTTGGTAGCTTTACGTTACATGGAATTGCATGATTATTTACCGATTAAAATGCGTATTTTATCTTCAGAAACGACTGGTAAAAAAGAGCCTGATGCATTGTCAAATATCTACGACTTGGTGGATGATTTAGCCTTAAATACAACAATTTTGGATTCGATTAATGATGATGCGGCTTTAACACGATCAGAGAAAGATATTTATTTATATCAATATTTACTGAAACAGCAGATCCAGCAATTAAGCCAAATATTGCCGAGTGTTTTTTATCCAGTGCAGGGTGCCGAATCACTGTTGTTACCAGAAAATTTACTACAACCACAGGGGATCATTGCCGATTTATTGGAAAGTGAAATTCCCGATGAAGATTGGGATAATACGGAAATTATTGGTTGGCTATTTGAATATTACAATATTGAAGAGAAATCAAAAGTTGGCGGTTTAAAAAATCATAGTGTTTCTAAGCATGAACTACCAGTCGTAACGCAATTATTTACACCAAAGTGGATTGTTCAATATATGCTGCAAAACTCATTAGGTAATTTATATTTAAGATTACATAAGGAAACGAATTTGGTTGGTACGTGGCAATATTATTTAGGTCATGCTGGTGATTTGGTTTTACCAAATGATATTAAGCAATTAGAGGATATTAAAATAATCGATCCTGCATGCGGCTCGGGCCATATTCTGATCGAAGCTTTTCGTATGCTTTATGAAATGTATTTGCAACAAGGCTATTTACCGCGGGAAATTCCACGCACGATTATCGAAAATAACTTATTTGGCTTAGATATTGATAAACGGTCGATCCAAATTACGCAGATTGTTTTGTTAATGGAGATGTTGGCTAAAACACCACGATTATTACGGGCCCAACAACCCGTTGTCTTTAGCATTTTTGAATTTCAAGATTCCTTACAACCAACTACAATTGAAGCGCTACAATCAGTTTTTGATTCTACTGAAATTGAACAGATTCGCGTATTGGAACAACAGTTTACAGATGCCAAACAGTTCGGTTCGCTATTACAACCAGAAACTGTTGACTGGCAGGCTTTCACTCAGAGGATTAGTGAATTGCAACCAGATCAGGCCGATTTATATCAGCAAGCACAAGTTACGGAGCTACGTGAGCGTTTGCTGCCGTTATTTCAGTGTGCTTGGCTGTTGACGCAGCATTACGATGTAGTTGTCACGAATCCGCCATACCATAATAAATATAATCCAACGCTGAAGCAGTTCATGCAACAGAACTATAAAGATGTTAAATCCGACCTGTACTCGGCCTTTATTAAAGAAACGTTTCTAATGACTAAACAGAATGGGTACGCTGCCTTAATGAGCCCTTACACGTGGATGTTTATTTCGTCGCACGAAAAATTACGGCGTTTTATCATCAATAACGGGACGATTGGTAGCTTGGTTCAATTGGAATACTCAGCATTTGAGGACGCAACGGTGCCGATTTGTACCTTTGTTTTGCAACGGCAACAGGTGAACACACAAGGCGTTTTCTTACGATTGGAATCATTTAAAGGCGCAGCAGCTCAACCAATTAAGGTAGCCGAAGCGGCTGCTGATACGACAGTAGATTATCGGTATGTGCGGGATGTACATTCATTTGAAGATATTCCGGGAGCGCCGATTGCTTATTGGGCGAGTGAACAGGTACGAGCAATCTTTAGAGATAATCCTAAATTAGGGGAGATTGCGGAACCACGTGCTGGGCTACAGACCAGTGATAATGCTCGATTTTTACGGTTGTGGTATGAAGTTGTAAATGATAAAACGGGATTTCGTACAAGAAGTCATAACGAGGCAAAAGATAGTGGTAATAAATGGTTTGCTACGACAAAAGGTGGTAGTTATCGAAAATGGTATGGCAACAATGATTATGTAGTAAATTGGGAAAACGATGGTGCCGAATTATTGGCCTTCCAAAAATCAGTAATACGTAATCCTAATTATTATTTTAAAGCAGGTTTCTCTTGGTCAACGGTTTCGTCTAGTCAAATATCTTTTAGATTTCAACAATATGGAATTATTGGAGATAAGGGATCAACGCTCTTTCCAAAAACAAAAACAGAGTTTTATTCTATTTTTGGTTTTATTAATAGTAAGCTGTCCATAGTATTCTTGCAATCGTTAGCACCAACATTAGATTTTCATGAAGGACCAGTTGGCAGAATGCCATATAAAATGATCGGCGAAGTGCCAGAAATCACTAACCTAGTCCAACAAAACATCGCTCTCTCCAAATCCGATTGGGATGCCTTCGAAACCTCATGGGATTTCCAACAGCATCCCTTGCTGCAATACCGCACCGCCAGCAACTTACTGGCCGATGCTTTTGCCAATTGGCAAACGGTCGCGGCGCAACGCTTTGCACAGTTAAAGACAAATGAAGAAGAACTCAATCGCCAATTCATCGATATCTACGGCTTGCAGGACGAATTATTACCTGAGGAAACGGATAAAGAAGTGACCGTGCGGCAGGCTGATCAGGGGCGAGATGTGCGTAGTTTTCTGTCTTATTTGGTTGGCGTGATTTTTGGTCGCTATAGCTTGGATGAGCCAGGATTGATTTATGCTGGCGGCACGTTTGAGCGCACGCGTTATCGCCAATTCCAGCCTGATCCAGACAATGTGATTCCGATCGGTTTCGCTAAGGGCTACTATGAAGATGATATTGTGACGCGGATCAAGCAATTGTTGACGCTGATCTTTGGTAAAGCGCACTTAATGGCGAACCTGGCGTTTATTGCTAACAGCCTGTATCCCGATAATGCGCAAGATCCCGAGGAAGCATTACGCCATTATTTCTTGAAGGATTTTTACAAGGATCATTTAAAAATTTATCAGAAGCGGCCAATTTATTGGGAGCTTTCCAGTGGTAAGCAAAATGGTTTTAAAGCGTTAATTTATCTGCATCGGTACACGCCGACATTATTGGCGCAGATTCGGACGGCGTATTTATTGCCGTTAATGCGGACGATTGATCGTTTATTGACGTTGACGAATACTGAAGTCGACTCCACGCGGGCTAAAGCGGCGGCGGAAAAGCAGCGTGCCAATTATCAGCGCCAATTAACTGAATTACGCCAGTACGAAACGGTGGTACAGTACATGGCTAACCGCGAATTAGTTTTAGATCTGGATGATGGCGTAAAGATCAATTACGCTAAATTTCAGAATATTGAAGTACCCAGCGAAGACGGCACGAAAACGCAACGATTAAATATTTTGACGAAAGTAAAAATGTAATTAAAGTGTTTGCTGAAGCGATTAGCTAGACGGAATAAGCTGCTTCAGCAAACACGTTTTGGCCAATCTAATCGCATTTTCCAAACATAACTAGAGTAAAGCAGGTGAGAAAATGGCAACCGATACGCAAACGTTATTACAACAACGATTTGATGCGCCACTACCCGACTATCAGCAGCGGCGAATTATTTTTTGGTATGATGAAAATCAGGATTATGCCCAAGAACTGGCGGCTTACCAACTAAATAATGTGGTGACTTTAACGGTGACGCCAAATAATTATTTTGCGATCAAGTATCAACTTGAGGTACAACAACCAACACAGAATTTTTTGCTTTATCTGCCGATGAACCGGCCAGAACCGCAAAGTGATCCGTTACACGATATTTATTTGTACTCACAGCCAGAGTTTCACGTGGATCGTTTAAGCCAAGTGCTAGATGAATTACACGTTGCGGATCAAGACGCTTATCGCGGGACGCTTTTAGTTTATAGAAGCTTTTTTGAGAATAAGCAGCGGCAGAGAAGTCTAGTAGCACTTTTACAAAATGAAACGAAAATCACGCCGGACAAATTAACATTGGGTATTTTTTTAGTGTTAGTTGGCGGTAAACGGTTCAGTTTTGCTAATGGCTTGATTTATTTGTTGGCCGAGTGGGCGCAGGAAAAGGCGGCTGCTTGGCAGAGACTAGTACGTTTTGGCAGTGTGAAATGGTTTTGGCAGCAAGTTAGTCAAGAGTTCAACTATCAAGCCGAGCAACCTAGTTTGGCTGACTTGGCCTGTGCGTTATTTGCGACCAAAACCGCGGCTGAGTTTAACGATAAGGTGCCAAAAAATTGGCAGAATATGTTATTGCGGCCGGCCAACAATACGATCGTCTTTATTGATCAGTGGCAAAATGCGCGTGATCTAACGGCGACATATGAGGTAGTTGCGAATCGAGTGAGTGAACTACTGCGAATCAATGCTTTTACGCGCGGCGAGTCAGTTGATTTTCTAGCGCAGGGTAACACTTTTGCCGCCTATGATGTTGCGTTGATTGCCTTGGTGGCCCAGCAGCTAACTGAGGGTAGTATTTTGTATGATGATTACGAGCTACAGCTGATCAAGCGCCGAACCGTTTTTTGGAATGATCATTTTCAAGCTAGCTATCGGGCACTGATTCAGGCGATTCGTTTGTTGCGTAGTTTGGATAGTTTAACGATCGATGCCAAGACCGTACCGGCGCTGTGGCAGCAGTATCAGGAGCAATTGATGCAACTTGATCAGGTTTATCGTAAATTTTATCGTGCCTTCGATCAAATCAGTGAACCAAATGATGAGCTGCGGGCGCTGCAGCAAAAAGTGGAACACTTTTATACTGATGGCTATCTGCAACCGTTGGCTCAGCGCTGGGATAGCCTGATCGGTGCTGAATTGCCGTTGACTTCGGCGCTCCCAACCACCGCGTTCTATAGCAAAAAAGTAACTCATTTGGTCAATGATAAGCGGCGCGTTTTTGTGATCGTAGTGGATGCATTGCGCTATGAAATCGCCAGTCAACTGCAAGATGAACTGAATCGTAATCAGCAGTTTGATACGCAACTAGAGGCGCTGGAGGGCACGATACCGTCATATACTGATTTAGGGATGGCGGCGTTGTTGCCACATCAACAGATCGCGCTTAATACAAAAGGTAACATTGAAGTTGATGGGCAATTAAGTGCCGGTGTTGAAAATCGACAACGTATTTTGACGCAGGAGTTACCTGATTTAAAAGTGACCGCACAAACTGCTAAGTCAATTTTAGCCGCCAATCGTGATCAATTACGCCAGTTGTACAAAGGAACCGACGTTAATTATATTTATTTGGATACGATCGACGCACGGGGAGATAATGCGAAGTCAGAGGATGAAGTGTTTGCAGCAGTCGATTTAGTTTTACAGCAGTTGCAAGAATTAGTGGGGACTTTAGCCCGTTATGTCAGTGCCACCAACTTTTTTATCACCGCTGATCATGGTTTCTTATATACACGGCAGGCGCTGACTAAATTAGATAAAATAGCGCAGCCAGCCGGAATTGTGCATAAGCGGCGTTTTGTGGTTAATACCGATACGCACGTAGCCAGCAATACCCATGCATTTGCGTTACCAGAATTGGTGCCGGGCAATCTGGTTGTCCACGTGCCAGCAGAATTATTACGCTACGCAGTCCAAGGCGGTGGTAGCAAATACGTTCACGGCGGTACAACTTTACAAGAAATGATGGTGCCATTATTAACGATTAAAACGGAACGTAATGCGCGCTCACCGCAGCAAGTTGAAGTTGTTTTGTTAACCGAATTGACAACCGTTGGCAGTTATACGCTGACCCTCTCATTTATTCAAATTCAGCCGGTTTCCAATCTACGGCGTAGCAAGCGAGTTTTAGTGTATTTAGAGGACGCAGCCGGTAAAATAATTTCCAATCAGATTACATTGATCGCTGATTATCATAACGATTCGATCCAACAGCGGCTCTTATCCGGGAAGTTGACCATTGCTAGCGATATTGCACCGCGGTATCAACAGGGGACGTTAGTGATCGTTAATGCCGCTGATTCAGCGGATATACAACGGCAGACAATAAATCTGGATTTACCAGAAATCAAGTAAGACGATATTTTAAGGCCCTAAGAGGTGATTAGCCTGATGCATGAAATTAGTTCTGCACTACTAGCAGAAATACGTAGCGGTAAAGAAAAAAGTACGATTGAATTTAAAGATGCTCAAGGAAAAGATGGAGAAGGTGCAATTCCCAAAAGTGCATATGAAACAGTATGTTCATTCTCAAATCATTATGGTGGGAATCTTTATTTAGGAGTTCAGGATGATGGCACAATATTAGGGATTATGCCAGATAAAATTCAACAATTGAAGAAAGATTTTGTTACGGCAATTCAATCAAGCAATAAAATAGATCCACCATTATATTTAGATATTGATGAATACACAGTAGATAGTAAATCAATATTACATGTTTACATTCCAAATAGTTCACAAGTGCATCGTTTAAATCAACGTATTATCTACGATCGGAACGAAGATGCCGATATTGACGTTACTAATAATACAACCTTAGTTCAAAGGATGTATACACGAAAACAGTCAGAATATACAGAAAATACGCTTTATAAGCATGTTGATATTAGTGAATTTAGGACTGATTTAATTGATCGTGTAAGACAAAGTATGACTGATAGTAATGGTGAACGTCTGTTAATTGGAAAATCTGATTTGGATGTATTAAAGAGCCTATCAATGTATCGCAAAGATTATTTAACTGGAAATATTGGTTGCACTTTGGCAGGAATATTGACTTTTGGTAAAGATGAATTAATTAGAGCAATAGTGCCTTACTTTACAATTGATGTTTTAGTACGTATAAAAGATATAGATCGATACGATGATCGTTTGCGGATAAAGACAAATCTAATTGATAGCTATACGCAATTGATGAGTTTTATCGCTAAGCACATCAATGAACCATTTTATTTAGATGGTGATAAACGTATTAATCTTAGAGAAGTTTTATTTCGTGAGGTGATTGTAAATTTATTAGTACACCGTGAATATTCTAATCCGTATATTTCTAGAATTGAAATTAGATCTAATATAGTTACCTTTGAAAATGCTAATAAGCCTGTTCATCCGGGGATAATTAAGTTGGGTGATATTCGCCCTTATCCTAAGAATCCTAATATTGCTAGTGTATTTCATATTTTGGGTTTAATAGATGAAATTGGTTCAGGGATGGAAAAGATTTTTAATTATGGAACCATTTTGTTTGGTGGTCTGCCAATCATTGAAAACGAGGAAGAATTTAAAGTTAAAATACCAGTTACTACTGATGGCTTAAGTAATCTAGTAAGTCATAAAAGTAATCGTAATGAATTATCAAGTTTACAACGTGAAGTATTAGTTGCGTTAAGCAAGGGACCATTACCGACAAAAGAGCTTCTTAAGTTGAGTGACATCAAGAATGGAAATACTTTTAGAACTCATGTTATTACGCCGTTACTGGATAAAGGGTTAATTGAGTTAACTATTCCAGACAAGCCAAGGAGTCCAAAACAGAAATACAGGCTGAGTGTAAAATGAATTTGTTATTATCGTAATGGGTTGATATTTGTTAAATAAGCTGCGAATAAGTGTAAATAAGCTTGTAACCCTTGCCGCTCTAGGGCTTAACTTGAATGAATTGACACATAAGTAAATAAGCTGTAAATAAGTATAGATAAGCCTACAACCCTTACTGCTCTAAGACTTATTTTAACTGAATTTCTATTTAATAAATAAGCTTATTTACTAAATAGAAATTTTATCTCTGTAAGGGTTGCCAGTAGATGCCATATTTGCTAAAATATACTTATTCAAGAGCGGTCGCTCCGTTCACGAATACAGTTTTTTAGCTGAAAACTGAAGGAATCAATAGTAATTGGATCCTAGTCTACTAGGCTAGGATGCCAGTTAAGCTCTAACCCCAGCAGGATTTATCCTGTTGGGGTTATCTTTTGCAATCATTTTTAAATTCTGTTAATTAGCTGTTTAAACGTAAGCACCCAATAAACGACCGTAATCAAAAGAAGCGCTACTGATCCGAAACTTTTTGGTTCGAATCAGTAGCGCTGTTTAGTTTTAAATTAGCCAATG
>NZ_BJDN01000029.1:0-19627 GCF_005405165.1 Loigolactobacillus binensis
GGTTTATTGAGCATAAAAACACCTCACCATTTCTTATGATGAGGCTATCATACCGCGGCCGATACGCTATTTATAGTCGGTCTGTTATTGGGTGCTTACGTTTAAACGAGGCTATAACACAAATAACTTAAATAAAGCGTGAGGTTAGAGAAATCAAGCTTTGATTTCTCAATCCCGCGCTTTTTCTTTTGTTTACTGCCAATCGATCAGTTTATCTACACTTTGTCACCTAACTGTGACAAAGTGAGCATTAATTATTTTACCAACTACCAGTATACTAAATATAACAACTTGAGAAGGATGGTGAAGTGTATGACCGATTTACTTACAAAAGCACAAATTAATACAAACTTCAGTGGTAGTGATCAGAAAGAAGTATTGACGAAGTTAGCGAATTGGGCGGTAGAGCTAGGCATTGCCGTCAACGCTGAGCAATTAGTCAAAGATTACCAAGCGCGTGAACAGGAATCAACAACTGGTTTTGGTAATGGAATCGCGATTCCACACGCAAAATCAAATAATATTGATCATGCTGCGATCTTAGTTGCACGTGGTACCACCGCTGTTGAATGGGCTTCTTTAGATGATAAGCCAGTCAACGTATGGATCAGTTTATTAGTTCCAGACGATCAAGCAGATACGCATTTAAAATTATTGGCAAAGCTAAGTCGGCAATTAATTCATCAAGATTTTATTCAATTATTGCAATCAGGTTCAGCAGATGAGATCTATACCCGCATTACGGCAATTATTTCTTAAATTATCGGTTTTAAAGCAGTAGCAGGATCCTAACTTTTAATACGAGGAGTGAGAATAATGACAACGAAGAAAATCGTAGCAGTTACAAACTGTCCAGCCGGGATCGCCCATACTTACATGGTTGCCGAAGCCATCTCCGAAAAGGCTAAGAGCTTAGGTTATGAGGCCCACGTTGAGACTCAAGGTGCCAGCGGCGTCGAGGATCGGCTGACCCCAGAGCAAATTAAGGAAGCTGATTATGTTATCCTAGCTTTAGGTAAAGGGATGACTGATGACGATAAGGCTCGTTTCAAAGGTAAAAAGGTTGTGGAATTGCCGGTATCCGATGCTTTAAAACATATTGCGACCTTGTTTGATGATATTGATGATAAGGCACATGTGTTTGAAGCCTCTGGCGTAAAATTAGGGGCTGATCAAGCCGCAGTCAAAGAAGGCGTCATGAGCTATTTAATGGCCGGCGTGTCGGGCGCTTTACCATTTGTGATCGGTGGTGGGTTGTTACTGGCCATCGGTAGTTTGATGGTTCAGTTCGGGATGCCTAATATTGCTCTGGATACAGCAAAGCATATTCAGCCTTCGTTGGCCTGGGTCGTTTCTCAAATCGGGACCTTAGGGTTTACCTTTATGATTCCGATCATGGGCGCATATATTGCGATGGCAATCGGCGATAAGCCTGCTTTTGCCCCAGCCTTTATTACCACTTATTTGGCTAATAGTCCTGATCTACTTGGTAAAGAAACAGGGGCGGGCTTCTTAGGGGCAATCCTACTTGGTTTATCAATCGGTTATTTTGTTAAATACTTCAAGAAGATTCGGCTCGGGAAAAACTTCCAGTCAATTTTAGGCTTTTTGATCATCCCGTTTGTTACGCTATTAATTTTTGGGCTATTAACTTATTATTTAGTGGGGCCATTTGCTGGTTGGTTGATGCAAGTCTTACTTTCCTTCTTGCAAAATATTCCTACTTCAATGAAGGTTGTTGGGGGCTTCGTTGTCGGTTGTATGCTGGCCTTCGATATGGGTGGCCCTGTCAATAAGGCCGCTTGGTTCTTCGGCTTCTCGCTGTTAAGTTCACATGTTTACATTTGGTACGGGATCGTTGGGGTCGTTACCTTGATGCCACCGATGGCTGCAGCAATTGCTTGTTGGATCCGGCCTAAGTTATTTACGCAACAAGAACGTGCGGCCGCACCGAGTGCGATGGTCGTTGGGATGACGGTTGCCACTGAACCGGCGATTCCATACGCGTTGGCGGCGCCATTACCGATGATCGCAGCGAATGTTCTATCCGGTGGGATCGCTGGCGCCTTAAGTATTTTATTTAACATCGAACGGACTGCACCAGGGATCGGCGTTTTTGATCCATTATTAGGCTTGATCAGACCTTGGTATGCTTATTATCCAGTATTAGCAGTTGGTTTAATTCTGAATGTTGTCTTTATCATTTGGTTCAAGTCGGCTTGGTTAAAGCATGAAGCAAAGAAACAGGCAGAAAAGGCTTAATAACCACAATTAGGAAGGTTGGTAAACTATCGACCTTCTTTTTTGTAATATAGAGGTTAGGCGATAGTTTAGTCGGATTGATCAGCTTTGTTTTAGTGACTTAAACCGATCGTTATTTTATATAGGAGGAGTAAACATGAAATACAACTTTGATCATATTATCGACCGCCATGGGACTTATAGTACACAATGGGATTATATTGCTGACCGTTTTGGTCGCAATGATATTTTGCCGTTTTCGATCTCCGATACTGATTTTCCAGTACCACAGGCGGTCCAAACGGCGCTGAGCGAACGAATGCAGCATCCGATTTACGGCTACACACGTTGGAACCATGCGGATTATAAAAATAGTATTGTCAATTGGTTCAAACAACGAGATCAGGCAACGATTGATCCCGCGTGGATCTGTTATAGTCCCAGTGTTGTCTGGTCAATTGGCACTTTGATACGGCTTAAAAGTCAACCGGGCGATGCCGTAGCGACTTTTACGCCAATGTATGATGCCTTTTATGGGGTGATCGAACAAAATGAACGTCTATTAATGCCTGTTCGTTTAGCGGCCGCTGATAAAGGCTATCAAATTGATTGGGATAGTTTGGCCACCGTGCTAGCCCAACCGCAAGTTAAGTTATTTCTGCTCACGAATCCGCATAATCCAACGGGCAAGGTATTTTCAAAAACTGAATTAGCTCACCTAGTTGCGCTGGCCCAGCAGTATCATGTATTTATCATTTCCGACGATATTCATAAAGATATTGTTTACGGACCGGTAAAATATACCCCGTTGACAGCGCTGACCCAAACCAATATTATGCTGGCCTGTTCGGCGACAAAAAGCTTTAATACACCGGGACTAGGAGGCGCTTATTTACTTTTGCCGGATCCAAAATTACGAACGGCCTTCATGCGTGAATTAAAGCAAAAAAATGCGTTGTCGTCAGCAAGTATTTTTGGTATCACTGCCCAAATGGCCTGTTACTCAGCTGCTGGTGCTGAGTATTTAGACCAGTTAGTCCCTTATTTACAAGCAAACTTGCAGTACGTTCAAACTTTTCTGGCGCAAGAAATACCTAAGATCCACTTTACGGTTCCTGAAGGGACATATCTAGCTTGGTTAAACGTCGCCCAACTGAATCTAACAAGTGATAAATTGCAAGCGCAATTAGTCAATATCGGTCACGTTGGGATCATGCCTGGAGCAACCTATGGTGATTCGCAATATTTACGGATGAATGTTGCCTGCCCGCGGCCTAAGCTTGAGGAAGGACTGCGCCGGCTCCTGAAAGGAGTGGACGCATGAAATGCTTAATATCCGTGCACAGCATTTGATTCGCTTGCTCCAAGAAACTGACCAAACGGGTAATGAGCTGGCCACAGCCTTAGATACCTCGCGGCGAACCGTGATCCGGGATATCAATACCATTAATTCAGTGTTTAGTGAACACAAAATTGGTCAGATCGCCAGTGGAAAGAACTATCATCTCGAAATTACTGGTGAAGCGGCTTTTCAACAATTGCTCAACGGTTTTCGGCGTGAACAAGATGTTGTTTTATTTGAACTGTTGCGTCGACCGACAATTACGTTGCCGGAACTAGGGGAACTAACCTATCTGTCGCGAGCGGCATTGTTATCCATGTTCGACAAGTTGAATCAAGAATTCCGTGGGGTTTTAACGATTACCACTAAAAGCGGTGAGGGAATCGTTTTAACGATCTATAAAACTAGTCGAATTGATATTTTAGCCTATCTATTACGGGAGCATAAAACTTTTTATGCCGAAAGTCCGTATGCACAAACGCTGTTGATCAAATCGGCTTTGCCGGCTGTTCAGTCAGTTGTGCCCCAGCGACTATTCGATTATTTGACGCAAGGACAGTTGATCGCCCAGATCACAGCCTGTGCAATTGGGACGCAATTTGCCGCTGAGTTTGAATCGACAGTGCAGTTAGACCTCAGCATGTACCGGCAAATCCCCACCCCCTTACGCCAGATCTTAGAAAACTATTACAGTGTTAAGGTGGAATTACTTAATACGATCACGGTCAATGAGGTGCGTGAGCAGGTCCTCGCCTTGAACAATCGCCAAATTTTAGCGCAGCATGAGCGGGCCTTCATCACCGAAATTTTTAGCCATTTATGTCGCTGTGCCATGTTTCCAACCTTTGCCGACGCAGCCTTGCTTAAACAAATTACAAAATTAGAAATCAATAATCCGTTTGTTTTTGACGTGGCTTTTGCACTGACGGAGAAACTAAGCCAGCGCTTTCCCAGTGTAGATATTGAACCACAATTTATTGCCCTATATACGTTGCACACTGTTGATGCGCCTAAAAAACAAAATGTTAGTGCACTATTGATTTTTTCACAACAAGCGGTGGGTAGGATCAATCAAATGATCATCACAGAACAAATACCGAATATTGACATTGATGAAGTATCCATGGCGGATATTGGCATGGAACCTTTAGCGATTGAAAGTTCTGATCTGATCCTAGTTAACGGCCGTGGCGAAGAACTACCGGCTAGCATACCGCGCATTGATATGGTATTTAGTGGCATTATTGGTGATCAGGAAATTAGTAAGCTTAAAAAAATAACGGATAATAGCTTCTTTGAACAGAAGTTTCCGGCCTTTTTTCCGCCAACGCATTTTTTATCATTTACAGCTACAGGCGATGCCGCCAACATTTTAGCCACAGGTCTTAAACAATTGGAAGCAAATGGCCAGATCAGTGCCATAGCGGTCAATGATTTGTTAGCGCGAGAACAAATGAGTAATCGCCTTGTTATCAATGGGGTTTCGATTCCGCACGCAACAGCGGATATTACGGAAGCATATGAGATCTTTGTGATCAAACCTCAGGTAAAGCACACGTTGAAAATTGATCAACAGCCGATTGCGCTTTTTCTATGCATCTTAGTCAAAAACGATATTGTCGATCCTGGTAAAATTTTCACCTATATTTATAAACACCTTGTGGGTATCAATCCAACTCAATGGGCGGCAATTGATGGGTATGGGTCAATGCTGCGGATGTTTTGTTAAAGGTAATCTTGTGCCTGATTTTATGAATAAACCAGCTCCAAGTCGAAAAATATTAACTTGGAGCTTTTTCATGTCTAAGTAAAGTATTATGGAAGTATGACCTAGATACGTACAAAATGTTAAACTAAATTTTAATCCATACATCTATAAAAAGTGCGACAAAACACTCAGTGAAAATATTTTTTAGCTAGATTTTGATAAAAGAAGGAGAATGAGCGACTTTGTTCTTAAGTGTTCTACTATTTTGATCCCGTCTTGTGTACATGCGTGTGAAATATGATATTTACTAATTTGACGTTCTCTCACGCACTCTATACAGAGTGCGACGTAGCATCTGGTTCATCGCCTCAACCATATCGGATTGCAATTCACGCACTCCATACAGAGTGCGACTCCCATACTTCAACTAAATTAACCCCATCAATTATTTCAATTCACGCACTCCATACAGAGTGCGACGGCAGGTGTCATAAAACTGAATACCCATTTTGGTATTTCAATTCACGCACTCCATACAGAGTGCGACTAGTAGCATGCTTTACGACACCTTGAGATTGATTTATTTCAATTCACGCACTCCATACAGAGTGCGACAATGTTATTTTGACAATCACACCACTGCAAACTATTTCAATTCACGCACTCCATACAGAGTGCGACATGGTATGACAGACTCCTTTAATTAATGACCAACCAATTTCAATTCACGCACTCCATACAGAGTGCGACGCCAGCCGCGCTGTGGCGTCCCAATAACAGTAAACATTTCAATTCACGCACTCCATACAGAGTGCGACAGTCAACATCAGTTAATCGTTGATTGCGTTTACATTTCAATTCACGCACTCCATACAGAGTGCGACCAGGGAAACGCGATCTGACTTTTGCTATTTAATAATTTCAATTCACGCACTCCATACAGAGTGCGACGAGGTTATAACATGAGCAAACATATCCAATTGATCATTTCAATTCACGCACTCCATACAGAGTGCGACCTGATAAGCGATCTATGAGTAAAGTCAATTTGATATTTCAATTCACGCACTCCATACAGAGTGCGACCATATCTCTGGTACGGCCGTACTAAGCAGTTGCACATTTCAATTCACGCACTCCATACAGAGTGCGACGATTTTAAACCGGCTAATCCGGCTATGGATTTTAAATTTCAATTCACGCACTCCATACAGAGTGCGACCTACATAGCACATAGTCTTGCCTCCTTATTGATAATTTCAATTCACGCACTCCATACAGAGTGCGACGATAAAAAACTACAGGGGTATAGCCCCAAATTGCATTTCAATTCACGCACTCCATACAGAGTGCGACTTTACCAATTAAGTTTAACCTTGGTGATGGTCATCATTTCAATTCACGCACTCCATACAGAGTGCGACAAAGTTAACTAAGGTGACTAAGGCTAACTATCTCATTTCAATTCACGCACTCCATACAGAGTGCGACTTTATCAAGAGAATTTAATTTCAATTACCGGTAATATTTCAATTCACGCACTCCATACAGAGTGCGACGCTGATAAGCGATCTATGAGTAAAGTCAATTTGATATTTCAATTCACGCACTCCATACAGAGTGCGACAGTAGACGTACTAATAGCCGTGTCAGTACCAGTTATTTCAATTCACGCACTCCATACAGAGTGCGACTATATAAAGTTGATACTAGTGATAACTTAACTACTATTTCAATTCACGCACTCCATACAGAGTGCGACTTTGATCAGCGCATACTCATGCTCAGCGGTATCTATTTCAATTCACGCACTCCATACAGAGTGCGACTTGTAATTTTTTATTTTTCTAATTGTAATATAGTTAAATTTCAATTCACGCACTCCATACAGAGTGCGACAGCTAACAGTACGTGCAAACGTCGCCAGGGAGTTATTTCAATTCACGCACTCCATACAGAGTGCGACAAGGCAAGCTGGATCTTGTGTGATAATTTCTACATATTTCAATTCACGCACTCCATACAGAGTGCGACTTTTATATGGCTTGCGCAGCATGTCAAGGAAAAAAATTTCAATTCACGCACTCCATACAGAGTGCGACCATCACTTGCACCTGCCTTATACGTATAGAATCTGATTTCAATTCACGCACTCCATACAGAGTGCGACTAGCATAAGCAACTACAGCCACTAACCCCTGATTTATTTCAATTCACGCACTCCATACAGAGTGCGACTGGATAAACCATATTTTTGGCCTTACGTTTGTTATTTCAATTCACGCACTCCATACAGAGTGCGACCGACAGAAATTGCAAATACAATCGCTGATATTGCTATTTCAATTCACGCACTCCATACAGAGTGCGACGTGATGCTGCCAAAGTAGTTCAGTTATTTGACTTGATTTCAATTCACGCACTCCATACAGAGTGCGACTTTCGGCGCTGGAAGTTGATGGTAAGTCATCCAAGATTTCAATTCACGCACTCCATACAGAGTGCGACCAAGGATGAGACGCCGCAAACTTTTGATGAAAATATATTTCAATTCACGCACTCCATACAGAGTGCGACCACTGATCGAACAGGAACAGGCAAGCTAAGGAGGATTTCAATTCACGCACTCCATACAGAGTGCGACCCTTTTCGACATCCGTGATGCCATTACGATAATTTATTTCAATTCACGCACTCCATACAGAGTGCGACATTACCAGCGCAATTATGGAGATAGTCTTGTCAGCATTTCAATTCACGCACTCCATACAGAGTGCGACGCTTTGAATTTGCGGTTTATCAGCAACTAATTTTATTTCAATTCACGCACTCCATACAGAGTGCGACATGATGGCAGTTAACCTTAGCAAATCAGCAATAGAATTTCAATTCACGCACTCCATACAGAGTGCGACAAAATCAGACCACTATCTCGCACATAGCTAGTATATTTCAATTCACGCACTCCATACAGAGTGCGACTGCATACCAATAAAGTTTTCCGAACATGCTATATTTCAATTCACGCACTCCATACAGAGTGCGACTAAATTTAGTCGCGAGATTCAAAAAATGCGTGATATTTCAATTCACGCACTCCATACAGAGTGCGACCTGATTCCTCTGTTTACGATTTAGACAAGGATGCAATTTCAATTCACGCACTCCATACAGAGTGCGACTCGGATTGTCACCAGGAACACTATATCTTTTGGTAATTTCAATTCACGCACTCCATACAGAGTGCGACTGTGGGTTGCCCAGCAAGAGCAAATTGTTGGCAAATTTCAATTCACGCACTCCATACAGAGTGCGACCTTCAGAATTTAATTATATCCGAATAAGGGATAGTAATTTCAATTCACGCACTCCATACAGAGTGCGACGTCTGTACCAATCCACTCTGTGGCATCATCAGTCGATTTCAATTCACGCACTCCATACAGAGTGCGACTTCAGCAGCTGGTGCCTGTGATTATTGAACATGATTTCAATTCACGCACTCCATACAGAGTGCGACAAAAACTCAAAAATGGTCATTCTTGTGGGCACTATTTCAATTCACGCACTCCATACAGAGTGCGACTGCAATGTATTATATCGGAGCTAGACAACAAGTTATTTCAATTCACGCACTCCATACAGAGTGCGACCCTAATCCAATTGCTGCTTGCTCAGCATTAAATTATTTCAATTCACGCACTCCATACAGAGTGCGACATTGATATGTTTTGCTGAAGCATTTGATTATGAAATTTCAATTCACGCACTCCATACAGAGTGCGACCACTGGTAAGACAACTGCTGTCACCTTTCTAGAGGATTTCAATTCACGCACTCCATACAGAGTGCGACATATCCCATTTGATAATTAGCGTCAAAATACAATCATTTCAATTCACGCACTCCATACAGAGTGCGACCTTTTTCCTTAGACATATCAGACAGACGTTTATATTTCAATTCACGCACTCCATACAGAGTGCGACCGTAAAACTTGATGAAAACCAAAAACGAGAATTATTTCAATTCACGCACTCCATACAGAGTGCGACTTTGGGCAGCGCCCATGGTTTTATTCGTGTGGGATAATTTCAATTCACGCACTCCATACAGAGTGCGACCGCAAAATATGGCCGAAAATAAATGAATTGTCTATATTTTGTGGATAATATTAACTCAAATTAAAAATACATCAAGAATTAGGATGAGAATACGTATTTAGTGCAGTTAAGAGAGAAAAATACGGTGCGAAACGTCTAGCAAAAATGTGTGCACTTGTTACCCGCACTAATTGCAAAGATGAGATAAGTGAATTAGTATTATCACTAGAATTTTATCATTCTAAAAGAAAAGTGACCAGATAAAATTGAAAATTGGTCTTTTTCCAATCTTATTGAGTAGTTTTGAATCACAATTTGATTGGACAACCTTTTTAATTAAGATAAAAAAGGAGTACAAAATGGAATTTATTGCTCATCCTGGTCCATTTATGAGTAATGGTCAGCGACAACCTGATCAATTGCTGAAGGATCATTTATTAGACTGTCAAAAAATTGCTGAAAGTTTAGGCCATAAATTAAATTTAGGATGTATGGCCGGATTGGCGGCACTGTTACATGATGTTGGTAAGTATAGTTCTGCTTTTCAGGAATATATTCAAAGTGCTAAAATCGATCCTAATTCTGTTCGGCGGGGGAGTGTCGATCATTCAACGGCAGGTGGGAAGCTTCTGTATGATATGTTTCATCAGCCAACTAATTCACCATATGAGCAAATGTTGGCCGAATTAGTGGGTAATGCAATTATTTCCCATCATAGCAGCAGTTTGCGTGATTATTGGGATCCACAAACTACGGCCGATTCACCATTCTTAAATCGAGTCAGGGAAAAACCAGTTGCTGAATACGATCAGATCAAAAATGCTTTTTTTGCTGAAGTTATATCACTAGTTAATTTTAAAAAATCTGTGCAGTGTGCAGTTTGCGAACTACAGACATTTATTGAGCAATTAAAGGATTATTCCAGTTTATTCCTCGTGGGGCAGTTTATTTATAGTTGCGTTATCGATGCTGATCGTACGAATACAATGTTATTCGAGCAGGGAAAGGCGGAGACTTGGCAAGCCGATGGTGATCGGACCAATTTGTTTGCGGCCGATTATGCAACGGTTGTAACGTACTTAGAAGCAAAAAACATTGATAGTCCGGCAACTAAAATTAATCAATTAAGAGCGCAAATGGCGTTGGAATGTGATCAATTTGCTGATCGACCAACGGGTGTTTATCAACTTTCGATTCCAACCGGTGGGGGTAAAACATTTTCTAGTCTACGTTTTGCATTAAAGCATGCGGCCAAGCAACATAAGACGCGCATTATTTATGTTGTTCCGTTTACAACAGTTATTGAACAAAATGCGGCAGTGACGCGTAAAGCATTGGGATTACCAGAGAATGATCAAAGTCATGTGTTAGAATTTCATTCTAACGTTGTCCAATCACAAACAATAACCGATGATAATGAGAGCGAAGAACAGGGATTAGAGCTAATTAAGGATACCTGGGATGCACCTATTATTTTCACAACAATGGTGCAGTTTTTAAACACGTTTTATGCTAGTGGCACCAGATCAATTCGTCGATTACATAACTTAATGAATTCAGTTGTTATTTTTGATGAAGTCCAGTCTGTTCCGACTAAATGTATTTCAATGTTTAATGAAGTCGTTAACTTTCTAAGCAGTTTTGGTCAAACAACTGCTGTCCTTTGTACCGCGACGCAACCTGCCTTAGATGCAGTACGTAATAACCTCAAGCTATCAGAAAATGGTGAAATGATTCAGAATTTACCGGCAGTTACTGAGGCGTTTAAGCGAGTAGAGATCGTCGATCAAAGTCATGGTGAAGCATGGTCACTTGATCGCTTAGCGGACTTTGTACAAGAACTGGCTGTAAATAAGCATAATATTCTAGTTATTTTAAATACTAAATCTGCGGTTAAAAAATTATATCAAACCTTGGCTGCAACCAATATGTCCGAAGTGTTTAAGTTGGTGCATTTAAGTACATCAATGTGTGCGGCACATCGGTTGAGCCTATTTACTAGTATCACTGAGGCACTAGAGAACGGTCAGCGCTTGATCTGTATAAGTAGCCAATTGATAGAAGCAGGTGTCGATGTTAGTTTTGAATGTGTGATCCGTTCAACGGCGGGATTAGATTCAATTGCTCAGGCTGCCGGCCGCTGCAATCGTAATGGCGAAAAAGAGCGGCAGAATGTTTATGTGGTAAAAATTACGGATGATGATGAGAAGCTGACTTATTTACCAGAAATCGCTGATGGTCAAAAAATCAGCTTACGTTTATTACAAGATATGGAATTAGATACGAAGTTGTACAGCGGAGAATTACTATCGCCAGCAGCATTACGCAAGTACTTTATTGATTTCTTTGCTAGAGAAGCAATCGAAACTGATTATCCAGTGAAGCACACTAATTTAAAACTAATGCCATTAATGTCAAATCAGGGCCAACGCGGAAGTATTAAGCACGCAACAAATGAGGACTGGCCTTTAATGCTGTTAAATAGTAGTCAAACGATCGCTAAGTTTTTTCAAGTGATCGATAGTGTTACGCAAACGGTACTGGTGCCTTACAAAGCCGGTGCGGAATTTATTACCCAATTAAACGGTGAGCTGACAACAGAGGAACTAGACGCAACTTTAAAGGCGGCCCAACAATATACGGTTAATTTATTTACGTATCAAATAAAAGCATTGGATGAAGCAGGCCTGCTGATGCCACTGTACAATGACCAAATTATTGCCTTACGCAGTGAGGCCTATTCTGAAGAATATGGGGTAACAATGGCCGGAGATGGTGGTGCATTTGATATAGCCATGTTTTAAAAAGTGTAAATATAAATAAGAGACCAAACACAATTCGTGTTTGGTCTCTTTTCTAGAGATAGAATCACAGACTAAAATAATTTCAATTCGCAGAAAACAAAGATGTCTCTGGCCGTTAATGAAGGAAAAATCTAATGCTGATTAACTTACTAGATTAGTATAACATATAAATATGTATTTTACAAAGACTGAAATAGAGAAAAATAATTTGATATTTAAATAAATTCTGGTATTATTATATTTAGTAAGCGATTACTAAATATTTTCATGAAATTGAAAAAGGAGGTGACATCTATGCGGAATCAAGTCGCTTATTGTGTGCGCGGTCCATATGCGTTATTTACTGATCCGCTTAGCAAAGCTGGAGGTGAGAAACTTTCCTATCAGATTCCTAGTTATCAAGCGTTGATCGGCATAACCGAAAGTATTTATTGGAAGCCAACGATCACTTATGTGATAGATGAAGTACGCGTAATGAAGCCGATTCAAATGGAATCCAAAGGCATTCGACCAATGGATTATAATAATAGTTCTAAGGCCGATTTGGCAAGCTATACCTATTTAAAGGATGTTTGTTATCAAGTAAAGGTACATTTTATTTTTAACGAAAGTCGACCAGATCTAAAGGCCGATCGTAATGAAAATAAACATTATCAGATTTTAAAACGCTCGATCAAAGCTGGTGGACGGCGGGATATTTTTTTGGGAACGCGTGAGTGTCAGGCCTATGTCGAACCGTGTGAGTTTGGCAGTGATACGGGTTACTATGATGATTATGTAGGTGAATATCATTTTGGGACTATGGTACATGGCCTAAATTATCCTGATGAAACGGGTAAAAGTGAATTAGCAGTTCGTTTATGGCAGCCGGTCATGCAAAAGGGAATCATTAAGTTTTTGACGCCGGAAGATTGCCCAGTTGTCCATCGTTTGAAGTCAATGGATCCTAAGCGATTTACCATGGCGGATATTGAAAGCGTGGATGTACTTTATCAAGAGTTAGAGGCTGGTGAGGGCAAATGAGTTGGTTGCTAGATTTATATCATACGTATCAAAATAATCAGGCACTAGTTGGGGAGCCACAACGGGACCACTTTGGAAATGAATATACTTTATTACCTGAATCACATTCTTACCAAGTTGCTAACATTGAAGTCGTTATTACATCAGCTGGTGAGTTTCATTCTGCTCAAGTATTGCCTAAAAAGGGTGGTAACACACTGATTCCAACGACGATCGATTCTGCAAGTCGTAGTGGGAAAAATCCGCCACCACACCCATTACAAGATAAATTACAGTATGTGGCTGGGGATCTGGCTGAATATAGTCAGGAACCTGAACGGATGAAAATGTTCAATGATGCCTACATGACTAATCTACGAGCTTGGTGCGAATCAGATTTCAGTAATGAACGGGTCAATAGTATTTATACTTATTTGAAAAAGAAAAGTTTAGTCGCTGATTTGATCGCGCATAAAATTTTATTTGCTACTGATGGTCAGTTATTGCCAAAATGGAATCGTGATTTAACTGATAAATATGGGGAAAAACCAGCTATTTTTGCGTCTTTGGGTGCAGTAGAACAAACTAGTGCCTTTGTTC
Organism: Loigolactobacillus binensis; assembly: GCF_005405165.1. Taxonomy (GTDB): domain Bacteria; phylum Bacillota; class Bacilli; order Lactobacillales; family Lactobacillaceae; genus Loigolactobacillus; species Loigolactobacillus binensis. Next base: position 13,801 of record NZ_BJDN01000029.1, read on the forward strand.
GCTTTACCGTACATGATCCTGGTGACAGTCTTCCTGATATCTGGGCGGATAAAAATGTATATCAATCGTTCATCGATTACTATCATCAGCAATTACCTAACATTGGACTTGATTATGTGACCGGTGAAGAAATGCCATTAACTGATAAGCATCCCGCTAAAATTCGCTACGGTGGTGATATGGCGAAATTGATCTCTGGCAACGATACACAGGGCTATACTTTCCGTGGTCGTTTTGCAACTAAAGACCAAGTGGCTACGATTGGTTACGATGTTTCCGATAAAGGGCATAAAGCCTTACGTTGGTTGATCACAAAGCAAGGGCGCAACTTTGATGGTCGGGTATTCTTAGCTTGGAGTGGTGTCGAAGTTACTGTACCCCAGCCGGAAGATAGCTCGTTGTCGATTTTTGGACTAAGTGATAGTAATTTAGCTAAAGTCGATACAACTGATGTTACGAATGCTAATTTTGCTGAACAGTTCAATAAGGCGCTCAGCGGTTACCTACCAAAAGATAATCTTAAAACGCAAGATCGAGTCTATATTATGGTCTTAGATTCGGCAACACCAGGTCGCATGGATATCACGTACTACCAAACATTGGATAAAGAACAATATCTTAATCGGTTGCGTCAATGGCATACGAGTATGGTGTGGTACTTAAATTATGGTAAAGAAAAGCGTTTTTGGGGTGCGCCAGGGTTACGAGATATTGCTGACGCAGCCTTTGGTAGTCGAGCTAAAAGTCAGTTGTTAAATACAAGTATTAGCCGATTATTGAAATGTGTGGTTGATAATGCACCATTACCACGCGATCTAATTCAACAGCTTTACTGGCAAGCTTCACGACCATTGACCATGGAGCGTTGGGAATGGGAAAAGACGATCAGTATCGCTTGTAGTGTTTTGCGGCGTTACTATAAGGAGGAGCAATTTACAATGGCAATTGATAAAGAACAAACTGACCGCAGCTTTTTATATGGCCGGCTTTTGGCAGTTGCAGATGTGCTAGAAAGTGGTGTTTTACGCACTGAAAATAGTAATCGAGCAACCAATGCGCTGCGCTATATGAATGCCTTTAGTCAGCGACCGTTGAGCACTTGGAAGATCATTGAGCAGAATCTTCAGCCGTATATTAGTAAGCTGGCGCCACAATTACGCACTTACTATCAAAGCTATTTTGATGAGATCAATGATAAATTACAAACGACGATGACCGATGATGCACTGGATGGAAAATACCTAATTGGTTATCATAGCCAACGTTTTGATCTATATCAAAAAAAATCGGAGGATGATGATTAATGACTGCCTTTCAAAATAAAATCGATTTTACTGTAGTTTTTTCCGTAAAAAATGCTAATCCCAATGGTGATCCCTTGAATGGTAACCGGCCACGACAAAATTTTGATGGTTACGGCGAAGTTTCCGATGTTGCTATTAAACGCAAGATTCGTAATCGTCTACAGGATATGGGCCAACGTATTTTTGTCCAATCCAATGATCGGGCCGACGATGGATTTAAAAGTTTAAAGGATCGTGCTGATGCAGTTGAGGAATTAGAAAAAATCAATAAAGCCGTGAAGGGCAAAAAGGATTCTGACCTGTACGCAAAAATTGCTGCAGAAACGTGGGTCGATGTTCGTTCATTTGGCCAGGTCTTTGCGTTTAAGGATAGTCAAATGTCGGTGGGAGTTCGTGGCCCAGTTTCAATCCAAACTGCAGTTAGTGTTAATCCCATCACGCCTGAGACGATGCAGATCACGAAAAGTGTCAATTCTGTTACTAGTGCAACTAAAGGTTCTGATACAATGGGAACTAAGCACTTTGTAGATTTTGGCGTCTATGTTTTTAACGGTAGCATTAATACTCAACTAGCTGAAAAAACTGGCTTTACTACAGAAGATGCAGAAAATATCAAAGAAGCTTTACGTACACTTTTTGAAAATGATGCTTCTTCAGCTCGTCCCGATGGCAGCATGGCCATTATCAAATTATTCTGGTGGCAGCACCCAGGTAAAATGGGTAAATACTCATCAGCTAAGGTTCATCATTCAGTAACGGTGACACCTAAAGCCGGCGTTGCGCATCCACGGAGTATTGATGATTATACAATTGTTGTCACGCCACTTGAAGGTATTGAGCTAAGTGAAATTGATGGCTTGTAAATTATTTGAATTGGTATGAAAATTATTGTTGCTAATTAATAGCAATATTAAACGAAGCCTCGGTATTGGACAAAAATCCGATACCGAGGCTTTAACTATAACTAAATATACCAAACAGTTTAAGCCTTTGTGTCTAACTTTCTTATCGGATATCGAACTAATTGTAAGAAAATATCGGATTAGAAGTGACATGATCGTTAATGAATAGATTTGGCAATGCCAATAGTTTAGTGTCAGAAAAGTTAAGAGATTCATCGACCATAGAAAACCTGTAATGACGTTTTCAAGGTAAACTTTTAAATTGAATGGAAGAGCGAGTTCAGGTACTCGTAAAGATGCGACTCCATAACCGATTTTACATTGGTAACGTCCCAATCTGCTTCAATTCACGCACCCATAAAGAGTGCGACAGTTTTGACTGGTTTCACGAGTATTTTGAAGATATTTCAATTCACGCACCCATAAAGAGTGCGACCAACGCGATAATGACACTAAACTGACTTATCAGCATTTCAATTCACGCACCCATAAAGAGTGCGACCTCAAAGCCGGCCATTGCTAAAAAAGCCGACCATATTTCAATTCACGCACCCATAAAGAGTGCGACGACAAATTGCTGATTCCTACGCTTTGCGTACTGGATTTCAATTCACGCACCCATAAAGAGTGCGACTGGTAACTCCCAATCTTGTTTGCAAACGACAGTGATTTCAATTCACGCACCCATAAAGAGTGCGACCACTGGCGTTACGTGGCACTGCTAGCAAAGGGGTATTTCAATTCACGCACCCATAAAGAGTGCGACTTATCTACTTTTAATATATGTAATATGCTATAATTATATTTCAATTCACGCACCCATAAAGAGTGCGACTAGGTCATTAGTAGCAAAGCGTGCTATTGACACATATTTCAATTCACGCACCCATAAAGAGTGCGACCGGCAAGCTGAAACGCCAACTGGTTTGTCAAGAGGTATTTCAATTCACGCACCCATAAAGAGTGCGACAATTGCAACATACTACATATATTAAAAATAGATAAATTTCAATTCACGCACCCATAAAGAGTGCGACAAGAAAACCGTATCAGTATTCCGGTTTCAGAAATGATTTCAATTCACGCACCCATAAAGAGTGCGACACATTAGTTCAGGTGTGCAGTATGACCGGTTTGTATTTCAATTCACGCACCCATAAAGAGTGCGACTATCAGTATAAAAATAAAACCAACCCTTCGTTATTTCAATTCACGCACCCATAAAGAGTGCGACGTTGATCCGCGCCGCATTGTTTAAGTCGGTACTATTTCAATTCACGCACCCATAAAGAGTGCGACGGCACGTATGTTCGCCTGTTGCATCACTTGAGAAAATTTCAATTCACGCACCCATAAAGAGTGCGACAACGTACTCTACAGATCGACTATTTAAATATTGACATTTCAATTCACGCACCCATAAAGAGTGCGACGGTGCCGTCCTTACGCTTGACCATTGTGGTGTCAATTTCAATTCACGCACCCATAAAGAGTGCGACGGGGCTTTTACAAATGAAATGGACAGAAGAAAAAATTTCAATTCACGCACCCATAAAGAGTGCGACGTATTACTTCAAAAGTATATTCATACATGATTGATATTTCAATTCACGCACCCATAAAGAGTGCGACGCCGTTTTGGCTGACGTGCACCCAACGAATAAGGATTTCAATTCACGCACCCATAAAGAGTGCGACTCAAAAAATTGAATATTTAAGCATCGCTGAAATATTTCAATTCACGCACCCATAAAGAGTGCGACTTAGCGGCGCCGGCGGTATGGATCTTGGTTTATCGATTTCAATTCACGCACCCATAAAGAGTGCGACTTGCGAGGGATAAGCAATGGATGAGCGTTTTATCCGTATTTCAATTCACGCACCCATAAAGAGTGCGACGTAAGAGTTCCCACAAAGTTATCTAGTCTAAAATATTTCAATTCACGCACCCATAAAGAGTGCGACGGCGGTGGCTCATTTGGAGTTGGAGACGTACTTGATTTCAATTCACGCACCCATAAAGAGTGCGACACTAATAATTTCCGCCGGCGTTCTAAAGTTGTCATAATTTCAATTCACGCACCCATAAAGAGTGCGACCGTGGGACGTTCAACTTTGGCAGTTGTTTTTTTGTTTATTTCAATTCACGCACCCATAAAGAGTGCGACTAGAATCTGATGTAGAAGTATTGGTTGCTGCTATATTTCAATTCACGCACCCATAAAGAGTGCGACACGAACAAGCTGGTCATACATGCGTTGGCTGGATATTTCAATTCACGCACCCATAAAGAGTGCGACCACGCCAAAACAGACTGAATTAAATACTGATGATATTTCAATTCACGCACCCATAAAGAGTGCGACGTTGTAGCCGGCTTGACTTCGGTACCGCCAACTATTTCAATTCACGCACCCATAAAGAGTGCGACAAGTAATGGCCATCCAAGCATTGCTTAAACCATTAATTTCAATTCACGCACCCATAAAGAGTGCGACGGTAATTTTATGATCAAGGACAAGCAAAAATTGCTATTTCAATTCACGCACCCATAAAGAGTGCGACCGGGCTAGTGGTTTCAAACGGATTGACGTTATGCATTTCAATTCACGCACCCATAAAGAGTGCGACTTATTAAGCCGTGGTATTACGAGGGTTGGTGAGTATATTTCAATTCACGCACCCATAAAGAGTGCGACTGTACCCGTTCCAGAATTATCGCCGGTGCCACTTATTTCAATTCACGCACCCATAAAGAGTGCGACGCATGGTCGCTGAATTAGGCGCTAACTTATCAGTCATTTCAATTCACGCACCCATAAAGAGTGCGACTCAACCATCGGCTCAAGCCACTAGTGCTTTAAAATTTCAATTCACGCACCCATAAAGAGTGCGACATTAGCTGCGGTATCAATTCCGTATACACCAAATATTTCAATTCACGCACCCATAAAGAGTGCGACGGACAATCTCTGGCTTATTAATATAGTAGGTTTTTATTTCAATTCACGCACCCATAAAGAGTGCGACAGATATCACAGATTTGTGGAATGTGTCGTTATGAATTTCAATTCACGCACCCATAAAGAGTGCGACTGATGCCCATAATTTCGCCACGACGCATACCAAATTTCAATTCACGCACCCATAAAGAGTGCGACAGTGATTTTGCTTAAAGCATCACTAGCCGCGTCAATTTCAATTCACGCACCCATAAAGAGTGCGACAGCCGTAGCGCTCATACACAATTTGATATTGCGGATTTCAATTCACGCACCCATAAAGAGTGCGACATACCGCAATGGCTGATTGCTGGTGTGATTGGTGATTTCAATTCACGCACCCATAAAGAGTGCGACTATTTATTCCAAGCAGTCTTGCATTCAACTGGTATTTCAATTCACGCACCCATAAAGAGTGCGACTGGCATTGCCTACTCCACGCTGCAAAATTGATCATTTCAATTCACGCACCCATAAAGAGTGCGACAGCCGTAGCGCTCATACACAATTTGATATTGCGGATTTCAATTCACGCACCCATAAAGAGTGCGACATACCGCAATGGCTGATTGCTGGTGTGATTGGTGATTTCAATTCACGCACCCATAAAGAGTGCGAC
>NZ_BJDN01000029.1:19718-32690 GCF_005405165.1 Loigolactobacillus binensis
ATATTGCGGATTTCAATTCACGCACCCATAAAGAGTGCGACATACCGCAATGGCTGATTGCTGGTGTGATTGGTGATTTCAATTCACGCACCCATAAAGAGTGCGACGTTACCTTATTTTCTAAAAGTAGACATTGTCGGATATTTCAATTCACGCACCCATAAAGAGTGCGACTTTAGCCATCGTCTACTCTCCCTTATACTCGAACAAATTTCAATTCACGCACCCATAAAGAGTGCGACATTAGCCATACTACCGCACCAATTATTGCAGAAAAAATTTCAATTCACGCACCCATAAAGAGTGCGACTCGAAGGAGCTAGCGACTGAACTTATTTATTTTTATTTCAATTCACGCACCCATAAAGAGTGCGACTTGGAGTGTAAGTGCGCATTGCTTTAAATGGCAATATTTCAATTCACGCACCCATAAAGAGTGCGACGTTTTACGTATCTATCAATATCAAAATCATTAAGATATTTCAATTCACGCACCCATAAAGAGTGCGACCGCGTTGCTCAAACGTAACTGACTTGCGTCAGTTTGATTTCAATTCACGCACCCATAAAGAGTGCGACGCGTTGCTCAAACGTAACTGACTTGCGTCAGTTTGATTTCAATTCACGCACCCATAAAGAGTGCGACAAGCAAATGTATCACATTAACTAAGTGTTCTTTATTTCAATTCACGCACCCATAAAGAGTGCGACCGCAAAATATGGGTTAAATGCAACTTATTCCCTATATCTTGTGAATAATACTATTTGGTAGAGAACAAAAAGTAATGAAGTGCAAGAAGATTACAAAAGAAGCCATAATTTAGGTGCGAAACGGCCTGATAAATTATGGGGACTGTTCGTTCGCACTACACAGATATTTTTACCAGATTAGTATCATCACTGAAATTCTATCATTATTATCGAGTCTGTGCTAGCCATATCCAAGTGTAGGCATTGTTGATCAGGTTAAAATTGATTTTAAATAAAGCGTTTACATATCGCTGAGCGATTGCTAGTATAGATTTAAGCATTTTGTTATTTTAAAATTATTAATGGGATGATGCACTTGGAATATAGAGAAGACGATTTTTTGATGATTTCAGGAATTCAACATTTTCGCTTTTGTCAGCGACAATGGGCCCTGATCCATATTGAGCAAGCATGGCAGGATAACCTATTGACATTCGATGGACAGATATTACATACCAAGGCCGATCAACCAGAAATCCGAGAGAAACGTAATGATAAATTGATTGTACGCTCATTGCCTGTACATTCGTGTGAGTTAGGATTAACTGGGATCTGTGATATTGTTGAATTTACTGAGACACCAAACGGAATATCAATTTTTGGCAGCAAGAAAAAGTATTTACCTCAACCAATTGAGTACAAACATGGACATAAAAAATATGATTTATCTGATACATTACAGCTATTGGCACAGGCTGTTTGTTTAGAAGAAATGCTTGGGTGTCAAATAACTTCTGGTGGTATTTTTTATCAAAAAACAAGGCGCCGTGAAATAATTAAATTTACTGCAGAATTACGTGAACAACTCGCTAAGACGATGACCCTAATGCATCAATATTGGACCAAGCGGTATACACCTAAAGTAAAGACGGGGGCTTGGTGTAAAAGCTGCTCATTAGTCGATATATGTTTACCAGAGCTGTTGTCTAAACAAACCGTAGAAAGTTATTTGCGGCGGAGGCTGGATGAATGAAGAAATTATTGAATACATTATTTGTAACAACGCCAAATGCATATTTATTTTTGGATGGTGGAAATATAGGAATTCGGGCAGATGAACAAGTTCTAGGGAAAGTGCCATTACTTAATTTGGAAGGTGTTGTGACGTTTGGTCGCTCAGGAGCCAGTCCGGCGCTTATGAGTGAGTGCATGCAACACTCGATTCCTATGACTTTTCTATCACCGCAGGGCAAATTTTTAGGTCGGGTTATTGGCATAAGTAAAGGCAATGTTGTTTTACGTAAACGGCAATATCACATCGCCGAAAATTTAACGGCCAGTAGCTTAATTGCGCGTAATTTTATTATTGGTAAGATCTATAATCAACGCTGGATGCTTGAGCGAGCAACACGTGACCATGGACTAGTTATTGATACACCACGTTTTAAGTCAGTATCTAGTCAATTTAAGGAAGTTACAAAACAAATTATTCAGTGTGTGGATTTGGAAACAATTCGAGGTATAGAAGGAAATGCTGCAACGCAGTATTATAGCTTATTTGATCAACTGATTCTACAGCAAAAAGATAATTTTCAATTTCACGGACGAAATAGACGGCCACCATTAGACAATGTAAATGCTTTGCTTTCGTTTACATATACTTTATTGGCACACGATACTGCGGCTGCATTGGAAACAGTTGGACTGGATGCTTATGTTGGTTTTATGCATCAGGATCGGCCAGGACGAATATCATTGGCTTTGGATCTAATGGAAGAGTTGCGTGGGGTTTATGCTGACCGTTTTGTGTTACGCTTGATTAATAAGCGTATTGTTTCAGCAAAGGATTTTCAGAAAAAGGAAAATGGGGCTGTTCTATTACGTGATGAGGCACGAAAACGTTTCTTAACTGAATGGCAGGCGCGTAAACAGGACACAATTGTTCATCCGTATTTAAACGAAAAGATTGCATGGGGTTTAGTGCCATATTGTCAGGCGTTACTGTTAGCGCGATATTTGCGTGGTGATCTAGATGCATATCCACCGTTTTTATGGAAGTAGGTGAGGAAGATGTTAATTGTTGCGGCCTACGATATTGCAATTACTTCTGAGGGTGGCACCCGTCGGCTAAACCGTGTTGCTAAAACTTGTTTGCGTTATGGGCAACGTGTGCAGAATTCAGTTTATGAATGTTTGATTGATGATTTGACGTTTGCTAAAATGCGTCAAGAACTGACCACAATAATCAATCCTAATTTGGATAGTTTACGTTTTTACAATTTAGGTAATCATTATGAAAATAAGGTTATCCATGTTGGTGTTAAGGAAGTACAGGATTTATCTGGACCATTGATACTTTGATCTTCACACAAAATTGTTACTTCGTTATCAAATAATAATTTTCTGAGTGATTATGGTCTATCTTACTTTCGCAATGTAATCTTTATTTTAGCAGACTTGCTTTCAACAGAATGATTACAAGTTAAAGCACAATAATTTAAACACTCATTATAATGGACATTGTATTGCCACACAGTATAATAAAGCTAGATGAGGCTCAGTATTGTGATCAAACTGTTAGTTTTATCTACGTTATGCGCATTATCTTATATCAAGGAGATGCATGATCAGTGAATGCAAAAGCTGAATTTAAGCAAGTTATGCAAGAAGCAACTGAGGTATCGATCGCCACATTAGCTGTTGACGGCCAAGCACCAGATGTTCGAATCGTTTTATTTGTTTATCTACCTACGACGCATCAATTATTATTTATGACTGGTGCGGATTCACCTAAAGCAGCACAGATCGCGGCACATTCAGCGGCGGCCTTTACGACACAGGCAGTGGGTGAGCAGAATTTTGCACGGGCTAAGCAGGCCCAGATCCAAAAGGTCACGCCAACTGAAACAATGAAAAAGACTTACTTCGATAAGTTCCCGGCGACGGCTGCTTACGCGGCACATAGTGCTTTCTTTACTGTTGATTTCAATTCGGTCGATGTGACCGCTGCACATCAAACTGAGACCATCACTTTTTGATCAAGGCTTGACATTAAAAATAGTGACTGTAGGCATACAACCTGCGGTCACTATTTTTTTAGTTTTAATGCTGTTAATTTTTAATTTGGCCAGTACGGATCAAGGTGTCAACGGCGCTGAGAATTGCAGTTTCATTATTATGCAGTGGTTGCCAGCCGAGTAGGCTTTTGGCGCGTTGGTTACTGACGTGGTGATTTAATTCCAGTAATAGGCGGCCTTCCCGCACGCGCTGATTGAACGGCGCACCTAACCGAATGAGCCAGGAAGGCAACGGTTTGGTTGGCAGCTTAGCGGCTAAAGCTGGTCGTTGCGTTTTGATCAGTTGTACGATTGCTGGCATGGCGATCGGGTCGTCATTAACGGCCAGGAAACGTTTACCGGCTGCGGCTGGGGTGCGCATTGCTTGGATGTGCATTGCGGCAACATCGCGCACATCGATCAGGTTGATCGCAATATTCGGGATCCGTTTTAATGTGCCGTCTAAAAAATTCTGGATCAGACCGAAACTACCAGAAACGTGATCACTTAAGGCTGGGCCTAGCATGGCGCCTGCATTGACGGTCACTAATTCTAGCTGGTTGTTCGTCTGCTCAAGGTAAGCCCAAGCACTTTTTTCGGCTATTAATTTAGATCGTTCATAAAGTGAAAGACCAGGTTCAGCAGGATCCGTCCAGTCAGCTTCGGTAGTGATGTGGTGCGGATCTTTGTTGCTAAAGCCCACCGCACCTAAGTTAGCGGTCAGCACAACGCGCTTGACGCCGCTGGCTGCAGCAGCCTTAAGAATGCGCAGGGTGCCGGCAGTGGCGGCTTGGGCAACGGCGGTGGTGGCAGTGTTGCCATTGACAAAAACCGGTGCCGCGACACTAAGCACATAAGTGATGCCAGCCATTGCCGCCGGCCAATCGGCATCTTGGGTCAGATCGGCTTTGACAAAAGTGAGCCGCTCTAGGTGAGGAACGTGATTGGCCTGTAAAGCTGCGCTCACCGCGCTTTTTTTAGCCAGTGTGCGCAGGGTCGTGCGGACAAAATAGCCGCCAGCCAATAATTGTTTGATCAGGTGGAGCGCTAAAAAGCCATTACCACCTGTGACTAATACTGTTTTGTGCATTGTTAAAGCGCCTCGTTAATTATAAGTTGTTTGTTGCCATTATTTAGGTTATGCTAACGATGTTAAACCTTAGACATAACTCTAAGGCAAGTAAAAAGGAGAATTTAAATGACTTATACGATCAAAGAAGTGGCGGCTAAGGTTGGGTTGTCCGTGTATACACTGCGGTTTTATGATAAACAAGGTTTGTTGCCGTTTGTGGTACGTGATCAAGCGGGCTACCGTGCATTTACCGAAGGAGATCTGAATTTGTTGCGCACGATTTGTTGCTTGAAGAATACTGGAATGAAAATTAAAGCGATTCGGCAGTATATTGATTACGTGATGGCGGGGCCGGCTTCGGTTGCACAGCGGCGTACCTTATTGCGGCAACATCGCCAGGCCGTTGTCGCACAGCAACAACAAATCGCGCAAAACCTAGCCGAGATCGACTATAAATTAGGGCTGTACAGTGCGCCCAATGCTGCCGGCGTAGTTGCACAAGAACTTGCCTTTGCAGTTGCGGAGAAGCAGGCCAATCACTTGGCGAATCCGTATCAAAATACACAGGCCTGAGCAGAATGTTATTTCGGCTTGATCTATGCGCGCTTAAGCGTAAATCCGGTTGAAGTTAGGGGTTACTAAAATACAATTGTTAGAACATTTATATGGTGATACGGTGTTACTTTTCTATTTGTCGGCGTGGCCGCCGTTGTTTTTAGGGTCAGCCTATTCATTTGCTGAAAAAGCTATGCTATGATGGAAGCTGTTGTGAAATTCTATGGAGAGATGGGATGGCTTGTGACAGCGATTAAAAAGTATTTTCAGTTAGATGAGTTAAATACCACGGTGCGCCGGGAAATTTTAGCCGGCTTCACCACGTTTATTTCCATGGCCTATATTTTGTTCGTTAACCCTAGCGTGCTTGGGGCTTCAGGGATGAACAAAGGGGCAGTATTTACCGCCACTGCCTTGGCCAGCGCGTTAGGCTGCTTGTTGATGGGGGTGTTGGCCAAATACCCGATCGCCACTGCGCCGGCGTTAGGCATCAATGCCTTTTTTGCTTACTCTGTAGTGATTGGGATGAAAGTATCGTGGCAAACGGCTCTGGCCGGGGTGTTCGTCGCGTCGTTGATTTTCATGTTGATCACAGTGTTCAAGTTACGGGAAATGATCATCGATGCGATCCCCAGTGATTTAAAGTATGCGATTTCCAGTGGGATCGGCTTGTTTATCGCCTTTCTTGGGTTAAGTAACGGTGGCTTGATCGTGGCAAATAAATCAACTTTAGTGGGGTTAGGTTCATTTAGCGGCACCACTTGGTTGACGGTTTTCGGTTTGCTAGTGACGGCTATTTTAATGGTCAAACACGTGCCAGGCGGGATTTTTATCGGCATGGTGTTGTCCGTTATTTTAGGACTGATCACCAAATTGATCCCGCTACCTAGTCATTGGATCGCCGGTGCACCAAGCTTAGCACCAACCTTTGGTGTTGGCATCATGCATATTGGCGATATCAACACGATTCAGTTGTGGGTGGTTGTACTGACCTTTTTGCTGGTGACTTTCTTTGATACTGCTGGCACCTTAGTCGGCTTGGCACAGCAAGCAGGTTTCATGAAGGATAACAAAATGTCCCGGGTCGGTAAGGCCTTAATGTCCGATTCCACTGCCATGCTGGCCGGATCAATTTTGGGTACGTCACCAGTTGGTGCTTACGTTGAATCTTCTGCTGGGATCGCCGTTGGGGGTCGTTCTGGTTTGACGGCAGTGGTGACCGGCGTGTTCTTCATTTTAGGCATGTTCTTCTCGCCATTATTGTCAGTGGTGACTAACCAAGTGACTGCGCCAGCCTTGATCATTGTCGGTGTCTTAATGGCCCAATCGTTGAAGCACATCGACTGGGGCAAAATGGAAATCGCGATTCCGGCCTTTTTGATCGTGATCGGCATGCCGTTGACGTACAGTATTTCTGATGGGATCGCGTTAGGCTTCATCACCTATCCGCTCACCATGTTAGCAGCTAAACGAGGCAAAGAAGTGCATCCGCTGATGTACGCGTTATTCTTCGTTTTCTTAGGTTTCATGTGGATCCTAAATATTGAATAGTTAAGTGGGGGCTCGCAGATAATGCGGGCTTTTTTAGTGGAAGTGGCTTTATTTTTTGTGCGCTAGCTTATCAAGTTTTTCAGGGGGACACCACTTGTTTGCGCCGACTGAACGATCAAGCGGACACCCAAGCTTTTTAAATGTAGAGATAATATTGCTATAAAGTGACCGCAATTGATCTGACAGCTAAAACGGTCATCGTCATTATTTTATTATGAAAAGAATGCTAATTTGTAGAGTTTAGTATTCTATATGATATCGTATAGGTATCATATAGGTGAGAAGGCGGTAAAGATGCAAGAAACTAATAAAAAAGTATCTTTCACAATTCGCGTGAATGCACAAACGAAAAAAAAGGCAGATCAAGTGGCTGAAAGCTTAGGTATTTCATTGACAGCAGCAATTAATATGTTTGTTGAACAATTTGCTCGCGAAAAAGGTATGCCATTTACACCAACGGCTAATCTGCATGAACATACGTATTCAGAAGCAGAGCTTGAACTAATGTTTGTGGATTTATTAAAACAACGAGTAAAAAATGCAATAGACCAACCTGGGCTTCCTGGTGCCGATTTAACTGCTAGATATGTGCAACACCGTACGGAGAGAGACTGACTATGAGATAAATGTTTGCGCATAAGCAGAATAAAAAACACTAAAAGATAATCAACTGTAGTTAAGAACTAGGCCTTGTTCCTAAAAGTACTAGTTCTTTTTTAGTATTAGCCATCGTGGCCGGTTTAATTGGTGTCGGTGCGATTTTTTGGGATAGATGGCATCAAAAAGTGTAACTTGAGCAAGCAAAAACAGCCGATTCGCGATTGAATCGGCTGTTTTTCTACAATACGCCACGTTCAATTTTCTTAGCATTAAGGAACCAATAATCATGATAATCGCCGACCAAAGCCGTGAATGGCACGGGCTGTTTACCGGCGGCGCTGATTTGCTGTAATAAATAATTACGCAAGATCCATGGATTTTCAATTGCTTGCGTGCGTAGCTGGGTAAGTGCCACGATCGTGTCCGGGTCCGTGTGTAGATCATGGGCAATGGTGGTGGTCGTTAAGCCAGAGAGTTGCAGATTCTGTTTGAATTCAGTAATCGTTGCTTGTTGTTGTGCACGGGTCAAAGACACAGGAAGACCTCCTTTAGTTGTAATTACAACTATAAAACTAACTACAACTGTTGTAGTTTAAACTAAGACTGAAAAGAAAGGCAGTGTTGACCATGAACTTAGGCGTAACAACAAGTTTGACCGAGGAGCTATATCGGCTGAGTATACAGCAACAGCATTTTGTACTTACCCGGCTACGCAAGCTTAACCTCAACGAATATCAAGCTCGCACGCTGAACTATATTGCCGGCCACAACGGCACAATTCAAAAGGAATTAGCCGCCTATCTAGGTAAACAAACGGCAACGGTGACGAATATTTTGAAGGGACTGGAAACTAAAGGTTACATCACGCGCAAAATCCCTGCCGGAAATGAACGACAAAAGCAGCTTTATTTAACTGCAGCTGGAAAAAATATTGTGAAGCAGATCCAGCAAATTTTCCAGGAACTAGAGACGAAAGTGCAACAACAACTTTCTACGGAGCAGTGCGCTAGCTTAGCGGCAATTTTGCAGCAGCTGAATCAGCGCCTTGATCAATAATCATATAGCATGATCATTAAAAGCAAGCCACCTATCACTTTTTATGTACTATGTGGCTCGCTTCATACACTAAGCACAATACAAGATCGATATTTTGCTTATAGCAAATGGGACTAGTTATCGTTGCTTTGCTGAGAACATAAAGTTTAGGTCACTTTGATTTAAGCGCTTATATGATTGGCTAAAGACAAAGTAATTAGAAAGAAACCGGCAACCAGCCAATTAGCTATTATGAGTGGACAGCAAAACAGCCATTAACGGTCCCACCGTTAATGGCTGTTTTTAGTATGATCGCTTTAGGCTTGCACTGCAGTGTTAGTATCAATCGGTGTCGTTGTTTGACCATCAGCGGTTACTTGCAGCGTAGTTGAATCAGCTAATTCATCGGTAGCGGTGTAACCTTCGATCGTGATCGTGTCACCAGCCTGTAGATCTAGCGGATCAATGGGGATGCTAAATGTTCCATGCAGATTATCCGGATTATCTGGCTCATCTCTAGTAAAGGTGCCGCCGATCGTCAGAAATTCACCATTGACATACACGATCGCATAACTCATATCGCCAGTGTAGTTATCAGTGTAATCACCGGTAATAACATCACTGCCATTGAAGCAGTTGATCGTACCGAAGCCAGATTCAGTAACTGCAGGCTGGGCTTTGATATCGGTCGTAGCGATAACCGTCCCGTTAGCATCTAGCCCCTGCAAGATCACATTATCACCTAAGCCAATTGCCACATCAACTGGATAGGTGAAGGTGCCATTCTCAAAGGTCCCGCCAGTACTAACTTGGACACCATTGATCAGTAAAACGGCACTCTTAATATTACCAGCATAACTACCGGTGATTGCATGGTCACCGATCGTATAGATTTTAGCAGCAATCTCGCCAGTATAAACCATGCCCAAATTAACGGCGGCG
Source organism: Loigolactobacillus binensis (assembly GCF_005405165.1). Taxonomy (GTDB): domain Bacteria; phylum Bacillota; class Bacilli; order Lactobacillales; family Lactobacillaceae; genus Loigolactobacillus; species Loigolactobacillus binensis. Next base: position 29,220 of record NZ_BJDN01000029.1, read on the forward strand.
GTATCCAGTGGCGTTGTCTGATCAGTTCCGTAAGCCTGTAAAATAACTAAATCCTTTATAGTGTTGATCTTTTCTACAGGGACATTAATGGCGAAATTGCCATCTGTCATAGTAGCTGGGCCTACTACCGTACCATTAACTAGTAAAATAATCGTTTTAACATCACCAGTGTAACTACCGGTAATACGCTGATCTTGGTTGATCGTGTAGGTATTACCAGTGACGGTTCCAGTTTCGGTTTTCTTGTTTAATTTAACATCTTCGTGATCTAGTTCTGTCGCACCAGTCCCATAAGCAACGACAACAACTTTATCGGTAAGATTAGTAATGGTATTGTTTGCTACAGTGATGGTGTAAGTGCCATTTGCTGCGGTGGCGTTACCCACTGTTGTACCGTTAACTAACAAAATGACGGCTTTAACATTGCCGGTATAAGACCCAGTGACTGTGGTGTCTTGATTGATCGTATAGTCGTTAACGGCGATCGTGCCAACTTCATCTAGATTGACCTGTGCGGTATCTAAAACGGTGTTATCTGTTGCCAGAGCCTGTAATTCTACAATATCATTGACAGAATTGATTATGCCTGGAGCAACCACATAACTGAAATTGCCGTTGGTGAAGGTACCACCGGTGCTGATCAGTTGATCGTTCACATATAAGTTAGCGTGAGTAACATCTCCAGTGTAAGCACCGGTAATAGTTGTATTTTGACCGATCGTATAAGTTGCAGGTGCGATCGTGCCTTGCTGCGTATTCTCATAGTACAAGTAGCTAACATCGGGACAACTTAACCCTGGTGTAAAGTCGAATAAATTAACGGTTGCAAACCGTGCACCAAAGGTATAAGCCCGCTTATTTTTGACCTGTGGTGTTGTCACTACTAAGGGAATAGTGACCGTCGTTGAACCCAAGAAACTGGCACTAGCGATTTGATTCATGAATTCACCTTTGGTACTGACCATTTGTTTTGCCAAACTAATTGCGGCATTGATCAAGGGATCAGCAACACTGTGAGCTAGACTGGAGGCAATTGTTGCGGAACCAAAGAAACCACCAGTGATCGTGAAGGTTTTGGCTGCTGCACCTAAGCGATCGATTAAAACGTTGACCTCGTCAGCAATCGTTGCGGCCTTACCATCAATGCCAGATAAATCTAACAATAGGTTATTACTACCGAAGCGTTGTACGTCAACTGTAACGGTATGCTGACCTAAGTCTTTGATTTGTTGACCGATCTGTAACTGCTGTTCGACTGCAGCAAAGTTAGTTCGCAGTCCCGTTAACCAACTTGCTCCGTCAACTATAGCGCTGGCTGCTCGTAATGCGGCATCTAATGAATCGGCTAAGTGCGAGATCACATAAAGCTGAGAAACATCAACCGATAGATTAGAAATAACAGTTGCTTTGCCACCTACAGTAACTTGTAGATCCTTCGGTAGCACAACGTGGAGGTATTTACCGTCCTCACCAAATTTATTTGCCTGAACTACAGAGCTGCCGACTACAACTAAGTTAATATCGGTTGTAGTCGACGCTGTAGCTGATCCGGCTGATGGTAAAGCGTTCTTAGCCGTTTCACCTTCACCAGTAGGAACAACCACTAATTTATCAGTATCGTTACCAAGATAGGCTTCATCATCAGGATTGGTATCAACGGCAACATCCGTATCATTGAATAGTGCCTTGTTAAAGACTGCACCGCCGTCAACCGTCGGATAGGTTTTACTTTGACTTTGGTCTGATGCTACGGGAGCCGCACTGGCACTTGAAGCCGGTGTTGCCGCAGATGTTACCTCTGCTGTAGTCGATGCTGCTGTACTTGTAGCCGGCGCGGTATCAGCACCAGTTGCTGCCGTACTGGACACCGTCGTTGCTGTTTGTGCACTTGTAGCGGCTTGTGATATATCAGATGTGCTACTCGCTTGACTTGCTGCTGACGTAGGCGTAGCACTTGCCACAGTGCTAGTGGCTGTTGTTGCTGCGCTGACTGTACTGGTTGTTGCGGCTGTGCTAGTAGGTAGCGTGCTGGCACTAGCAGAATCTGTTGCCGGTGTAGCATTAGCGGACACAGTAGTGACTGAGCTTGTTGCTGGTGTGACGCTTGTTGCGGCCTGTACTTGACTAGCTCCGACTCCGCCCAAGAGTAAAGCTAATGTTGCCGTTCCAGCAATCACCCATAATTTTCCTGTCTTGTACATCCGGAATCGAACGACCTTGTTACCTTGTTGCGTTAATTGCTGTTGCTTGTTTTTTGGTATATTACGCATTGCAGTATTCCCCCCCAAAAATATGTTTGAACAATAATGGCCAACTCAATAGTTTAAATATAACGGGTCAGTTCTAATAATTCAATTCCAATATTAGGGGTCAAAATTTACAAAATTTGACTTTTTTACCTAAAATGAAAATTTGCGATGATTTTACATTTTTATTACTACAACTATATACCGCTAAAAACGGCCGTTTTTATCATTTCGTTTCCAAAATGATTTCAAGTTAAAAATAAAAATATTTTTCCAATATTGATTAGAAATTAGCCAATGATCTAGACCAAATTACAATATAAATGGCTTTTAGTTAAATTTTTAAATGAACTACAGGCTAAGGTGGTACTGAGTAGATTTAATAAAAATATTGTGGTTGTTCAGCTAGCACAAAGGATTATAGCAAATATGAATTTAATGCTTTAAAATTGGTATAGGTTAATTAAAAGATGCTAAAAATGGTTGTAGTGACAATATTTTCCTATGGTAGAATAAATTTGATGATCGAATGGAAGAAACACTCTAATTTTTTTGAAGCAGCGTTTGCATAAGTGAATGGGGAAAACCTGATAATTAAATTGCTAAATTCATCCGAGAATTCATTTGTTTTATAGAAAACGGTTTCATTGCCGATATAAAAGCGGCACTTTGATTTTAGGAAACTCAGTATAATAATTACTTGTAATTACGCGAAAATTGGATGCTAATGCCGCTATAAAAGCGATTTGTAAGGGCCATTCTTAAAAATAAAAAAGTCAATATTCATATAGCGTATTTACGAAATTTGACATCGAATTTTTCCAATTCTTATGGTTTGAATACATTATATCTTATTATAAAACTATAACAAATTGTGGTCTAATCGGCTTTTAAGACAAAAAACACATTTTTATATTTAAAAATTCAAATTAAATTCAAACTTAAAAACGGCTTTTTTTGGTCCCTTTTGGGAATTTGACTATTTGACACTAAGTATTGGTACATGTAATAATAACTTCGTAATCAACCGGCGCATTGAAAAATAGCGCTGGAAGATAAAAATAATTTTTGTGAAATTGTCGGTAAAGACAAAAGGGGGACATAATTATGTTTTTGAGCAAGAAGTTTTTCTACGTAAAGTCAAGTATATTAGGACTCTAAAGTCTTAATTTCTGACATATTTGACATTATTGCTTTAATCGGGGCGTTTTATTTCTAAATTAGG
>NZ_BJDN01000030.1 GCF_005405165.1 Loigolactobacillus binensis
GCCTATCGGAATACCAGCGTCTTAACGGCAGCGAGTAAAATAATGAAAGGAAAAATGCAATCTTTCTAAATGTGGTAATTCGTAACGATTGCCTACATTTCTCTATATTTTGCATAGCAGCTGCATTATGAGTAAACTTGCAATTATCACAGGCGCCGGGCAAGGAATCGGCGCAGGAATCGCCCAACGTTTGGCCAAGGCCGGTTACGCCATCGCCGTTGCGGACATCAATGACACCACCGCCGCAAAGGTCGCCCAAGCGCTACAAAATGAGCACTATCCTGCGAAGGCCTATCATGTTGATGTCGCCCAACGCAAAGAAGTTTTTGCCTTAGTTGCCAACGCGGTAAATGATCTCGGTGAACTAGCCGTTTACGTCAACAATGCCGGTGTAGCCTTCATTGATTCCTTCGTCGATTCTGACCCAGATGACGTAGAACGCTTGTTGGATGTCAACTTAAAGGGAACTTATTGGGGCATTCAAGCTGCCGCCACCCAGTTCCAAAAACAAGGTCAAGGTGGCCGTATCATCAATGCTGCTTCTCTTGCCGGCTATGAAGCTTCCGCCCTGCAAAGCGCCTACTCCGCTTCTAAATTCGGTATCCGCGGCTTGACCCAATCGGCAGCAAAAGAATTAGCTAAAGATCAGATCACCGTTAATGCCTATAATCCGGGCATTGTCCGCACGAAAATGCGTGACGCTATCGACCAGAAAACGGCAGCGATCAAGCATAAAACTGTGGCTCAACAACAGGCTGACTGCTTAACTGAAATTGCCCTCGGTCGTGAAGCAACTCCAGCTGACGTCGCTGAAGTTGTTGCCTGGTTTGCCTCAGATGCTGCTGGTTACGTTACCGGACAATCATTGCAGGTTGATGGCGGGATGCGGTTCCACTAAGTATTTAATTCCATTCAGAGCATTGGTTTTGAACCAATGCTCTTTTTTAGAGCCAGTAACTGGAATTGCTAAATTGTTAGGAAAATATAACCTAAAAATAGTTTCCGGTCATACGCCCACATAGCAACCCTAAATTTTCTTGCAGAATTTCCCTAGCAATTTTGCAAAGGTTCCATCAGGATCAAAACGAGAGCATTAGCGCTATTAAAGCTAATTGAGTGATTAATCTCAGCTTGCATTAATCACAATGTCTCTAGCGCAAAAAACCTTAGCTTTTTAATTGGATTGCCGCTAAAGCAGTTTTAGCGTCCTGAAGATTGACTTTGCTGCTTGTCCCTTAATAAAATCTTATGTTGTTACTTAAGCATAAATATCGTATTATAACCGTGGAACTGGTATGATTGCCACTTAAGGAGGCTGATGACAATGGTTTTATTATTGATCCGTCTATTTTGGAGTTTTAGTGCTTTCACATCCCTGCTCATCGGTCTTGCCGGATTAATTTTCCCGATAATTCCAGGAATTCCGTTCTTGATTCTCGCTTTATTTAGCTTAGAGAAGTTATCACCGAAATTCAATCACTGGCTAATGACCACTAAAGCTATGCGCTGGCTGCAATCCAAGCAACCTAAGTTAGCCCGCTGGCTGGTCCGTGACTAAGATGGAAACTGAATGTATACTAATACCGCCTAGACCATGCATTGTTTGCAGATCTAGGCGGTATTTTAGTTGGATCATGCGCCCATTATTACGACCCCAACCTGGCGCCACCCACCTAAATTCCCGTGATCGCAAAAACCAACGGGATTGTCACTAAACTTAAAATAGTCGACAAGCTCATCAAGCTAATGCCGGCGCTAGGATCATCGTGAGCTTGAAGTGTGAATAACACGCCAATACTGGCAACCGGACAAGCTGCCAGTAACAAACTAACTGCCAAACCAGTACCTTGCAACCCTAATAATTTAAATAGGCCAAAAGCTAACAAGGGAAAGCCTAGATTGCGCAGACCGAGGCTCGCCAAAATAGGTTTGTTCAGTGACTGACGATCAAAGTGTAGATCCGCCAGACTATTGCCGACCACGATCATTGCCATTGGTGTATTCGCGTTACTGACATAGACAATCGCCTGATCGAGAATATGTGGCAGTTGGAACGAAAAAGTGAAAATCAGTAATCCAACCACAATGGCAATAATATTAGGATTAAGTATAATTTTTCTAAGTGTCGTGGCAAAGCTTTGCTGTGCTGCTTTTTCACGAAATAAGGCGACACCGTGAGACCAATTAAAAATATTGAAAACTGCCAATGAAACTACGGCGAAAAAAACACCGTTAGTGCCGAATAATGAACTTGCCAAAGGAATTCCTAAGAAGCCAATATTCGGATAAATGCTGCTGTACGTCACGATCCGGCGTAAATTACGCTCGGCCACGTGGCGAAAGAATAACCGGCTTAAAACGACTTGGATAAAATAAAACAGCAACACTGCTAAACCGGCAAATAATAAGGCCTGTAAGCGCTGAGTAGAGAAACGTTGTTCAAACGCATTGACGATCAAACAAGGACTGACGATCAATAACAAAATATTAGTTAGATCAGCAGCAGTTTGTTCGTGCATAAAGCCAAATTTATTGACCCCAAAACCGACTAACATTAGGATAAACATCAACACAACTTGGCTGGTCAAGCCACTTAAAGTCATAAAATCATCTCTTTTACTCATTATAGTTCGTATTTGGCATACTGAATCAGTTTACTAGATTAATTGGCACTTTGTCCAAGCACGAAGTTATTGATTGTCGGTCTTGCTCCCTTACAACACAATAAAAACTACTACCAATTTTCAAAACCGCCACCACACATTGTGGTTTTGAAAATTTTCCTCTAACAAAAAGATCTACCCCATCATCGACTATGGCGTAGATCTTTTAGGTAAAGCAGCTTAACGGCTACTTCAATTGCAAAATTCGCTCAAGCATCGCGGTACCCGCCGCAAGATCCTCATGCTCAAAATGATGGGCTCGAATTCGTTTAGGATCGCCACCATGATAATATTCGTACATTAACTGGCGTTGACCAAAGGCAGTACTGCTCACATCAAAAGCCAAGTTTAATAATTTTGCGCGCGCTTTAGCATCGATACGTTCAGAAGTATAGGCTGCCTGTAAAATTGCTGCGTTAGTCCCGGCAAATTCTTTGAAGTCAGGCACTGCAACCATTGAACCAGCCGCTAAATGCTGAATAACCTGCACAGCCTTTTCATACATACGGGGCAAACTAGCGCGCACCGCCGTCAGCGCTTGCTCGTTAGGTGCGAAAATACCCACTGCATCCAACTGCCCGCTTAGTTCTGAATTAACGATCGTGCCCTTGATCAATTCCAAATTAGAGGTCAATTCACCTAATTGTTCAGCAACACCAAAGTAATCCGCCAACCCTAATGCTTTAGCGACCTGAAGCGCCAAGCTGGTCACAAACTCTAATTTGACGGCACCACGAACTTCATCTTGGTGGGCAGTGTGCGTGTACATCCCAGATTCAATGAAAAAGCGATTGGACATTGCGTAATCGTTATAAACAAAAACATCTGACCAAGGAATAAAGGCACGATCGAATAGCACGTAGGCGTCGATCTCATCAAAGGCGTTACTTAAAGGATAGTCATTTTCACTATAACCTGGATGATCAAACGGCTTACGGCAAATGATCTTAGCGCCTTTTAAGTTTAGCGGCGCCGCAAAGGCCACCCCGTAGCTCGTGTCACCGGACGTCAACAATAATTCCGGTGGATTAAAAATTAGCAATTCGTCAGCGATTGGGGCTAAAGTGTTCACCATTTTGGCGCCCGAAACATAGATTCCCTTTTCATTGTGTGCAACCGTATGGACGCCGGCGTAGCCTTGCGGAATCGCGTTGATGGCCTTACTCCGATCAAGTTGTGGATTTTGCAACGCATGAGAAACGAAACGATTCTTGCTTTTAATGCGCTGTGCATAATTTTTAGCATTGGCCGCAAAGTTAGTGAATTTATTTTCACCTAAAAAAGCGGCCTTCTCGCCTAAAACGGCTAAAGCACTGGCAATAAAATCAGGTGTTCGACCTAGCATCCCGTAAGAAGTTTGCGCAATTGCTGTATAAACTTGCCGTTTTTTCTGCAAGTCGGCCGCGCTACGCGGAGTCATAAAGGCAGTTGCGTAGGTGACCCCATCATCCTGATAAGTATGTAGTTGCGGGTCGGTTTGTTGTAACTTGTAGTATTGATTGACGGCCGCCAATGTCTTTTGAAAAATTGGCACTGTCGCAACATTCACTAACGCCCCATTTAAATAGACTGCACGGCCGTCATTTAATTCTGTCAGCTTACTCATTCCCAGATTCCCCTAACTTAATTGACTGATAAGGTGCCCTGCTGCTTAAGTAGGCCACTGGACACGATTATCTAACTCAACTATAAGCCATTAGCGCTTAATAGCCAACCTGAATTGGTCACAAACACCGGAATAAGTATCCAACTCTGGCAAGAAAATACTGCACCTCCCTGCGGCCAACCACCGACTGCCTAATTTTGCATTTACCTACACCGCTATTTGGTGGCGACTTGCTGCGCCAAGGCTAGAATCCGCGTTTCAATTTCATCTCTGACCTGCCGAAAAACCGTCAGGATTTCAGATTCAGTTCCTTGCGCCTGCGCAGGATCGCGCAACGGCCAATGTATTTTTTCCACGTTTGCTGGTGTAACTGGGCAGCGATCACGCGCATCGCCGCAAAGTGTGATCACCAAATCACTGGTCTTTAAATAATCCATATCGATCAGCTTAGAACGATTATGCGCAATATCAATATTTTTTTCGGCCATCACTTGCACGGCCTTGGGATTTAAACCGTGCATTTCAATCCCGGCACTGGCGATCCGCCACTGCTCACCTAAAATTTGTTTAGCAAAGCCTTCCGCCATTTGACTACGGCAAGAATTACCAGTACATAAAAAATAAATTTGTGGCATGTTAATGTCCTCCCTTATCCACTCAAAGTAACGTGCCTGGCACACTTTTAATACATCCCTAATTTACTCTGTCATAAGTTTATCACGTTAATTGTCAGTGCTTTGACTACGAACGCGCGCCACTGCCAAAGTAAACCGGACGGCTGCAAAGGCCAGCGACTTGCTGCAACTACACTCAACCAAAAATACTTAACGATAACCACAGGCCGCATAACGTCACAAATAATACTGGTAGTGTGATCGTGACGCCAATTTTAAAATAAGTTCTCCAAGCGATTTTAACCTTCTTTTGAGCTAAAACATGTAACCACACTAAAGTGGCCAAAGAACCGATCGGCGTGATTTTCGGTCCGAGATCAGAGCCGATCACATTAGCATAAACTAAAGTTTGCTGCATTAAACCTGATACGTTGGCACCTTTGATCGCTAAAGCATTGATCATTACGGTTGGCATATTATTCATAGCCGACGATAAAAATGCCGCTAAATAACCCATGCCAATGGTTGCTATAAAACGACCACCTAGTGCCATTTTACTGATTATTCCCGCCAGCACGGCGGTTAAGCCGACATTTTGCAGGCCATAAACCACAACGTACATTCCCAGTGAAAAGAAGACGATGTTCCACGGAGCGCCTTTGATCACGGCCTTAGTATTAACGTGGCGGCTTCGTTGACCAACCAATAAGAAAACCAAGGCAATTGTGAGCGCAATAAACGAAACGGGAATTTTTAGGAAGCTACTACTGAAATAACCGATCAACAACGCTGCTAAAACAAACCAAGAAAATTTAAACAGACGTTGATCTTTAATGGCCGATTTAGGTTCAGCGACTTGGGTCACATCGTAGTGCTTAGGCAATGACTTGCGAAAATATCCGTATAAAATACTGACACTGGCAACCAACGAAAAAAGATCCGGCAGCCACATTCGCAGTGCGTACTCTGAAAAGGTGATCCCAAAAAAGTCTGCTGACACAATATTAACCAGATTGCTAACAACTAATGGTAACGATGTAACGTCAGCAATAAAGCCACTAGCAATAATAAACGGAAAAACCCGCTTTTCATCAAAATGTAATGCCCGCACCATAGCTAACACGATCGGCGTCAAAATCAACGCGGCACCATCATTGGCAAAAAGGGCGGCCACGATCGCACCTAAAACAGCGATCAAAATGAACATCCGTAACCCCATTACCTTTAGCCAAGCGTGCCATATGTAAGGCGGCCCACTCAAAAAAACCGATCTCGTCTAAAATCAATGAAATCAAAATAATGGCCACAAATGATAAGGTGGCGTTCCAAACGATCCCAGTAACGGTGCCCACATCTTTAAATGTGACGACGCGAAACAATAGTGCGAGAACTGCCCCACCAATCGCCGTCCAACCAATTGATAGCCCCTTAGGCTGCCAGATAACAAATAGTAATGTAAGTAAAAATATAAAGATAGCTAAAAAAACTTGCATGGTTCCTCCCAACCACCAAAATCAGGGCACTTGGCCCCGATCGATTGATTCCTTGATTAGATAGTCAATAATACTTGTTCAAAATCAGGCTGCCACTGTTCCACTGCAAAGTGATCCGCCGAAATAGCTTTAACTTTTTCGATCCAGGCCACTTCGTTTTGGGCCCGCGCCTGCAAACAGGGATGGGTCGTTTGGGTGGCCAGCATACTTTGATTGACCAACCACCAGGTATGGGCAATTTTAGCCCGCTTTAAATCTTCATTAAGGCGCATTGATTCATAAACCGGCGTTGTTTCCGGCAACGTCACCAGCACAATTTCTGTCTGTTGCGGATCTTGTAACCGCGGCAGTAAGTCAACAATCGCCTGAGGAACATCCCCAGCAGTTCGTTTGACCTCTTTTGCATAGCTTTGTGTTGAAGCCAACAATAACAAAGTGTGCCCAGTTGGGGCGGTATCGATCACCACCACATCACTGTCGTTTTGCGCCACAATATTAGCAAAAGCACGAAAAACAGCGATTTCCTGTGTGCATGGTGAACGCAGGTCCTCAGCAACATAATCAACATCTGCTGCCTTCATGGTTTGCCTGGCCACGGTCAACACTTCATTTTGATAGTCTTGTAACACTTGCTGTTCATCAATATGACTGATCGTAATTGCAGGATCAGCTGTCTTAAAGAAATCAAGGTGATCGGCCGGATCAGTGGTGGCCAAGTGAACTGTTTTATGTTGCGCAACCAATTTTTTAGCAAGTTGCACCGCGACGGTTGTTTTACCAACGCCCCCTTTACCCATAGTAAAAATAATTTTTTTATCCGTCTTAATTAGATCAGCAACGATCACATTTAAATTAGGATAACGATCAGTAAGGGGCGGATCAGTTGTTACCGCAGGTTGAGTTGGTTGTAACACCAAGCGTAATTTATCTACGCCAGTAACGTTATAGGCGCGTAACGGTACCTCATATTGAACCAGCTTGTTTAAACCAGCGGGCATTTGCCGTAGATCAGTTTGTTGTTGCGCAAAAATAGCCTGTGAAGCATGATCTTGCGGGGCCTTAAGCGTGCCGTTAATGATCAATTGCTGATTATGCATGCCACTGGCCGCCAGTTCTTTGGCCGCTCGTGCCGCCTCAAGTAATGACGCTTTTTGTGGCCGGGTCACCAGCATTAATGTCGTTAACTCACGATTATTTAAAGTTGCCACCGCCTTGGCGTAAGTCGCCTTTTTATCACCCATACCGGCTAACTGCCCTAAACAAGAAGCGCCGCGATCATTTTCCGCTAAATAATTATTCCACGCCGCTGGCAGCTGCAACATCCGCAAAGCATGGCCAGTCGGTGCCGTATCAAAAATAATATAATCAAAGCGTTGGTCAACAGCCGGATCAGTTAAAAAATTGGCAAATTCATTAAACGCGGCGATCTCCACCGTACATGAACCAGACAATTGTTCCGCCATATTTTTAATCGCTGCTGCCGGTAGTACCCCGCGGTAAGGTCCAACCACGCTTTCACGGTACTCGTGGGCGGCAACTACTGGATCAAAATTGGCGGCAAATAAGCCAGCTACGCCAGGAATTGCTTGTGGTTTATTGGTCAGATCAGTTTTAAATACATCTTGTAAATTACTAGCCGGATCAGTTGAAACCAGCATAACTTGTTTGCCGGCATCAGCCAAATTAATAGCCGTTGCACTGGCCGTGGTTGTTTTGCCGACACCACCCTTGCCGGTAAAAAACAAATAATGCGTTAAATTAGTCTTTTGTGGTTGATAGACTTGCATAGTGATTCTCCTTCACCTTAAAGTTAAACCCAAGCTAATATAGATAAGTATCTATCTATAATTTAAAAGCAACACCTGTGCTGTTGCTGCGGTCAAAATTAACAACAACCATTACCACCGCAGCAACCACCGTTACTTTGATCAGCTGGTACGAAAACTAAGCCGGTATACGCGGATAATTCATCAAGGGTTGGGTAAGTTCCTGTTTTAACGATCTGCCCATCAACTACGGTGATCGGTAATACTGCATCAGCGTCGTCTTTGATCGCAGCTAAAATATCAGCCCGCTCGCTAAAAACATCAGGATTATTGCTGAGATTATAACGATCGGCCTCAACCGTTGCAACGCCCTGTAAGGCATCAAAAGCTGCTGTGACCATCAATAAGTCCTGATCGACTGCAGGGCCACAAACACCAGTAGCACAACACATAGCTGGTTCAAACAATTCAAGTTTCTTCATTAGTTATAACCGCCTTTCCGGAAACACATTCTTGACAAGCATTCGTGTGACAAACACAGCGTTGATCACTGGCTAATAAACGAGCAGTATCTTGTTTAAACGTGGCTATAAATTCCGCCCGTAACGTATAATGCTGCCACTTACCTTCCTTACGTGCCGCTACAATATCAGCAGTTTGTAAGACTTTCATATGGTGCGATAAAGTAGGCTGTGAAAAATCAAAGTGTTCTAAAATATCACAGGCGCACAAAGAACCACAAGAAAGTAGATCAATGATTTTTAAACGATTAGGGTCGGCCATTGCCTTAAGCATCTGAACGTATTTTTGATAGTTCATTACTAACCTCCTTTATAAATATAGACGTACATCTATGCTTATAATATAGATCTCTATCTATGTAAGCGTCAAGCTTTATTTTTAAATAATAGCCCGTAAGCTTAAAGAAACAGCCCTTCTAAGTCAGCAATCACTAGCTTAGAAAGGCTATTAAACGTCAATACTATCTATAGATGAACGGATACGTTTCCTAATTTTTCGATCAACTTCATATTTTCTCGATAATCTACCGGTACCGCAATGATAAAAACGCCGGTTGTGGCAGCAACCGCTTCTTGCATATAGGTGGAAAAATCAGTGCTATTCGTCACTTTTCTACCGATAGCACCAAAACTGGCTGCATATTGCACAAAATCGGGATTGCCAAAATCAACACCATTGGCCTCATTGATCTCGATTTTCATTTTCCATTTGATCAGTCCATATGAATGATCCTCCCAAACCACGATGATCAGGTGCAAATGTTCCCGAACCGCAGTTTCGATTTCTTGGGAATTCATCATAAAGCTACCGTCACCCATAACTGCAACAACGACGCGCTCAGGACGGGCCAACTTGGCTCCCAATGCGCCTGGTAATGTCCAAGCCATTGTTGAAAGACCGTTATCAATGATGCAAGTATTAGGCAAGTACGTTTGATAAAGGCGGGCCATCCACATTTTGACTGCTCCAGTATCAACTAAAACGATCGCATCGTCAGGTAGCGTACAGCGCAGATCGTAAACGATTTTTTGCGGAATCAAAGGGAAGGCGGCACTATTTTGACCGTCGGCTAATTCAGCTTGGATCAATGTTTTGATCTCCGCCATTGGCTTATCAAATGTGATCTGGTCAGCCTTTAGCGCGATCACTAATGCGTGGATACTAGCACTAATGTTGGCGATGATATTCAAAGTAACCGAATAATGAGCATCAACATCCTGTCTGATCATATTGATGTGAATGATTTTTTTATCACCATTTGGATTGATTTTTTGCGGATCAAACTGCTGACTGGTGTAGCCGATCGAAATAATCAGATCGGCCTTATCAATGGCAAAATTTTCATAATCTTTGTGCATGAAACCGACAACACCCAGCGTATTTTGCAACCGATCAGAAACAACACCTTTACTCATAAAGGTGGTTACCACTGGCACATTCAGGCAACTGCTTAAGGCCGCAACTTCCTTTTCAGCCTTTTTCCAGACAACGCCATCGCCGGCTAAAATAAGCGGATTTTTCGCAGAACGAATTAATTTGACCGCTTTACTTACTTCCGCTGCAGTAGGTTAAGTGATCGAGATCGGATCAACATCAAGCGGCCGAATATGCTCAGCGATCTGGGTTCGCTCAATATCTTCAGGAATCGCTAAATACGCGGCGCCCGGCCGATCACGCTTTGCGATTGAAAAACACTTTCTGATCATTTCTGGGATCGACTCTGGTGATACTGCCATCCCTGCATACTGCGTGACTGGCTTATAGATGGAAACCAAATCCAAGATCTGATGCGAATCCTTATGTAACCGAGCCAAATTCCCCTGTGCACTGATTGCCACTAAAGGAATCGAGCTAGTATTAGCATCGGCCACCCCAAGAATCATATTCAAAGCACCTGGCCCAAGTGTGGAAATACAGACCCCAGGGATCCGCGTAATTTGCCCATAAATTGCCGCCATAAAAGCCGCTCCTTGCTCACTTCGAGTTAGAACAAATTTAATTTTGCTAGATTTACTAAGTTCGTTCACTAGAAAAATATTTTCTTCACCTGGAACGCCCCACACGTACTTGACGCCTTCATTTTCTAGGCAATCAACCACTAATTTTGCCACACTTCGCTTACTCATACCGTTTTTCCGCCTCATCTATTCATGAAAAACATGATTTTTTGATTCTATTTTTCTAATTATAATTTAATTTATCTGGGATATTTATAATTATATTTTCATTTAGCTAAATGTCAATATTTTTTCATGAATCAGGTAGGCTTCAGTGGCTTACATGAAAGCTAACTGTTTTTGGATAACACCAAACAGTAACACTATTTTGTGCCACTGTAATCATGTCTGATCCGCTCACTGAACGATAAATTCTGGCGCTGTTCCTTTGATCAGCACCGCAATAATATTTTGGACGCATTTCAAGCTGATCTGATTTAAGGCGTCTGGTGTATAGCCGGCAATATGCGCCGTGGCAATCAGATTTTCCTGACTTAACAAGGCCTGATCATGGGTGGGCTCGGTAGCAAAAACATCTAGGGCTGCCCCAGCGATCAAATGATTTTTTAACGCGATCTGCAAGTCCTTCTCGACAATAATATTACCTCGAGCCGTATTAATTAAAAAGGCAGTTGGCTTCATCAGCTTAAACTTTTCCAGATCAAGTAAGTTTTTAGTTGCCGGCAGTAGCGCCGTGTGGATCGTGACAAAATCACTTATCCTTAGCAATTCATCTAGTCCTACTACGTTAATATGATATTGACTAACAAAAACTGGATCTGGTGCCGGACTATAGGCATAAATTTGCATGTCAAAACCAGCCGCTCGTTTAGCAACTTCCTTGCCAATATTGCCTAATCCAATGATACCTAGTACTTTACCATGAACATCCGCACCAAAGTAACGCTGCCAATGGCCATTTTTTACGTTTTGATCAACTTGTGGCAGCTTTCGCGCTAACGCCAACAATAGGCCAAACGCAAAATCGGCTACGGCGTGTTTATTAGCATTAGGCACATTAGTCACAAAAATACCTTTTTGTTTAGCGTAGGCGACGTCAATATTATCTACACCCACCCCGTGCTTACAAATAATTTGCAACTGGGGCAACCGTTCGATCACAGCGGCGGTCAGCTGATTAAAACCGACGATCAAGCCGGCAGCATCCTGGCTAGCCTGAATAAACTCCTTTTCAGAAATTTCCGGACTTAAACTGACGAATTCAATATTATTTTCTTTAAGTAACGTCAACGGTTTAGCTGATATTTTGGCAAAAGAGGGCGAAGTTGACACGATTTTCATAGTAATAAACTCCTTTTATGATCAGTATAGGACCGCAGTAAAGCGATAAGCAAGCCAATCTAAAAATCCGTGCTACTCATAAAATGAGTAGCACGGATTTTCAATCAATTACTGGCTTTAAATCGCTTTAGCCACAGCATAGGCATCCCAAATCGCCTGCATAATATTAGCGACATGTCGTGAATCACCTAATAAGTAAGTCTCTTTGGCCGATGTATTTAATAATTTTACAAATGGATTATTGGGACGGTACCCTAACGCACAGATCACACTATCGCCAGTAATCTCAGCTGCAGTCCCATTTTTTTCAGTAACATTAACAGTTGTACCAGTAACATTTTCAACTTTAGTTTCCAAACGTACAGCAACCTTATTGTATGGTAATAGTTCCTTCATCATCTGCCAATTAGGAAATGGCCCGACTTGCTAAATTCAATCACGGCGAAATCGTTATCGCCACTAATCAACCACTTGGCCGAAACTGCAACCTGTCCGCTTAGTGAATTAGTACGACACCCGCTACTTGCTAAACAATATTGCCGCGAACGAACACCAGTGACCATTCAGCTAAGACGAAAAAGCTACTTGGTGGAACACGTTTTAACTATATTGTTCGAAAGTATAAAAAAGAGTTGCGACATACATTACTTGTTGCAACTACTTTTCGTGTTTATTCAAGTCTTCTTTTTTGAGCATAATTATGCTGAATGGCTAGCTGAAAATCAAATAACGGCCTGACTTCAATCAGAAGCAATCAAAACAGTAACTGAACGTACCAAATAACGAATGGTAGTGCCAAAAATGTTCGTTCTAGAAAAATGATCACAATATGCGAAAACTTCTGCACAATATTACAGGATTTAAGTAAGGTGGCAATTTCAGACATAAAAATTAATTGTTCAATGCTCATCATTGCTAAAATAATGCGGCTTGACGCGGAACCGATGCCCTTGCCTAGAATAACTGGCAAATAATTATCGGCGAACCCAGACATAATGGCACTCGCCGTCACCTTGGCATCCGCGACCCCAAATAACCGTAATATCCATTCAACTGGCAAAGAGATCCATGCCAGAAGTGGTGTGTACAAAGAAAGCGCCAGCGCAGCCGTCCCCCAAATAATAATTATCGGGGATAACCAAAACACGTAGAACGTCATATTATCAATCTTCGTTGTAAAGTTTTTGATAGAAACCGTATTTGCACGATTACTGGCGTTAACTAAGGCTGTATGCCATTTATTACCTTCACGCGTTATTTTAATTGGGCGGGTGGTACTACCATCAACATAAGTACTGGGATAGCGACTGATCGGCGGGATCCGCACACCAATTGCTCCAATAATAACGCCAACTAGCGTGATTCCAAGAAAAATCAACCCAAAATAGGGCATGACCCCTAAAACTGAACAAACTAAAACGACCCAACCAATACTTGATGTTGCAAATTGACTACCGATCGTAGCCGCTTCTCTAACCGTAAAGTACCCTTTTTTGAATAATTCTTGGGTGCCAATAATAGCCGCATTACCTGGTCCGACCCAAGCACTGATAATATTGACGGCGCAAAGTTCGGACACTTTGAACAGCGGCTTAACAATAAAACCGATCAGTTCACTGAGAAATTCCATTGCACCAAATTCCAGAATGAAGGTTTGAAATAACAGCATTAGCGGCACCAGTACTGATAATTGTGTTGCTAAATCAAGCATTGCCGTCCCTGTGTCAGGGGAAATAATGAACAGCGGTCCAACCTTCAAGTAACACATCAACGCCACGACTGCCCCAAGAAGGCGGTTGATCACATAAAAAGGCGTTGTTGAGAATAGCTTTTTCAATAACCGTTGTTTGTGTAAAATCGTTGTCGGGATCAGCCAGTCGATCAGCGCCAATAAAGCACTTAAAACCACTAAGATCGTAACTAGTGTTTGGACAGCAAAATGATACTGGGCAATAAAAAGTTTCAGATAGTGGAATAAAATCGTATCCACACCATTGGCAAAACTAAAGGGAATTAAGACTAAGCCGACTCCTATGGCCGTACCTAAGACAAATTTAGTGATTCCCCAATAATAGCGCTGTTTAGTCATTGCGTTCACCTCACAATTCTATTTGCGCAGCAACTGTTTCAACTGCCTGAAGTGAACTAGTAAATTGTGCTTGCTCAGAACTAGTTAGTTGCAAAGGCACGGTCCGCACCGCTCCTTGTCGGCCGATCACAGCTGGTTGACTAATATAGCAGTCGCCTTCTTTGCTTGCTGGACGTGAGACCGGTAAAATAGCCTGTTCATCACGGACAATAGCTTGGATCACACGTTCAATAGCCAACGCAACACAGAATGCATTGGGGCCTTTCATTTTCCAGACATCAAAGGCCGTATCTTTTACCTGCTGCGCGATCGTAGCCTTATAATCTGTAGCCAAGGTTAGTTTATTGCCCGCAACATACGTATCAAACTGTGTGCCTGCAACACTCGTTTGGCTCCAGGCCACAACTTGCGAATCGCCATGTTCACCGATGATCAGCCCGTGCACGGCCGTTTGAGCAACACCATAGTCACGACTGAGGAGCCAATTTAACCGCGCAGTATCCAGCATTGTGCCCAGACCAATAACTCGTTGCGCTGGCCAACCACTAATTTTATAGGCAAAATAGGTTAGAATATCAACTGGATTGCTGACCATTAAAATGATCCCCTTAGGACTGTAATGGGTAATTTTAGGAATAATGGCTTGCAAAATAGTTGCATTTCTCTGCAACGGAACTAACCGCGACTCTCCCACTTTCTCCGGAACACCAACTGTGATCACAATAATATCCGAATTAGCCGTTTGTTCGTAATCGCCATAATTGATTTTTACCGCGTGACTAAGTGATAAACCATGTAAAATATCTAACGCATTTCCTTTAGCGCGTTTTTGATCAAGATCTACCAATGACAATTCATCAATATAATCCGTTTTTGCAAGTGAAAAGGCTGTTGTTGAGCCAACTGCACCAGAACCTATAATACTAACTTTCATCGTAAATACCCCCATCTTTTGTTTCGGGACGCGTTCCACTTTTTAAATATAAGCCCTTATTGTGAAATTTGCAACAAGTTTCTAAAATTTTCTCCGTTTAACTTTAATTGGATATGCTAAGATAAAATCAATAACTGCCAACGGGGTGAGCCTATATGGATAAAAAGGAACCAACAATTAAAAATATTGTTGAAGCGTTCAAGGTATTAGATTACGTCAATGAATCTGGTGAAGCTGGAATTGCCGAAATTGCGGCCCAGCTTAATTTATCCAAATCAACTATTTTTCGGATCGTTAAATCTTTAGAGACCGTTCGCGCGTTAAAACAAGAGGCCAATAGTCAATACCGGCTAGATTATCATTTAACTGCCTATGCCCATGGCGCCACGCGTGATAGTGAACTGGCTACACTTGCCGAGCCCTATATGCAAACCGTTATGCAAGTCACCGGTGAAACGGTTAATTTAGGCATTCGTTATGAGAAGGACGTCATTATTGCTAAATCCGTCGATGGGGATTTTTATCAGTTGCAGACAACGCTGCTACCAGTCAGCCCATTATATTGTTCTGGATTGGGAAAGCTTTTTCTCAGTCGTGAATCTGATCATGCATTGCGTGCCTATTTTCAAGCATTGCAGCCGCGCACGATCAAAACAATCACGAGTTTTCAAGCCTTTAAACCTGAACAAGCAAAGATTTTAGCAAATGGTTTGTCAACGGATGAAGAAGAATACGAGTATGGTTTATCCTGTATTGCGGTGCCGATCGAGAAAAATAAACAACTTGTCTGCGGCTTAAGTGTTTCCGGTCCAACTAGTCGGTTAAAACATAAAGGACTTAACAAAATCACAGCGGTTTTGCAGGAACAGGCCGCTTTGTTTGCAAAGGATCTGGCAGCATCCGGCATTACTTTTTCTGAAAAATAAATTGGGACTGATAAACGTTCTAACCGGCATTTACTGTGCCCTTAATTTCGTACTAAGAAAGGTCAACCATGGAAATCACAGAACTTTTTGCTATTCGTCTAGCTAATAGCGGCTTGTTACAGCCATTTTCGACGCTGCCGGCGGCACTGGCTAATACGGTAGGCGCCCAAAGTCAGCAGATCACTACCCCATTGATGAACATGGCGGTACGGACGACCAACCCAACGGCAGCCGCGTGGGCTAATTTGACCACGACCCATCAGATAGTGCGCGCCTGGGCCCAGCGCTGGACATTACAGGTCATGTGTCCCGCCGATCTACAATTAGTGCTCAGTGCGCGCGCCGGCGAACGGCTGCCCCGGCAGTATTATCTTGGTCAGACAGATTGGGTCAAGCAAACGGTGACCTGGTTAAAAACCGAATTAAACCAACAAAAAGCTTGGACACGTGCAGAATTCGATACATTATTGACCGCTCAATTGGCCCCGTTTAGCCGCAAAACTGGCTTACGCTACGTTATTTTACAATCCTTGATTGCGCAAGGGTACGGTTATTTTAGCGCCGCTTCCAGCACAACTAATTGGACTTTACAAATGACCACCCCAAAATTAATGGATCCAAAGCCGGCTATCACAGCCTTGATTCAACGCTATTTGACTGGTTTTGGGCCCGCCAGCCTGACAGATTTTGTTCGCTGGTCCGGCATTAAAATCTCCAGCGTACGTCCATTGTGGGCTAAGCTAGCCCAGACACAACCGCACTATCTTGTTCAAGGGCAGGCCTTATTAAGTATGACCGCCTATTCACCAGCAGAACTAGCCGCCTTGCTACACCAAGCACAAAACGCAACGCTGTTTACCGCCCGCTTTGATGCTTTGTTGACGGGCTATGCTGCTAAAGGTTGGTTATTAACGCCGGCCAAGTCTGTGGCTATTGGACAGCCGAAAAGGCCTTGGTGACCGTCCATTATTGGCACCGTTTAACCAAGCAACAGCAACAACAATTAACGTTAAAATTTCGGCAGGCAGCGCCTTTTATGCGCGTGGCGTGCACGGCGGTTCGGTTTGAACCGCTCTGCTGATTTAAAAAAAGTAATTTAAAAACCAGCTCACCCCCCTGTCATAATGACAAGGAGTGAGCTGGTTTTTATAAGTGTAACGATCCAATGATTAAGCTTCAGTTACCTAGTGGCGCTACACCTTAATTTTCATTGCCAATCATAGTTAGTTGGATCCTGTAACCCGCGGCCAGTAGCCCGATCAAGCATGATCCGTTGTTCAAAGTGAGCAACATTGCGCTTAGTTTCTTTAACCATATCAGGATTGACCGAAACATAGTCGATACCACTTTGAATCAAGAAGTTGGTAAACTCTGGATATTCTGAAGGTGCTTGCCCACAGATTGATACCGTTTTACCATCCTTGTGTGCCGTTGCGATCAAGTGCCGAATCGCCCGTTTAACGGCTAAATTCCGTTCATCAAATAGACTAGCCACTGTATCATTATTCCGATCACAGCCGAGAATCAACATGGCCAAATCATTGGACCCAATTGAGTAACCATCAATGAATTGATTGAATTGATCGGCCAGAATAATGTTAGCTGGGATCTCGGCCATCATATAAACCTTAAAGTCTGCATTGCGCACTAATCCTTCATCGCGCATGATCGTAGTGACCTTCTGTGCTTCAGTAACGGTCCGCACAAACGGAATCATCACGTTTAGGTTTTTCAAACCGAATTCATTCCGTACCTTTTTCACCGCTGCTAATTCAAGCTTGAAGGCGTTGATATACTTCGGATCATAGTAACGAGAAGCTCCCCGCCAGCCTAACAGATCAGCAGGTTCATGTGGTTCGTACTTTTCGCCACCCTTAAGCTTCCGGTATTCGCTTGACTTAAAGTCCGACAGCCGTAGAATAACCGGCCGTGGTGCCATGGTCCGAACAACTTGGGCAATACCATCCGCTAACTGATCGACTACCTTTTCCGGATGACCTTGTTCAATTAAATATAGTGGATGCTCGTGAATATACGTCGTCCAAAGGAATTCTTCGCGCATCAAACCGACCCCATCAGCTGGCAAGGAAGCGTAACGTTCAGCCAACTCTGGATCGCCTAGGTTCATCATAACGCCAGTCGCAGTCGGTGCAAAGGTTTCCGCAACAACGGCTTGGCCGCTAGTTGCCGGCGCTGCTTTTTTCAGCATACCCGTCACTTTGCCACGGTAGACGACCCCGTTTTTAGCATCTACTGTGACGATATCCCCGTCCTTAAGGGCATCCGTGGCGGCCAAATTCTTACTCCGCGTCCCAACGATACAAGGAATCTGCATTTCACGGGAAACGATCGCGGCATGACAGGTCATGCCCCCATTATTGGTGACGATCGCCGCCGCTTTTTTCATAGCCGGAACCCAATCAGGTGAAGTCATCAATGTGACTAAAACTTCGCCTTCTTTGAATTGATCGATGTCCTTCGGATCGTCAATGACATGGACGACCCCGCTAGCAAAACCAGGACTAGCTGGTAAGCCTCGTACCGCTACTTTGGCATCGGCTACGGCAACATCATCAGCTGTATCGTTGGTCTTTTCCTTATTACGCTGTGACCACACTGTTTCCGGCCGTGCTTGTACGATCCACAAGCGCTTCGTATTTGCATCCAAAGCGTACTCCATGTCCATATAGCAACCATAGTGCTGCTCAATTTTCAAAACATAATCCGCCAGTTCAACCACTTGACTATCCGTCAACGCAGGTTGCTCTTGTAACTCAGCTGGCACCGCTTGCTCCTGTGTCCCACCATCAGGTAATCGAACTAATTCAACAGATTGTTTGATGATATTCTTTTCAACGATTTTCAGCGTTTTTTTGTCGATCACAAAATGATCAGGTGTGACTTTACCTAAAACAATGTACTCACCTAAACCATAGATAGCATCGATCACGATCTGCGAATCATCACCAGTGGCAACATTCACGGAGAACATTACCCCGGATGCCTCGGAAAAGACCATCATTTGAATGGCTGCTGAAAGTGCAACCTTTTCCTGTGGAAAATTCTGTTTATGGCGGTAATAGGTCGCACGGTCAGTAAACAGTGAAGAATAGCACTGTTTGACCCGGTCAACAACATCCGCAGCCCCCTTGATATTCAAGTAAGACTCTTGCTGCCCGGCAAATGAAGCATCAGGCAGATCCTCAGCCGTTGCAGAAGAACGGATCGCAACAAAAGGATCATTCTGCCCCACCTTAGCAGCTAGCTCAGCGTATCCTTGCTTGATATCATTTGCCAGATCTTCTGGCATTGTGGCCCCAACGATCAAGTTACGGATCTGCTCACAGGTCGTGCGCAGTTCATCCGAATTTTCATAATCCTTGATTCCATCAAGCAAAGCATTGACCTGTTCATTTAACCCCGTTTGATCCATAAAGTAGCGATAAGCCCGCGCGGTCGTGGCAAAACCATATGGTACTGGAATATCCATTGAAGAAGTCATTTCCCCTAACGATGAAGACTTACCACCTACTAGGTTAACATCCTCACGGTGCAGTTCATTAAACCATAAAACATTTGCCGTATCCCGACTACTCATGAAATTACCTCCCTGTAATTAATCACTTGAATTTTATCGTTCGCAAACGCTGATCGTTCCGGAAACCGATTACATTCGCTCATTACATTGTAAATCAACTTGAGCTAAAGGGAAAGTTAAATTCTTTACCTTTAGGGTTTTCCACTACTTAATTAACAGTGTTTCACGCTTCTACCTTTAAAAAAACGCTATTATTTTTAGACTAATAGTTGCCAACAAGCAGTGCTATTAAGCGTTATCACAGCTGATAGTGCTGTTATTTAATTTAAAATTTCAGGCTTAAATAAGTTGGGCTAGGCTTTATCCATTTGGCATATACCAATTTAAAATTTTAGTATTTTTCCGTCTAAGCTTAACCAGTGGCTAAATTAGCGCCTGTCAATCCAGCTAATACTGGTTGGAATAATAATTTTAAATTACTTGATCAGATTTAGGCACAGCAAAACCCTCGCTATTGAATTTTGCTCCAACATCGAGGGTTAATTTGTAGGTAACTTTTTTGCTCAATTAACTTGTTCGGACAGACCGAGCACTAGTCAAATAGTTGATCAGGAATAAATAGATCGCCTAAAGTTGCGGCCATAATGGCTTTGATCGAATGGAGGCGGTTTTCAGCTTCTTGGAACACCACGGCTTGTTCGCTATTGAAAACATCGTCGGTAATTTCCAAAGCAGTGACGCCGAATTCATCCTCCAACGCCTGACCGACCACCGTATTTTTATCGTGGTAAGCCGGTAAGCAATGCATAATGATCGTATCCGCTTTTCCTGTTTTGGCAACTAAATTCGCATTGATCTGGTAAGGCAATAATTGTTTGATCCGTTCTTGGGGTGCAACATCCTCACCCATAGAGATCCAAACGTCGGTGTAAAGTGCGTCCGCTCCGGCAACAGCTTCTTCCGGATCAGCTGTGATCAACACTTCACTGCCACTTTTAGCCGCTGCCGCTTTGGCCATGGCAACAACATCTGCGCTAGGTTGCAAAGCTGCCGGAGCACCAATATGGATATTAACGCCTAATAATGCCGCCGTGACGAGTAAAGAATTCCCCATATTGTTGCGACCGTCGCCAACATAAGTCAAAGTCAGGCCTTGCAAATGGCCAAAATGTTCCTTCAACGTCATAAAGTCGGCGATCATTTGGGTTGGGTGCCACTGATCAGTTAAACCATTCCACACCGGCACACCACTGTATTGCGCTAATTGTTCTACTGTATCTTGGGCAAAGCCGCGGTATTCAATACCATCAAACATTGCGCCTAAAACCTTCGCCGTATCCGCAGTGGATTCTTTTTTACCAAATTGAATATCGTTTTTACCTAAGAATTCTGGATGCGCGCCAAGATCAACGGCGGCGACAGTAAAGGCCGAGCGTGTACGCGTTGAAGTTTTTTCAAACAGCAAAGCAATATTTTTGCCTTGTAAATAATGGTGGGGAATATGCTGCTGCTTCAATTGTTTCAAATGAATCGCAAAATCGATCAAATACGTTAATTCGCTGGGGGTAAAATCGATTTCTTTTAATAAAGAACGCTTAGCAAAATGATTCATTAGGTGGACCTCCTTTATTTCGACAGAACCTGCTTGATTTTAGCGACGCCGGTAGCCAACTGCTCTGTCGTGATCGTTAATGGTGGCAGTAGCCGCAAAGTATCATGTTTAGCCGACAATGTCAGTAAATGTTCCTGCTGTAGGGCGGTCACTACTGGTCCAACTGGTACTGTCAAATGGATCCCTTGCATCAGGCCTAAGCCTGTAATGCCGTTGACCGTTGCTAATGGCGCTAATTCAGTTTGTAATAACTGCTCAAGGTAGGCCGCCTTAGTCTGCACCTGCGCCAAAAATGCTGGCGTCAGCTGCGTCAATACCGCTTTAGCGGCAGCCATTGCTAATTTATTGCCACCAAAAGTAGTGCCGTGACTACCCGGATTAAAGGCCGTGGCCAATGCAGCGTTGCCGATCAGTGCACCAACTGGAATTCCGTTGGCCAAGCCTTTAGCGGTGGTCACAATATCGGGTTGCAGGCCATAATGCTGATAAGCAAAAAGTTGGCCGGTGCGACCGTTACCTGTTTGAACTTCGTCAATGATCAATAAGACTTGTTCCTGTTGGCATTTAGCGGCCACGCTTTTAAGCCAAGCACCGCTGGCGGGATTAACTCCACCTTCGCCTTGCACAACTTCTAAGATCACCGCCGCTAAATCAGCCGTGATCTGTGGTAAAGCGGCAGGATCATTGTAAGGCGCAAAGCTGATCTCTGGTACCAACGGACCAAACCCCGCCTGGATCGCTGGATTATCGGTCATTGATAAGGAGCCATAAGTCCGACCGTGAAAGCTATCACTAAAGGCAAGAACGGCGCTTTTACCCGTGGCTTTACGTGCTAATTTTAGGGCCGCTTCATTAGCCTCAGTTCCTGAATTACAGAAGAAAACTAATTTATCAGCATCGCCGACCAACAAAGTGGCGACATCTTCTTGTAATTGGCTGGCGTACAGATTCGACGTATGCCAAATCTTTTGCGCCTGTTGGGCCACCGCCGTTTGTACGGCAGCGTTACTATAACCGAGGTTGCACACCCCAATGCCGCTGGTGAAATCCAAATAAGTAGTTGCTTGATCATCGGTCAAGTAACAATCATGACCGCTAACGATATCGAAGGGATACCGCGCGTAGGTAGGAAATAATTTACTCATTGTGCCATCCCTGCTTTCTGTGTAATAAAGGCGGTGCCAGTGTGGGTCAGATCATCCGTGATAAAAGCCTGTTGCACACCCTGGTTCAACGCTGCAAATGCTGCCTTGATCTTCGGCGTCATCCCACTTTTGATCACATCAGTAGCGATCAAGGTATGCGCTTTTTGCTGGGATAATTCTGGTAATACCTCACCAGCAGATAAGACACCTGGCACATCCGTTAACAGCACTAATTTCTTGGCGTTAAGCTTGGTTGCGATCGCAGCCGCCGCTGTGTCCGCATTAACGTTGAGCCAATGGCCATCCGCGGTTTGAGCTAAAGGCGCTAATACCCCGATCTGGCGGTTAAGAACCGGCGTCAACCAGTTACTATTCAATTGATCGACTACCCCAACTT
This sequence comes from Loigolactobacillus binensis, assembly GCF_005405165.1. Lineage (GTDB taxonomy): Bacteria > Bacillota > Bacilli > Lactobacillales > Lactobacillaceae > Loigolactobacillus > Loigolactobacillus binensis. The sequence goes on from NZ_BJDN01000030.1 coordinate 22,605, forward strand.
CACCGTAAATATTTTGATTTAAATAATGTCCCCGTAATAGATGATTGCAACCGGCGTTTAAACCGATCACCGGTAGATCATGGGCACTTAGTTTACTTAATAATTCCGGCTGGACCAAACCAAGTAGCACAGCCTTAGTCAGCTCTAATGTCGCCTCATCTGTCACCCGGACACCGGCAATTTTTTTGACGGCTAAATGGAGCTTTTGACTAAGCTGTGAAATTTTAGGGCCGCCGCCGTGAACGATCAAAATTTGTTGACCTTGTTGGCGCCATTGTGCTAATTGTTGAAAAAAGCTGTCCGGCAATTGGGCAACGGCATTGCCGCCGATTTTAATCACGATGATTTGACTCATGCTGACTCCTCCTAGATAAAATAATATGCTTCAAACCCCTAGTGGGCATTTTTTTAATGACTTGGTTTGACTAAAGACTCTATTGGTTACCACTGGCTTATTTTTAGCTATGGTAAGTCGCGTTGATCTTGACGTAATCATAGGTCAGATCACAACCCCAAGCCTGTCCATGACCAGTACCGTTGTGTAATTCAACGTTGAGCGTGATCACCTTGGCCGCCAAAGCCTTCGTCAAAGTGGTTACCTCCGTTGACCCCGCTTGACTGGCTTGAATCAAGGGTAAATCGTTTAAAGTCACATCAACTGCAGACAGATCTAGATGAGCATTGGTTTGCCCAATGGCCACCATGATCCGTCCCCAATTCGGATCTTCCCCATAGATGGCTGCTTTAACTAAGTTAGAGCCGACGATCGCTTTAGCGACTTGTTGACCTTCAAAGTCCGACCAAGCGCCAGCCACGTTCACGGCAACTAACTTAGTGGCGCCTTCACCATCGGCCGCAATTTTCTTAGCCAATTCGCCTAAAACATAAGTGAAAGCTGCAGTAAAGGTGGCGTAATCGGCAGAACCGGCCGTCAAAGGTTGATTACCGGCAGCTCCGTTAGCTAATACGGTCACCATATCGTTAGTTGACGTATCACCATCAACCGTGATCTGGTTAAAGGTCGTGTCGGTAGCCTGGCTGAGTAGCGCTTGTAATAAATACCCATCAATCGCCGCGTCCGTGGTGACAAAACCGAGCATCGTTGCCATATTAGGATGAATCATCCCTGAGCCTTTACAAAAACCGCTAATGGTGATCTTTTTGCCAGCTAGTTCGCAAGTCACCGCTACGGTTTTAGCGTGGGTATCAGTGGTCAAAACGGCCGTCGTCACTTTATGATTATCCGTTAATTGTAACTGTGCGATTCCGTTGGCGATCACCTTCATCGGCAATAATTCGCCAATAATACCAGTGGAAGCCACCCCGACAAGCGCGGTGCTTAACCCTAATTTAGTGGCCGCTAGTTGTTGCATTTGTTGGGCGTCCTTTTCACCTTGGGCACCGGTACAAGAATTAGCATTGGCGCTGTTCAAAACGATGGCCTGCAATTGATGTTGCTGATTGATCGTCTGTTTCGTTAATTTAGTGGGGGCCGCCTGAAATTGATTGGTCGTGTAAACACCAGCAGCTGCAGCAGGTGTTTCTGAATACAGCCACCCCATATCTAATTTTTCTTGACGTAACCCAGCGTGAACACCGTCAGCTTTAAAACCTTGGGGCCAGGTAAATGGGATTTCTGTATAATTTGCTTGCATAATTTCTCTCCTTCATTAAATCGTTATGGCATGACCGTGGCCAGTTGTAGCCCAGCGGTTGCAGCAAAGCCAAAATATTGGTTAAAGTTCTGTAACGCTTGCCCCGCAGCACCCTTCAGTAAGTTATCAATCACACTAACGACTAAAACGGTGTGGGTAATGGGATTGTAGCTAAGGCCTAAATCGCAAAAATTAGTGCCAACAACTTCCTTTAAGGTTGGCAACTGAGCGTTAGGTAAAACCCGGACAAATGTGTGCTCTGCGTAAGTATTGTTAAAGGCCTGCGTTAATTGTGCTGTAGTCACGCCGGAAGCAACTTTGGCGTAGATCGTCGCCATGATCCCCCGGGTGATCGGTAGTAGCGTCGTTGTAAATTGGATCGCCGGGATCTGTTCATCCCAAATTTGTAATTGTTGCATGATCTCAGGAATATGTTGGTGCTGATTCACTTTATAAAGTTGTAAATTTTCATTGGTTTGACTGAAATGGGTGCTGGTGGCGAGTTTCTTGCCGGCACCAGATGTTCCTGACTTAGCGTCAACAATAATACTGTCCGGAACCACTAAATGTTGTTGGGCCAGTGGCGCTAAACCGAGTAAGGTCGCCGTGGCGTAACAGCCAGGATTGGCAATATACGAATGTCCAGCCGCATTAGCAAATTCGACTAAGCCGTAATGGCTGTGCTGTAAGGCACTTACTGCCGGTGCCGGCTTGTGATACCACTTGGTAAACACTTGTGGATCCTGCAACCGATAATCACCAGACAAATCGATCACGGGAAAATTGGCGGCGATAAATGGGGCCGCTAATTTGGTCGTTACGCCGGCCGAAGTTGCGAAGAAAATCACGTCGCAGTTGGCCATGACCGTGGCTGCATCCAATGGTTCGATCATTGTATGATCACCGATAAAATTAGGAACTGCTTCTACTAAAGGTTGCGGCTGGCTATCCGAACGACCGAACAAGCGAATCGTCGCCACCTCAGGATGTTGCTGTAATAATTGATATAAAACCACGCCACTATAACCGGTAACGCCGACTAAAGCTGCGTTCATGTCCCTCACCGCCTTTATTTATATGGATAGTTTTTAAACTTAACTAGCTTAAATGTGTTAAAAAAAGCAGATCCTTGCGGCTAGCTCTGCAAACCAAACGCATCAATACGTCTCCCATCGCTTGTTAGCCGATACACCATAATCCGAACGCCCTTTTTAAGCACTCTTCATGAATTTTTAATCAAACTATCATTGACCAACAGCTTACACCTGCCTTTTTATAAATGCAAGCTTTTTTCAATTTTTATGCATTTATTCTTTTATATTTGCATATTAAGGCGTATATATTTAGAATTATACATTTATTTTGAATTTTATAGTTGACTTATATAGAAAAATGCGGTTTACTTAATGACAATCAATACAGTAAATATTTGTATTTTTATGTGAAAGGATGAAAACGAATGAAAAGTTATCTTATTTTAGAAGATGGTTTAACATTTGCCGGCGACGCTTTTGGCGCCCACATTGCTGCTGCTGGTGAAGTGGTTTTTAATACCGGCATGACAGGCTATCAAGAAGCGATCACCGATCCTTCCTATACAAATCAACTGATCACCTTCACTTATCCCTTGATCGGCAATTACGGCATCGACGCCACCCATGATCAAGCCAAAATGGCTGGTTGTGCGGCAGTTATCGTGCGTGAGTTAGCTGAACTACCGAATCATTACGCCCAACAAATGAACCTAGACGAATTTTTGCAACAAGAACAAGTGCCCGGGATCCAGGGTATTGATACCCGCCAGCTCACCAAACATATCCGCCAACACGGCACACTAAAGGCCATTTTGACTACCAAACCATTAACCGTTCCTTTCAAGTTGGCTTATGCGGCGATCAAACAGAAAAAAGCACCGTTGGAACGTGCTACTTTTACAACCACTCACGCCCAACAGCACGTGGTTTTAATTGATTTTGGTACTAAAAAAGCGATCATTGATCAATTATTAGCCCACGATTGTAACGTTGACGTGGTGCCTTATACCACATCGTTAGCCGCAATCGAGGCGTTACAACCAGACGGTATTTTCCTATCCAATGGTCCGGATGATCCCGCTGATTATCAAGCGGCTTTACCATTGATTCAGGCATTACAAGTGAAATATCCATTGGCCGGGATCTGCTTAGGCCATCAATTGTTGGCTTTGGCTAACGGCGCGCAGACTTACAAATTACAGTACGGCCACCGGGGATTGAATCATCCCGTTAAAAATATCGCCACCGGTAAAACAATTTTGACCAGTCAAAATCACGGCTATGCAGTCGCTGCTGAATCGCTGGCCAACACGCCTTTGACCATGACCGCTTATGAATTAAACGATCATAGTGTCGAAGGATTACGCCACCAAAGTTTGCCTGTGATCTCCGTCCAATACCATCCTGAGGCCAACCCTGGTCCTACAGATGCCCTAGGCTTCTTCAATGAATTTTGTACACTGATGATCACTAACAAAACGAAGAACAGTAGCGTAGCTTAATGACTGCTTAGTACTAACGATTTACGAAAATAAGTACCCGATTGCTGCCTAGTGAAATCATTCAAGCTAGTCCAGTGGATCGGGTATTGCCTTACTTGATTCTGTTCACGCCGATACTGACTATAACGGCGGCGTGGATTATATACTATTGAACAGGAAGATGCTTATGCCAAAATTAACTGATATTCATAAAATTGCTGTCATCGGCTCTGGCCCGATCGTGATCGGTCAAGCCGCTGAATTCGACTATGCCGGTAGCCAAGCTTGTTTAAGCTTAAAAGAAGAAGGCTATTCGGTGGTATTGATCAATTCCAATCCAGCAACGATCATGACCGATGACGAAATCGCTGATAAAGTTTATTTAGAGCCACTAACTTTGGCGTCCGTTAGTGCCATTTTAGCCAAGGAACGGCCCGACGCGCTTTTACCAACTTTAGGCGGCCAAACCGGCCTGAATTTAGCCGTGGCATTAGATGATGCCGGTATCTTAGATAAATACCATATTCGGCTGTTGGGCACTGGCTTAGCAACGATCAAGCAAGCCGAAGACCGGGAAAGTTTTAAAGAATTAATGCAAAAAATTGGCCAACCAGTGCCAGCCAGCAAAACAGTCCATGCAGTACAAGCTGCCTTGGATTTTGCGGAACAAATCGGCTACCCAGTGATCGTTCGCCCGGCTTATACCCTAGGGGGAACCGGCGGCGGCATTGCGGCCAACCTAAAAGAATTACAGAAAATTATGGTGCGCGGTTTGAGTATGTCACCGGCTAACGAATGTTTAATTGAAAAAAGTATTGCCGGCTTTAAAGAAATTGAATATGAAGTTATGCGCGACAATATTGGCGATAAAATCACCGTGTGCAATATGGAAAATTTCGATCCGGTTGGCATTCACACTGGCGATTCGATCGTCTTCGCCCCTTCACAAACACTGAACGATACTGAATACCAAACTTTACGTCAGGCTTCTTTGGATATCATTGACGCGTTGGACATTAAAGGCGGCTGTAATGTGCAGCTTGCGCAGGATCCTAATAGCGCAAATTATTATATTATTGAAGTTAACCCCCGGGTCAGCCGCTCTTCCGCCTTAGCTTCAAAGGCTACCGGCTACCCGATTGCTAAGATCGCCGCTAAAATCGCGGTGGGTTTAAATTTAAGTGAGTTACGCAATCCCGTCACTAAAACAACTTATGCCGCTTTTGAACCAGCGTTGGACTACGTGGTTGCTAAGATTCCCCGCTTCCCCTTTGATAAATTCAATACTGCCGAACGTAAATTAGGCACACAAATGAAGGCCACTGGCGAAGTTATGGGCATTGGCAGCACGATCGAAGAGTCCTTGCTTAAAGCCTTGCAATCCATGGAGATCGATCCGGCGGCCATCAATGAACTGAAACCAACTAGCGCAACGCCGGACTTGGCTGCCGCGCTACACACACCAACTGACGACCGCCTGCTGGTTATTTTTGCCGCGATCCGGGCCGGTTATAGCATTGCCAAGATCCAGGCGCTAACACAGATCGACCGCTTCTTCTTAGATAAGCTGGCACATATCGTGACTTTGCAACAACAATTAGCCGCTGATCTGAACGCGACTTACACCACTGCCAAGAAATTTGGTTTTAATGACGCCATGATCAGTACCTTGACCGATCAGAAACTGCCAGGAACAGCGCCGGTCTACAAAATGGTTGATACTTGTGCCGGTGAATTCGCCAGTAGCACCCCCTATTTTTACAGCACCTATTTCGGTAGTGAAAATGAAAGTCAGCCTTTAGGCAACAGTATTTTGGTCATTGGCTCCGGCCCGATCCGCATCGGCCAAGGGGTGGAATTCGATTACACCACCGTCCACTGCGTACAAGCCATTCAGCAAGCTGGCTACCATGCGATCATCGTCAATAACAATCCAGAAACAGTATCCACTGATTTCTCGATCTCGGACAAGTTATATTTCGAACCTTTGACCCTTGAAAGCGTGCTTCACATCGCTGAATTGGAGCAACCATTAGGCGTGATCGTCCAGTTTGGTGGCCAAACGGCGATCAATTTGACTAAAGGATTGGCGACTCACGGGCTGAAAATCCTCGGCACTTCCTTACACGGCATTGAACAAACCGAAGACCGCCACCAATTTGAAACACTATTACAACAACTAGCCGTTAAGCAACCAGCCGGTAATACGGCAACCAGCTTGCCGGCCGCACAAAAAATTGCCGCGACCATTGGTTACCCCGTAATGGTACGGCCAAGCTTCGTACTTGGCGGCCGGGCCATGGCGATCGTCCATGATGAAACCGAATTAGCCCACTATTTAACTAATGCCTTACACGCGGCCCCTGATCAACCGATCCTGATTGATCATTACGTTCAAGGTTTAGAATGTGAAGTCGATATTTTAAGCGACGGCCACGATGTTTTCATCCCCGGTATTATGGAACATATTGAAGGCGCAGGGATTCATTCCGGTGATTCAATTGCCGTTTACCCACCCCAACGTTTAACTGCAGCTCAACAAGCCGAGATCGTCACCATTGCCACTAAAATTGGTCAAAACGTGCACTGTATTGGCATGATGAATATTCAGTTTATCGTTGCGGACCAAGTCTATGTGATCGAAGTCAATCCACGGGCCAGCCGGACGGTTCCTTTTATGAGCAAAGTCACTAAATTACATTTGGCGAAGCTTGCAACGCGGTTGATTTTAGGTGCCAGCTTCACCGAGCTTAAGCTAAGTCCAGGGTTATTGACACCACCTGACTTAGTCGCCATTAAAGCGCCTGTCTTTTCCTTCACCAAGTTACCGGGAATCAGCACCGCGCTTAGTCCCGAAATGAAATCCACCGGCGAAGCGATCGGGATCGCTGCTGATTATGCTACTGCATTAAGCAAAGCCTTAACCGATAGTTACCATTTCTACGGTAGCCACAGCGGCCAGATCGTGTTGCTAACACCAGCGCTGGCACAGGATACGGCGATCCAGCAAGCACTCCAACAAGCACACCTCACGCCGCAAGTGTTAGCCGCTACGGACACGCCAACAGTCGCGGTTGACCAAGTCGCGTTAGTAGCTAATACTAACGAACACCAAACTGCGGCCGATCCGCTGAATTATTTTGCCTTAAGTCAAAATATTCCGCTTTTTACAGCTAAAGATACCTTGGTGGCCGCCTTATTACTGGCCAAATAACCTAAAGGTAACAAAAACAAGCACTGTGGCATAACCCTGTCACGGTGCTTGTTTGTTTTTTCGGACAAGTTGGTTCCAGCAAATGTTGCATCACCCAATATGCTGATAAAACACGACCACCATAAAATTCTTTTTGCCAAGTGACTACCCAACATTAAAATTTAGTGATAAAATGGTGCTTACATTTAATTTTTCAAAAGGAAGCGAACACATGGACGAACTTTTAATTGGTTTATTTGCGATCGCCGGTGGGATGGCGCGTTTAGGGATTGATCAACTCTTCGCTTTCAGCTCATTACCCGTGGCAACTTTTATGATCAATCTAGTGGGTAGTTTTTTGTTAGCCTATTCAACTAACACTTTAGGCCAGCTGATTCATTTCCCAGCACAACTAACTTTAGGCATCGGCACCGGCTTCATTGGTGCTTTCACCACTTTTTCATCATACATATTGGAGATCATTCAGTTATGGCAAGCGCACGCGTACTTTTTCGCCTTAGGTTACGCCTTACTTAGCCTGCTTGGCGGCTTCATTGGTGCTTATCTGGGTCTGCACTTCAGCCGTGTTGATTTAAAACAGGAGGCGACCAAATCATGACCTACTTACTTGTAGGCGGTGGCGCTGCGCTAGGCGCTATTCTACGCTACGATGTGACCAAACTGATCAAGCGCTATGTGCTGGGTCGTTTTCCCTTCGCCACTTTGACCATCAACTTGCTGGCGGCGTTACTGCTTGGCTTTTTGGCCAGCCATTTAGGAACCACCAACGATTTTTACTTTCTTCTAGGTACCGGTGTTTGCGGCGGCTTCTCCACCTTTTCAACTATGAGCTATGAAACTGTATTACTACAGCAGCAGCGCTACACTGGCTTAGCTTGGCTTTACTTGGTCTGTTCGTTAGTTGGCGGGATCGGTTGTGCCTTGATCGGGTTAAGTTTAGGTAGCCTTTTTTAAAGGTGCCGGCGACATTAAAATTGAATCGGCTACACCAATAAAAAACACTGATGAAAGTAGTGAAATTTGAAGTGCGGTAGAAAAGTTAGACAATTTAAATTTTGAATTAAGCGATCATGGCTTGATCCCAGTACTCAACCGGGATCAAGCCATTTTTACTTCTAAATATTTTGACATTATTGAACCAACCAACATATCATTCGATATTACGAGGACTGATATGAAAAATATGCTGAATCTCCAAAGGTTCTGATCGATGGTGATAAATATGAATTTTGTTGAAAACAAAGTTGATCGTAACATTGTTTCTAGACATGATTAAAGCCAAACTTCGAAAAATCAAGTCTAGCACGGCATAACTAATGTCATTGTAAATAAACTGAACTTAAAGTCTCTCATTCTTAAGCTCAGTTTATTCATTTTTTATTATATATTGATAATATTTAATTGATGTGTGGTTATACTTTTCAATATACTTACGACAAGTATATTGAATTTGTTATCGGAGGAGTTCACGAAGTATACTATTGTATCTGGGATTGTTACGGTGATAATGATCATAGGTGGATATTCTAGTGCGGCTGCTTTAGAGCATACAGGTAGCCCATGGGCGGTTCCTGCAAACCTCATTGCAATATTGGGATTATTGGGTGGTTCAGGGCTTATTGTGGGATGGAAAAACGCTCCGCAATATGAAATTGAAAGCAAATTAAAACTGACCTCACTTAAGCATACGCAAAAACTGATTTGATAACTTGATTGAAACTTCAGCTAAAAACATCTGCATTAACCACGTATAACGCATGGTTTGGCATAGCTTTTCTATACAAACTAAGATTTGAAATTTGAAAAGTATTCCTATAAATGATAGTATTGAGTTATCGAAAAAGATATTCAAATCAAATTTTCCCAGAAACCTGCTATATCCGGTAGCAGGTTTTTTGTATACACAAAAAACTCTCCGCGCGGCCGCCGCGCGTAACCATCTATGAAAAGAACGCCTTTGCCGTTATACTAGCGGTGAAGGCGTTCTTTTGTACATCGTCTGTTTATTGGTGCCTTGAGCCTGAGCAAAAAACCGATGGTCTTCAATTCGTGA
>NZ_BJDN01000031.1 GCF_005405165.1 Loigolactobacillus binensis
TCCTTGAATTAATTCAAATACAGCCTTAATTTTTGTTTCTTTTGAAAACATGATAAAACCCCCAGATTTGGATTTCTCCAATTCTGGGGGTTCAGTTCACTGTCTATCAGGCTTACAGTCCCTTTTGCTTTATTTTTTAAGCGCGTTAAAAGCTTGCGTAATTAACGGCTGAACCTGCCCTGTGGCAAATAATTCAACGGTTTGCGTGGCGCGCGAAATACCTGTATACAATAAACGTTTTAATAACGTTGGCGACACCGCACTTAACGCGTTTTGGCCAACATCTAACAACAAAACCCGATCAAATTCTAGCCCCTTTGCTAGCCGCAACGGCAAGATCACCGTTTGACCAGTGGTCGTGGCACTGTTTTTGACCAGCGGCAACGTTGGCTGCTGAGCCCTTAACGCCGCATAAATAGGGTCAACTTGTGTGGCGGCTAGTGTGACGATTGCTGTCGTGCCAGCTTGCTCGGTGCTTAAGGCCTGACTAAGCGCCGTGATCATTGCCGCAAAGTCGGCACTTTGATGCAACACCGGCGGCCGCCCATGCCGTTGTACTGGGACGACCTGCAAATCCGCGGCGACGGCGAATTCACGAAAAAGCGTCGTCACTTCCTGCGTCGACCGATAACTTTTATTCAACGCAACGATTTTGACCCGCTTATTTTGCGCCGCTAATTGGTCCGCCACCTTTTCAAAACCAGGTGTCGTCGCATTAAGCGCCTGATTTTCATCCCCAAGCAAGGTCAGCTGCGCTTGGGGAAATAACGCAGTGAGCAACTGCAGTTCTTCCAACTGATAATCCTGCAGTTCATCGACTAATAGAAATTTGATCTGTGGGTAACTGAATTTAGTTAGGCGCACCAACAGAAAAACAAAATCAGTTAAACTAGCTGCCGTTTGGGGTAATAATTCGTGCAACCAGGCCGGCCAATCCAGCCAAGCATAAGTGGCGATCTGGGTTGCGCGCTCCTGTAATTGATAACGCCGCAACTGCCGCGCATACCGGTGCAATTGCCGCTCATTGTCAGCCTGCAACGGCTGGCCAAAAATAGTGTTTTGTTGGGCCAGCGATAAATTATCTAAGGCGGTCAAAACGCGGTCATCAGTTGCGGCGGCCCTAATTTCTTGCTCTAATTGCCGCCGTAAATTAAGCTGAACCGACTTTAACCGCTCGGCCAAGGTCGCCGTTACCGGTGTTCGCGCGTAGCTGGCCGCTAATTGCGTGGCGGTGACCCAATCCGGCAACGATTTAAACAAGGCAGCAGTGACGTTTAACTTGGTTAACGCTAAGCGCAACTGCTCTAAGTGACTGGCTTGCGTTGACCAAGCTGGCATTACCGCGGCCGTGCCGAGCAGTTGCTGCTGCATTTGTGTCAGTAGCTGTTGCAACGTCGCCTGCCAAGGATTGGCCTCGCCTAAAGTGGGCAGCACTTGGGAAATGTAGTCCGTGAATAATTCATTCGGGGTGAGCAATAAAATATCACTGGCGCGCACCGTTTGCCGCTGCCGGTACAACAAATACGCGATCCGCTGGATGACCACCGATGTTTTACCACTACCGGCAACACCGCGAATGATCAACGCTTGTGTCTGCTCATCACGGATGATCGCATTTTGCTCCTTTTGGATCGTCGCCGTGATCGCAGTTAAATGTTGCTGATGCTCCTGGGACAAAACCGCGATCAACAACGGATCTTCCACCGCGATTTGACTATCAAAATAACCTAACAACTGCGCGTGATCAATTTTAAATTGCCGCCGCGCTTCAATCGTTGCCGCGATCGTTTGCCCATTGGCCTGATATGAACTGGCCCCTAGCACTTGATCGTAGTACAACCCGGCAATCGAGGAACGCCAATCATACACCAGATCAGTTGCAGCCCGCGTTTGGTACCCAGTGACCCCAATGTAAAATGGCGTGCTTACAGCAGGTTCATCAGCAAAATGCACCACGACTTTGCCAAAATAAGCTGCCGGCAACAGCAACTTGATCTGCCGCAGTTTATTGGCCAGCACACTAGCAGAAAAATTATATTGATCAATTTCGCGGTTCATCGCTTCCAGCGCCGCAAAAGTATCCAACTTATCCGTGACGGTAGCCATATTTAAGCTGGAATCCTGCGCGAATTGCCCTTTCATAGCCACCGCTTGCTGCTGGTTGCGCTGCTGTTGTTGCAAATAAAACGCCTGCTCAGCAGTTAATTGTTGGTACACCTTGCGAAGCCGTTGCTGTTCTTGCGCTAATATTGTTGTCATTCGCTGACCCCCTTGATCGCTGCTAAATCCTGTAGGTTGCTAGCATACCAGCTTTTTAAGCGCAGAAACAGTCTTGTATTACTTAATGATTTGCAGGATAATTAAGTTAAGGAAGTCCTGTAGTGACGAATGGGGGTTAACTGCCAAAGGTTGAAAGTATCAAAATAGGCCGTAACGGCTCTGCTCCTTGTCAAGTAGACAGGTCAAATAATTAAAGTCTTATGCACTTTTTTGAACGGCATGTTTCCGGTATTCTTCCGGGGTCATGCCGTTTAGCGTTAGTTGCCGGCGTTCCCGTATTGTGCCAGGTGATGTACGCCTTGATGATGCTGATAAGCTCGATTTCTGAAAGGGGCTCCTTAAAAGCCAATTCCTCTGTTTTCAACTGGCTCCAGAAGCACTCCATTGCACTGTTATCACCTGGCGTTCCTGGACGCGACATACTGTGCACGATGCCTTTCCCGGATAATAGGGTGTTATAACTACCAGCGGTGTAGGCTGAACCTTGATCAGAATGAGGGATCTGCGGCTTTACACCGTGGGTTGATTTCAAGGCCTGTGTGAGCGCTTCTGATACTAATTGCGTTGTCTCGGTACTCGCTACTCGCCATGCAATAATACTGTGATCATAAAGGTCCTTGATCGCACTCAAACGTAATCGTTGCTGCTTATCTGGTCCGAACCTCGGCTCGCTACAAAATCAGTTACCCAGGTCATGTTTGGTCGCTCAGGAGCGAAGTCATGGCTGCTGTCTGCGCAAAGTAATTTATTGGCAAGGATACACTCTTTCTTTTCTGCTTTACGATCGCGCTTGGCCACACGAATTGATGGTCGGATACCGTTACGCCGCATGATACGACGTACACGACCTCGACTGACATGATAAGACGTTTCCTCATTGAGATACATCGTCATGGTATGGACACCATAAATGTAGTTTTTTGACTCTTCTCGTTCAATGATATAGGCTAAGATTGCTTCATTTTCAAGTTCATGTGCCGTTACTTTACGGTGCGTCCACTTGTAGTATACAGCACGAGATACACCAACGTATTGGCACATGAAACTAATCCTGTGTACTTGATTGGTGTCGGGATTTATTTTTTGTGCGAGTGCTTGAACTGTGAGGTATTTTTCTTCTGCCGAACATCCATCCCTTCGAACTCTTGGATTTTTTTTAGCACAGCGACCTCCGTCGAAACATGGGCTAACCGGGCCTTGAGCCGCTTGATCTCTAGTCTCTTAGTTCCATTTCGGTCAACTGGCTAGTGTCTTTCTTGGTTTTGCCGCGGCGGTCTGCGAGTGCGTTGGGACCGCCTTGCTTAAACTTCTTGACCCAAGTATACACTTGCCCATAGGACACATTAAACTGCGTAGTCACAGCGACGTAGTTCATCTCGTTGGCAATGACCCATTGCGCGATCTCGATACGTTCGACCTGTTCAGTCTTCCAGCCATCTTTCATCGGGGTAGTCCTCCTGGTGGCTGTGAGTGATTTACCGCTAGTATACCGTTTGACCCACTGATAGACGACAGAATTATTGGAAATATCGTATTGTCGCGCAAGCCTGGAATACGATGTGCCACCGGCCAAATAGGCTTGGACCACCTCAAGTATCAGTTCCTTTGAGTAGACGTGCTGTTGATGTCGGTCACGTAATGAATCTACACCTCCGGTATTGTAGCGTTCAATCCACTGGGCCACCTTTGAATCGTGCACACCGTACTCCTGCCTAATAGCCCTGGCCGACATCCCGCCTTGCACCAATTTAATATAGAAGAGCCTTTCTTCCACACTATATCGCGAACATTTTCAGCCCATAAAAATACTCCTACCTAGGTAGGAATATACGCCCCGAAGAACCCAGAAATCAAACTGCCTAATTTTTAATATTTACTTGTGCGGCTGACAGGGACCCAACCAGAATACAGGCATCAGGCCATGGCAGCTTAACTTAAAATATAAATCGTCTAACTTTTCTATTGCACTTCAACTTGGGTATGGAGTAACTATTTAACTTTCAACCTTTAGTAAAATAGATCAAGACCGCACAAGATGGCTGGCTAGACTGGCTATTGATTCCTTCAGTTTTCAGCTAAAATAGATCGAAAAGCACGCACCTATTGCGTGTGATCTGGCTATTGATTCCTTCAGTTTTCAGCTAAAATAGATCCATTCTTGGTTCAAGGCTTTCAGCTGGAGCGCTATTGATTCCTTCAGTTTTCAGCTAAAATAGATCAGCCAAATATCCATCAAATATAAAATGTAAGCTATTGATTCCTTCAGTTTTCAGCTAAAATAGATCTGACTGGAGTGTTAGTCATGGCGAGTTGTTGCTATTGATTCCTTCAGTTTTCAGCTAAAATAGATCCTAACCCAACTTGGTCATCTCCAATGCCAGAGCTATTGATTCCTTCAGTTTTCAGCTAAAATAGATCCTAATGGAACTGTATACGTATCAAATACTCGCTATTGATTCCTTCAGTTTTCAGCTAAAATAGATCAACTTTAATTGTGTCATCTTCATAAGCAACGCTATTGATTCCTTCAGTTTTCAGCTAAAATAGATCAAGACTTATGGCAGTGTTGCTAAAATGACAGCTATTGATTCCTTCAGTTTTCAGCTAAAATAGATCCAATCCGTTTTGGACTGAAACTTATGGCGGCTATTGATTCCTTCAGTTTTCAGCTAAAATAGATCAACCAAATCTTAAAGGACACCGCTAAATATGCTATTGATTCCTTCAGTTTTCAGCTAAAATAGATCTGGGCGAACGAACTTTTCTTCGTCCTCAAAGCTATTGATTCCTTCAGTTTTCAGCTAAAATAGATCAAACGGCTTACTCTACACCGTGACTTTTGAGCTATTGATTCCTTCAGTTTTCAGCTAAAATAGATCTGGTTGCTCATTTAGATAAGCCTCAAACTTGCTATTGATTCCTTCAGTTTTCAGCTAAAATAGATCGGATCAACAAATTAATGTTTGGCTCAATGAGCTATTGATTCCTTCAGTTTTCAGCTAAAATAGATCCAAAGTGTGCTGTACAATAAACGGCCTTTTGCTATTGATTCCTTCAGTTTTCAGCTAAAATAGATCTGAAGACATGCTTCGGAAAGCATTACCTGAGCTATTGATTCCTTCAGTTTTCAGCTAAAATAGATCCAGGCAAGCTAAGGAGGAAATAAAAATGGCGCTATTGATTCCTTCAGTTTTCAGCTAAAATAGATCTTGGTTCGTGCTGTCCTGTGAAGGTTGAGCGCTATTGATTCCTTCAGTTTTCAGCTAAAATAGATCTGTGCGATTTTTGAATGGTTATAAGCTTGAGCTATTGATTCCTTCAGTTTTCAGCTAAAATAGATCAATCAAAATCATGGGCGCTGCCCAAACTCGGCTATTGATTCCTTCAGTTTTCAGCTAAAATAGATCGCAAACTTGTTGTAAGCAACGATGACAGCGGCTATTGATTCCTTCAGTTTTCAGCTAAAATAGATCACCGTCTTTGTCAACGACAATAGGCTGCTGGCTATTGATTCCTTCAGTTTTCAGCTAAAATAGATCATGGGCATGAGTGATGAGGACATTGACTTAGCTATTGATTCCTTCAGTTTTCAGCTAAAATAGATCACAAGTCACCGAGTTGGATCTGGATTTAGTGCTATTGATTCCTTCAGTTTTCAGCTAAAATAGATCTTCTCAAACCGGTTTAATAAGTTACCAATAGCTATTGATTCCTTCAGTTTTCAGCTAAAATAGATCATAAAACTGATAGCCGCTACCAACCAGAGGCTATTGATTCCTTCAGTTTTCAGCTAAAATAGATCCATCTTTTTAATTGGGTCTGCTACTGATGGGCTATTGATTCCTTCAGTTTTCAGCTAAAATAGATCAAGACGGCGACTATGAAGTAGTCATGAGCAGCTATTGATTCCTTCAGTTTTCAGCTAAAATAGATCTTAGTGTTCTCTTTCAAATCCTTAGTCGTGGCTATTGATTCCTTCAGTTTTCAGCTAAAATAGATCCGAACCCATTAACATAGGTCATACCTGAATGCTATTGATTCCTTCAGTTTTCAGCTAAAATAGATCGATTGTAGCATGTGACATCGAATCCGATACGCTATTGATTCCTTCAGTTTTCAGCTAAAATAGATCGGACATAACGTGGCTGCACTCATAATTTCGCTATTGATTCCTTCAGTTTTCAGCTAAAATAGATCGCTAGCTGGTATAGCAGCTTAGTCTCAAAAGCTATTGATTCCTTCAGTTTTCAGCTAAAATAGATCAATAGAGAATCTAATATATGCAACATTAGAGCTATTGATTCCTTCAGTTTTCAGCTAAAATAGATCAAAACAAAGACAAGAAGCCTGCCAATGGCGCTATTGATTCCTTCAGTTTTCAGCTAAAATAGATCGGTGTCGTTGTACTTAAATTGTGCCCGACCGCTATTGATTCCTTCAGTTTTCAGCTAAAATAGATCAAATGCCAAACGTAAAACTCGCTACATCGAGCTATTGATTCCTTCAGTTTTCAGCTAAAATAGATCAGCAACAAATGCAACAGTCGCAGCAACAGAGCTATTGATTCCTTCAGTTTTCAGCTAAAATAGATCTTCTCGTCTTCGGTAAGCTCAGGTTCCTCAGCTATTGATTCCTTCAGTTTTCAGCTAAAATAGATCGCGCGAGCAATAAAATAGCCGGCACAAGGGGCTATTGATTCCTTCAGTTTTCAGCTAAAATAGATCTACCTTGATTATGATAAGACCAGAACACCAGCTATTGATTCCTTCAGTTTTCAGCTAAAATAGATCTTTTAAATCGCCGTCAAAACCACACTTAAGGCTATTGATTCCTTCAGTTTTCAGCTAAAATAGATCGGCAAATGCTGATTTACCTACTGCCGGCCGGCTATTGATTCCTTCAGTTTTCAGCTAAAATAGATCATCGGTGGCGCAATGGATTTATTCTCAAAGGCTATTGATTCCTTCAGTTTTCAGCTAAAATAGATCCGGGAAGGTTAACTTGTCAGACATTGCAATGCTATTGATTCCTTCAGTTTTCAGCTAAAATAGATCATAGTGGCATTAAATATTGCAAAAGATAAGGCTATTGATTCCTTCAGTTTTCAGCTAAAATAGATCTAATCTTGAAGCATTAGAAACCGCCCTAGAGCTATTGATTCCTTCAGTTTTCAGCTAAAATAGATCTAAGCCCATATAAGTGTTTTAAAGATGTGGGCTATTGATTCCTTCAGTTTTCAGCTAAAATAGATCATCAATTTTCAAATGCGCAATGATGGTACGGCTATTGATTCCTTCAGTTTTCAGCTAAAATAGATCCCAGTACCGGCGCTATCGCAATTACATTACGCTATTGATTCCTTCAGTTTTCAGCTAAAATAGATCTTTCAGCGAAGTAACAAGCAACAGCTTAATGCTATTGATTCCTTCAGTTTTCAGCTAAAATAGATCTCAATGGCAACAATATAATAATGCTCACGAGCTATTGATTCCTTCAGTTTTCAGCTAAAATAGATCAGTCAAGCTCCACTCACGATCATCATCTGGGCTATTGATTCCTTCAGTTTTCAGCTAAAATAGATCGGTAGATAACTGTGTTTCCTTTAGCGTCATGCTATTGATTCCTTCAGTTTTCAGCTAAAATAGATCCTAATCCGGTTATTTGCGTTTTTCTTGATCGCTATTGATTCCTTCAGTTTTCAGCTAAAATAGATCGCAGTACGAAATGACAAGTACCTGTTACAAGCTATTGATTCCTTCAGTTTTCAGCTAAAATAGATCCGTGCCGCCTATGGTGTGGTTCAAAAGCTAGCTATTGATTCCTTCAGTTTTCAGCTAAAATAGATCAAGGCGACCGGTATCGTTCTCGATGTTGATGCTATTGATTCCTTCAGTTTTCAGCTAAAATAGATCATTGGGCATTGTAATCAAACCGACAGACGCGCTATTGATTCCTTCAGTTTTCAGCTAAAATAGATCATGCCAGTTTTGATACCCCACTTGAATTACGCTATTGATTCCTTCAGTTTTCAGCTAAAATAGATCATATAATTAGTGTTGCTAATACCATTTAGGGCTATTGATTCCTTCAGTTTTCAGCTAAAATAGATCATTGTAGTGTGACGCCTAACGATACCAGTTGCTATTGATTCCTTCAGTTTTCAGCTAAAATAGATCCAACCGGCGTCATGATTGGCGCTAGTATTGGCTATTGATTCCTTCAGTTTTCAGCTAAAATAGATCGCGACGATTTTAGTGATGTCGTAAAAGTTGGCTATTGATTCCTTCAGTTTTCAGCTAAAATAGATCGATTTCACCAGATAATTGCCAGCGTATACTGCTATTGATTCCTTCAGTTTTCAGCTAAAATAGATCTTTAACAAACCCCACTGCCTTTAGCTCAGTGCTATTGATTCCTTCAGTTTTCAGCTAAAATAGATCGGAGTTTAAACTATGGTTAGCAACTAACCAGCTATTGATTCCTTCAGTTTTCAGCTAAAATAGATCCTCGAGTCATTGTGAGCTTTAACAAGTAGCGCTATTGATTCCTTCAGTTTTCAGCTAAAATAGATCGCTTTTGAACCGCAGCCAGCTAAAGCATCGGCTATTGATTCCTTCAGTTTTCAGCTAAAATAGATCGGCGGCATCAGTCATATATGGCAGCAGTTTGCTATTGATTCCTTCAGTTTTCAGCTAAAATAGATCAAGATTAAAAATCATACAAGTTGGAAACGGGCTATTGATTCCTTCAGTTTTCAGCTAAAATAGATCAACAGTTTGTCGAACAGCGCGAAGCTGGGAGCTATTGATTCCTTCAGTTTTCAGCTAAAATAGATCCCAATACCCGTAACCCGATTAAGGCAGTCAGCTATTGATTCCTTCAGTTTTCAGCTAAAATAGATCTTATGACCACGACTTCTTTTAGCTAACGACGCTATTGATTCCTTCAGTTTTCAGCTAAAATAGATCAAACTTGAAAAGTTATCGCAAGCCGATCGCGCTATTGATTCCTTCAGTTTTCAGCTAAAATAGATCACAAATTAATAGCGTGGTTGGTTTAACCGTGCTATTGATTCCTTCAGTTTTCAGCTAAAATAGATCCAGATGAGCTAGAAACTGAAGATTATACAGGTTTAACCGTGCTATTGATTCCTTCAGTTTTCAGCTAAAATAGATCAGCTAAATGCAGTGGGGTTTGTTAAATGAAGCTATTGATTCCTTCAGTTTTCAGCTAAAATAGATCCTAATCATCATGCTGTGGTTTACGGGTGCGGCTATTGATTCCTTCAGTTTTCAGCTAAAATAGATCGACGAGTTAAAAAGGAAGCAGCAAGAACTGGCTATTGATTCCTTCAGTTTTCAGCTAAAATAGATCAATGGGCGATATTGCAACCCCATGGTCACCGCTATTGATTCCTTCAGTTTTCAGCTAAAATAGATCTTCAGTCTGGTAGGTGTCGCCCGCTAGCTCGCTATTGATTCCTTCAGTTTTCAGCTAAAATAGATCATAAAAATTGTTATATAATGCAGCAGTGACAGCTATTGATTCCTTCAGTTTTCAGCTAAAATAGATCTGATGGTCTTTTTTATTTTGGTGCACCGACGCTATTGATTCCTTCAGTTTTCAGCTAAAATAGATCGTTGTCCCGCCTGAATAGTCATCTGAGTCAGCTATTGATTCCTTCAGTTTTCAGCTAAAATAGATCTTTAGTCGATTGATATGCCCTAGAATGTTTGCTATTGATTCCTTCAGTTTTCAGCTAAAATAGATCAATGGTTCGGCAGATGGCAGCTTACTTTGAGCTATTGATTCCTTCAGTTTTCAGCTAAAATAGATCGCACGTAAGACCTGCTTGCAGGCAAGCGCTGCTATTGATTCCTTCAGTTTTCAGCTAAAATAGATCTTCCAATTGAGCTTGACCTAGATAAACCTGCTATTGATTCCTTCAGTTTTCAGCTAAAATAGATCCGGCAACTATCTATCAACTAACGACCAAGTGCTATTGATTCCTTCAGTTTTCAGCTAAAATAGATCCGTTGGTGTAGTTTCTTAAGCAAGCCCTAAGCTATTGATTCCTTCAGTTTTCAGCTAAAATAGATCCCCCCCTCAAAAGACACCCAGGTAACCGCAGCTATTGATTCCTTCAGTTTTCAGCTAAAATAGATCTTATTGCTAGCAGTTGGTCAACCATTGAACCGCTATTGATTCCTTCAGTTTTCAGCTAAAATAGATCTTTGCTATTGGGGACTTAATCAGCGAGATGGCTATTGATTCCTTCAGTTTTCAGCTAAAATAGATCTGGCGCGATCAATTGGGCAGCGATATGGACGCTATTGATTCCTTCAGTTTTCAGCTAAAATAGATCTTTAGGAGGTGAGATCAGTGGCAAAAGGTAGCTATTGATTCCTTCAGTTTTCAGCTAAAATAGATCTTATCAGGGTTATCAAGCAGGACACCATCGCTATTGATTCCTTCAGTTTTCAGCTAAAATAGATCCAAACCAATTTGGATAAGACCAACAAAACCGCTATTGATTCCTTCAGTTTTCAGCTAAAATAGATCGTGAACAATCCTGATAAGCAAGTGGAACGTGCTATTGATTCCTTCAGTTTTCAGCTAAAATAGATCAATGATGAACTGATTGCCGAATTACAGGCCGCTATTGATTCCTTCAGTTTTCAGCTAAAATAGATCGGGGCGAACACAGATGTTGAAGCTTCCAACGCTATTGATTCCTTCAGTTTTCAGCTAAAATAGATCTTCAATTTTTCGTATAAAGACATGTCCTGCGCTATTGATTCCTTCAGTTTTCAGCTAAAATAGATCAGCTATCTCGCTAGCTCTACTAGCGTATTGGCTATTGATTCCTTCAGTTTTCAGCTAAAATAGATCGCGGGCGACCGTTTGAATAGCTTGATCAGGCTATTGATTCCTTCAGTTTTCAGCTAAAATAGATCACCCAAATCACATAAATTCATATTGACGCCGCTATTGATTCCTTCAGTTTTCAGCTAAAATAGATCAGTCAATTCAAAGTTAAAACCATTATGATAGCTATTGATTCCTTCAGTTTTCAGCTAAAATAGATCCTTAGCTGACTTGATTGCAAAGTAGCCAGCGCTATTGATTCCTTCAGTTTTCAGCTAAAATAGATCGTCTGAACTACCACCAATGGCAAGGTCATTGCTATTGATTCCTTCAGTTTTCAGCTAAAATAGATCATCTGTTCTATGTACCATTTTGGCTTAAACGCTATTGATTCCTTCAGTTTTCAGCTAAAATAGATCCAGCTAGTGTAGCGACTACAGCTACTAGTAGCTATTGATTCCTTCAGTTTTCAGCTAAAATAGATCTGTGATAGATCCATATGTTGGGGTGGACGGCTATTGATTCCTTCAGTTTTCAGCTAAAATAGATCTTAATTTACTCATCCAAACGCCCCCTTCCGCTATTGATTCCTTCAGTTTTCAGCTAAAATAGATCCAAAACTGTAAAGAATTATGCCTTGGATGAGCTATTGATTCCTTCAGTTTTCAGCTAAAATAGATCGCCTGAACTAAAGTTTCACGATTGTCGTATGCTATTGATTCCTTCAGTTTTCAGCTAAAATAGATCAGTGGCAAGAAAAAGATTTATTTTAAAGGTGCTATTGATTCCTTCAGTTTTCAGCTAAAATAGATCGTGAGGGAAGTGCTTATGGGCGTTAAGGAAGCTATTGATTCCTTCAGTTTTCAGCTAAAATAGATCAAAGTCCCAAATTGAATAAGATAAGACCAAGCTATTGATTCCTTCAGTTTTCAGCTAAAATAGATCAAACATGATGAGGTCGTGGATAAGGGGACGGCTATTGATTCCTTCAGTTTTCAGCTAAAATAGATCGGTACATCAACTGACACATTTAAAACAGCGGCTATTGATTCCTTCAGTTTTCAGCTAAAATAGATCGATAAGTCGGAACGTTTGTGGACTCGCAATGCTATTGATTCCTTCAGTTTTCAGCTAAAATAGATCATTAGAAACTTTCGAAGCGAACCGCCGCGTGCTATTGATTCCTTCAGTTTTCAGCTAAAATAGATCTCATCTGTCATCAACTCACCTCATTCACAGCTATTGATTCCTTCAGTTTTCAGCTAAAATAGATCCGGATCCCTTTGCTTATGATATGCGGGAAGGCTATTGATTCCTTCAGTTTTCAGCTAAAATAGATCGGAAAATTTATGCAATTATATGTACTCGACGCTATTGATTCCTTCAGTTTTCAGCTAAAATAGATCACAGGTAATGAGCTATACCTGGTACCCATTGCTATTGATTCCTTCAGTTTTCAGCTAAAATAGATCATTACAGTTGATCCGACTAACGCAACTGATGCTATTGATTCCTTCAGTTTTCAGCTAAAATAGATCAGCAAAATACTTTAGCAACTGGAATTATTGGCTATTGATTCCTTCAGTTTTCAGCTAAAATAGATCGCATTTTACTGGCTTCACTTTGCAATCACCGCTATTGATTCCTTCAGTTTTCAGCTAAAATAGATCTGGACACTTACC
This sequence comes from Loigolactobacillus binensis, assembly GCF_005405165.1. Classification (GTDB taxonomy): domain Bacteria; phylum Bacillota; class Bacilli; order Lactobacillales; family Lactobacillaceae; genus Loigolactobacillus; species Loigolactobacillus binensis. Next base: position 12,831 of record NZ_BJDN01000031.1, read on the forward strand.
CAACGTTGGTAGTGTCGGGCTATTGATTCCTTCAGTTTTCAGCTAAAATAGATCGTCGGTGGCAATTGATATTATTCCGCTGCTGCTATTGATTCCTTCAGTTTTCAGCTAAAATAGATCTGGATTTCAGTAAGCCTAGTCTTTTCACTGCTATTGATTCCTTCAGTTTTCAGCTAAAATAGATCGTAAAGGACAGAGTACTTCATTTGAGTTGGGCTATTGATTCCTTCAGTTTTCAGCTAAAATAGATCTTAGCACGACGCTTCTTATCCTTGCACCACGCTATTGATTCCTTCAGTTTTCAGCTAAAATAGATCACTGGTGGGTCAGTTAAATTATTAGCCGGTGCTATTGATTCCTTCAGTTTTCAGCTAAAATAGATCCGGGTGATATCGGTCCAACTGGTCCCCAAGGCTATTGATTCCTTCAGTTTTCAGCTAAAATAGATCTTGGAGGCACCGCTGACTTTAAGATTCCAAGCTATTGATTCCTTCAGTTTTCAGCTAAAATAGATCTGCCAATACTCCGTCTTGTTGTAAATTAAGGCTATTGATTCCTTCAGTTTTCAGCTAAAATAGATCATAATGTTGATTACTGAACCAACAGAGGAGGCTATTGATTCCTTCAGTTTTCAGCTAAAATAGATCATAATCATATCTTGCATTGATGGACTAAGGCTATTGATTCCTTCAGTTTTCAGCTAAAATAGATCTGGTTCAGGAAGAATATCCTATACATTTGTGCTATTGATTCCTTCAGTTTTCAGCTAAAATAGATCATGACTGAGCGAGTGTTCATGACTGAGAAGGCTATTGATTCCTTCAGTTTTCAGCTAAAATAGATCCCAGAATTGGTGCACGCCATGCGGCAGTTGGCTATTGATTCCTTCAGTTTTCAGCTAAAATAGATCCAAAAAGTAGCTGCTACTCAAACCAACAGCGGCTATTGATTCCTTCAGTTTTCAGCTAAAATAGATCAGCCTGCTGATAATACTCTAAAGACCATGTGCTATTGATTCCTTCAGTTTTCAGCTAAAATAGATCTTATCTTGGTGTCGAGCAGACGGAAGTCACGCTATTGATTCCTTCAGTTTTCAGCTAAAATAGATCACGGGAGTTCTGCTTAGCTTGCCTTTGTTCGCTATTGATTCCTTCAGTTTTCAGCTAAAATAGATCGGCAACTCTTATGATAAGGATGATTGGAGAGCTATTGATTCCTTCAGTTTTCAGCTAAAATAGATCCAAACTCTGCATCACTCCGTAGGTTATCTTGCTATTGATTCCTTCAGTTTTCAGCTAAAATAGATCCGGTAGGCAATCATTACTTCTTTTGTTAAGGCTATTGATTCCTTCAGTTTTCAGCTAAAATAGATCGATAAAGGAACAATGTAATAAGCATCTGTTGCTATTGATTCCTTCAGTTTTCAGCTAAAATAGATCCGCAACAACAGCGGATAGTAATGCGACAGAGCTATTGATTCCTTCAGTTTTCAGCTAAAATAGATCATGCACTAGCGAAAGTGTTTTGATTGGCAAGCTATTGATTCCTTCAGTTTTCAGCTAAAATAGATCCAGGACGAAAGGTGGGACTGATGTGGGTAAGCTATTGATTCCTTCAGTTTTCAGCTAAAATAGATCAACATAAACTTCTTTGCCCGTAAAAATGTCGCTATTGATTCCTTCAGTTTTCAGCTAAAATAGATCTCTCGGACATTAAGGGCACTTGCTGGTAAGCTATTGATTCCTTCAGTTTTCAGCTAAAATAGATCAATAGATCGTCATTCAAATCACCCTTTCATGCTATTGATTCCTTCAGTTTTCAGCTAAAATAGATCAACAATATTGAGGGATTTAAAAAAACAAGTGCTATTGATTCCTTCAGTTTTCAGCTAAAATAGATCTCCAAACAGTAGTAGCAACCGCTACTACTGGCTATTGATTCCTTCAGTTTTCAGCTAAAATAGATCGGTTTCTATTCGGTGTGCTCCGTTTTTTTTGCTATTGATTCCTTCAGTTTTCAGCTAAAATAGATCTTAGCCGATGTGGTTGGGCGCATGATGGTTGCTATTGATTCCTTCAGTTTTCAGCTAAAATAGATCAAAAATAAAGTTATCACGCATGCAAGCAATGCTATTGATTCCTTCAGTTTTCAGCTAAAATAGATCACCAGCAGTAATCAATGCAATCATGTACCAGCTATTGATTCCTTCAGTTTTCAGCTAAAATAGATCAGCAACTGAATCGTGAAGAGGTGACTGACGGCTATTGATTCCTTCAGTTTTCAGCTAAAATAGATCTCGAGGACACAATGGCATCGATTGATGATGGCTATTGATTCCTTCAGTTTTCAGCTAAAATAGATCAACAAAACTGGTTCAACATTATCTGGCAACGCTATTGATTCCTTCAGTTTTCAGCTAAAATAGATCTGAGTACAAATCGCCATTATATGATTACTAGCTATTGATTCCTTCAGTTTTCAGCTAAAATAGATCGCTGGGATTATTAAGCACGTATATTCGTTTGCTATTGATTCCTTCAGTTTTCAGCTAAAATAGATCGTATTTGTATGAGCACTTCGACTTGTCAACGCTATTGATTCCTTCAGTTTTCAGCTAAAATAGATCTCATTCCCTGCTAGTAGCTGATTAATTAGCGCTATTGATTCCTTCAGTTTTCAGCTAAAATAGATCGGTGTCAAGTAAGTACTCAACAGCAACATAGCTATTGATTCCTTCAGTTTTCAGCTAAAATAGATCAACGGATATAAAGTTATGACAGTAACGCCAGCTATTGATTCCTTCAGTTTTCAGCTAAAATAGATCGCAGGGTCGACAAAACTAACAGCCTTTTTGGCTATTGATTCCTTCAGTTTTCAGCTAAAATAGATCTAATTAAATTCACTTCCTTTTATTAATAAAGCTATTGATTCCTTCAGTTTTCAGCTAAAATAGATCTCCCCGTGGCATCATTAAAATAGACGCGAAGCTATTGATTCCTTCAGTTTTCAGCTAAAATAGATCATGGGTCATCGTATCAATTGTCTTTTGCATGCTATTGATTCCTTCAGTTTTCAGCTAAAATAGATCTTTGGATATTTAAAGGGCGAATTTGATGTCGCTATTGATTCCTTCAGTTTTCAGCTAAAATAGATCTACCTTAACGCGCATGGCCAACGATAGGCTGCTATTGATTCCTTCAGTTTTCAGCTAAAATAGATCAATAAATAACCGCCCATTGCGTTCTTAATCGCTATTGATTCCTTCAGTTTTCAGCTAAAATAGATCTAGTGTAGTAAATGAGCCTGGTATCACGCGGATATCGGGCTCTTTTGCTTGCCCTAAAATTAGACAACGGCCAATCAAAATTACTAGCCCCATTTGGTAACCCTAAGTATTGCCTATCCACATTTTATCCTGTGATTTACTATTCATCAGTCCAAACTATTTTGACTAATTTAAAGACAAAATAATTTTTTCTTTTCTATTTATCTAGAATAGATTAATTTCAAAAAAATAAGCCGTATAGCCGCGTTGAATCCGTTTTTTTAATATTGAAAAATATTTCCGATAACATTTATATCATCTTATTTAGCTATAGACGGCAAGGAATTAATATAACTCTATGAAGAACGAAGATAATGTCCTAAAGTGGTACTTGACATTTAATGACGTAGGTTATTGATTTTCAGTAGTATTGCTGACTTCTATTAGCTATTTGATGAATTATAAGTTCCCTGGCTCAAAGAAGATTTAGTAAATTTAACAATCATGTATCTCGAATCCAAGCAAAAACAACCTTATAATTGGAAGAAGGGCATGCTTATTAAATTTGAAATAAGTTTGAAGGTAACGCAAAAGTCGTTATTGGTCATAATTGGATTTATGGTACTACTATTAAAACTATTTTATTAATCAGCTATCATCTTTCTATTTGATCTTTTCCGGGACCTTATAATAAATGGTTCGGCAAGCTACCGAATCCTTATTAGCACTGACCCCCCTGCCATAATGGTAGGGGGGTTATCTATTATCTATCCTAACCGCTTGACCTCCGCCATCAGCAAATCAGTGATGCCTTCTTGAGAGCCGGCACGCTTATATTCTAAAATAGCCAGCCTTAATTCCTGCAAATCCGGTTGGGCCAATTGCTGTAGCTGTTTTAATTGGCCAGGTTCTACGATTAGTCTACTAGGCCGGCTAGCCTGATAAACGGTGCGGTCCATCGCAACCAAATTGATTCGCTGAGTAAGAAAAATACCCTGTCGTCATAGTAAAAAAAGCAGGGCCAATAGGGTTCTGCTTTCCTAAATCATACTATTAAGTTTCAACCTAAACGAAGCTTTTAGTTCAAGGTCAACGCAGTCACCGACTCAATGTGCTGTGTCAATGGGAACATATCCACTGGTTGGGTTTTCTCGGCATGATAACCAAATTCTTGCAGTAGCGCAATATCACGACCAAGCGTTGCTGGATTACAGCTAACATAAACGATCCGTTTTGGTTTCATAACGCCAACGGCTTCGACAAAAGTGCTAGCTAAGCCTTTGCGTGGTGGATCAACGACTAAGACATCAGCTTCTAGACCATCATCACGCCATTCTTGCATGACTTTTTCAGCTAAACCTAGTTGGAATTTCACGTTGTGGATGCCGTTATGCTTGGCGTTACGTTTGGCATCAGCGACGGCGGCTTCGGTGACTTCAACCCCATAGACGTACTTGGCGTGTTTAGCCAACGACAACGAGATCGTGCCAATTCCAGAATAAGCGTCGATCACCGTTTCTTTACCGGTTAAATGGGCAGCGTCAATGGCCGTTTGGTAAAGTTTCTCTGTTTGTAATGGGTTGACTTGATAAAAAGACAACGCCGACACGTCAAAAGTATGGCCAAGAATCTCATCATGAATATATGTTTTGCCATATAATTTTTTAACGGTACGGCCAAGAACGACGTTCGTTGGCTTCGGCACAACGCTTTGCATGATGCTGACAACACGTGGTAACTTGGTGACAATTCCACTAATGATATTTTGTAGCTGGGGAATTTCCTTGGTTCGGGTGATCAAAACGATCATCATTTCATGACTGAAATGCCCGCGGCGAACCATAATATTGCGCATGATACCACGATTACGTGCTTCATCATAAGCAGGTACGTGATATTGGCGTAAAAGATCGCGCACGATCACAATGGCACGGTCGATTTCTGGATCTTGAATGTAGAAATCTTCCAAGGGGATCAATTGATGACTGCGTTTCCGGTAAAAGCCAGTTTCTAGTTGACCATTGACTTGGCGCACTGGAATTTGGGCCTTATTACGATAACCTTTAGGATCAGCCATGCCGATTGTTGGTAAAACTTCGATAGCCAAATGATTTTTTTGAAACACGTTCCGTAACTGCTGCTGTTTAAACTTCAATTGGGCAGCATAACTTAAGTGCCCCAAAGGTGCGATTCCTGACTGCATATAGGCTTTGTTAGGCAATTCTACCCGGTCAGGACTATCCGTTAATCGTTCTAATACGCGGGCATAACCGTAATTTTTGCCCACTTTGGTCACGACAAGCTTTACCTCTTCACTAGGTAAAGCATCTTCAATAAACAATGGATAATCCGCTACTTTAGCAACCCCCATGCCCTCATAAGTTAGGTCAATGATTGTTGCGGTGAGCTCTTCATTTTTTGTTACTGGTGCGATAAATTTCATTTTTTCTCCTTGTAAGCGTGCTTTCAAAAAACGTCCAGATATAAGTGTTACCCGCGACCTCTGCATAATTTAATTCAGCGATTGCGGCTAAGCAGAAAATTGGCCGTTTAAAATATATTTCAGACGTCAACCGAACATAAAAAAATACTGTTCTCTATTCTAACGGAGAACAGTATTTTTAGCAAGTTAGCGTAACGTAGCTTGCCGTTTATACACGCTTAATACGTTTTTTATACTTTACTTTTTGGTTTCACCGGTGTTTCTGGTATACCAACAGCATCTTCAACCGCTAGTGCTGTTTTTGGCATTGCGTCAACGTCAGCAAAAATTTCTAAATGTTGCTTTAGATTAGTGAAAGTCATCGGCGCTGTGCCGCCAAATTCACCGTCCAAATTGATCTTCATTTCTGCACCATTCATGGTTTTGGCAACTAACTTATGGGTTTTAATGTAAACTACCCGGGGATCGTTTAAGTGTTTGCCATTGATGGCCAACGTGATCAAGCGAACCAATTCGGCTAGGTTCGCGGTTTTAACGATGATCAACGAGAAACGGCCGTCTCCTAGCGTAATGTCCGGTGCCACCTTTTCAAAACCACCAACGGAATTAGTCAAACCGAGCAAAAACATGGAAGCATCACCTTTAAATTCGCCATCATCATAAACTAAATGCATTGGTACTGGCTTAATTTGCGGCAACATCCGGGCACCTTCAAGTAAATACGCTAGATAACCAAAAATTGATTTGGTTTCTGAGGGTACCCCGTAAGTGAGTTCAGTTAAGAAGCCCCCACCGGCGATGTTCATGAAATATTCTTCGTCGGCGCGACCGATATCCATTTTGATCGTTCGTTGTTTCAAAACGATTTTAGCGGCTTCCACCGGATCATCCCGGGGAATTTTCAGTGCCCGTGCGTAATCGTTAGTGGTTCCCGCCGGAATGATCGCCATTTTCGGTCGCTTTTTTAAGCCTGCCAAGCCGTTGACGACCTGATTGATCGTACCATCACCGCCAGCTGCCACCACCAAGCTAAAACCTGCTTGGGCTGCGCGGGTGGCTTCATTTTGCGCAGAAAGTGGCTCCGGCGTGGTTGCATAGGCGCTAGTTTCATAGCCGGCCTGTTCAAAGATCGCCAAAATATCGACCATACTTTGCTTCAGGCCCTCATGACCAGCCTTAGGATTATAAATAATACGCGCCCGCTGCTGCATGGGAAAACCTCCTTTTAATGTGTTCAAATAGCTATGACGCGCGGGACAAAAGTCCTAGTCACCTACTGATTTTGAACACGATTCTAGCATGTAGGTCAAAACGATTTTAGGCCCACACGCTACTGTTTAACTTAGCGTTTTTTCAATTCTTGGATCAGCAACTGATTAACGACCTTAGGATTAGCTTGGCCGTGCGTTTGCTTCATGATTTGACCAACTAAGAAACCGATCGCACGATCCTTACCATTTTTAAAGTCAGTGATCGATTGTTGGTTATTATCCAAAATTTCCGTGATCATTGGTAATAATTTAGCTGGATCAGATAATTGAACTAAGCCCTTGGCTTCAACCCATTGCTTAGGTTCAGTACCTTTAGTAATGATTTCCTTGAAAACTTTCTTAGCGATCTTCGAAGAGATCGTACCGTCCGTGATCAAGCTGATCATCGTGGCCAAGTTAGTCGGTGTCAAAGCCGTACCCGCTAACTCTAATTTTTCGGCATTCAGGTACGCGCTAACTTCGCCTTGTAACCAGTTAGCCGCTAATTTAGCGTCAGCACCGGCCGCAACGGTAGCTTCAAAGAAGTCAGCCATTTCCAAACTTTGCGTCAAAACTGCAGCATCAGCAGCACTTAGGCCAAGTTCTTTGCTGTAACGTTGCCGCCGCGCCGCTGGCATTTCTGGAATCGAACGCCGTACTTCTGCGATCCAATCATCGCTAATGTGGATCGGTGGAATATCTGGTTCGGGGAAATAACGATAATCATCGGAGCCTTCCTTGACCCGCTGTAAAACAGTTTCGCCGGTGTTTTCATTGTAGCCCCGAGTTTCTTGGCGAATCGTGCCACCAGATAACAAGATCTGTGCTTGGCGCTTTTCTTCGTATTCCAAACCCTTACGTAAGTAATTAAAGGAGTTGATGTTCTTTAATTCAGTTTTAGTCCCATATTCCTTTTGACCAACTGGCCGAATCGAAATATTGGCGTCGACCCGTAAAGAACCTTCTTCCATTTTAACGTCGGACACGCCGCTAAATTGAATGACTTGCCGCAGAGTTTCCAAATATTGATACGCTTCTTCAGGCGAAGCCATATCAGGTTTTGAGACAATTTCGATCAATGGTGTGCCTTGGCGGTTTAGATCGACGTAAGAATTTTGGCCGCGATGGGTATTTTTACCGGCATCTTCTTCCAAATGTAATTCTTCGATGCCAATTTTTTTAGTCGCGCCATTTTCTAATTCAACTTCCACCCAGCCATCATGGCCGATCGGTTGTTCAAACTGCGTGATCTGATAAGCCTTAGGATTATCTGGATAGAAATAGTTTTTCCGATCAAAATGATTCTCTTTGGCAATCGTGGCGTTTAAAGCCAATGCCGCGCGCATCCCATATTCCAACGCACCCTTATTGACGCTAGGCAGTACACCTGGATAGCCCCAATCGATCACGTTAGTGTTCATATTCGGGGTATCGCCAAATTCGTTGGCCGATGGACTAAACATTTTTGATTTTGTTTTTAATTCAACATGGACTTCAAGTCCGATAGTCGTTTCAAAGTTCACTAGTCGTTACCCCCTAACGTTGGGACTTGTTTGTGGAAATCAGTTGCCTGTTCAAAGGCATAACCAGCTTGATACAGTGTCGTTTCGTCAAATGACTTACCGATCAACTGCATGCCGATCGGTAAACCGTTGGCAAAGCCGGCTGGTAAGGATAGACCAGGTAGACCAGCAAGGTTCACCGGCACACTTAAAACGTCACCTGCATACATGGTCAACGGATCAGTAACATCTTCGCCGATACCATAAGCAGTGGTTGGCGCAACTGGGCCTAAGATCAAATCATGGTCTTTAAAAATATTAGCAAAGTCTTGACGCATCAAGGTCCGTACCTGAGCGGCCTTTTTGAAATAGGCATCGTAATAACCTGCAGACAAGGAATACATACCTAGCATGATCCGCCGTTTAACTTCAGGACCAAAACCCTGTGTCCGTGAATGTACATAAACATCATCTAAGTTTTTAGCATCTTGAGCCCGGACACCATAACGGATACCGTCAAAACGTTGTAAGTTAGAAGAAGCTTCTGAACTGGAAATAATATAGTAAGCAGCCACACCATATTTAGAGTGTGGTAAAGATACTTCGTCCACCGTTGCACCTAATTCACGGTACTTAGCAGCTGCAGCTAAAATAGCATCCTTAACTTCTTGTTGCACACCTGCGCCTAAATATTCTTTCGGTAGGCCGATCCGCAGCCCTTTAACACCGGCATCTAATTTAGCGGTGAAGTCAGCCTCATGGCCACCCACAGAGGTACCATCACGTTTATCTTCACCAACCAACACATTTAATAAAGCCGCGTTGTCTTTTACACTGCGGGAGAACGGGCCGATTTGATCCAAACTTGACCCAAAAGCGATCAAGCCCCACCGGGAAATGCGACCATAAGTTGGTTTCATACCGACAACGCCGGTAAATGAAGCAGGCTGCCGAATTGAACCACCTGTATCGGAACCCAACGCAAACGGCACCATCCCTGCGGAAACCGCCGCCGCCGAGCCACCAGAAGAACCGCCAGGCACTTTAGTGGTGTCCCAAGGATTTTTAGTGACTTTGAAGGCTGAATTTTCGGTTGAACCACCCATAGCAAATTCATCCATGTTAGTTTTACCGATAACAACTAAATCGTTAGCATGTACTTTTTCCATCACAGTTGCGTCATAAACCGGCGTAAAGTTTTCCAGAATTTTGCTGGCCGCAGTGGTTCGTAAATTCTTGGTCATAATATTATCCTTGATGGCGATGGGAATACCGGCTAATAAGTTGGTTGCATCAATGCCTTTTTCGTCAATCGCTTTAGCAGTTGCCAAGGCATTCTCTTCATCCAACGTTAAAAAAGCCCCGATTTTTTGATCCGTTGCCTTTAGCGCTTCAATTGTTTGTTTAGTCAATTCATAACTGGTCAATTCGTGATTAACTAATTGGTTATGGATCGTGGTCAAATCATTGTCAAAGAAGTTCATTCAGCCGAATCCTCCCCATTATTGAAAATCGCAGGTACCTTAATGTAGCCGTCTTCAGTGTCCGGTGCATTATTTAATAATGCTGTCCGTTCTTCTGGATCTGCTGGCGCGGGTACATCATCGCGAACAACATTCACAAGATCGACCACGTGGGTCATCGGTTCAACATCAGTTGTATCAACTTCTTGTAACTGGTTGAACATATTAGTGATCTTGCTCATTTGATCAGTAAACTGGCTTAATTCTTCATCATTAAAAGACAAACGGGCGAGGTTCGCAACGTGACTAACTTGCTCTTTACTAATTGCCAATTCTCTGGCCTCTCTTTCATTTTTTGATTACTTTATTATAGTTTACCGTGAACAGCTTAACCTGAAAAGCCTAATTTTCCTGCAAATTTTTGTTACAGTAAAGGATTAGGTTTGAAAAACTGCAAACGCGGCCACAATGTAATTATTATAGCACGTGCCGCAGCCGATAGCGATTCACGGTGAAAAAAAGAAGCGGTGTTTTACCGCTTCTTTTTCAAAAAAACTAGAACTGTTTTGTAACAATCTTTTAAGCGGTACTTCTCGCCAAACCTGATTTAAAAGTGCAATTATGGTTAATGACTTTTAACTGCTGGCGCGTGTTTGATCGCCGCCAGGTAAGCCTGTTGCTTATTTTCATCAAATTCATGCTCTGATTTGGCAATGATCAGTGCAGCTAGCGAATTGCCGACCACGTTGACGGCAGTGCGGCCCATGTCAACTAAACGATCGATCCCAGCAATAAATGCTAAACCAGATGCAGGCACACCGATCGTGGTGATCGTCGCTAACAAGACGACAAACGAGGCACCTGGCACCCCGGCCATCCCTTTAGAAGTAATCATCAATACCACTAATAAAGTAATCTGTTGGCCGATGCTTAAATGAATATGGTAAGCCTGGGCCAGAAACAAGGCGGCTAACGATTGATAGATCGCTGAACCATCTAAGTTGAAGGTATAGCCGGTGGGAATAACGAAAGAAGCAATCCCTTGGCTAACACCGTAGCGGGGCATTTTCTCCATGATCCGCGGTAAAGCTGCTTCAGAACTAGCAGTTGAAAAAGCTAGAACCATTTCATCCTTGATCACCCTGAGTAAATCAAAAATATTCAGGTGAAACAGCCGTGCCACCAACCCCATTACTACCACCACGAAAACGATCATTGTTGCGTAAGCGATCAATAGGAACAACGCCAGCGGTTTTAATGCGCTGAGCCCGAATTGCGCGATCGTTACACCGATCAGCGCGAAAACACCGATTGGCGCTAACTGCATGATCCAATTAGTCATTTTAAACATGACTTCCGAAGTTGCTTCAAAAAAATCGGTTAACACTTGGCCGCGTTTACCGATGGCCGCAATACCTAAGCCGAACATAACCGTGAAAAAGATGACGGGGATCATATCACCTTTACCTAAAGCGTCAAAAAAATTAGTTGGGACAATATTCATAATAATATCAGCCAAGCCATGATTCGAGGCGGTTTTAGCCGTAGCTGTATATTGACTGATCGAAACCTTGCTCAGCGTTTGAATATTGATCGTATCACCTGGCTTCGTTAAATTACCCACAATCAAACCTAAAGCGATAGCGATCGTCGTCATGATTTCAAAATAAATCAGCGTTTTACCCCCGACACGGCCTAATTTTTTGATATCGCCCATTTTCGCGATCCCTACAACTAAACAGGAAACAACGATCGGCAAGACGATCATTTTGATCAAATTAATGAAAATCGTGCCAATCGGATTCAAAATGGCGATCGCCATTTTATTTTGGTAAAAAAGCGCCCCAACAATTAAACCAAGTACTAAACCGAGCACGATCCGCCAGCCTAAGCTAAGGCGTAAAAGACGTTTTTGCTTCACGTTATGTCCCTCCAGAAATATTCTTAATTAAATCTCATATTCTCAGGTTAAGAAACAACCAATTTTCAGTTTAGCACAACTTCCCCTTAAGAACGAGCTTTCATTCTTTAATTAATGAGTGGACAATGTGAAACCATGTCAGTACTCTAATATTAAAAAAACGCTCCTATTTAAGGGACGTTTAAAGCAACAATCAATAACTACCAAAAACATGGCTATAGAAACTCTTAGAACCGGCCTCACGCGCGATGAAAGCTTGCGTGTCATTAGTCGATTTAACTGTGATCTCAATTGCCGCTTCACTTGGTAAATATTTATTAGCCGCCGTAACCAAATACTGGGTAAAACTCTTAATTTCTGTTTCACTATAAAATTGGGTGTTGATCGTGATGTTCATCCCCGCTAAGTTACCATCTTTATAGTGTGTCTGCGCCGTAACGCCTGACAAATTAGGGAAGAACGACTCAACTTGTGATTTAAAGGTACTAAAGGCCTCCGCATCACTAGAGTTGCCTGACTTAGCACTACCAACAACCGGTAAGGTGTAATTGGCTTCATTAACGTTGTGCCATTCACTGATAGTTTTACTGCCAGCACGACTAATGCCGTACGCAAAGAATGTGCCACCAACTAGGCTATCATTTGTCGCCTGTTTGTATAAAGCAATAACGATCGGCACATTGCCGACACCCTCAGTTTTGCGCATCCGTGCAACTACTTTATTAGCCATCGACTTACCTTCACTAGTCATTTTAGCTTCAGAGATACTAGTTTCATAGGTTGCACCATATTCTTCTTTTTGGTAATAATCGATTTGGTTCATTGCCAACCCGATCGTCATCCCGCCAAGCTTTAAATTACTACCAGATTGCGTCATGTAATCTTGCTCTTCGATTGCCTGTAAATAATCCGGATTACGTTTGGTAGCATCGGTTTGGCCATTGTCCACTGGGTTCAATCCGCTAGTATTACTCTTCGATTTTCGCGCCAACCATTTTTGGGCGGTGGCCTTCTTCAAATACTGTCCTTCTTGGAAAATATAATCATCCGTCGCAAATTGTTTTTGCGAAATGCTTTGCAGACCATTTTCAAAACTCTTTAGGTTATAACCATTAGTATTTTGATCCTGCGTCAATCCGCGGGCCTTGCTGGTTTTATACTTACCGTTTTGAATGACACCTTGATATTCATTATCCGAAGTTTGACCAGTAGTTTGAATTGAACTTTTAGTTTTGGTGCTACTAGTGGTCCCCACACCAGACGAATTTAACCGGCCACATGCAGTTAACAAAATCACACTGACTGCTAAAGCTAAAATTGTGCTAAATCGTTTCACAATGTTTCCTCCACCTGTTCATTATTAAGGATAAGTTTCGTACCGAAACCCTTGATCTTCGCGACGGATGTCCTTCCTCGCTACGTTGCTAAAAACGCAACTAGTCGGACAGGCACCTGTTCATTATTAAGAATAGGTTTCGTACCGAAACCTTCAATCTTCGCGACGGATGTCCTTCCTCGCTACGTTGCTAAAAACGCAACTAGTCGGACAGGCACCTGTTCATTATTAAGGATAAGTTTCGTACCGAAACCTTTGATCTTCGCGACGGATGTCCTTCCTCGCTACGTTGCTAAAAGCGCAACTAGTCGGACAGGCACCTGTTCATTATTGACCATGTCCACATTAACCGTAGTAATATCCACAGTAAAGCATATTTCTAATGACCAAAGCTAATAGCAAAGGTGTACCTTAGAAACCATGATACCGCTAGTCAGTTAAACTCTGCAAGTTTTCTTCCAGAGTTGCCTCGTCCCAGATAGTGATCCCTAATTTTTGTGCTTTGGTGTACTTACTACCGGGATCAGCTCCTGCAACCACAATATCCGTCTTCTTGGAGACACTACTGGTCACTTTAGCACCAAGATCCTCTAGTTGCGTGGTTAGATCAGCTCGTTTATGCCGTTCCAAAGTTCCGGTAAGTACCATCGTTTTACCAGAAAATGGTGTAGTAGCAGCACTAGTCGGTTGCGGGCCTAAATAGCGCATATTCACCCCCGCAGCGCTTAACTGCGTGATCAGCGGGCCGACTTCCGGAGCATCAAAATACGTGCGGACACTATTAGCGATGATTGCTCCCGAAGTCGCGATTGCTTCGATGGCTTCGGCGCTGCTGGCCTGTAAGCTGGCCATATCACCAAAATGTTCGGCCAATGAGCGGGCCATTTTCGCACCAACATGGCGAATACCTAGGCCAGTCAACAGACGCTCCAGCGAATTAGCCTTGCTACGCTCGATCGCTTGTAATAAATTATTAGCCGACTTTTCTTTAAATTTATCTAAAGTTAATAATTGGGCTAAAGTTAACTGATACAGATCAGCAACATCTGTCACCAAACCCCGGGTAAATAACTGTTCCACAATCTGTGGGCCTAAACCAGCGATGTTCATCGCGTTACGCGAAGCAAAGTGGGTCAGCTGCTCCTTGATCTGTGCAGGGCATTTAGGGTTGATACAGCGCAAAGCTACCTCATCTTCCAAGTGGACCAACGGCGACGCACAGGAAGGACAATGGGTCGGTACTGCATAAGGCTGACTATCAGCCGCACGTTTTGCGGTTAAAACGGTGGACACTTCCGGAATGATATCACCGGCTTTGTGGATCAACACAGTATCGTTAAGCCGAATGTCCTTTTGTGCAATTAAATCACCGTTATGCAAAGTAGCCCGCGCAACGGTGGTGCCCGCTAATTGAACAGGATCCATCACCGCAGTTGGCGTCACAACACCAGTTCGGCCCACAGTCCATTCAATGGCATGGATCACCGTTTCGGCTTCCTCAGGCGGAAATTTATACGCAATTTCCCAGCGCGGTACTTTGACAGTATTGCCTAGCTCAGCCTGCAATGCCAAAGAATTAACTTTTAACACGATCCCATCAATATCATAAGCCAATTGATTCCGTTTTTCTTGATATTCTGCAATGAAGGCATTGATCTCTGCTAACGAGTGACAGACTTTAGTGGTTGGATTAACGGCAAAGCCAAGCTCTGCCAAACGTGCCAGTGCTTCGGCCTGCGTGGTAACGTTCAGTGCTGCATAATCGGTCAAAGTATAGATCCAGGTTGCGAGATTCCGGGCTGCAGTCACACGCGAATCCAACTGCCGCAAACTACCGGCCGCAGCATTTCGCGGATTGGCAAACGTTGCCAGCCCATCTGCTTCTCGTTGTTCGTTTAACTTAGCAAAGGAGATCCGCGGCATATAGCACTCGCCCCGAACTTCGATTGATAATGGTTCAGTTAGCTTTTGGGGAATCGACTTAATGGTTTTCAAATTACGCGTGATATCCTCGCCGATCGTACCGTTCCCCCGTGTGGCCCCCCGCACAAAAACACCATCTTCGTACACTAAAGAAATGGCCAGCCCATCGATTTTCAATTCAACGCTATAATCAAAATCTTCCGTCACATTTTTACGTAGGCGCTGGTCAAAATTGGCTAATTCAGCCACGGAAAACACATCACCCATCGACAACATCGGCTGTTCATGGGTAACCTTAGTAAAACCTGGCAGCACCTGACCCCCGACTTGTTGGGTCGGCGAATCACTGGTAACGATCACTGGAAACGCGTGCTCTAATGCCTCTAGATCGCGGTAGTTTTCATCATAAACATGATCTTCGACCAAAGGCTGATCCGCCGTGTAATAGGCCTGACTCCATTGCTCTAAAATATTGCGCAAAGCCAATGCCGCTGCACTCGCTTCTTGCTCTGAATATTGTTCGATTGGTTTTTCTAAAGCCATTGGTTGCCCACCGGAGTTCTTTCCAGCAGGTGCCACCTTCTTTCCTAATATACTTAATCCGTTACTTTAGTGATCGGTGCAAAGGCTGCTAACAAGCGTTTGATGCCTTGGGACTTAAAGGCAATGTCTAGCTCAGCATCAGTGCCATTGCCGCTGACTTTGACCACCGTTCCTTCACCCCATTTTTTATGCGTCACTTTATCCCCAGGTTGCCAAGTTTTATCTTCGGCCCCAGTACTTGGCGAATTAGTCACCGCTTTTGCTGCCGTTCCGCGCCGTGTCTGATAAGTTGTGGCCGTTGCCCGTGCATAATTATTAGCCTGCCGAGCATTACTAAACGGAATATTCCGCTCAGATAAGCTGCCGGCCGTTTTGTTCTCAAATAAAATCAAGTCTTCATCGATCTCGCCAACAAAACGGGATACTGGATTACTTTGCGTGCGACCATATAGCATTCGTGAATAGGCATTGGTCAAATATAACTTTTTCTTAGCCCGCGTGATCCCAACGTAGGCTAGACGTCGCTCTTCTTCCAGCTCATCGTTTTCCAGCAGCGCCCGCGACAATGGAAAAATGCCTTCTTCCATCCCCATCATGAAAACCACCGGAAATTCCAGCCCTTTAGCGGCGTGTAACGTCATTAACGTCACTTCGTTATTCTCTTCTTCAATATCATCTTGTGCCGATACCAAAGCCAGATCAGTTAAGAAATCAACAAAGCGATCACTATCCGCATCATCTTCAGCGACATACCCATCATCGAATTCCTTTGTAACAGAAAGAAATTCTTGAATATTTTCGATCCGGGTTTGCGCTTCTAAGGTTTTTTCTTGCTTTAATGCTGCTAAATAGCCAGTTTGGTCCAGCATTTGGTTAGTCAATTCAGTGACGTCCCACTCAGTCCGCTTATCGCGTAATGCCGTCATGGTAGTCGCAAAACTGCCTAGTGTATGGCGCGCGCGCGTAGCAATACCATTGGCCAGATCCACATTACGCGCTGCTTCTAACAAAGACCAATTATTATAATTGGCGAAATCACGTAGCTTATCCAAAGTTCCATTACCGATTCCTCGTTTAGGACTGTTGACGATCCGTTCAAAATCGATGGAATCTTCTGGATTGACGATCACCCGCAGATATGCCAGCAGATCCTTGATCTCTTTACGGTCATAGAATTTATGACCACCCACCATTTTATAAGGGATATTGGCTTTGACCAAATTTTCTTCGATCGTCCGCGACTGGGCGTTAGTCCGGTATAAAACGGCAAAATCGCCGTACCCAAAATGATTGGCTTGCATCTCTTCTTGAATTTTAGCAACGACAAAACGTGCTTCATCATGCTCATTTTGACCGCGATAATAAGAAATTTTATCGCCGGCCGCGTTTTCAGTCCACAGTTTTTTAGGCTTACGGTAGACGTTGTTGTTGATCACCGCGTTAGCAGCCTGCAAAATAGTCTGTGTCGAACGGTAATTTTGTTCCAACATAACTGTTTTAGCTTCTGGATAATCCTTTTCAAAGTTCATGATATTACTGATATCAGCACCACGCCAGCCATAAATACTCTGATCAGCATCACCGACAACACATAAATTATGGTGTTTTTGGGCCAGTAAATTCACCAACGTATATTGTGCCTGGTTTGTATCCTGATATTCGTCAACATGAATATAGCGAAATTTATCCTGATAATAAGCCAGCGTATCCGGAACGCTGCGGAATAAATCAATGGTGATCATGATCAAGTCATCAAAATCTAAGGCCTGATTAGCTTCTAATTCATTTTGATAAGGTTCGTAACATTTAGCCACAATCTCTTCAAACGGAGATGTGGTAGCAGCGGCGTAATCTTTTGGGGTTTGTAACTTATTCTTCGCGTTGGAGATCTCACCAAGGATCGAACGTGGGGTAAATTTTTTAGGATCAATATTTTGCTGCGTCAAGATCCGGCGCATCAACGTATTTTGTTCACCAGGATCAGCAATGGTAAATGAACGATTATAGTCACCTGCCATTTTATCAATATCCCGGCGTAAAATTCGGACGCACAAAGCGTGGAATGTCGAGACCCACACCGCTTCAGCTCGTTCGTTCAGTAAATTAGCCACCCGTTCGCGCATTTCCTTAGCCGCTTTGTTGGTAAACGTGATCGCTAAAATATGCCACGGTGCGACATCTAAGTCTTCGATCAGGTAGGCAATTCGGTGCGTCACGACCCGTGTTTTACCTGAGCCGGCACCGGCCATGATCAATAATGGCCCTTCCGTCTGCTTAACTGCTTCTTGCTGTTTGTCGTTCATGCCCGTTAACAAATCCGTTGTGGCCATAAATTGTTCGTCCCCCGTTTTTTATTATTATCTATTACAACTGGAAAACGCCAAGTTAAACTAACTCGGCGCCACATCATTCAACTCAACATTATAACAAAAATTCGCTTAAACTTCTCTAAAGAATTGCCTAAATACGAACATAAATTCGTATTAAACATAAAAAGAAACGCGTACCACCAGTCACCAAAGCTACTGACAGTACACGTTAAAAATTTGGTTCTATACTTTTTCCTGTTGATAGCTTACTTAACATGGTAATCTATTAGCAGGATTTTTTAGTGCAAAATAAAAAAGGCCCATAAGCCTCGCACCTAAAAAATCCACCCACTACAGCATCTTTTTTAAAGGACGTGAAAACTTATGGACCCTGTAGATAATAATATAAAATTTGCGCTCAGTATTAAAGACCCAAATGTAGTTTTTTACAAATATAACTATCAAGTGATTAAAGCTAAGCGCGCAAAAGTATATATAGCCACGGTTAAGTTCGACCAGAAACATTGCGCTAACTGTGGCTTTTGCGAGCTAAGTCATAATGGACACTACGTATCACGCGT
>NZ_BJDN01000032.1 GCF_005405165.1 Loigolactobacillus binensis
AACACAGTTATTACTCCTTTTAAGTTTTGTCACTTATGAGTCTAACTGGGTTGGACTTTTTTGTTAAATTTCTAAATGTTACAAACTAGCACCACACGTATTTGTATGTATATAGTGAACAGGAAATATTACCTGTGAGTCCTTTGACAATTGAATATTGCTACCCTAACTTTCTTACTTTACTTGAACTGTTGATCCGTGGACGCCATGACCAAAACCGCGAGCGCCACCCACGCTTCAACTACGATTTCTAACTAATGATCGTACAAGTTAAGTAGATAATGATACTTCCGCGAGGCTCCCACGTAAGCAGGAGAGGTGCAATTCCTATGTCCGTTAGTGACGGAACTGGGTAGCAAGGTCTGACAGCACCATTAAATTGTTGCACTATTTTTTGAAAGGGAGTGAGACCAACACCCAACTTTTTTTAATTCTCCCCCATTAGTCATTCATACCTGATTGGAGATGATACTATCGCTACTTCAGAATTCACGATCACAATCAGTGATCAACAACAAGATAAACTACGTGCCGAAATCTATCAAATGATCATGGGTGAAGTCAAGCGAGTAAGGACTGATGCCGCCATTGGTACCCGCTATCTTAAGAAAAAGGATCTTTGTAATTACTTGCAAATTGCCAACAATACTTTAGATAGCTGGATGGCTCAGGGTCTACCATCGATCACAATTGGTGGCTGCATTCGCTTTGACCGTTCATCTGTTGATGATTGGTTAATAACTAGAGCTGACGAAATGAAGCATATGAGTTAAAATAACTTTGAAGCCTTACGTTCGCTCTGAAAAATTTCAATTAATTTTTTTGGAGGAATGTAGTTATGACTATTAGTAAAACCAAATCAGGAAGTTATCTTGTAGAAGTGCAATACCCAAAAAAGCTTAGACCATTTTTCGACAACAAACGCCGCTACAAGAAAACACTGCCAAGTCTCAAGACAGCTAAGATTCAAGAAGCCAATGTGTTGATGCAAATTGAACAGGTACGAAAGGATGATAGCCCGAGTTCATTAGAAACTAAAGGAGAAATGTTATTTAGCGATTTTTACCACAACGTCTTCATGGATATTTATGTTAAGGGTGCGACTGGGAGGACACGCGTTGTCCCTACAGTTGAGACAATCGATTATCAAAAATCAATTTTTAGACTTCACATTCTGCCGATGTTTGGTAATTACTCATTGAATTATCTGAACAATCATAAAGAAATTGTCATCAATGAATTGACGATGAAATCTGCCACTTTTAGCAATATTCGTAATATCAAGAGTTACACACGCCAAGTATTTGATCTCGCCGAAGCAATGGATTATATCGAATATAATCGCGTTGGTAAGGTTCTAAATATGGTTGCATCTCCTTACCATGACCAACTGAAAAAGCAGCGCCAAGCGAAAGGAGAAGCACTCACGGCGCAAGAGTTGCTCGACTGGCTCGAAGCACTAGAGGAAGACTATCAAGCTGGTAAAATCACGTTGATGCAGCATTTACTCTTCTTGCTAACTTTACACGTTGGTGACCGTAAGAGTGAAACCTATGGCTTACAGTGGCGTCATATTGACTTGAAAACTAATTCCCTGTTCATCATTCAAAGTCTTTCTAAATCTAAGAAGCTCAAAGACACTAAGGGCCATAAGTTCACTCAGCTAACTATTCCAGAAGAACTAGTTAGTGAGATTGCAGAATGGAAGGCACAGCAAGCCGAAGAGTTAGCGCAAATTGGAATTGAGCAAACACCTGACCAATTTGTATTCACGTATACCGATTTTCGTGGTCATATGAATGTTCCCTTACATTCCGACTATTTGAATTATCGAATCAAGTCGATCCATCATCGTCATCCAGAATTGGCTAAATTACACCCACACAAATTGCGTCACACTTTTGGTACACTTGCCCGTGAAGGTGGTGCTTCTCTTGAGGATATCTCCGAAGCACTCACTCATTCCGATTTAGCAACGACAAAAATTTACGTCAATACGCCGGATGTCATTTCCACCAAGGTGCATGAAATGTTCGTAAATCGACTAAAAAAAGAAAGTACAAAAAAACGCCAGATTATCTAATCTGACGTTCAACATTCTCATCGGGATAATATTTACCCCAAACCTTACCCCAAAGTTCAATTTTCTGAGCGAATTTTACCAATTGGGGTAAAAGTTAAAATCGTAATCAGGCTTGTTATAACGTGCCGGATTAACGCTTTGAGAACTGACTAGCCTTACGAGCTTTCTTCAAACCTGGCTTCTTCCGTTCCTTCATACGTGGGTCACGAGTTAAGAGCCCTGCGCGTTTTAATGGGCCACGGAAATCAGGGTCAACGTTTAATAGTGCCCGTGAAATACCATGACGAATTGCACCAGCTTGGCCAGAGAAGCCACCGCCGTTAACGTTAACAAGTGCATCGTAGCTATCATTAGTATCAGTGATACCAAATGGTTGTACCATGTCTTCGCGAATATTTGCAAATGGAATATAATCTGTTTGGTCTTTACCGTTGATCGTAATTTTACCAGTACCGGGTACTAAACGTACACGGGCAACTGAGTTTTTACGCCGGCCTGTACCAATATATTGAACTTTTTCTGCCAATTCATTTCCCTCCTTAAATTAGGTTTGTGATATCCAAAGTTTCTGGTTGTTGTGCAGCATTCTTGTGTTCAGGACCTGCGTAAACATGCAATTTCATAAATTGAGCATGACCCAAAGTGTTCTTTGGAAGCATCCCTTTGATGGATAATTCCAATAAACGAACAGGGTTCTTTTCACGCAATTCACCTGCAGAAATCTGCTTCAAACCGCCTGGATGAAGGGTATGATGATAGTAGATTTTATTAGCCGCTTTA
Organism: Loigolactobacillus binensis; assembly: GCF_005405165.1. GTDB lineage: Bacteria > Bacillota > Bacilli > Lactobacillales > Lactobacillaceae > Loigolactobacillus > Loigolactobacillus binensis. The sequence goes on from NZ_BJDN01000032.1 coordinate 2,864, forward strand.
CGACCAGTTAAAAGTACTTTTTCTGCATTGATAATGATGACGTGGTCACCAGTATCAACGTTTGGTGTAAATGTTGGTTTGTTTTTACCGCGTAAGATAGAAGCCACAACTGTGGATAAACGGCCTAATGCAATATCAGTTGCATCGACAACGTACCATTTGTGTTCTACTTCGCCTGGTTTTGCTAAATATGTTGAGCGCACGTGTATTCCTCCATTTTTCTGTGTCTGTTTAAACACCAGTAAGTTTCCGGGGCTTATCGTGGGGTAAACAGTACCAGCTATAATCTTAACTATTTTCATGCAAACTGTCAATCAATTTCGTAATTATTTTCAGTAAAAACCGCCGTGGACCGCTTATTGGTCGGCAGGCCCATCACCGTAATAGACTTTTTTTAAATAAAGCCCACTGGCTGGTGCGGTGTAGCGTGCTTGCGTACGGTCCTTAACTTCATACAAACGTAAAATATCGTGGAGGGGCCGGCGACCATTACCAATTTCTAACACCACACCGACCATGATCCGCACCATATTATACAAGAAGCCATCACCATAGAATTCAAAAACCAGTTCACCGTTGTGCGGATCTTCGCTTACGCTAGCCGCGAAAATAGTACGAACTTTATTTTGAATACTGCCGCCGGAAGCCGCAAAACTACTAAAATCGTGGGTACCAATATAATCCCCGATCGCGGCCTCCATCTTACTAACATCTAAAGCATACTTCCAATGCCCAGTATAAAATCGCCGAAAAGGATTCGTATAATAGCCGCGACTGACCCGGTACACATAACGTTTACCGGTAGTATCGTAACGGGCATGAAAATCAGCAGTAGCGATCTGACAATCCTTGACAACAACGTCTAAAGGCAACAGGCTATTTAGCGCTTTAAGCATTGCCGTGGCTGGCATCATAAAAGGAAAATCAAAATGAACCACCTGGCCATACGCATGTACACCGGCATCTGTACGGCCCGAGCCGTTGACCACCAATCTAGTTGGTGATTTAGCAATCGTTTTGATCGCCTTTTCGATCACCCCCTGAACTGTTCGCTGCTTCAATTGCAGTTGAAAGCCAGCAAACTGAGTGCCATCGTAAGCCAATGTTACTTTATACCTTACCAAATTAGCCATTCCTCCCTAAAGTAGCAACTAATACCCTGCAAAGCAATAAAAAAGAGGCCCCAGCATAAGCCACCTTATGCCTAGCCTTTTTTTAATGCTGGATTTAAGCGCGTAACCAAACCAAAACGCCAGTCAACAGCGCAAAGGCAATAACAGTCCAAGTGTCACTCATATGCCAAGTTAGAATTCGGTACTTACTACGGCCTTCACCGCCCCGGTAACCACGCGCCTCCATGGCAGTAGCCAGATCTTCAGCCCGATTAAACGAACTGACAAACAACGGAATCAGCAAAGGTACAATTGCCCGCATTTGTTGGAAAAGGTTGCCTTCACCAAAATCAACACCGCGGGCCCGTTGTGCATTCATAATTTTTTCCGTTTCGTCCATCAATGTCGGCACAAAACGCAATGCGATCGACAACATTAAAGCAACTTCATAAACAGGAAAACGTACTACCCGTAATGGCTTTAAAATCGCCTCAATAGCGTCAGCCAAGGACAATGGCTGTGTGGTCAGCGTTAACAAGGTCGACATGAAAATAATCAACAAGAAACGCATAAAGATATAGATCCCGTTAACAATGCCATATTGAGACAACACGATCGGTCCCCATGACCAATAAGTCGTACCGCCACGAGTAAAAAATACCTGTAATAATACGGTAAATAGGATCAACCAGATCAAGGGACGCACACCACGAATGAAAAAACTCATTTTAATGCCGGATAGCCGAACTGCTAACATAGTAAAAATAAATAAACATAAATAGGTCGGCCAATTATTGGCCAAGAAAATAATCCCAATAAAATAGAAACTCAACAATAGCTTATTACGGGGATCAAGATGGTGAATCAAGGAATGACCCGGAATAAAACGGCCAAAAAGCAATTTATTCATCATGCTGTTGGTGCACCGCCTCTCCAGGTAATTGATCTAACAGCGCATCCGCTAACTCAGCTTCGGTTAACGGAATCTGACTAAATTTAAAGCCACGTTTTTGCAAAGCAGTCGCAAATTCCGCAGTTTCTGGTACCCCTAGCTGGCGTTCCTGTAACCAATTCACATCTTGAAAAACTGCACGTGGCGCGCCGACTTTGACTACTGTACCGTGTTCCATAACAATAACATGGTCAGCATAATTAGCGACATCTTCCATGTGATGTGTGATCAAAATAACTGTTAATTGCTGCTCACGGTGTAACCGTTCCACCATTCCCATGATATCCCGACGCCCAACTGGATCTAAGCCTGCTGTAGGTTCATCTAGAATCAATACTTCCGGTTCCATTGCTAAAACTCCAGCAATTGCGACCCGGCGCATTTGTCCACCAGAAAGATCGAATGGTGAACGGTCTGACAATTCCTGCGGTAAACCAACTAAATCTAGCATCCGCTGTGCCGTTTTTGTTGCATCTTCCGCCGCAACGCCAAAATTCATTGGTCCAAAAGCAATATCTTTGACCACCGTTTCCTCAAATAGCTGATTTTCAGGAAACTGAAAAACCATACCTACCTTTTTACGAATCGGCTTTAAATTTTTATTGTTGGTTGTGGGCGTGATCACACGGTCGCCAATCGTCACGGTTCCACTAGTCGGTTTAAGTAACGCATTTAAATGCTGAACCAAAGTCGATTTACCACTACCTGTATGGCCAATAATCGCCGTAAAGCTATGATCAGCGATCGTCAAATCAATATCATGCAACGCCTGGCTTTCAAATGGCGTTCCAGCTTGGTAAGTAAAGGCTACATTTTTAAATGTGATGTCCATAGCCAATCCACCAATCCTTCCTCAGTTAAATATTCGGTTGGAACTGCGGCCCCGCGTTTACGCAAGGCAGCCTTCAGCCGTTCAGCGTAGGGTACATCCAGGCCTAATTCAATCAAACGCTCGCCATACTGAAAAATTTCTGCCGGCGTCCCTGATTCTTTGATCTCGCCATCATCTAAAACAACGATTCGATTTGCATTGGCGGCTTCGTCAATATCATGTGTGATCGACAGCACCGTTAAATTCTCCTGTTCCTTTAACTCTTGGACCGTATTCAAGACCTCGATACGGCCATTCGGATCAAGCATACTAGTTGATTCATCTAAAATTATGATTTGCGGCTGCAAAGCAATGATCCCGGCAATAGCCACTCGTTGTTTCTGCCCACCAGATAAACGCGCCGGTTCTTTATCCGCAAAATCAGTCATACGCACCCGAGCCAAAGCATTCTTAACGCGGGTCAACATTTCATCCCGCGGTAGCCCAATATTTTCCAGACCAAACGCGACATCGTCTTCAACCGTTGCCCCTACAAATTGATTATCTGGGTTCTGAAAAACCATACCGATCTGACGGCGAATATCCCAAACGCTATCTTCAGTTAATTTCATACCTGCAACACGAATCGTGCCACTGTCCGCTGACAACGGTAACAGGCCATCCAACGACTTTGCCAGTGTGGACTTTCCGCTGCCATTATGGCCGATAATCGCAACCCACTCACCTTGTTCGATCGTCAAATTGACATCATTGAGCGCTGGGCGTCCTTCCGTTAGCGGATAACGGAAATTTAAATGTTCGACTTCAATTATTTTTGTCACAACAGTCACCTTTACCGTACTTTACTTTTTCTCAATGTTTCAATAATAGCATATTAAGCGCTTTTCGTGTATTTTTTTCGCGGAAGTCTAAAATTTATACAAAAAACCGGGCAGTAAATAGAATTACTTCCCGGTTATGATTTTAATTTTTAGCATAAGCCTCAAAAAACATTCGGATCAACAAAAAAAATCACATTCTAAAATGTGATCGAATACAAGATCCGCCAACCATCGAGCTAGACTTGGAAAAACAACTAACCAACATCATAACACTCTAGTCAAACATTTTAGAAGTGATCCGTTTTAATCCTGGTAATTTATCGACGCTTAGTCAACAAATTCTAAGACAACCATTGGTGCGCCATCGCCACGACGAGGCATTGTCTTATAGATCCGTGTGTAACCACCGTTACGTTCAGCATAACGTGGTGCAACATCACTAAACAATTTTTGCAAAGCTGTTTGAACAACAACTTTTTCGTCTTCTTCGCGAACGTCAGCAATTTCATCACGGATAAATGCAGCAGCTTGCCGACGAGCAGCTAACGTGCCTTTTTTACCTAAAGTGATCATCTTATCAGTTGTTGAACGTACTTCTTTAGCGCGAGCTTCAGTAGTCGTGATTGATTCGTTCATGATTAAATCAGTCGTCAAATCGCGTAGTAAAGCTTTACGTTGTGAACTTGTGCGACCTAATTTGCGGTAACTCATTAACGTGTTCCCTCCCTTGGTGGATTTAAGTGATTAATCTTCTTTACGTAATGAAAGGCCTAAATCAGTTAATTTAGCTTTAACCTCTTCCAAAGACTTACGTCCAAGGTTGCGGACCTTCATCATGTCAGCTTCGGTCTTATTAGTCAATTCCTGAACTGTATTAATCCCAGCACGTTTCAAACAGTTGTATGAACGTACGGATAAATCAAGTTCTTCAATTGTCATTTCCAGCATTTTTTCTTTATGGGTTTCTTCTTTTTCAACCATGATCTCAGCGTTTTTCGCTTCATCAGTTAAATTAACGAAGATATCCAAATGCTCGGTTAAAATCTTAGCTGCTAAACTAATTGCTTCTCGTGGACTAATAGAACCATTCGTCCAAACATCCAAAGTTAATTTATCAAAGTCATTCCGGCGACCAACACGGGTGCTTTCAACTTGATAATTAACGCGACTGATTGGGGTATAAATCGAATCGATTGGCAAAACACCGATCGGCATGTCGTCAACCTTATTACCATCAGCGGCAACGTAGCCACGACCTTTATGCGCAGTCATGCGAATGTGGAAGCGTCCACCTTCAGCAACTGTACAAATATACAGATCAGGATTTAAAATCTCAACGTCCCCATCAGCTTCAATGTCGCCAGCAGTAACCGTAGCTGGACCCTTAACGTCGATCTCTAATGTTTTATCATCGTCAGAATCCAACTTCAAAGCGAGTTTTTTGATGTTCAGGATAATTTGGGTAACGTCTTCCGTTACACCATCAATGGTTGAAAATTCATGTAAAACACCATCGATTTGAACACTCGTTACGGCTGCACCTGGTAATGAAGCCAACAGAATCCGCCGCAATGAATTACCTAAAGTTGTCCCATAACCGCGTTCTAACGGTTCAATGACAAACTTACCATAGTTTGTGCTTTCATCAACCTTGGCAATATTTGGTTTTTCAAATTCGATCATTTAGTTTCTTACCCCTTTCAAAACGAGAAGTGTCTTTGATGTTGTACGTTTCAGTTTTAAACTCAAAATGAAAAACGTACTCACTAAACACGACGGCGCTTCGGAGGACGAGACCCATTATGAGGAACTGGCGTTACATCGCGAATTGCGGTAATTTCCAAACCAGTTGCTTGCAATGAACGAATTGCTGCTTCACGACCTGAACCAGGACCCTTAACTGCAACTTCAACGGATTTCATACCATATTCCATTGAGGCCTTAGCAGCTGTTTCAGCTGCCATTTGTGCAGCAAACGGTGTTGATTTACGACTACCCTTAAAACCTAATGAACCAGCTGAAGCCCATGCAATTGCGTTCCCTTGGGGATCAGTGATCATGATCAAGGTATTGTTAAAAGTAGAATGAATATGTGCCACGCCAGACTCGATATTCTTCTTGACCCGACGACGACGTGTTGTTTTTTTATTTGCCATTAATTACTTACCTCCTTTAGCTAATTATTTTTTCTTACCGGCGATTGATGCTTTTTTGCCTTTACGAGTCCGTGCGTTGTTCTTGGTATTTTGACCACGAACAGGCAAGCCACGACGATGACGCATCCCACGATAAGAACCAATTTCTTGAAGACGCTTGATGTTCATGTTTACTTCACGGCGTAAGTCACCTTCGACCTTGACCTTATCAAGTTCAACACGGATCTTATCTTCTTGTTCTGGTGTGAGATCATCTTGACGAATAGTCTCATCGACACCAGCTGCAGCTAACACTTTCTTGGCAGTTGTGTTACCAACACCGTAAATGTAAGTTAACGCAATGACAATCTGTTTACCACGGGGTAAATCGATACCTTCAAAACGAGCCATTTAAATGACACCTCCATTAAATTGAATTAGTTTTTATCCTTGGCGTTGTTTATGCTTTGGATTAGCAGAACAAATGATCATGACACGACCCTTACGTTTGATAACGCGGCAATGTTCACACATCCGTTTTACTGATGGTCTTACTTTCATGACTAATACCTCCTAAGATAAAAGGCTAAACTTCCGGTCCTATACAAAATGCTATTTAAAGCGATAGGTAATGCGGCCGCGTGTTAAGTCGTATGGTGACAACTCAACAGTAACCCGATCACCCGGCAGGATCCGAATATAGTGCATTCTGATCTTACCAGAAACAGTCGCTAGAATTGTTGCCCCATTTTCAAGTTCTACCTTGAACATTGCATTTGGCAATGTATCAGTGACTTTTCCTTCGACCTCAATGACATCATCTTTCGCCACGCAGAAGTACCTCCTTAACTGATTACAGCTGATTCGTAAACGAACCGCTATGCTTCAACAACCAAATTAAACTGACTTGATCCATATTACCTAAACCGAGTGCGACTCACGTTAAGCCGTAAGTCACAACCGATTCAGACAAGTGCCCAATTCCATATAAAAATGGTGAGAGCACGTTGCACTCACCTTTTCGAATTTTAACTAGCCGATTATACCATAATCCGACCAGCTTGAAAAGATAACCTTGCTAATTATAGCAAAATGTTGTTAGTCACGCAAGCATCCGTAAATACTGCCTACTTATTAGCCAATGGCGTCAAGATCTTTTTGATGTCAGCAAAAACATCTTTAATATCCTGGTTACCATTAACGTTGAATAACAAATTCTTTTTACCATAAAAATCAAGTAGTGGCGTATTCATCTTTTCATTCACTGCCAAACGATTCTTGACAGTTTCGGGCTTGTCATCATCCCGTTGGAAGAAATCATGACCGCCACAACGATCGCATGTGCCAGCAACCTTCGTTGGATTGTAAAGCTTATGGTAAGTTGCGCCACAAGTTTTGCAGATAAACCGGCCGGTCAACCGTTCCATCAACGATGCTGGATCAACATCAATATTGATCACACCGTCAAGTGGCTTGTTTAAATCTGCTGTAATCTGTTCTAAGGCTTCGGCCTGGCTTAAATTCCGGGGGAAACCGTCGAGCAGATAGCCAACTTTCGTGTCGGCCGCTGCTAAACGATCTTTAACGATACCGTTAGTCACTTCATCAGGAACAAGTTCACCTTTGTCCATAAAAGACTTGGCCTTCTTACCCAATTCAGTTTCATCCTTCATCGCTGCCCGAAACATATCACCAGTGGAAATGTGCGGAATTTTATAAGTATCAACGATCTGCTCAGCTTGGGTCCCCTTACCAGCACCTGGTAAACCCATTAAAATCAAATTCATTAAGATGCGCTCCTTTTCGTCATATTGATAAGAAACGTGCTAAAGCTAGTGCTTCAACACGTTTCTAGCGGATAAAACCAACATAATGCCGTTTCATCATCAATCCTTCGATCTGACGAGCTGTGTCTAAGGCAACTCCGACGACGATCAGTAAACTAGTGCCACCTAATCCAATTGACTCCGGTAAACTCCAAATATTCTGTGCCAAGATCGGCAGCAATGCTACCAAACCTAAAAAGACAGAACCAACCGTTGATAAACGCATCAACGTTCCAGAGATGTATTTTTGGGTTGTTTTTCCTGGCCAAACGCTTGGAATATAGCTACCTTGCTTCTGCAAATTTTCCGCAACCTTTTCCGGATTGACTTGGACAAATGCGTAGAAGAAAGTAAAAACGATGATCAATACTGTATAGAGAATCGAACCAGGAATAGTTGTCATACTAAACAGATCAGTCAAAATCTTAAACCATTGGTCTTCGGAATGAGTGTTATTAAAATACTGTAAAATCGTGCCTGGTGTTGCAATAAATGAACTGGCAAAGATAACGGGAATAACCCCCGCAACGTTGACTTTTAATGGTAGGTAACTATTGTCGCCAGCATCCGTTACTCGACGTGTATAACGGATCGGAATTCGCCGTTCCGCTTGTTGCACATAGGTAACAAAAACCACAACAACAAAAATTGCGATCACCAACAAAACTGAATACAAGATATACATCCAGAATTGACTTTGGCTAGGATTCGTTGCAAACCATTGTTGGTAAACTTGATAAATCCCAGTTGGTAACCGTGCAATGATCCCAGCAAAGATGATCATTGAAATCCCATTGCCTAAGCCTTTGTCAGTGATCTGTTCACCCATCCAAGTAACCAGCATTGTGCCACCAGTCAGAATGACCCCGATCATAACAAAAGTCTGCCAATTAGGATTCTTGACCAGACCCAAACCACTTAAAGCGTTAAAGCCAGCAGTAATACCGATTGATTGCAAAAATGCCAAAACAATCGTCAGATAACGTGTTACTTGATTTAACTTACGTCGACCAACTTCCCCTTGTTTGCTCCACTCAACAAATTTGGGCACAATATCCATCTGCAAAAGTTGGATGACAATTTGTGCAGTGATGTATGGTGAAACCCCCATCGCAAAAATGGAATAATTCGTTAAACCACCACCACCGAACATGTTCAGCATGCTAACTAATCCGGACGAAGCAATCGATGTCAATGCCTTCGCATCAACACCGGGAACGGTAATATACGTCCCTAAACGGAAAATTAACAAAATTCCTAGCGTGAAAAGTATTCGATTACGAATATCTTTAACGCGCCAAGCATTTTTGATGGTCGACAGCATTAAATCACCTCAATTTTACCGCCAGCAGCTTCAACAGCCTGTTTAGCAGCAGCCGAAGCTTTGCTAACCTTAACTGTGACTTTTTTAGTGATTTCGCCGTTTGCTAATAATTTGATACCGGCCTTTTCGTTTTTGACAACACCAGATTCAACCAACAATGCTGGTGTAATATCTGTGCCTTCGTCAAACCGATTTAAGTCATTCAAACTAACAATAGCGTATTCTTTACGATTAATGTTCGAGAAACCACGTTTTGGCATACGACGGAACAATGGCATTTGGCCACCTTCGAAGCCCAAACGTACTTTACCACGAGCCTTTTGACCTTTTTGACCACGACCGGCTGTTTTACCATTACCGGATGAAGTCCCACGGCCAACTCGGTTACGAACATGACGCGAGCCTTCGCTTGCTTGTAATTCGTGTAATTTCATTGAGTTGGAGCACCTCCTTAATCTAAATAATTGTTACTTAACTTCTTCAACGTTAACCAAGTAACCAATTTTGAATAATTGGCCACGAACGGCTTCATTGTCAGGCAATGTGACTGTACTATTCACTTTAGTCAGGCCCATTGATTTAACAATTGCACGATGATTGGGAATACGATGTGCTGCACTACGCTTTAACGTGATCTTTAATTGTGCCATGAATTTCGCCCTCCTAGTTTTCTAATTGATCGACTGGAATGCCGCGAAGTTCAGCCACTTTTTCAGCACGACGCAAGGCTTTAAGACCTTCGATCGTTGCACGAACAACGTTGATCGGTGTATGTGAGCCTAAGAATTTACTTGTAACATCTTGGACACCAGCAAGTTCCATGATTGAACGAACGGCGCCACCAGCTGCAACACCAGAACCGGCAATAGCAGGTTTGATCAAGACACGGCCACCACCAAAACGACCGATAACTTCATGCGGTACAGTTGTGCCGACAATCGGTACTTCAATCAAGTTCTTCTTTGCATCTTCAACGGCTTTACGGATAGCTTCAGGAACTTCTTGAGCTTTACCGGTACCAAAGCCAACGTGTCCGTTCCGATCACCAACGATAACGATCGCAGCAAAACGCAAACGACGGCCACCTTTGACAACCTTTGTGACACGGTTGATGGATACAACATTGTCTTCCAAGTCTAACTTGTTTGGATCAATAAACGCTTTAGCCATAAATGGTTTTTCCTCCTTTTCCTAAAAATCTAATCCGTTTTCGCGTGCAGCTTCAGCTAAAGCTTGGACACGGCCATGGTACAAATAGCCGCCGCGATCGAAGACAACATTTTCATGACCAGCAGCAACGGCACGTTTAGCGATCAATTCGCCAACCGCTTTTGCAGCGTCAGTCTTAGAACTTGCTTCAACTTCTTTGTCCAATGTAGAGGCACTTGCTAGCGTCACACCCGCTACGTCATCAATTAATTGTGCGTAGATGTTTTTATTAGAACGGAAAACGTTCAAGCGTGGGCGCTCAGCAGTACCAGAGATCTTACCGCGGACACGTAAATGACGCTTTTGGCGTGTCTTATTCTTATCTGGTTTCGAAATCACAATGTTCACCTCTGTTAGTTAGATTATGCGGCAATTAACCGCGAATGATAGTTGCTAAATAGGCGTAACAGGCTAAAATTATTTACCTGTTTTACCTTCCTTACGACGAACATATTCGTCAACGTAACGAATACCTTTACCTTTATAAGGTTCAGGTGAACGGACGCTACGGATAACTGCGGCGAATTGGCCGACTTCTTGTTTACTGATACCTGAAACATTGATTTCAGTGTTAGAAGGAACTTCAAGACTAATGCCTTCTGGAGTTTCCATTTCAACTGGGTTGGAATAACCAACGTTTAAAATCAATTTCTTGCCTTGCAATTGGGCACGATAGCCGACACCAACCAATTGTAACTTCTTAGTGAAGCCATTGGAGACACCTTCCACCATGTTCGCCAAATTGGCCCGGGCTGTACCATGTAATTCACGGCTTTGTTTACCATGATCTGCACGTTCGAAACTGATCACATTATCTTTTTGTGTGATTGTGATCAACGGATTGAATTGACGAGTCAATTCACCTTTAGGACCTTTAACTGTGACGCTGTCACCAGTTTTAGTTACTGTTACCTTTTCAGGTACGTTAATTACTTTGTAACCGATACGACTCACGTGTTACACCTCCCTATTGTTTAGAATAATTACCAGATGTAGGCGAGTACTTCGCCACCGATATTCTTAGCCCGTGCTTCTTTATCAGTGAGAACACCTTCAGAAGTGGATAAGATTGCGATACCTAAGCCGTTTAAAACCTTAGGTACAGCATCAGCTTTGACGTAAGCACGTAAACCTGGTTTTGAAATACGTTTGAGGCCGGAAATAACACGTTCGTTATCTTTACCGTACTTCAAGAATACGCGGATGATGCCTTGTTTGTCATCTTCAACGGATTCGAAGTCGCGGATAAAACCTTCACGCTTCAAGATCTCTGAAATACTACGGAGCATATTAGATGCAGGTACTTCTAGTGACTCGTGGCGCACCATGTTGGCGTTACGAATACGAGTCAAGTAATCTGCGATTGGATCAGTCATGACCATTTAGTTTAACCTCCCTTTAAGTTAGATTTACCAGCTAGCTTTCTTTAAGCCAGGAATTTGACCAGCATGTGCCAATTCACGAAGGCAGATCCGGCATAAATGGAATTTACGATAAACTGAATGTGGACGACCACAACGCTCACAACGAGTATAAGCTTGTGATGAGAATTTAGCAGGACGTTGCTGCTTAGCGACCATTGATTTCTTAGCCAAGATATATTACCTCCCTATTATTTTGTGAATGGCATTCCGATTTGTGTCAGTAATTCGCGTGATTCTTCGTCAGTGTTAGCAGTTGTAACAATGACGATATCCATACCACGAACTTTATCAACCTGATCATAATCGATTTCTGGGAAAATCAATTGTTCCCGAACGCCTAATGTATAGTTACCACGACCGTCAAAAGACTTTGTGCTAACACCATGGAAATCACGGACACGAGGTAACGAAACGTTGATTAATTTATCTAAAAAGTCATACATACGTTCACCACGGAGCGTAACTTTAGTCCCGATTGCCATTCCTTCACGTAAACGGAAGCCGGCAATAGATTTTTTAGCTTTAGTGATGATTGGTTGTTGACCAGAAATCAGTTTTAATTCAGCAACTGCATTATCTAAGTTTTTAGCATTTGCAACTGCATCACCAACACCCATATTCAACACGATCTTCTCAACCTTTGGTGTTTGCATTACGGATGTGTAATTGAATTTTTCCATCATTGCTGGTGTAATTTCTTTTACGTATCTTTCTTTTAAACGATTAGCCATTGAACGATTTTCCTCCTTTCAATTAATTATTTATCGATAACTTCTCCAGATTTTTTGGAGACACGTACTTTTTTACCATCGACAACTTTATAACCGACACGAGTTGGTTCGTTAGTAGATGGATCGATCAACATAACGTTAGAGATATGGATCGGTGCATTAGCGTCAACAATACCGCCTTGTGGGTTAGTGTTAGTTGCTTTTTGATGCTTTTTGATCGCATGTACGCCTTCAACGATGACTTGGTCAGTTTTAGGTAATGCTTTAGTTACAGTACCTTCCTTGCCCTTATCTTTACCGCTGATGACACGAACTTTATCGCCAGTTTTTACGAACATGGTTGAACCTCCTTTGCAGATTGTTTGCTTACAATACTTCTGGTGCCAAAGAAACAATCTTCATGAAGTTGTTGTCACGTAATTCACGGGCAACAGGTCCAAAGATACGTGTTCCTCTTGGGCTCTTATCAGCATTGATGATAACAGCTGCGTTTTCATCAAATTTGATGTAAGAACCATCTGGGCGATGTGCACCTGACTTCGTACGAACGATGACTGCTTTAACAACGTCACCTTTTTTGACAACGCCACCTGGTGTTGCTTGTTTAACCGTTGCAACAATAATATCACCGATATTTGCTGTTTTAACTCGTGAACCGCCTAAAATTTTGATGGTTAAAATCTCACGAGCACCAGAATTATCAGCGACTTTTAAACGACTTTCTTGTTGGATCACGGAAAAGCCCTCCTCTCGTTAATAATTCAGTTTATAGAATAACTGCCTTTTCTACGACCTTGATTAAACGGAAACGTTTTTTAGCAGACAACGGACGAGTTTCCATAATTTGGACGATATCGCCAGTTTTTGCTTCATTGTTTTCGTCGTGAGCGTAGTACTTCTTAGTATAACGAATTCGCTTGCCGTAAGTACTGTGCTGCTTAGTCGTTTCGACCGCAACTGTGATCGTTTTATCCATTTTATCGGATACGACACGGCCTTGGATGACTTTACGTGCGTTACGTGTTTCTTTTTCGCTCAAAATGTTTGACCTCCTTTAATCTATGCTCTGCTATTAGCCTTGGTTTAATTCTTGTTGACGTAAAACAGTCTTGATGCGAGCAATATTTTTACGTACTTGTTTTAAACGCGCAGTGTTTTCTAATTGACCAGTAGCCAATTGGAAACGAAGATTAAAAAGTTCTTCTTTATATTCTTTTTCGCGGTCAAGCATTTCAGCAGTGGTTAAGTCTTTAATTTCTTTAGCCTTCATTTGATTCGCCACCTACTTCCTCACGTGCTACGATCTTAGTCCGAACGGGTAATTTGTTCGCAGCTAAGCGTAAGGCTTCACGTGCAACTTCTTCCGGAACACCGGCTACTTCAAACATCACTTTTTGACGTTTAACAACGGCTACCCAGCCAGCTGGTGTACCTTTCCCGGAACCCATACGAGTACCGATACCTTTTTCAGTATATGATTTATGCGGGAAGATACGAATCCATACTTTCCCACCACGTTTCATATAACGTGTGATCGCAACACGGGCTGCTTCGATCTGACGGTTAGAGATCCAAGAAGAATCTAAAGCTTTCAAACCATATTCACCAAAATCGACGTTTTTGCCGCCTTTGGCTTCGCCACGCATCTTGCCACGAAATTCACGACGATGCTTTACACGCTTTGGTACTAACATGTTTAGTTTCCTCCTTTCGCTCCATTGTTGCGGTTATTGTTGCGGTTACCACCACGGTTGTTATTACCACGGTTGCCACCACGACCGCGACTATTGCGGTTATTTTGAGCCGGAATGTTATCCCGAATTGAATCACCATGTGTTTCACCTGGTAAGATGTCGCCACGATAGATCCAAGTTTTAACGCCTAATTTACCATAAGTGGTAACGGCTTCGTCCCATGAATAATCAATATCTGCACGTAAGGTATGCAATGGCACTGTGCCATCAGAATACATTTCTTTACGGGCAATATCTGCACCGTTCAAACGGCCAGAAACCATGGTTTTAATACCATGAGCACCGGCACGCATTGTACGTTGAATGGCTTGTTTCATGGCACGACGGAAAGCGACACGCGCTTCAAGTTGTTGTGCAATACTTTCACCAACTAATTCAGCATCAAGATCAGGTTGTTTGATTTCAACAATATTGATGTGAACCCGTTTGCCGGTTAAGTTGTTTAATTGTTTACGCAAGTTTTCAACTTCAGAACCGCCTTTACCAATAACCATACCTGGTTTTGCAGTGTGAATTGAAACGTTAACACGGTTAGCAGCACGTTCGATCTCTACTTTTGATACGGAAGCATCTGCTAAGCGTTTTTCGATAAAGCTACGGACTTTTAAATCTTCATTTAAAAGTGTACCGAAATCTTTTTCAGCGTACCATTTGGCTTCCCAATCACGGGAAATACCAACTCGTAAACCGATTGGATTAATTTTTTGACCCACGCGTTATCCCTCCTTATTTTTCAGATACGACGACTGTGATGTGGCTGGTCCGTTTGTTGATCGGTGAAGCAGAACCTTTGGCACGAGGACGGAAACGTTTCAGAGTTGGTCCTTCGTTAACAAAAGCTTCGCTAACTACCAAGCTTTCAGCATCCAAGTCGAAGTTATTTTCGGCGTTAGCAATTGCTGAGTTTAAAACCTTAGCAATAATTGGTGAAGCGCCTCTTGGGGTGAATTTAAGAATTGCAATTGCTTCAGCAACACTCTTTCCACGGATTAAGTCCATTACTAAGCGAGCTTTCCGAGGAGCGATCCGTACTGTTTTAGCAACGGCACGTGCTGATGTAATTTGTTCTGACATTTAATGATCCTCCTCTCGCTTATTTTGCAGTGGTCTTACGGTCATCAGATCCGTGACCATGGAATGTCCGCGTTGGGACAAATTCGCCTAATTTATGGCCGACCATATCATCTTGCACATAAACTGGGACGTGTTTCCGTCCATCATATACGGCAATAGTGTAACCAATAAAACTTGGGAAAATCGTCGAACGACGTGACCAAGTTTTAATAACGGTCTTCTTGTCTTGATCAGCTTGTGCAGCGATCTTTTTCAATAAATGGTCATCAGCGAATGGTCCTTTTTTTAAGCTTCGGCTCATTATGAAACCTCCTTTTCATAAGTCAGGTCAAGTTGGAAAAATAATACAGGCTGACTTGCATATGCAGATGTCCTCCTGCAATTAGCAGAAGGGCTCCGGCGTAACTGATTTATTTTAGAATTAATGTTTGCCCCGTTTACGGCCACGAACAATGAATTTCGATGATTGTTTGCGCTTGTTACGAGTCTTCTTACCAAGGGTTTTCTTACCCCATGGTGATAATGGTGACGGCCGGCCGATTGGCGCTTTACCTTCACCACCACCGTGTGGATGGTCGTTAGGGTTCATTACAGAACCACGAACAGTAGGACGGATACCCATCCAGCGTTTACGACCTGCTTTACCGATATTGATCAACTCATGTTGTTCATTACCAACAGCACCGATCGTTGCCCGGTTAACTTGTAAGATCATGCGAACTTCGCCTGAACCTAAGCGTACCAAAGCATATTTGCCTTCTTTACCCAAGATCTGAGCTGAAGCACCGGCCGAGCGAACTAATTGTGCACCATGGCCAGGCTTTAATTCAATATTATGGATAATTGTACCAACTGGGATATCAGCAAGTGCTAAAGCATTACCAACTTTGATGTCGGCATCTTTACCGGATTGAACCTGCATGCCAACTTCTAATCCTTTTGGTGCAATGATGTATGTTTTAACACCATCTGTGTATTGTAATAACGCAATGTTAGCCGAACGATTTGGATCGTATTCAATAGCTTTAACGATTGCAGGTACATTATCTTTTTGGCGCTTGAAGTCGATCACACGGTATTGGCGCTTGTGACCGCCGGCGCGATGACGAACTGTGATATGGCCATGAGCATTACGGCCCGCAGTTTTTGTCATATATTCGGTTAATGACTTTTCAGGCTTGGTTTTGGTGATTTCAGCAAAATCAGAGCCAGTCATATTCCGCCGACCGTTTGTCGTCGGTTTGTATTTTCTAATCGCCACGCGTTTCCCCTCCTAGAATCAATTTATAATTGATTTATTTTTCGAAAATTGTGATTTCTTTTGAATCGTCAGTCAAAGCAACAACGGCTTTACGACGTTTCTTCGTCATGCCAGCGTAACGACCTTGGCGTTTCAGTTTGCCACGTACGTTTGCAATGTTGACATTTTTAACTTTAACGTCGAAGATTTCTTCGATCGCGTACTTGACCTGAGTCTTGTTAGCGCGAACGTCAACTTCAAACGTATATTTTTTGTCGTCCATCAAACTAGTTGATTGTTCAGTGATCCATGGACGTAAAATTACTTCGCGTGCTTCCATTATGCAAGAGCCTCCTCTACTTGAGAAAGAGCAGCTTGAGTCAGGATCAATTTATCGTTAGCTACGACATCAAGCACGTTGATACCATCTGCAGAGACCACAGATACGTTTGGCAAGTTACGTGCAGCAAGTGCAGCTTGATCGTTACCATCTTCAAGAACTACTAATGCTTTAGTTTGTACGTCTAAGCTCTTAAGGCTTTCTGCAAAAAGTTTTGTTTTAGGTTGTTCGAAGCTGAATGCATCAACAACGATGATGTTACCATCAATCACTTTTTGGGAAAGAACGGACTTAATTGCTAAGCGACGTACCTTCTTCGGTAATTTATAGCTATATGAACGTGGTGTAGGACCAAAGACAATACCACCGCCACGCCATTGTGGTGAACGGATCGAGCCTTGACGAGCACGGCCTGTACCTTTTTGACGCCATGGTTTGCGGCCACCACCGCGAACAGCACTCCGGTTTTTAACCGCATGAGTACCTTGGCGTAATGATGCACGTTGCATGATGATTGCATCAAAAACAACGTTATCGTTAGGGGCAATACCAAAAATTTCATCGTTCAATTGAACGTCGCCATTTTGGCTGCCATCTTGTTTGTATAATGCTACATTTGGCATTTGTAATCCTCCCTTCCTGATTTATTTAGCTGCTTTAACAGCATCTTTGATCGTAATTAATGACTTCTTAGCACCAGGGACATTACCCTTGATCAAGATCACATTACGGTCTGTATCAACACGAACGACTTCTAAGTTTTGAATGGTAACGGTATTGTTACCCATGCGGCCTGGTAGTTGTTTTCCTGGGAATACCCGGTTAATGATCGCACCTAATGAACCAGGACGACGATGGTAACGAGAACCATGCGCCATAGGTCCACGATGTTGGTTATTCTTCTTGATAACACCTTGGAAACCATGACCTTTTGTTGTACCCGTGACGTCGACGATTTCGCCAGCCTCGAATGTATCAACTTTGATTTCATCGCCGACCTTGATAGCTCCTAAGTCTACATCGCGAAATTCTCGAATGAAGCGCTTAGGAGTCGTATTTGCTTTTGCAACATGACCCTTAGCAGGTTTGTTTGATAAAACTTCACGCTTGTCCTGAAAACCGACTTGAACAGCTTCGTAACCGTCAGTTTCTGGTGTTTTTACTTGCAATACCACGTTAGGTGTTGCGAGAATAACAGTAACTGGGATCAATTCGCCATTGTCAGTGAAGACTTGCGTCATACCTACTTTTGTTCCTAAGATTCCTTTTCTGGTCATGAGTACACCTCCAATTTAATTGTATTTGAACTATAATTTAATTTCGATATCCACACCACTTGGTAAGTCTAACTTCATCAAAGCGTCAACCGTTTTAGGTGTTGGATTGATGATGTCGATCAAACGTTTGTGGGTGCGCATTTCAAATTGTTCACGTGAATCCTTAAACTTATGTGTTGCCCGGATAACGGTATATAGTGTCCGTTCCGTTGGCAACGGAATTGGACCAGAGATCGTAGCACCTGTCCGTTTTGCTGTCTCGACAATCTTTTCAGCAGATTGATCTAAGATACGATGTTCGTAAGCCTTTAGGCGAATGCGAATCTTTTGTTTTGCCATGTTTTTTCCCTCCTTCGTTCATTTTAAAAATAAACTAGCTCCGTGAAAATTCCCAATACACTCTGCCATGGCAAAGCGGCCGGGTGTGTCGCAACCTTCCACATCATTGCTAATTCTAGGTTTCCCTAGGGGCTGTCTTTCTTAGAAATCAGCACCTTGTCTATTATACGAGAAGACACTTGGTACTGCAAGCTTTTTTTGAAAAAAGCTTACGCTTACCAACACTTGATTTCAGCAGATAACACAACAAAAAGTATCATACAACGTTTCACGTCCTAAAAGCAATATTTTTTGTTTATAGTTAATGCTGGCCTGGCAAATTTAATCTAAAGTTACTATATAATATGGTGTATTCCATTAATCGATCACCGAGGCACTGACTTATACTAGCTACCACACAGCACAACTGATCAGGCTTACTATGATCTAATTGCGTAAATCATTTTATATCAAAACAACCTGAGCACTGTAATTAGGCGCACAAGCTGTTCTCACAAAAAAACGCTCTACCACCGTATAAAACGGCTAGTAAAGCGACTAGAAACATAGCTAGACTAAAACTCAGTTTTGCTGCTTAACGATTAGTAGTTGCGGCAATATTTAAAATCGCATTACGCCCTGAGAAAACAGCGTAGCCTGCAGTGCTACCTGGTAAGGTAACCGCATAAGTATCCCCAACCAGCATTCCTGCAGCATCGTTGCCGACAGCGTACAAGCCTATTAACGGATAACCGTGATCGTTTAAAACACGATTGTCATTATCAACCCGCAGCCCCCCTAACGCACAGGCCATCCCAACACCGAGTTCAACGGCATAAAATGGACCGGTGGTAACTGCCGTTAGGTAAGCGGCCTGTTTACCAAAATCAGTATCGGCGCCGGCCGTGGCCAACGCATTGTAATGCATAATAGTGTGCTCTAACTGGGGCAAATTTAATTGATCAGCTAAATCAGCAATTGTGTCGGCTTGAGTTAAGTAGCGCTGCCCTTTGGCTAGGTCTTGATCAATTTCCTGTTTTAAGGCTGCAAAAGTCTTTGGCGAAATCGGCGAGTTACCGACTTCTTTGTATAAGCCAACATCCGTTAAATGATCGACGGCGTTTTGATCTAAAATTGAAAATACCCGCGCTTGGGTTAAAATCGCACTACCGGCGTGACACATGTTGTCGTTAACGTCTTCATTAACGAACCGTTCCCCACGCTCATTAACCCAGAGAATTGCTTCCTGGGTGGCGGCAGCGGCTAATTGCGACGCCATATGGACATACGGCGGATTAACCTTATCGTAAATCGCGCCACCACCATATTGAATAGCGCCCATTTGGTAATGTTCAGCGCCAGTGGCCCAAGCTAGTCGTAAGCCGTCACCAGTGGCCTTCCCATTACTGACGGCCAATAGTCGCTGAGATAAGGGGGTGCGCTGCTGAACCAGTTTTGGATTGTCCACGTAGCCACCAGTCGCCAACAGAATATTGGTAGTTTGCAGGTCACGTTCCTGCCCAGTGGATTCATTGGTAACCGTTAACCCACTGACCGCACCATTACTAGTCAAAACTTTTTGTGCGCGAATGCTGGTGATGATCTCGGCACCGGCCGCGACCGCCTTTTCGTAGAGTTTGGTAACCGCCGCATGCCCACCGCCAGCAAAAGTATGAATGGTTGGCCAGCTATCACCTTGGGGCCCGACCTTGGTAAATTCAACACCTAAGCGGTGAAGCCAATCAATCATGGCGCCACTTCCATCAATTAACTTCTTCAAATGTGGTGCGTTGGCTTCGTAATGGGAGTAAGTCAATTCATCCCGCAATAATTTACCTTTACTAATGTTGATGTTATTGGCCTTTTGTAAATAGCTATCAACGCCCATTGCACCTTCAACATAGTTACCGTTGCCGCCTAAAGAGCGGCCTTTTTCAAGTACCAAAACGGCCAATTTTTTTTCACGTGCGCTAACTGCTGCGGCCAAGCCAGATAGGCCTGCGCCAACAATGATCACATCATAATTTTGCTTTTTCGGAAACATATCCAGCGCCTCCTATTTCAAACCGACCGAAACACCACCGTCATTTAAAATCGTTTGCCCAGTCATGAACGTGGCTTGACTGGCAACAAAAACATAGACCTTAGCGACTTCATCCGCAGTTTCGGCACGCTTCATTGGGACGGTTGGTAAAATTTTTTCCAAGAAGCCCCCTGCGTTTAAAGGTGTCTTAGTTAGCCCCGGAGCAACACAATTAACGCGAATATTCTGATCGGCATAATCAATCGCTGCGGCTTGGGTCATTCCCATGATCCCATTTTTAGCCGCATTATAAGCGCCCATTCCCCCTGGATTATAAATACTGCCTAACGCGCCAGCATTAACGATAGAACCAAAACCTTGTTTCAAGAATAGCTTAAGTTCAGCCCGCATACATTGGAATGTCCCCCGCAGATCTAAATTGACCGTTTTGTCAAAATCAGCATCGGTTAATTCAGCAAATGGCTTCAGCACACCGCCACCAGCATTGTTGACCACATAGTCTAAACGGCCAAATTGGGTCATCGTCTGGTCTAGTCCCGCTTGAATGCTGGCATTATCCGTGATGTTCATTACGACCCCAATCACCTCGCCAGTGGATTTAGCAGCCAATTTAGCAGCCGTTGCTTTTACTTGATCGTTATAGTCGGCTAATACAACATTAGCGCCTTGTTTTGCAAATTCTTCACTGATGGCAAAACCAATACCTTGGGCGGCACCAGTCACTAATGCAACTTTATCTTTTAACGTCATTTTAAAAACCTCCATATTAGTTAGCTTGTGTTAATTCGAGAAATTGATCAAAACATTCATCTAGGAAAGCGATGGTTCCCTGATCGATCAATTGCCCCTTTTCATTAAATTTTTGTTTACCCAAGCCGAGTAAAAATTCATTGCCAGCCATGACTTTGGCGGCCAATCCAGGTGAATTTAAGATCTGGCGCAAGTTATCCTGTGCCCGCGAAGTCCCTTGAACACCTAGTGAAGTACCTACTAACATGACTGGTTTTTGAAGCATCAATTCTTTTTCGCAAGACAGCCACTCCATAACACTCTTTAAAGCAGCCGTAATGGCGTGATCATATTCCGGTGTAGAAATAATTAACCCATCGGCAGTATCCACTTGATCATATAGATCTTGGACGACAGCTGGCCGCTCCTGCGTGAAGAAAGCTTCATTAAATAACGGAATATTGTTTATTTCTAACAACGAGATTTCTTTATTGGCGCTGCCATAGCGTTTTTGCATATAAGCCAATAAAGTTCGGTTATAAGATTTGGGCGCGTTAGTCCCAACAATTTCAAGAATTTTCATATTATTGTCACACCTATTCTATTTATTGTTGTGTTACAACATCTTTTGCTGCTGCCTGGGCTGCTAAATAATGCGCCGCACCATCAGCAGCTAGCCGCCCGGAAATCCAAGCAAAGCCATTGGCGATTCCTTCAAAGTTAGAATATGCATCTGAATACAAGCCATTAGCATTATTACCCACAACGTAAACTCCTTTGATCGGTGTTCGGTCAGCGCGTAATGCCTCCAGATCAGCATTCACGTTGACCCCATTTAGCGTACCTAAAATAGCACAACGTTCTTTGACGGCATAAAATGGACCAGCAGCTACGTTAAACTGGAGAAACTTCGTCTGCTTAGCGAACTGTGAATCAGCTTGGTCAGCAATGGCTTGATTATAGGTGGCCAAGGTTTGTTGCAACTGAACTGCCGGTACGTTGATTTTTTCAGCTAAAGCGGCTACAGAATCGGCTTTGACAGCATCTCCGGCCGCAATCACTTGGTCAATATCTTGTTCTAATGTTGTTAATGGCCCGACAGTTAAAATAGGTTTATTACCTGGCTCAGTAAATTGCCGCGAAAAGGCATCTTCCCAGTTCACCTGTTGTTGCTTAAAGTCAGCAACGGTTTTTTGATCGAAAATCAAGTAATAATAACCGCCTTCAGCATGGGCCACGTTGCCCCATTGAGCAAAGTCGTAAACAACTTCTTCATTGGTAAACCGTTGACCGATCTTGTTCACCCAGAGCAACGGCAAGTTAGTCAAAGCCTCCACTGCATTTTGCCGTTTCATCGGATTGACGTTAAAACTTGGTGCACATCCATGGGCAAAAAGAATTGGATTATGCTGAGTATCACCACCGATTCGCTGTACCATCGCGATGCCATCACCAGTTGCTTTGCGTTCACCTAAGTTCATAAGCTCGTCGGCATCTTTAAAAGCAGTCCGCATCATCTCTGGATTACCCGGATAACCACCATCGCCGATGATCACTGCTTGGCAAGTGATCCGAATAGGTCCTTCATCTTTATGCCTGGCAATAACCGCCTTTAAACCATTGACCCCATAGTCTAAATCGATCCCCGCGGTTTCCGTTAGAATTTGATTGCCAGCTTTTTTAGCAATTGCAGCCATTTTATCCCAAGCAGTAAGACGCTCGGCAAATGAATCAAATTCATGATAGATCGGTTGATCATTTAAATGCGCGGGTTGCGCATTTGGCGTTAAGCTGGTGGCTAGGCCAAACTGTTTCATCCAGTCAATGGTTGTGGCAGATTTCTTCAGTACCCGGCTTATTAACGGTCCATTGACCAAGTAATGACTTTGCTGGGTCATATCCTGTAAAGCCTCTGAAAAATGATAATTCACATGTTGCTTTTTTTGATCAGCGCTATCAACGCCGTAAACCCCATGGGCCCCAAATTTACCGGCCCCACCGATCTTATCGCCTTTTTCGAGTAGCACAAAGCTAACGTGATGTTCAACTAATTGCATCGCAGCGCTGATCCCTGACGACCCAGAACCAATCACCACAACCTGTGTTTCGATTTTTTTCATAATGATTACCCTCATATTTTTAGTTAATTAAATTTATAAGCCTGTTTATTCAGTGAATCTGTGTTTACCGCGAGGTACCAAAGGCCAACCATTCTGCGACTAAATTAGTCCCCAACGATAAAATATACGTGACAACGTAAATTGGTAAGAAAGTACCAATAAACGCAAATAGAAAATCTGGAAAGGCGCGCACATTATACAGATTTAAAACAAAGCCGATCACAAAAACATATAGAAAACTCAACGGCACATTAGCCACTAATCTGCCTAAGCCACCTTTAGGATTTTGAATGTGCAAATGCCGCGGTAGTTGAACCGCAATTTTTTGAATTGGAAAAACAAAACTGACTAAGCATGCAAACAAGAAAGCTAGAAATACATTTGTTAACCAGTTCACCAGATCAAGTTTCATATTTGCAATCACCGGTGCCACTGTAGAAATAACCACTGCTAATGGAATATTATTGACCAAATTGATTATCAGAATCTGTTTTCTGCTCGGTTTCATTTATTTTTCCTCCTTATTTTGAAGCGACCGCTTTGGCTTTGGCAGGTTTTATCGCTTTAATAAAATGCCGATAGCCTTTCTTACGTTCTTTATATTCCGGTGTCTTCATTGTTTTAAGGAATTCGCCCTCGATTTTATCCTTAATATCATTGCCGTGAATGAATTTACCGGATAAGGTATCGTGGGCCTTTTCAAGTTGTTCATCTGGGAAGCTAAATTTTGGCTTGCCCGCAACCATATCTAACTTGCCAACAATGCCACATTCAGAACAAGTGGCGGTGCCATTATCAGGATCCAAGTAGAATAGGTTACTGTGGCAATGCGGGCAAACACCTGGTTTTCCTTGATAAGTCGCATGCGCAATATCAGCTGCGGCCTTGGCAATATTAGTGCCTACCTGCCGAACTTCAGCTAAACGTTGGTCATCCATTAAAATACCTTTGGCCCATGGAAACCACTTATTGTCGATTACCTTCCACATAGTTGTCAAAGCATGCATTGCGTGTTCCACTTGAACTCGGGTTCCCCATTCGGAACCGCCAACACCCATATAAGAGATCACTTTATCTTGCAAAATTCGCGGATCCGTCATTTTACCACCAGTTTGTGCAGCAATCTTATCATTAATAATGTTATTGCCCCGATCTAACCGCGGTCCAAAACGGTCCATCAACGTATGGAATAAACCAGAAGCGCCTTCTTCGAAAATCGGATCGCTGATAACGATTCCATCAGCGTCTAACATTTTATCCAGTAGCCAGTTAAAATCGTCATTTAAAATACAAGTATTGCCCTTTCCAGACAGTAGCACCCGTGAACAGGTTACACAGCCAGTACAATGTAAAATATTCAAGGTCGACATTTGGATGAATTCGACTTCGGCCCCAGCATCCTGAGCACCTTCCAAGGCCTCAACACATAATGAATCGTTGGTCCCACCCTTAGTCCCAAAAGAAATTCCTAGTACTTTCATATCTAACACTCCTTAATTAAAATTTTTGCTGTCAATTATAAATTACCGTTACTGCCTACCTTATAAAGCGCTTTCAAAAAAGGACCTGTACTTCACTGTTGGCCTCGAGCAAGCCATCCCCCCGGTTACTTAAGTAATTCCCATTGGTGCCGGCAATTATGTGAAAAA
Source organism: Loigolactobacillus binensis (assembly GCF_005405165.1). Taxonomy (GTDB): domain Bacteria; phylum Bacillota; class Bacilli; order Lactobacillales; family Lactobacillaceae; genus Loigolactobacillus; species Loigolactobacillus binensis. The sequence continues at coordinate 27,775 of NZ_BJDN01000032.1, forward strand.
TAAGCTTAGCGTTAATTGGCCTTAGCAACCTACCAAATGAAAATGTTATTATACTTTCAGTGATCTTCATCAATCAAATGCTGATCCAAACAATTTTCTAGGCTGTTTGAACTAAAATCACAGACCTGTATAGGCAAAATTTCAATATTATAAAGCGGCTTCAGCTTTTATTCAGAATCACTTGCTCACAACTTCATTATATGTTAAGTTGAGAAATAGAAAATATTCGATCAGGTTAGCCCCCTCTTAACTAAATCGTTAATGTATGTGAAGAAGTGAATTTAATGAGTCATTTAGCAATGAATCCATTACAAATTGAGTACTTTTTATCCGTGGCACAAACTAAAAGTGTTGCCCAAAGTTCGCGGGAATTATTTGTTTCTGCACCAGCAATTAGTAAGCAATTAACTGCCCTAGAACGTGATTTAGGTGTTACTCTATTAACCCGCTCCCATACCGGAATGGCCTTAACCCCAGCTGGCGAAGAATACTATGAATTCTTTGCCAAAACCTTTGCGCAACTTAGTGCCTTGAAACGACATTATCATGTTCAGGCAGATGCAACATTAAATCTTTCACTGGGTATTCTGAAAGATTGGGCCATTTATGAACGATTACATGAACTGGAACAGCGCCTAAAAGAAATCTTCCCGCAACTGACCTTAACTATTTTGCCAATGCCAGAAGATGCGCTGATCGAAGCGTTAAGTAATAGTAAGCTAGATATGGTGCTGTCGATGCCTAACCGCTTAGCTTCAGACTTGGGTACAAATCAATATGTGTCAGAAACCAAACTGTGTACCGTTCAAAAAGTCGTCGTTTATGCCCAATATTTATTTGGATCAAAACCTGGCACTCCAAAAATAACGGATTTTGCCGATAAAACGATGTACAGTGTATCCAACCAATCACGGCGCTCCGCGGCCTTAGCAGATACGTTGATCTGCAAACATTACGGCTTTCAACCAAAATTAGCCCCTGAAGAAGATTTAAATGCCGCCTTAGCAAAGGTCGGCATGGGTCACGGCTTTACTATTCTGGATAAGTGGTCCGCTTTCTGCTATTTTCCAGAATTACACAGTATTCCGGTCGATTACCATAATGACGTCAGCTTGTTTACTCACCAACAGTTGAAGGCTCCCTTCAGAAATACGATTGCACAGCTAGCACAGGCTATTTTTAAACAGACTTGATGATTATAAAAAGATCCTTAATGGTGGCTTTTCGCCGCGATTAAGGATCTTTTATTTATTCAGCACAACTATAAAAACCGATATGCTAACAAACTAAAAATATAAACACACTCAAATTCTGCGTCCTATTTAGCTTTCCGTAAAACTACCAGCATGATCACCAATTCTAAAATAGTTAAACCTAATAACAGCAAAAATGCGTTAGCGGCACCAATTGCTGTCCCCACAGCCTGTGACGCAGTGCTTCTTTGACCAACGGCTACGATCATAGCAGCTAAACTAGTGCCTAATGCTGCCGCAAACTGCTGCATAGTAGTGAAAATAGCGTTACCGTCAGCGGCCTGATCCTGTTTAATTTGACGCAAGCCGTTAGTCATCATGTTACCCATGATCGTTCCGATTCCCAACATGTAGATAAGGTACCAGCCACTAATTGCTATTGGTGTTAGCCGCCGGCCAAATATTGTAAGGCCAAGTAACCCGATAGCGACCACAATACTACCAGATAATAAAATTCGTTTGGCGCCAAAATGATCATATAGTCGCCCGGAGATCGGTGCTAAAATTCCTCCTAATGCAGCACCTGGCAATACCATTAAGCCTGCAATCAATGCCGAACGACCGTTAACTAATTGCATATAATTTGGTAAAACAAAGGACAACCCTAATGCAGTAATTTGTAAAAAGATAAAGCTGAGCACATGCCCTGTAAAATAACGGTTGGCAAACAAATGCAATTGAATAATTGGATTATCCTGTCGCAATGACCGAACACTAAAACCAACTAGGGCCACTAAACCAATAACTAAAGCGATAATGCTGGCAACACTACCTAGATTAGCAATCCCCCAGATCAAACCGCAAAAAGCAATAATGATCAGCACCACACTGCCTAAATCAACTGGTGCAATCACTTGCTCACCAGTTTGGGTAATACAAGTCAATCCTAAAATTAAAGCAATGATCAAAATTGGCAACAAGAAAGCGAAAATAAAGCGCCAAGACATAGTAGAAACCACTAAACCACCAAAAGTTGGCCCGATCGCCGGTGCAATCCCAGTAATCAAGGTACCAAAACCCATCATCATTCCAATACGGCTTTGCGGTACTTGTTCCAAAATAATATTAAACATTAATGGTAATGCCACCCCGGTGCCCATACCTTGAACTGCGCGGCCAAGTAGCAAGACCCAAAATTGTGGCGCCAATCCGTCTAAGATCACTCCTAAAATAAACATGGTAATGGCAAAGAGAAATAAAGATTTAGTCTTGAAGCGCCGTTTCAAAGTTGCCGATAACGGTACGATCGACGCCACTACCAATAAATACAATGTGGTCATCCACTGCACTGTCGTAGTGCTCACATGAAACTCGCGCATTAAAGTGGGAAACGTAATATTCATTGCGGTTTCCACGATCACCCCACTAAACGACATTAAACCAGTTGCGACCACCGCCCCAATAGTTTTAGCGGCAATTTTTTCAGACATTTTCTTCCCCTCCATTTAACTTAATAAAAAAGCGCAATACCTCTAGAAAAGCTTGGCGTGTCTCCAAACTGAACTGGCCGTCAATGGCTTGTTGCTGCTGTTGAATGTAAGCCGACACGCGATCATACAGGCTGATGGCTTTTGGGGCCAAGCAGACTTCCTTTTGCCGCTTATCCGTAGTAGCACGCCGTTGTTGAATTAATCCAGATTTTTCCATTCGCTGCAAGATTAAGGTAGCAGTGGACCGTTTAATGTTAAATTCGGCTTCAATATCCCGTTGCAAAACACTACCTTGCACACCGATAAAGTCAATGACCGACATTTGTACCCCGGTCAACCCAAATTGTTTGGCGTACTCAGATAAAGATTTATTCATTTGATTCGTTGCAAATTTGATTGCCTTACCGTAGTTTTCTTGCATCAGTTTTCCTTCCTTTGTTAGCAAGCTAACATTAACTATGGTAGCACCATTAGCTGTAAAATGAAATAGTTGTTTTAAAGCTAACGTTTTTCAAATAAGGCTGTTGTGTTTTTTAACGCACTTTTTAAACATCAAAACTACAGTAATCAGTATTGAAAGATATCTGAACGTAAGCACCAAATAACTGACCGACTATCAAACTAACTAAATCCAAGTTATGATTACCTCATCAAATAATTGGTGAGGTGATTTTTATTGGCAAAACCCG
>NZ_BJDN01000033.1 GCF_005405165.1 Loigolactobacillus binensis
AAGGATACACCTGTTCCCATGTCGAACACAGAAGTTAAGCTTCTTAACGCCGAGAGTAGTTGGGGGAGCACCCCCTGCGAGGGTAGGACGTTGCCACGCTATATATAATTCCGGCTTAGCTCAGTTGGTAGAGCGTCTGACTGTTAATCAGAATGTCGTTGGTTCGAGTCCGACAGCCGGAGTCGAACCATGGAGAGTTGTCCGAGCGGCTGAAGGAGCATGATTGGAAATCATGTATACGGGTATTGCCTGTATCAAGGGTTCGAATCCCTTACTCTCCGTCAGTTAATGCTGGCCCGTTGGTCAAGTGGTTAAGACACCGCCCTTTCACGGCGGTAACATGGGTTCAAATCCCGTACGGGTCATTGGAGGTTTAGCTCAGCTGGGAGAGCACCTGCCTTACAAGCAGGGGGTCACAGGTTCGAACCCTGTAACCTCCATCAACATTGGTTCCATGGTCTAGTTGGTTAGGACGCCTGCCTGTCACGCAGGAGATCACGGGTTCGAGTCCCGTTGGGACCGCTTATCATTTTAATTGGCTCGGTAGCTCAGTCGGTAGAGCAATGGATTGAAGCTCCATGTGTCGGCAGTTCGATTCTGTCCCGCGCCATTTATGGAGGAGTAGCGAAGTGGCTAAACGCGGCGGACTGTAAATCCGCTCCTTCGGGTTCGGTGGTTCGAATCCACTCTCCTCCATTTTTATAATAGGGATATAGTTCAATGGTAGAATAGCGGTCTCCAAAACCGTTGATGTGGGTTCAACTCCTACTATCCCTGCCATGGCGGTATTGGCGAAGTGGTTAACGCACCGGATTGTGGCTCCGGCACGCGTGGGTTCGATTCCCACATACCGCCCTTGAATCATATTGGGATATAGCCAAGCGGTAAGGCAACAGACTTTGACTCTGTCATGCGCTGGTTCGAATCCAGCTATCCCAGTTAAAAGTTTCAAGGTATTTGAACCTTGATGATGGCGGTATAGCCAAGTGGTAAGGCAAAGGTCTGCAAAACCTCTATCACCGGTTCAAATCCGGTTACCGCCTTTTGTTAATAAAGGTATGGTACCATACTTTTAAAATTTGATATTATGCCGGCGTGGCGGAATTGGCAGACGCGCTGGATTCAAAATCCAGTTCCCTCACGGGAGTATCGGTTCGACCCCGATCGCCGGTATCAAATAAAAACAGCATTTTTAGATAATAAAATCTAAAAGTGCTGTTTTTTTGGTCTGCTTATGGTTTTAAGACTGATACCTAGTACAAAGCCTACTAATCAAATACGTTTTTGCTGAGTCAATTGTTGCCACAAATGACGGTCATAAGATATAAGATAGTTGTTAAGCATAAAGCTCGTCATATTGATCTAAAACCTAAGTAGCGATAAACAGACGGCATTGATTGAGACGTTAGTGTCATTAGCAATGCTATATAAGGTTTAGCTCTTTAATATTGAGCGCAAATTTATTTGATATTTTGTAATTTAAGATGATGCGCCGCTTAAATTTGTAATCAGTATTTCATAAAGAATCTCAGTTTAGACCTTTAAATACAAAAAAACTGCTGCTAGTCGGCTATCTTAGCAAACTAGCAACAGAAAAATATACTTACATTATTGGCATCAGGAATCCAAACCAATGAATAGACATTTAATTTTTGAGACTGACTTTTTGCATGATTTGATAAGCGATGAACATCAAAACAAACCACGCGAGGGCAATGATCACGGATAATCTAGTTGCAGGGTCGAACAATAGGAAGACCAACACAGCTGCGAAGAACAGCAAGCTGATATAGTCAGTTACTGGGTAACCAGGCATGGTGAAGGTCTCATAGCCTGTGGGATGTTTCTGCCGGTATTTAACGTGGCACCACAATAGAATTAACCAAACAAAAACAAAGTTAATGGTGGACACGCCAGAAATCAAATTAAAGATACTGGCCGGCATTAAGTAGTTTAAAATAACGATTACGAATAAAATCGCTGAAGAAAAATGTAATGCTAAATTTGGAACGTTGTTACGGCCTAGTTTAGTAAATACTTTCGGCGCATTATTACTACGGGCAAGAGCATGTAGAGTTCGACTAGTACTAAAAATGGCGCTGTTGGTTGCGGACATCGCGGCGGTTAAAACAACAAAGTTTAAAATGCCTGCGGCTCCGGCTACACCAATACTAGAAAAGACTTGAACGAAAGGACTAGTATTAGTGGTAATATGGTTCCAAGGATAAACACTCATAATGGCGATCATAGAGCCGATGTAAAAAAGGCCGATACGAATAGGAAGACTATTGATGGCTTTAGGTAGATTAACTTCTGGATTGGTTGTTTCACCTGCAGTTAACCCAACCATTTCAATACCAACAAAGGCGAAAACGACCATTTGAAATGACATGAAGAAGCCAATAGCACCAGTAGGGAAGAACCCACCATGGCTAACTAGATTAGCAAAACCGGCGTGGCCAGTACTGACAGGAAAATGAATAATGGCTAGAACAACACCGACGATCACCAGAGCTAGAATCGCCACAACTTTGATCATGGAGAACCAGGACTCCATTTCACCAAATAGGCCTACATTGACTAAGTTGGTGACTAACAACACCAAAATAATGATCAATGGCGTTGCCCACTGGGGGAAACTAGGAAACCAGTATTTAACGTAAATGCCAGTAGCGGTTAAGTCAGCCATGGCCAAACTGATCCAACAGAACCAGTAAGTCCAACCTGCTACAAATTCCATACGTTTTCCTAGGTATACTTTGACAAAATCGAGGAATGAACTTTTACTGGTATCTGATAAAAGTAATTCACCGATAGCTCGCATAAGAAAGAAACAGAAAATACCAACGATCAAATAAGATAGAATAATTGAGGGACCGGCGGCGCGAATGGCGGTACCGGATCCTAAGAACAAACCAGTACCGATTGCACCACCGATAGCGATCATCTGGATATGGCGACTTTTCAGCGAACGAGATAATTTTTGTGGATCTTGCATAATAGCTCCTCCTATAGACTTGAAAGTGTCAATCTGACTAAGGAATTCATCGCTGCGGTGTGTGCCCGTTACATTTGAGCAACTAAAAACGCCCCTAGTGCAGATCTATATTGCACTAGGGGCGTTTGATTAACGCTGTTCCACCCAAGTTTCACAACTCATTACGAATTGCCTCTAATGATCGATAACGTGATCAATCGATAATAAAACGCCATTACTAGGTGAATTAGTTTTTCAGCTAAGACTAATCTCTCTGGACACCTATAATTAGAATAATTGTTACTCAGTTTATTAAAAAAAACATCATTTGTCAAGGCCACTATGCGGTGAAATTCGCTATCTAGCAAACTTTTTCTTAAGAATGACTAGTTTATGCGGTATGTTAGCCACAGTATTAACTGCTGACGACGTGTTTAAATAAAAAAACGGCTACCAAGTTAAACGCGCTTTTAAGCCTGTCAACTTAGGTAGCTGTTGTGTACATAACAAGTGTTATTTACAGAATATGGATCGTTTGTTTGTGATGATTAGTCGAATTTTGCGCTGCTAATGCGGCATCGTAATGACCTTGGCAAACTTGCTTTAAAACTTCATAAGAATGACAATCTTCAACTAAAATGCCGTAATCTTGCTTAGGATCCGCATAGTTATAAATAACTGCAGAAGGGTGCTTTTGAATCTGCATTTCACAAGCAACGCGCTGATCGGCTTCAAAGCTTTCGCTAGTTAACTTTGAGCGCCGATCCTCATTGAACATTTCGGCATCGAGACCACTATCTTGAACTAAACGAGCAATTAATTGATCAGTATAACGTTCATGATGAAAATTCAATGCGGTTTGTAATGCCATTAGAAATTCTTGACCACGACGTTTACCTTGAAAAAGGGCGGCCTTATAATCCAATGATGCGGCATAAATTGTTTTAAAGATTTTGTTGCGGGTGGTCAAATCGTGCAAACTATAGTTATTACGCCGCATCACATCTTCAACGGTATGCAAATTGACTAGTGGTAAGAACTGATAGTGCACAGCGGCCTGATTTTCCTCAGCAATTTTTAAAACTGAATGTTCTGCTTCTAAACAATGTTCACCCAGCGGATTAACAAATAAATAAATTTCTAACACGATTACGTCCCCCATGTCGGTTAAAACTTCCTGATAACAGTTATTTTAAATTAGCCTGTGTTCGTCTTGATTATGTGTGAATGCTTGGTATCGAACTACTATTACTTACTTTAACAAAATAAATGAAATTTTCAATTAAAAAGCATATGCACAAGATTTTCATACTGCTTTTCACCAGCAACATAATGCTGCACGGCCCGTGCGACCTTGTTTTTAACTGGTCGCTGGGCAATTTGTTGCGTCCTGAGCCAAGTAGAAAAATCAGTCAGCGTCGTTGTCGGTGCCTGAACCTCTAATTCGATTTCGTAATCTTGCGTGCCATCAGCGTAGTTAGTTTGATCTAGTACCAACAAACCACTGCTTAACTCAACTTGGCGACGAAGTGTTTGTGCGTAGCCGATTAATTGTAATTGCGCCACAGTAATGTGATATTGCTGTAATTGGCGGCTAATTTGACTGGGCTGTTGAATTTTTAGTTGTTGCTGTGCCAATGCCAGTGGCACAGCATCTGTAATCTCCCATAAGGTATGATCGCTACTGGCGGGGATCTTCAGTGTTTGCTCTGCGTGATCTTTAAATAGGCGAATACGCAGACCGCAGCCTAATCGGCGTAACTGCTGGGTGGCCGTGTCAAAATATAAATTAGTTTGGCGGAATGGTGCCGAAAAAGAATAGGTTTGTAATAATTGTTGGTATTCCTGCATCGTCAATAAATTTTTAAATTCATGTTCTTTTTGCCGGCTCATAGTCTAAAAACCCTTCTAAAAAATTCACAATCATTCAGAAACAGTCTACAATGATTATTGGGCAAAATGCAAGCAATACGCTACTGGCCGTTTTATGCTAAAATAGTTGCAGGTATAGTATGCGTTAGCCGATGAATTTTGATTAGAATTTGTCGGTTACATGAATCAAAAGGAACGGGGACAGGTGCGATGCCGAAAGACTGGGAATTATTTTTGATGCCGTATAAGCAGGCTGTAGATGAATTAAAAATTAAGTTGCGGGGAATGCGGAAGCAATTTCAGCAAGAGAATACACATACACCAATCGAATTTGTCACTGGGCGGGTCAAACCTGTCGATAGTATTATTGAAAAAATGCATCGACGCCAGATCAGTGAAGCGCTAATGGAACAAGATCTGCAAGATATTGCAGGGTTACGGATCATGTGTCAATTTGTTGAGGATATTTACCAAGTAGTCGACTTGATCCACCAACGTACCGATATGGAAGTTATCGAAGAGCGTGATTATATTACCAATGTTAAGCCTAGCGGATACCGTTCTTACCATATGGTGATCATGTATCCAGTCCAAACAGTTCATGGCGAGAAAAAGTTATTGGCGGAGATTCAAATTCGGACGTTGTCAATGAATTTCTGGGCAACGATCGAACATTCCTTAAATTATAAATATCAGGGTGAGTTTCCCGATGAAATTAATGAACGTCTGAAGCGGGCTGCGGAGGCGGCCTTTATGCTAGATCAAGAAATGTCAGCGATTCGTGAAGAAATTCAAGAAGCCCAGCAACTATTTTCTTATGGCAAAGGGCAACAATTGATCGATGGTACGATTGAACGTAATCAGATCAATGATAATGATGATGAATCATCATCACAACAGGATAGTTAGGGGATTTTGCATATGCGAATAACGGTATTTCATAATTCGAATGCTAAGTCGGTGCACGTGGCGGCTAATTTAGCGGCCAAATTAAGACAGCAAGGCTTTTCAGTAGTTAAGGATAATCCTGACATTGTGATCACCGTCGGTGGAGACGGCACACTGTTATCCGCGTTTCACGAGTATGCGCATATGTTGGATAAGGTGCGTTTTGTTGGTGTGCACACGGGGCACCTGGGTTTCTATACGGATTGGCGTGATTATGAGCTGGATGAATTGGTAGAAAGTTTGCGCCATGATGATAATCAGAAAATTAGTTATCCATTATTAGACGTTGGTGTGCGCTATGCGGATGATAATAGCACCGTCCATTATTTAGCGTTAAATGAAGCGACACTTAAACGTTTTCCGGCCACTATGGTGACTGATGTTTACATTAGTGACGAGCTTTTTGAAAGTTTTCGGGGGGATGGTCTGTGTGTTTCAACGCCAACTGGATCCACCGCTTATAATAAGTCAGTTGGCGGTGCCGTATTAAACCCGCAGCTAGAGGCGATTCAGTTAGCAGAAATTGCTTCGATCAATAACCGGGTTTTTCGCACTTTGGGGTCAGCTATTGTTATTTCTAAAGATGAATGGATCGATGTTTATCCTGAACCTAGGGCCATGGATTACGAAATGACGGTTGATCGTTTTGCGCCAAAACAACGGCCGATCAAGGCAATCAGATATCGGATCGCCAAGGAACGTATTTCTTTTGCCCGTTATCGCCACATGCATTTCTGGAACCGAGTAGAAGACGCATTTATTGGCGAAAAGCAGCACTGATGAAATTTACTTGGCAGTATCAGGGTAGTGAACCGCAAAGCGTGCGGACTTTTTTAAAGGGTCATGGTATTTCACGGACTTTGTTGAAAAAAATTAAATTTCATGGTGGTGGTTTAACCGTGGCGGATCAAGCAGTGACTGTACGCACTTTACTGGTGCCAGGGCAAATTTTGGCAGTACAATTACCACCTGAACCGGCACCGATAACTTTAACACCATCCAAACAACCGCTAACGATTGTTTGGGAGGATGCTCATTTCTTAGTGGTGGCGAAGCCTGCTCAAGTTGCATCCTTACCCAGCCATGTTTATCCGCGGGATACTATGGCTGATCGCGTACTAGGTTATTATCAACGCCAAGGCTATGCGGATCAAGGCATTCATATTGTGATGCGCTTGGATCGTGGGACTTCTGGGCTGATGTTATTTGCTAAGCACGCCTTTGGGCATACCTTATTGAGTCAACAACTAAATGACCATCAATTACAGAAAACTTATTTGGCTTTGGTCCAAGGACGTCTTGCCTATAGCCACAATCGAATCACTTTTCCAATCAAGCGTGCACCAGGTTCATTTATTGAACGGACGACTGCAGTTGGCGGGCGTGCAGCGTTGACCGAATATTGGTGTCAACAGCAATTTAAAACGGCAGCATTAGTCAAAATTAAGTTGCATACAGGACGAACACACCAAATTCGGGTTCATTTTGCCGCAATTGGGCATCCGTTACTAGGGGATGAGTTGTATGCAGGACCAACTGTTGTTAATTTAATGCGACCGGCGTTACATTGTGTACAATTACGCTTTTTCCATCCTTTTTTAGCCCGCGTTATTAGTTTAACGGCACCGTTACCTCCAGATCTGCAACGATTAATTGCTCAGGAAAACAATTACCCAGTGAAATGAGGCACAAAAATTGGCGGAAGTAGAGAATCAAGCTTGGTTAGAACAGGTTAAGCAATTAAGACAATTATTGACTGCCGCCGAGCCAACAGCATTTCGGACAACATTTTTAGAATTGCATAGTTGGGAACAGGCGCAATTTTTCCTGGGTTTAGAGCAGGCTGAACGTTTAACTTTATATACAGTTTTGACGGCTAGCGAAGTGGGTAATTTTTTTGATGATATTGATGATGATGACCAGGCGTTACCTGAGTTTTTAGCAGAAATGCCATCAAAATTTGCGGCCAAAATGTTAACTGAAATGTACACCGATAACGCGGTAGACATTTTGGAGCATTTGGATAAGGGTACGATCAACCATTTATTAGCGCAAATGCCGCAGCAATCGGCGCTTGATATGCGCCGCTTGCTGCATTATGAAGATGAAACGGCTGGGGCAATCATGACCACTGAGTTTATCGCCATCGCGGCGGATCAAACTTTAGCGGCGGCAATGGTTGCCTTACGGGCTAACGCTGCCGACGCTGAATTGATTTATTATGTTTACGTATTGGATCAGGCGCAACGGCTAGCCGGTATTATTTCGTTGCGCGATTTGATCGTCAACGATCAGCAAAAAATGGTGCAGGAAATTATGAATGAGCGGGTGATCTCGGTACAGGTAACTGATGATCAGGAAGAAGTCGCGCAAACGATCCGTGATTATAATTTTTATGCGATTCCGGTCACTGACGATGAAAATCGTTTGTTAGGGATCATTACGGTTGATGATATTATCGATGTCATCGACGACGAAGCTGCTTCTGATTATTCTGGTTTAGCCGGGGTCGATGTCGAAGATACTTCAGAAAATCCATTAAAGGCTGCGGCCAAACGATTGCCATGGTTGGTCACGTTGTTGTTTTTAGGAATGTCGACAGCTAGTTTGATCAACCATTATGAAAGTTTAGTTAGTGAAGCCAGTGTTTTAGCGGTGTTTATTTCTTTGATCACTGGGACTGCCGGTAATGCAGGGACGCAAAGTCTAGCCGTAGCGGTGCGGCGACTGGCGTTTCCAGATCAAGCGCGTACTTTCTTAAGCTCATTGCTGGCAGAAATGGTTACGGGGGTGGTCACTGGTTTAGTGACTGGCGTGACGATTACCTTAGTGGTCGGTTTTTGGAAGCATAGTTTTATTTTAGGTTCTGTGATTGGTCTGGCAATGTGTTGTGCGATCATTGTGGCTAATTTGGCTGGTAGCTTTATTCCTGGTTTAATGGCACGTTTAGGCTTTGATCCAGCAGTTGCCAGTGGGCCGTTTATTTCGACTTTAAGTGATTTAACTAGTGTGTTGATTTATTTCAGCATTGCTCAGTATTTTGTGACTTCGTTTGTACAACATTAACGTTGGTGTGTGTTTAAAAATTGTTTGCTAGAATCTGATTGATAAGTTGGCTGGGAAAGTAATTAAAAGGTGGTGTGATGAAATTATTTTGATCACACCACCTTTTTTGATTCGGAAGCAAGTTACTTGACGCGGCATCTAGAACAGGGCAAGATAGACTTACAAATTGTGTGCAATGTAATGACTGGAAAGGCGGTTTAATGATGATGCAAGCAGATGCGGATCTAAGAAAACGAATTGGTGCTGCAGCCTACGCCGTGACACAAAATGCTGCAACCGAACGGCCCTTTAGTGGGCAATACGATGATTTTGATCAACCGGGAATTTTTGTGGATGTGGTCAGTGGTGAGCCACTATTTAGTTCTACTGACAAATATGATGCTGGCTGTGGTTGGCCGTCGTTTACACAGCCGATCGCTAAAAGTCAGATCAAGCAACACTTAGATCGTTCCTCAGGCATGCTGCGGACCGAAGTGCGTAGTCAAAAGGCAGATTCCCATTTAGGGCATGTTTTTACGGATGGTCCATCTGACCGTGGTGGCTTGCGCTACTGCATTAATTCAGCGGCCTTACGTTTTATTCCGGTAGCTGATTTAGCCGCTCAAGGTTACGGTGACTATCAGACCTTGTTTATGCAGAAAGGGGAATAAACGTGGCAAAAGCAATTTTTGCAGGTGGCTGTTTTTGGTGTATGGTGCAGCCCTTTGATACACAACCAGGCATCAGTAAAGTTATTTCTGGTTACACTGGTGGCACGGTGGCGAACCCCACATACGATCAGGTGGCCAGTCATACTACTGGTCATACCGAAGCTGTAGAGATCACTTATGATCCAACGCTAATTTCCTACGCTGAATTAGTTGAAATTTATTGGCGGCAAACTGATCCCACTGACGCTATGGGTCAATTTCAAGATCGTGGTGACAGTTATCGGCCAGTGATTTATGTAAATAATGACAAAGAACGGGCAATTGCAGTTGCATCTAAAGCAAAACTAGCCGCCAGTGGTCGTTTTACCCAGCCAATCGTGACGACGATCGAAACTGCGCAGCCATTTTACCCTGCTGAAATTGAACATCAAGATTTTTATAAGAAAAATCCGTGGCGTTATCGTATTGAAGAACAGGGTGGCCGTGACCAATTTATTCATGAAAAATGGCAGGATTAGTGATTATTTGCTATTAAAAAATGAGTGCTGCGCCTAATTTAGGACGGAGCACTCATTTTAATTTTAGTCTAAGTGACCAACAACTCTGGTACCATGAATTTCATTGACTGCTAATTGAGCCGCAATTGTTGGCGCATTATCAGCGGTAATACCACCACCAGGTAGGATGATCAGCCGCTCACCGGCGGCCGCGATTGTTTGTTTTAAGTGATTTAGATCTAAGGGTGCAGACAGGGGACCGCCGTGTGTTAAGATCCGGCTGACTTGGTGTTCAGCTAACCAAGTAATAGCAGTTGCTTGGTCAGTTGCAGAAATTTCGTCAAAGGCCATATGAAAAGTAACTGTCATACCGGCTGCAGCACCTAACAGCATTTCCATTGCTTCTTCGTCGATTTGGTTAGCGGCGGTCAAGCAACCAAAAACGACACCGTCAGCGCCAAGCTGCTGGGCCGTGAATAAATCATTTTCCATCATACGTAATTCTAAATCGTTATAAACAAAACTACCACCACGTGGTCGGATCATAACGTTGACCGGCACATCTTTTTCATGCGCATAGCGTAAAACCTCAGTCATCACGCCGTGACTAACGGTGGTGCCACCGACAGCTAAATTATCACATAATTCAATGCGATTAGCACCTTGACGAATGGCCTGTGGTAAATGTGTGAAATTTTCTAAACAGACTTCCTTGATCAGCATGGTAGACTCCTTTGAAATTAAAAGTTTAAAAAGCGGACACAAACTGGCTCGGTGCAGGCAATATCCTTTTGCAGTAAGCTTAGTTTACCCGTTTTGGCGTCCCGCGAAAATAAAGTAAGATTATTGGTATTTTGGTTGGCACAGACCAAAAAGTTGTCACTAGGGTCTAATGCAAAATCACGCGGAAATTCCCCAGCAGTTGCAATTAACTGCTGCAGTTGTAAATGAGTGCCAGTGGCGTTGATTGCAAATACAGCGATAGAATTATGGCCGCGATTAGAGACGTATAGGAAGCGACCATCCTGAGAAATACGGATTGCTGCGGCACCGTTGTGGGCAGTAAAATCAGCGGGAATCGTGGTGATCGTTTGTAGATGAGTGAAACGACCTTGTGCTTTACTATAGCGCAGGACTTCCACCGCACTACCTAATTCGCCAACTAAATAAGCAATTGCTGCAGTTGGGTGAAAAATAAGGTGGCGGGGACCAAAACCTGCTGCTGTTTTGTAAGTAACCGCTGGCCCAACTTCACCATTGGCCGTGACGGTATAAGTGTGGACTTCATCGGTGCCGAGATCACAGGTAACTAAGCGCTGATCAGGTGTTAAATCAGCAAAATGAACGTGGGCGCTTTCTTGTTCAGGTTTAGGTCCGCGACCGTGGTCTGTGATGGTTGTAGCTAGTTCCAACCCACCATCTGGCAGAATTCGGTGGATCAATAATTGACCACTGTGATATTTAGCCGAATAAATGAGTTGACGAGCCTCATCAACAGCGACATAGGCCGGTGATGAGCCTGGCTGTAAGGATTTGTTGATCAATTTGGGTGCGTTGGCATCACTGAGATCGTAGGCCGCTAATCCACCAGTTTTATTTTCGGTTAAAATGCTGTACAAACGTTTAGCTTGTGACACGGCTAAATAAGTTGGATTACCTGCCGTAATATAGGCGGTGGGTTGCGCTAATTTTTGTGTAACTGGATCTAATGTGGTTTGATAAATACCGGTACCCGCGTTGCGTGTATAACTGCCTAAAAGTAAGTTGACAGACAAAAAGATGGCTTCCCTTCTACATTAATTAGAAAAAGTGTTCGATACTGCTAATCCTAAAGGCTAGCAGGAACAAGGTATTTCATTGTTTCTCTTGTTATCTTAGCATAGTCGGCTAGACCTGGGAAAGGGTTAACGAGGATTGCCGATTTGTGATACACTGATAACATTGAGCAGAAGTGGTGCAACGACTTGAAAGCGCCGCCTCGACTAATTGGAGGAAAAACTTTTATGAGTACAGTTACAAGCACAGTTACTGCGATTGGGGCTAACGCCATTGAAACCAATGATCCGTTAGTCATTTTATTTGACCAAGAGGCAACCCCAGAATTACAAGCGATCGCAGTGATTCAAGAATTTACTGAACCGACAGCGATGCAGCAGTTAACTTTAGCTGAAGGGGATACGATCACCATTGATACTAAAACGTACACGATTGCCTATGTTGGTGATGTTGCTAATCAGAATTTGCAAACAATTGGGCACATTACCTTGCTTTTTGCACCGGTACCCGCATCTGATCGTTTAGGTAATGGCGTCTATTTAACGACAACGACTAAGCCGACTTTTCACGTTGGCACTAAAATTACCTATCAAACTGATGATCGTCAATAAATTAAACCAAACAAAGGAGTTGCGACAAGTAATTCATGTCGCAACTCCTTTGTTGTACTTCCGAACAATAACAATAGGGTTAAAACTTGTTCCACAAGGCAATTTTTTTGTTGGCTATGTTTCACTTTAGCCGAATGATCATCGGCGTTCGTTTTTGGTAACACGGTTTAGCAAGGATTGAATAGCGCACTAATTCGCTAAATGGAACTTGCTTCCTGCTGGTGATCGAACTAAGCTAAATTGTGACAAACCTAAGGCGCAACAGCTGGAACATCTAAGATTTTCAGTACGAAAATCAGCTACTATTGTGAAGTAGTGGCCAAACGCCTTATGCCCCAAACGCTTTATTGTTAATATTGGTCACCATTGAAAATTGAATTTTTTACAATAACATAGTCAACTTTGGTCAGTGCGTGTAGATCTTTGCCACCTGCGTAGGAGATGGCTGATTGTAGATCTTCTTGCATTTTAGTTAGTGTATCATTGATATCGCCCTTATAATTGACCAACATCCGTTTACCTTCAACATTCCGGTGTGCACCTTTCTGGTATTCAGATGCGGAGCCAAAATATTCTTTGTATAATTGACCATCACGTTCGATCGTTTTACCAGGTGATTGTTTGTGGCCGGCAAAAAGTGAGCCGATCATTACCATACTTGCACCAAAGCGAACAGACTTGGCAATATCGCCGTCAGTGCGCACACCACCATCAGCGATGATTGGTTTACTGGCGGCTTTACTGCATAAGCGTAATGCAGCAAGTTGCCAACCGCCGGTACCGAAGCCGGTTTTGATTTTAGTAATGCAGGCTTTTCCGGGGCCGATCCCAACTTTGGTGGCATCGGCGCCAGCATTTTCTAATTCACGTACGCCTTCTGGGGTTCCAACATTGCCAGCAATCACAAAGCTAGCTGGTAACAGACGCTTAATGTGCTGAATCATATCGATTACACGTTGACTGTGGCCGTGGGCAATATCAATAGTAATGTATTCGGGCTGCAGTTGTGCCTGGGCTAATTTTTCAATAAACTTGAATTCTTCTGGTTTGACCCCAACACTGATCGAAGCAAACAAATTGGCCTGCTGCATTTGTTGAATGAACGCAGTTCGTTTTTCCGGTTCAAAACGGTGCATGACATAAAAATAGCCGTTGCTAGCCAAAGATTTAGCTAGGGGTGCATCAATTACCGTTTGCATGTTAGCCGGCACAACGGGTATTTTAAAGGTTCGCGGTCCGAATTTAACCTGCGTATCGCATTGCGAACGACTGTCAACAATACATTTATTTGGGACTAATTGAATATCTTCGTAATCAAAAACTTGCATAAATACGACCCCTTTAATGATTGGTCAGTGATTTTTGAGCTAAACACGAACAATATGGCTGAACAATCGATCAATATTTCGTTCCTTGTATAGATTAGCCGAACCAACATTAAATGTCAATAACAAAAGCGGATAATTTTTAATTTTATAATTGTTATTGTTCGTGTTTATGACAATTATTGGCTAAATAATGGTGAATATTTAAACTTATACTGAATCAGTGTACAATTTAACTAATAACTAAAAATAACGGGAGTATCATAATGAAGAAAATTGAACGTAGTCGCCAATTTTTACAACAGCACTTGGCTTTGTTTCAATGTCCAGTTTGCCATCAGCCTTATCAAGAAGTGCAGATGCAGAGCTTAGTTTGTCCGCTAGGGCATCGTTTGGATTTGAGTAAAAAGGGTACTTTGTATTTTTTACAACGGCAGATCCAAAGTGAATATGACCAGGCCATGCTGGCCAGTCGGCGGCGAATTTTGCAAGCCGGCTTATTTGATGAATTTTTAGCAGTTGTTCAGGCACAACTGCCTGACCAGGCTGTTGGACTTGATGTTGGTTGTGGTGAAGGGACACCATTACATAAATTAGCATCTAAATTGCGGACGGCTATTGGTTTTGATATTTCCAAGGCAGGGGTTAATTTGGCGACACAACAGATCACCAAAGCATTTTTTTGTGTGGCCGATTTGGCGCATTTACCATTTAATGACGCAACCTTTGATGCGATTTTAAATATTTTTTCACCATCTAATTATCGTGAGTTCGCGCGAATCATGCGCCCAGGTGCACGCGTGATCAAAGTCATTCCCAATGCTGATTACTTAGCGGAATTACGGCAGGCCTTGTTTGCCGGTGGTACACGCGCAGTTTATTCAAACGACAAGGTGCTACAGCATTTCAATGTTCAATATCGCCAAATCACTACGCAACGCGTGCGCTATCAATTCGCGATTCCGCCGGAGAACTTTGCCGATCTAGTTTTAATGACGCCGCTTCATTGGCAGGCCAGTGAGGAACAATTACAGCAGTTAATAGCCCAGCCATTTAAAAAGATTACGGTTGATGTCACTGTATTAGTTGGCCAGGATCCTATTCTTGCTGAAGAGGAGTGAACTTGAAGTGGTATTACGGCCTTTATGGACTAGCAATATCTTTTAAAATCGAGAGTACTCTTTTTTAACCCCGCCATTAGTGATACGATGAACATGTTCGAATAGCGGTCATTCTGATTACTATTGAAGTTCATATTGGATGGGAGGTCCATTAGATAATGCAAAATTCATCAGCAAGATGGATTGCCAAAACAGCAGTTTTTTTGGCACTATTAATTGTTTTTCAAGCGGCAACTGCGGCCCTGAACATGACTTTGGTCACTGGCTCGTTGGTTAATTTTACCCTGATTATGGCAGTCATGTTGGCCGGTTTATCAAGCGGCATCACGGTAGCCGCTATTTCGCCAGTACTAGCTTTTATTTTAGGAATCGGGCCCAAATTACTGCCACTGATTCCCTGTATTATGATCGGTAATATTGTATTAGTTCTTGTTTGGCATTTTGTACTGACGACTAAGCGTTTAAATGTCATGCTAAATACGCTTATTGCTTTGGTCGGTGGTGCAGGATTAAAATTTTTAGTTTTATATTTATTGATCGTTAAGTTCTTACTGGGGATGATATTAACTGTGCCACCGGTACAAAATACGTTGATTGCCACAATGTTTACATTACCCCAACTGATCACTGCGTTGATTGGTGGGATCGTCGCGGCCATACTATTACCGGTGCTAACACCACTTAGTCACAAAATCGGTTGGTCGTAATTAGTGGCGACTGTAATTAGACTAAGGTCTAGTTAAGACTAGTGTTAGTCCATTTTGTTAAGGAAATGTAATCTCAAGTAGTTGTAAAAGCGCGAATAAGGTGTTATAGTATTTTCAAGGTATTTTTTCATTAACTTTTATCAGAATAACCTTTAAGTTTTGATAAAAATCAGTGATTAAAACTTCACTAACGTATGACCTCGCCGTTCCCACACCGAGGTTGTACGTTTTCCATTTTTTAAAGCAAGTAGCTTACTTCGAAACGTTAGTAAGCTGCTTGCTTTTTTTTGTAGTTAAGTTGCAATAAACTACCGCTTACTTTATAAAATAGTAAGCAGTCCACCGTGGTTTAATTTCGAAAAATTTGAAGTGGTACCCTTAATTCAAATACTTTAAGGGCAAATTAAAAAAGTTTATCAGTTCCAACAAGACAACTAGCGCTTCAAACTTTGAATGAATACTTTTTAGGCGCATTATTCTTATCTACAGGGTTTGATTTTTATAGTACTTTATTATAATGAGTAATATAGTAGCATAGATTGATCATGTTATTCACTGGTTTAATCGGTGTTGGGAAAAGGATTGCCATCAAAAAATTGGTTCTTACCGTTGCAACACCACCGCAAAAAGCAGTGTAATACAACAAAGCACAACTAGACAGCAATCAAATTAGCGACGGAGTGTGTTTATGATGCCAACCGAAGATGAAAAATTAAATCAGTTAGTTCACCTAGTACGCGACTACTTGGTTGAACAGCATTGTCAAATTATTAGTGCTTCGCCTGACTTATTGGTGGTGCAAATTAATTTTGCTAATATTCCTGCCTACACCAAGATTCGATCAACTTATCGTGATCGGGTAACTTCTTTGACTTTCACGGTTGAATTTTCGTTAACTCATAATGACCTTGATTTCGAGGCAGCGCGCGTGATCCAACAAATCAAGCTTAAGTTATTACCAGATCTAGATGAAGCAGATGATATTCACCATTATATTCGCAGTTCCAGTAGCCCAGTTAAAAAAGTTTCAAGTATGCCCGTCAAGAATCTAAAGATCAACATTATACTGGCAATTTATATCTTCATATTAGCGATCGCGGTGCCAAGTATTGTCATTGCCGCGATAACAATTGGTGGCCAACAATTTAGTCTGCCATTGTTCGCATTAATGGGTGCCGGTGTGATCGGTAGTGCACTATCAGTTGGTGCTCTAATAGCAGCGCGGCGCCGTAGTATGCAAACGGTTGGTCAAATTTTAGCATTAAGCGGTACAGTTATGGTTTCAACTGGTGCAATGATGATTCTTTTTTTCATCCTGGTACCACTACTGATCATTGCCGCTTGGTTTTTATTGCGGCCAAGAAAACGATTTGAGCCGATGACGATCACGACACCCATTGGCAAACAGACCATTCCGAGAAATGGTTACGAATTAGAGAAAAAAGCACTTAAACAGATAACGTCTGGAAACCTGGATAATGTTCAGTTGCCACTCAGCCTTTATTTCAATACTGATTTTATTTTGAAATTGATCCCGCTAGTCGGATTTTCAACAATTGGGGTTTATATTTATATTTGGATCAACACACGAGGTAAGGCCCAACCTGGTAGTACGCAACCTATGTTTCTTTCAATGGCGTTGGTATTAGTTACTTTAGTCATCATTGATCTCATCGTTTGGCTTATTTGGAAACAACTAGCGCGGCCAATCGTTACACTTGATCAAGCCGGGCTTAGTTATAGAAAACAGCAGCACCATTTTTTTGTTCCTTGGCGCGAGATAACCGATTTGACCAATGTAACTGTTCCTAGCGGTCAAACACAGGTGACTTGTCTTTTTGTGTTTGCGTTAAATCCGGAAAACTATTTTGATACTAATTTACATCTGCCGGTGAAAAAAGAGAAGTTCGCCCGTTGGTTACACGGTATTCGGCCGGAATATTTTCAACGGGATTTCACCGGTGTTGTTTTAACGATTCCAATCAATCGACTAGGCATTGATCAACAGCTGCTCTTAGATTTAGTAACAACTATTTGGAAAAGTAAGCAACATGAAGATTGGAATTAGTTAATTTTAATTCCAAATTATTCGTAATGCGTAAGCATATTATGAGTAGTATTTAAAACAGATATGCTAAACTAAATTTGCTGATGCTGGAAAACTGCGGTAAGCAGTTTTTTAAACGAATTAGTGTATTTAAAATTTGTAAAAAATTTGAGGAGGGGAAATGATGGTAACTGAGTTTGATACGATCGTGATCGGTGCTGGTCCTGGTGGCTTAGCAGCTGCTTATGCTTTGGCACAACAGCAGCGCGTTTTAGTGGTTGAAAATGATTTATGGGGCGGTACCTGCCCCAATCGCGGGTGTGATCCTAAAAAGATGCTTTATTCTGCTGTTGAAACACGTGATCAGGCCAGTCATTTACAGCACGATGGTCTATCCGGTATTCCTGAAATCAATTGGCCGGAGTTAATGGCGTTTAAAAATGCCTATACTAACAAGGTGCCTGCAGGTACTTTAGCCGGTTTAAAGGCCGCTAATATTACGACTGTTCATGGACAGCCACGTTTTATTGGCGCTGATCAAATTTCGGTTGCCGCCACGACTTATCGCGCAGCGAATTTTATTATTGCTACGGGACAAACTCCGGTGATTCCACAAATTGAAGGTCAGCAATATTTGCAGACTAGTACCGATTTTTTGGCGTTACCTAAATTACCTGCGCGAATCGCTTTTATCGGTGCCGGCTATGTCGCCTTAGAACTGGCCAATATTGCGGCTAGTGCCGGAGCCGAAGTACACATATTGCAGCATAATCAACGGCTGTTACGTGATTTTCCTGAGACCGATACGCGATTATTAGCGACCGCGTTAACGGCACAAGGGGTGACGTTCCACTGGGATACTGAGCTTAGAGCTGTGACTGAAAATGCTACTGGTTACAGTTTAACTACTAACACTAGTCTGCAATTAACGGTTGATGCGGTTTTTGCAGCTAGTGGTCGTCAAGCACAATTAGCTGGATTAAATTTAGCGGCTGCAGGAGTTGAGGCCACGGCTAAGGGAGTAACGGTCAATGATCATTTGCAAACGACTAATACCCGAATTTATGCAGTTGGTGATGTTGTTGCCAAAGCGCAGCCTAAATTAACGCCAGTAGCTAGCCTTGAGGGGCGCTATGTTGCACAAGTGCTTCTTGGTAAACGAGAAGCACTCACATACCCGCTTATACCACAAGTGGTTTATGCCAGTCCCCAGATTGCACAGGTTGGGGTTAAACTGGTAACCGCACAACAGGCACCTACGCAATACGAAATTCGTGAACAAGACGTGACGCAGTGGTATACTTTTAATCGGATTAAGGAGCCAACAGCACGGGTCACGACCATTTTTGAACAGGCGACACATCGTTTGGTCGGTGCGATTGTGTATAGTAGTATTGCTGAAGAAGTGATCAATTACTTAACAATTTTGATGACCCAGCACGTGACTAAGGCCCAACTAAGTCAGCAAATTACGGCTTACCCAACGCCAGCAAGTGATTTGGCTTATTATCTGTGAGCAGATCGAACAATAGATTAAATTGTTAGCATTAAGTTGTCTAAATTGAAGCTCGTAACTTTCACGTTTGTGAAGCAGTTGCGAGTTTTTTATATTAGCACGACGGATTTAGCTGAAACGCTAAGGTAATGCGCAAAGGAGGTACTTTTTTGGCTGATTTTTGGCATACATTGGTGACCCAACGCGGCGATTTGTTGACAGCGTTAGGTCAGCATTTAATTTTATCAGTAGTTTCATTATTAATTGCGCTTATGATCGCAATTCCATTAGCAATTTGGGTGATCCCTAAACCGAAAACCGCTAATGTTTTTCTTCAGATCGCTGGTGTTTTACAAACGATTCCATCACTAGCTTTGTTGGGAATGTTGATTCCGTTGGTTGGGATCGGTAGTGTGCCGGCAGTTATTTCGTTGGTCGTTTACGCACTTTTGCCGATTTTTCAAAATACTTACACAGGTTTAACGGAAATTGATCCCTCGCTTGAAGAAGCGGCCACTGCTTTTGGGATGACCCGCTGGGAAAAGTTACATAAGGTAGAACTTCCACTAGCCTGGCCGATGATTTTATCTGGTGTACGTACCGCGTTGGTGATGATCATCGGGACGGCTACCTTGGCTGCCTTGATCGGTGCTGGTGGTTTGGGAACGTTTATTTTATTGGGGATTAATCGTAATAATAATACGATGACATTGATTGGCGCATTGGCCTCAGCATTATTGGCCATTATCTTAAGTTTTGCCTTGCGAGAAATCAAGCAAATTCGTCTGAAGCCGTTGCTGATCACCGTGGCGATTGCAGTATTAGGTGGTGGTGGCTTTGGTATTTATAAGTTAGTACAGCCGCAACCGGTATCAATCACGATTGCTGGTAAATTAGGCTCTGAGCCAGAAATTCTGATCAATATGTACCGTGATCTGATCGAAGCTGACAATCCTAATGTTAAGGTGACACTGAAACCTAATTTTGGTCAAACTTCATTTTTATTTAGTGCACTTAAGTCAAAGCAGATCACTTTGTACCCTGAATTTACTGGAACGGTGCTAGAAAGCCTGGTGGATAAACCAAAGCAACAAGCAACTAGTGCTAATGGTATTTATCGACAAGCGAAAAAAGCACTACAGCAGCAAGATCAATTAAGCTTATTACCACCGTTAAAATATAATAATACCTATGCATTAGTAGTTACACGGGCCTTTGCAGAAAAATATCACGTTCGGAGTATTAGTGATCTGGCTAAGGTTAGTAATCAGATCAATGCAGGTTTTGATCTAGAATTCCTTGATCGTACCGATGGCTATAAGGGAATTCAAAAACGGTATGGGTTAAACTTTAAAACGCAATCAATGTCGGCTGATCTGCGTTATGAAGCGCTACATGAAGGTAAAGTCAACGTGACTGATGGGTATTCAACTGATTCACAAATTCGCCAGTATGATCTAGTTGTTTTAAAGGACGATCGGCATCTGTTCCCAACTTATCAGGGAGCTCCGTTAATGCGCACGACAACCGCTAAGGCTCATCCAGAGATTGTACGCAGTTTAAAACGCCTGCAAAATAAAATTTCTGCCGCAGATATGCAGGAAATGAATTATCAAGTCAATGTGCAGAAAAAATCGGCCGCTAAAGTCGCGCATCATTATTTAGTGGCCCATCATTTACTGGGAGGTGAGCGCTAATGAGTACGGAGCCATGCATAGAATTCCGCCAAGTTAGTAAACAGTTTGGCACTGATTATGCAGTTAAGAAGTTGAATTTAACCATTAATTCAGGTGAGTTATTCGTTTTAGTGGGCGCCTCTGGTAGCGGGAAAACCACTACACTGAAAATGATCAATCGATTGGAAGATGCCTCGGCTGGTGATATCCTTTACCAGGGGCAATCGTTAGCAACGTTGCCGTTACGAACATTGCGCTTACAAATGGGGTATGTTCTACAACAAATTGCATTATTTCCCAATATGACTGTGGCGGAGAATATTAGCTTGATTCCAGAAATGAAAAAAATGACCCCAGCTGTGATCACACAGCGGGTCAGTGACCTGCTAAATGAAGTTGGGTTAGATCCAGCCGTCTACCAACAGCGCATGCCCAGTGATTTATCGGGTGGTGAACAGCAGCGTGTGGGGATCATTCGGGCCTTTGCCGCTCAACCACAAGTGGTTTTAATGGATGAGCCTTTTAGTGCGCTAGATCCTATTTCACGAGAGCAACTACAGAAGTTAACGTTGCGGATTCATCAGCGGTTAAAGAGTACGATTGTTTTCGTGACCCACGATATGAATGAGGCGTTGCAGTTAGGTGATCGGATTGGGGTCATGCAAGGTGGACATTTGGTCCAAGTGGGCACTCCTGATGAAATTGCTCAGCAGCCGGCTAATAATTTTGTTAGTAAGATGTTTGCCTCGGCACAAACTAATGATATTTATGGTGTTTATTTAAACCGACTGAAGGTGCTGGGGTATCTTGAGCCGCTTGCGTCAGTCGATCAGCAGTTGCCAGTTTTTGACAGTAACCAAACAATTAGTGAAGCATTACCGGCGTTACAAGAAAATGGTGCGATTCAGGTCAATGATGAAATGACTTTGGCCGGGAAATTAACCAGTAAGCAGTTATTGAGGTTTATGGTCAAATTTAAAAAGTAAGGCAGCTTGACGGTAAAAAGTGAGCATGTGAAATAAAGGAACTCATAATAACGGATCAGTGCCATCGTTATAAAGTTCTTAATAGTATTTTCTCGTTACAGCGCGCTCGTTGGTGGGATCGAAAAATTTGATTATTCTGATGCCAAAAAATACCTTAAGGATGCATTCGGCTACTTTGTTTGCAAGTACAATAAAATAACCTGAGCTTAGTTTCACTAAGGGTGAAGCTAGAAAGCGAGCATAATCTCTAAACTAAAAAGGCTGCGCCATTAAGTAATTAATGACGTAACCTTTTTAGTTTAGGGTAATAAATTAAAATGACGTAAACCTTGAACAATACCGCCTTCAGTATTTTTAGCGGTAATGTATTCTGCCCGGTCTTTAACCGCGGTAATACCATTACCCATTGCGATTGGGTGATCCACTGTTTCTAACATCGGAATATCATTAACACCATCACCGAAAGCATAAGTTGGTACGTCAGTGAGGCCCATTTTTTTAATCAGCGTATTAATACCAAATTGTTTCGATTCACCTTTGAGGACAGTATCTAAGGAATAAGGTGTATTGCGGTAAAAAGTTAGTTGATCGCCGTAAGGGTAAATATAACGTTTATCGTTGTCGACTGTGATCACCAGTAACATTTGCACAGGATTGGTTTTATAGAAATTAGGATCGACCGGCGGATAGGGCGTGCTCACGTAGTCATACTGTGCTTTAACCAAATCGTTTAACCGAGAAATGCGAAAATCAGTACCGTTATAGTAGGCCAGCGCGTCGCCGTGGGATTCTGTAACGGCCAACATTTTGGCAATTGTGGCTTTAGCAATGGCCCCTTCATAAATGGGCCGACCATTGTAAACGACCAAGCCCCCGTTTAGAGCTACATAGGTGTTAATACCGGCCTGTTCGAAGATCGTTGGAATCTCACCAGGGGAACGTCCAGTAGAAATAATAGGTAAAATATTTTGTTCACGCAAACTGTGGACAGCAGCACGAACATCTGCATCAAGTTGTGACTGTGGATTCATTAAAGTACCATCTAAGTCAAAAAAAACTAACGCACGATAGGTCATTTTTTCACTCCCATTCAAGATTAAGTGCTCCTGTAGTTAAAAATTAAGTGTCAATGCTTAGTGTAGCAAAAAAAATTCCGAAAATACAGTTCAGCTGGATGATCTAAAATGTGAATAGTTAATGAACTTGCAACAACTTTTTTGGCAAAGGTCCACAAGTAATGTGAGGTATTGTATAATAAAGTCAATATTGACTAGATTTTAAAGATGGACGCTGACAGGCTTTGGTCAGCTAATTTAGAATTATATTAATAAAATGCCTTAGTTGCGTATAAAGATTGTTGTAAATTAAATAAGTGACTTGATAATAAACGGAGGAATTAACCTATGCGATTATTGATGATCGAAGATAATAAATCTGTCTCCGAAATGATGAATATGTTTTTTACTAAAGAAGAATGGCAAGTTAGTTTTGCTTACGATGGCAAGGAAGCATTGGAAATGTTTAATGCTGCGCCGGCTAGTTGGGATATTATTACCCTGGATTTAAATTTACCAGGTATGGATGGCATGCAAGTTGCGAAAGAAATTCGTGCGGTTTCCGAAAGCGTGCCGTTGATCATGCTGACTGCCCGTGATTCCGAAAGTGATCAGGTGTTGGGGTTGGAAATTGGTGCCGATGATTACGTGACTAAACCCTTTAGTCCGATGACATTGATCGCGCGCATCAAAGCATTACATCGGCGTGCCGAATTAGGCGACGGTAATGCCGAAGCTGATGAGGATAGCGCCGAAACTGACTTCGATGTGGTTACTGATCACTTTAAGTTAAATACCAAAACTCGGGAGGCCTACCTGGCAGATAAACCAATTGTTGGTTTAACGCCTAAAGAATTCGATTTGTTATACACATTGGCCAAAAAGCCTAAGCAAGTTTTCTCCCGGGAGCAACTGTTGGAGTTGGTTTGGGATTATCAATATTATGGTGATGAACGAACTGTGGATGCGCATATCAAAAAATTACGGCAAAAGATCGAGAAAGTTGGCCCACAAATTATTCAGACTGTTTGGGGGGTTGGCTATAAATTTGATGACTCCGATGTGACGGCGCAATGAAACTGATTTATCAGCAAATGTTGGCTTTTTTTGCCGTGATCATGACTACGCTGTTGGTTGTAGGGCTATTTTTCATTCAATTTACCGATAAAATGGTTTACGAAAACACGTGGGATCAACTGGAAGGTTATGCTGATAGTTTGATGCAGCAGGCAATGACGGTGGATAAAACGACCAATACGTTTAATGGCTTTCAAGTCAGTATGTTAAGTAATAGTGAAGCAGTATTGTCACACCAGAAGGTTCATTTTGCGATTTTTAATGATAAAAATAAAATGATTTATCCGATTGCTGAGCGCAATAACGGGCCAGCATTGGCGCGTACTTTGAAAAAAGCGGATTGGCGTAAATTAAAACAGGGTAAGCGAATTTACCGTAAGTCAGATCACGGAACTAATGTGTTAAATAATCAACAGGAAATGACTGATGTATTGGTACCGTATTTCTATGGCGGTGAATTGAAGGCCGTGATTTCTGTAGGTTCACTGGTGTCCAATGTGCACGCTAATATCACTAAAATTGAGCATAATTTATTTATGGCGTTACTGATTTCTAGTGTGGCGGCTGTGGTGCTTAGTTTCTTATTGGCAAAGTATCAAATTTTTCGAATCAATCGACTACGGGGAGCGGCTCATAAAGTTGCGAAAGGCGATTTTGATGTTCAACTCGAGGCAAAACATCGGGATGAGTTGGATGATTTGGCGATCGATTTTAATCAAATGACCACTTCTTTGCGTGAATCACAGGATGAGATCAAACGTCAAGAAGAACGGCGCCGGCAATTTATGGCGGATGCTGCTCATGAAATGCGTACGCCGTTGACCACGATCAATGGCCTGTTGGAAGGCTTACAGTATAATGCTATTCCTGAAGACATGCGGGGTAAGAGTATTGCTTTGATGCAAAACGAGACCAAGCGGTTGATCCGTATTGTCAACGAAAATTTAGATTATGAAAAGATCCGTACCAATCAAATTAGTTTATCTAAACGTAATTTCAATGGGACAGAGGCTTTGCAAAACATTGTGCTGCAGTTGACTAAGAAAGCTCACGATGCCGGCGACAAATTGCTGCTGACCCCAGGAGCTACTGTGCAGGTATATGCTGATTATGATCGCTTTGTTCAAGTGATGTTTAATGTGATCCAAAACGCAATTCAATTTACCCAACAAGGAACAATCACGATCACTGCCAAACATGGCTATCATGAGACGGTATTTACGGTTCAAGATACTGGGATCGGGATGTCTGCCGACCAAGTTAAAAATATTTGGGAACGGTATTATAAGGCAGATCCATCGCGAAAGAATACTAAATACGGTGAATCAGGCCTTGGCCTTGCAATTGTTCATCAACTGGTTCATTTGCATGGTGGGGAGATCAAAGTCGCCAGTAAAGAAAAGGTGGGGACGACGTTTACCATTAGTTTCCCTGATGAAGTTGCTAGTCAAGAAACACCAAAAGAAAAAGGTTAACCGCGGTGGTTAACCTTTTTTGCTGTCCAATTCATTGGTAAAGGGAATCGTGTGCAAGCTTTGTTCATGTTCGCTATTTAGCAGTTCTTGATTAGCAGTGAGAAAAATCAGCGTGATGTGACTAGTTTCAACTAACTGGTTTAGTTTGATCAAGGCCGCACGCATTTCCGCAGGTAAGTAATCATCCAAAGTAGCATCGATCAAAATAATATCTTTACCCGCAAAAACATTACGGTAGAGCTGGACATAGAAGCGTTCGCTGCTAGTTAGTTCACTGGCATCCTTAGCAAAAAAATCATGTTTAGAGCCTTGTTGCCATTGCTGCTTTTTCTTAGCACTGCCACTACGATTCAGCATGATATTTTCGCGTACACTTAAATAAGGTAGCAAGACATCATTTTTTGCAGACACAATACCTAGACGTTTGTTTAAATGATGCTGCATAAATAGTTTATGGTAGTGTTTAATAACCTGTTGTCGTCGTACTACTTGCGGCAAATAAAGGAAATATAGTTTTGCAGGCGCAAACACAGCCTGCCATTTGGCTAAAAAGTTTGTTTGATTTTTAGTTGGATAGAAAGAGAACATAATTTGCTCCTTTACTAGGTTGCCGCGTGAATTAAGTGCGTAACGCCTTTCGACCGATGCCCCAGTTATAAATTGAGGCACTGAGGTAACTGACTAAGAAGACTAAGGCACTGCCTTGCCAAAGTAGAACCCAGAGAAAACGATCGTAATCAGCAAGACTGCTACTGCTACGAATACCCTGATCAAATAATAATAAATGACCATTAAAGGTTGTAAATTGATGCTGAAAAAGTTGATTAAATTCACGCCATGCCTGGCCTGAATTGCTTTGCAATAATGTTTTTAAATTTGCAGGTAAGCTTTGTGTAAACCAATATTGATTAAGCTGGACCATGCCGTTGAGGTATAAGGTCTGGACACATAAAAGGACGATCACCACAACAAAGCTAGTGATCACGAATAGAAATAAGTTTTCTAAAGCAAATTGAAAACTGATATCTGCTGTGTTTTTTCCAGCTAATTGATAAATAGAAAATTCATGCTTGCGTTGAATCAAGCTGATAATACTGAGTAATAAAATTAAAAGGGCAAATCCCCAAAATAGATAGTTATAAATATTTCCCGTATCGCTGACGATTGCCTGGCGAATGTGCAGTAATTGCCGCAAAATTGACCAGCGTGTTGCATTATTTGAACGTTGATCGATAATCGCGATGCGTTGTTCAAATAAGCCTAGCGCCTGGTTCTGAAGCGCTTGGACAATCAATGTTGATAAACCACCGACGAGAAATATGGTTGCCAGTACACCAAAAAGCAGGCTATAACGCCAATGGTAGCGCAGACTTGCAAACACCCGCTGAATCACCCGCATAAACTCACCTCATTACCAGTCAATTATAAAAAAATATTTTGAAAAAAGTGTGAAGTTCCCGGTTTAAAATCGCGAATTCAGTGCTTTAACCTTCAATTAATGGGTAGAAAACAATTAAGATCATACTGGTCACTAACTTAACGATTGATCTGCGGCAAAGGGTGGGGGCTAAAGTGACCTAATTACTTGATCGAAAATGATAATTAATACGCAAAAGTACCGTTAAAGTGGATGTTTTCCTACTTTAACGGTACTTTTATTTAACCAGCCCAATTAATGGCCACCACCGGGATAGAATTAATTTATTTGGACAGGCAGTAGCATATCAACCGCAAACTTTAAAGCAGTTATTTGCTAAACTCACTGGAAGAACTGCTGAATGAGTGCGATGATTCGTCACTACTGGCGGCAGAGCCGCTAGAGAGTTCTGGTGCATCCGTTTTATAGAGGTCACTAGTTGTTTTGTCACCTTTTTTCGAATAGAGGCTAGTCGATAATTTACCTAACTTTGCACCGTTGAGTTTGAGCCGTGCAAAATCGTTTTTATAATTGTAATTTTCTGGGTCAACTGGTTTGAAACCGGCGGGAGTGTAAAAACGCAATAGGTTTTTATTGTTGACCGCGTCAGAGAGCTGTAATTCATTTTGGACCTTAGTTTGTTGTCGCTTGACTTCGGCTTTTAAAGCCGCACTAGGATGAGTGATTTCATCGCCATTATTATTGTAGATCGTACCGTCAATCACCGTATGTGTTGGCGTTACAAAGTTGGTATTACGGAAAGCAACGACTTGATCATGATCAGCAGAAAATAGATCAGTACCAAACTGTACGTACCCGCGATTATCAATGCCTAACAGATGTTCGATCGTTGGCAAAACATCGATTTCACCACCATATTGCTTTTGGATCCCCCCGTTGTGCTGACCCGGAATATGGATCATTAACGGCACACGCTGCAATTGTGCATTATCGTAATCGTTCCAAGTATCGGCCGACTTACCCAATAATTCAGCCAAACTAAGATTATCGCTATTGGATAATCCGTAGTGATCCCCGTACAGCACGATCATTGAATTATCATACAGGCCGCTTTCCTTTAGATAAGTGAAGAATTCCTTTAACGCTTGATCCAAATAGTGGGCAGTGGCAAAGTAATTATTGACGGCCTTATCATCAGTTGTGGGTAGCGGGAAATTAGTATCTTCAGCATCTAAAGGAAACGGGAAATGGTTAGTAACGGTAATGAATTTAGCATAAAATGGCTGTTGCAACTGTTCCAGGTATTTAACTGAATCATGGAACAGTAATTTATCCTTCAAGCCGTATTGCTCGGAACGATCACCTGATGTATTAAAATAAGAAGCATCAAAGAAATTCTGATAACCCATATTTTTATAAACATTATCTCGATTCCAGAAGGAACCTACGTTACCGTGGAATACCGCCGAGCTATAGCCAGCTTTTTGTTGTAGAATTGCTGGTGCGGCCTGGAATGTATTATCAGAGCCTAAGGCAGTAAAAACAGAACCTTGCGGTAGTCCGTAAACACTGGTTTCCAGCATGTTTTCAGCATCACTGGTTTTACCTTGGCCAACTTGATGAAAGAAATTACTGAAGGCAAAGGTTTGGTTATCATGGTAAAGGCTATTTAAAAAAGGCGTGACCTCCTGACCATCGACTTTGTAATCGATCAGAAACTGTTGGAAGCTTTCTAAATGAATAATGATCACATTTCGTCCCTTGGCAATGCCATACATTTTGGCATTAGGCGCGGCATAATGTTGTTTGATAAAGGCTAACACATTGGTGAGGTCAGAACCATTGGCTGTTGCGCGCGTTTGATTATTTTGTGCGGTTTGAACGGCATCGTACACAGTATAAGCGTCTAAACCTAAGTATTTAACAATGTAATTACGGTCGAAAGTACGGGTCAGTAATTGTGGTCGATTGGCTTCACCTAAAGTCAAATTAACTGAAAATAATAAAACTGCAACCGAAGTGATCGCAAAAGGTAAGCGCCGGGGAACCGAGCGTGTGTCTATTTTGATCAAATGGGCGAGTAATAAAATAACTAGGATGATCAGATCCAACCAGTAAAGCACATCGTAAGGCCGGGCCAACGCCAAAGAACTACCGCTTAGGCCTTCTGATACCTTGGAATAGCCTAAAATCGTATTGATCGTCATGAAATCTGTGAATTGCCGATAGTAGATCACATTAAAGTAAAGTAGGGCAGTATTAGCCGTCGTTAAAATCATTAGCCCAAAATAACGTAAACGTGGCCGCTGAATATATAAAGCTAAACCCAAAGTTAGCAAGGTCGTTGCTAATGGATTTAGCCATAAAATAAAGTGTTGAAAAATGCCGCTGACGCCTAAGGAGAAATCAACGTAGTAGGCGAACATTGTTTTTAACCAGAAAAGTCCAACTAATAAAATAAAAAAGCCAGTTCGGTGGTTAATAAACGTAGTAAATTTTTTAAATGAACGTTTCACGGGAATTTAAACTCCTTCAAGTAACCGATTGATCTTTTAGTTTTGGTCGTAAAATCAAGTCTCAAGATATTGTACGCGTAATCGAAATCAATTGTCAAACCACCTAAGGACTGGAGTGCCACCTAGTTTAAGCCAAGCAGAAGCGCTAACAAAATAAGTGGTGGGCTAGCGGTATTTTAGGCGGTATTGAACGACAATATAAGTTCTGTTTAAGTTTTCTAAAATTCGGGTTGCAAATTCGTTTTACCTGTTATTTTTTGCTAAAATAAAACCAGCAATCTATTGGAAGAAAAGAGGCGGAGTCATGATTTTTCTGGGGCCACTTTATCGGCTAGTGGCCGGGCAATATGCAGATCAAATCAATCATTTTCCACTGATTCGGCTGATTTTTTATAGTTTAGATAAAACGTTACTGTATTTTTTGATTTTTCTGGCTTTGCGCTTGTTCTATTTATGGCGTCGACAGCGTTTGGTTTGGCAACTAGCTTTTTGGCGGCGGGAGCTTTATTTATGGTTAGTGGTGATTTACTTATCTTTGTTATTTTCATTAACTGCTTTACGTGGCATTTATTGGCCCAATCAGTTCTGGGCTCATTTACAATTAAGTCATGAGGCCATCAATACAACACCATTTGTCGAAACTTGGAAATTAGTTCGCGGTACGTCAAAATTTGATTTCCTATATAACCTCTTTGGTAATATTTTATGGTTCATCCCGTTAGGTTTCAGTTATGGCGTTCGTTTGCGGGATAATCGGCGTTGGTTGCCAGTACAATTCTTACAGGTTTATCTATTAGGCGTGGGGGTCTCGTTGTCGATTGAGACTTTACAGTACCTACTATCCACAGGAATTGCCGATATTGATGATGTGACTTTTAATGTATTAGGTGGTTTGGTCGGTTTTTTACTTTATTTACTTTGGCGGGGCATCCGTTATTGTTGGTATAAACTAAATGGAAACCCATAGAAGTCTGCGGGGATACTTCGCAGACTTTTTTTGTCCATACCAATTTTATACGGCGATAATAATCAGACTGAACAAAAATCAAGGCAGTGTGATGAACGTCCTGTTTACCTTATTTGCTATTACAGTATGCTCACTTAGTTACATTTTTAATTTTTCTTTTAACCGTGTTATGAGCAACCAAGCTTTTTAACTATAATTAGTCTATACCATTAAATCATTAACTTTTTAAAAGGGTAGATTGTAAAATTTAAGTTGAACATATTAGTGGACAGAAAAACCCGTAAAGGTCTTTAATGGTGTCACCACAACATTCCACTAGAAAGAAGGACCT
>NZ_BJDN01000034.1 GCF_005405165.1 Loigolactobacillus binensis
CCTAATTTAGAAATAAAACGCCCCGATTAAAGCAATAATGTCAAATATGTCAGAAATTAAGACTTTAGAGTCCTAATATACTTGACTTTACGTAGAAAACTTGTTTGTTGTCATCATCTAAGGCCGCTTCTACCTTTTCAATTTCAGTGGTTTCGTGTAAAGCGCCAACGGGACAAGCGTTGACACATTGGCCATAAAGCAAGCAATTGGTGTCTTCAAACCGCACATTGTCAATTGGCGCCATAATCCGTTTACCATCAATTTTTTGCAACTTGATAGAACCAGTTGAGGTTTTTTCTAAACACATGGCCGCACAACGGCCACACAGGATGCACTTATTCCGGTTGATAGTAATGCCAACACTACGACTGTCGATTTGCGCCTGTAAATCATCAACAGAATCCTCATATTTTAGTTCCGGACGAGCCCGCAATTTGCCGGCTAAGGCTAATAGTTCACAATCCCCGTTACGAATACAAGTCCCACATTTAAAATCATGCTTGTTTAATATTTTGATTACAGTTTTTTTGGTCTGTTCAAGCGTTTGCTCGGTATCCGTGCGAATTACTAGTCCGTCGGTCATCTTCAAACGACAAGCTAAAGTTGACTTCACTTTACCATCCTGTTCAATTTCAACCCGACACACCCCACATTTACCGCTGTTGCCGCATTCCTTTAAGAAACATAGGCTGGGAATGTAGACGTCCTTCATTGTGGCAAATTCTAAAACGGACATTTCCTCTTCCTCAGGGGTTAATATGTATTCTTGTTCATTTAATGTTACTTTCATCGTCCTCGACCTCCAGTATATTTCGGGTACGCCGAATGGTATAAAAGCGATCACCATTCATTGTTTAATGAGTAACATGCTACTTTAAAAATTAACTGCCTAACTCAAATATAATTATACAGAAAAA
This sequence comes from Loigolactobacillus binensis, assembly GCF_005405165.1. Classification (GTDB taxonomy): domain Bacteria; phylum Bacillota; class Bacilli; order Lactobacillales; family Lactobacillaceae; genus Loigolactobacillus; species Loigolactobacillus binensis. The sequence continues at coordinate 918 of NZ_BJDN01000034.1, forward strand.
ATAAAAAATTGTTGACTTATTTTTTAAAATTAACAGCGCTTTTTAATTTAGCTTTAAATTCTTTATTGTCAACATGTAAAACGGTTACATTATTTATGGTTTTTTGATGTTAATGATCTTCATTTTTGTAGCTACTAGTAAATAATAACTAAGATCCACTAAAAAAGTTAAGGTCAATTTGAATTTAACTGAGCATTTATTCTAGTAACCAATCTATGATTACCAATGGACTATAAAGTATTGACCACTATTTCACAATAATTTTTGCACTGTAGATTTTGACCGTTGCAGACGATGATCACGCAACCAAAGTTGAAGACCATAGCAAGCAGTAATCGCTACTTAGGGATCGTTAGATGGTTCAAAAACGTAAAAAAAAGCGGTGGACATCACTTGACTATGTCCACCACTTTACCTTTTTCAATCAAGCTAAATAAATTTTATATCCTTGTTAGCCATTATTGATTTCAATTCGCCTGTACTCAGAAAACCGCATGCTATTTAGTGACTACATTTTAAATCAAATCCCACCGAGTATTTAAATTCAGTGCGTAGACAGTGATTCACTTCCATACTAAAACGCCTTATTCTTCACCTAATGGTTTAAATAAATTTGCTTGGCAAGGGCAAATGCTGACCACGCCTTGGGCCAACCGGCATAAAAGGCTAACTGGGTGATCAATTCCACCATTTCATCTTGCGTCACCCCATTTTGCTTAGCCATTTTCATGTGCGCTTCTAATTGGGGCACACCTTGGGTCAATAAGCTAGCCACAGTGATCAGGCTACGATCACGTGGGGTCAACTTCGTCTCGCGGGACCAAACTTGGCCAAATAAAACATCATCATTTAATTCAGCAAATTTCGGAGCAAAGTCGCCTAAATGATCACGACCAGCCGTTTGTTTTTTTACCATTTTATTTGGCCTCCTGTTCAATAGCAGCATATTGTTTATCCGTAACGGGTTCCAACCATTCTGGTGTACCAGCAGTGATTGCAATGTGTGCAAACCAACTATCCTTGGTCGCACCATGCCAGTGCTTAACCCCATCATGTGTGACGACAACGTCACCAGGAACTAAATGTTGGGCGGGCTTACCGGCTTCTTGATACCAGCCTTCACCGCCAGTAACCAACAGAATCTGATAACCAGCATGATGAATGTGCCAGTTATTCCGACAACCGGGCTCAAAAGTAACGTTGCTGACACCAACGTTAACCGCAGAATCAGCGACTAATCCTTGTAAATAACTTTGACCGATAAAATACTGGGCGTAAGCCTCATTTTTAACGCCTCGTGGGAAAATGCCCCCGTTTTTTAATACTTCATTTTTTACCATAATTAAAACACTCCTTATTGCATTCTTTTGTGAAAATCAATCCGAAAACCAGATCGGACTTCGTTAAGCCTGCTTTGTTGGATAGATCGTAAATTCGTTCACGTTAACGTCTTCCGGTTGATCAACGGCGAAGTTGACCACACGCGCAACCGCATCAGGTGTGATACCGACCTGGGCGTAGAACTGTTCCATTCCGGATTTAGTGGCATCATCGGTGATCGTGTGTAATAATTCAGTATTGATCGCGGCTGGATATAGGCTAGTCGTCCGAATATTAGTTCCTTCCTGAGCACTTTCCATACGAATAACTTCCATCAAATTGCGAACAGCAAATTTAGTGGCGCCATAAACACCAGCACCAACGAAACTTTTAAGTCCAGCAACCGATGATGTTGTAATGATCTGGCCTTGCTTTTGTTTAGTAAACTCCGGCATAACTGCGGCTACCCCATTGAGCACCCCTTTCAAATTAATATCGACCATGTCGTTCCATTCTTGGGTATGCAACGCACTGATCGGTGAACTAGGCATGATACCAGCATTATTAAAAATGACGTTGATCCCACCAAATTTCTTTTTGGCTAAAGCAACTAAGTCTTGAACTTCAGTTGGTTTAGTCACATCGGTCACCTGATAAACGGCCTGACCACCAGCCTTTTTAATATCAGCAACAATCGCCTGCAAACGACTAGCTCGACGAGCACCTAAAACAACTTTGGCCCCGTTACTAGCTAATAATTTGGCACTGGCTTCACCAATTCCGGAGGATGCTCCCGTAATTACGATCACTTTACCTTTAATCATTTTGAACGCTCCATTTCCAATAAATTTAACCAATTTTCGATGGCCCGGTCAGCCTTGAAAGCCCGCGAGCCCCGCACTGCTAAGCCAGTCGCTAACGAACTTTGTGGCAAGATTTGGTGCAGATCATCCAGACTACGACCAAAGCCACTACCTTCATGAGTACAAAACGGATAAACTTTTTTGCCACGCCAATCTTGCAAAGCTAAGAAAGCGCGCAGTGCCTGGGGTAACGTTCCCCACCAAATCGGAAAACCTAACATGATTTGCTGTGTCCGCGCTAAATTAGTTTGTAATGGTTTAACCGCTACTACCCGTTGTTTGCTTTGTTCGCTTTTCGTCTGTTCCAAAATCGCCTGATAATCAGTGGGGTAAGGTTTGTAATGCCTCCACCGAACAAGCTAACCGTTGGGCCAATTTTCGGGCAACTAATGCGGTATTGCCCACATTGATGTACTGGGTCACCCCATATTGCTTATTCTGCCCGGCACGGGAAAAATAAATCACCACAACCATTGTTACGCACCTACTTTGCCTTCTTTGCTATGACTTAACTTACGAAAACTAGCATAGGCCTAAGTTATCTATACGTCTAATGCTTATTTTTAAGTCATATATGCTTATTGGGTATATTAAACTAACTAAAATGGGCATCCCACGGTTTGCTGGAATGCCCATTTAGTTACTTCTTCAATTAGTTTAGCAAAATAAACGTCATAAAGCGTTTTATCTACCTACTATAAATATCGCAGATCGGTTAGCCACAATTAATCAGCGCTGATCCGCAATACTAATGCACCATGTAAATTACCTTGCTTAACTTCCTGTAATGCAGTGATCGCATCCTTAAAGGCATATGGTGTCGTCGTAGGTTGAATTTTTAAACGCTCAGCCAAACGTAAAAATTCTTCGCCATCCTTGCGCGTATTACTTTCCACACTGGTTAAATTCTTTTCATGAAAAACAGCCTTTTGATAATTAAGAACCGGAATATCCGATAAGTGAATCCCCGCAATCGCTAAGGTACCACCAGGCGTTAGACTTGCTAAGGCCTGCGGTACAATATCACCTACTGGCGCAAAAATAATACTCGAATCCAATTTAACCGGTGGCGTCGCGTAAGTATTGATCGCTGCCGTTGCACCTAATTGCAACGCAAATTTTTGTGCATCCTGGCCACGTGTTAATACATAAACAGCGATTCCCTGGGCCAAGGCAAGCTGTGTGGTGATATGTGCAGAGCCACCAAAGCCATACAATCCTAAACGGCCACCAGCCGGCACCTGAGCCCGACGCAAGGCCCGATACCCGATAATACCCGCACACAATAAAGGAGCCGCCGTCACAGAATTAAACTGCGCCGGAATCCGGTAGGCAAATCCTTCGGGTACGGTAACGTATTCTGCGTAACCGCCATCATGATCCCACCCTGTATATTTTGAATAAGGGCATAGATTTTCCCGTCCGGAACGGCAAAAACGGCAAACCCCGCAGGTCCACCGCAACCACGGTACACCAATCCGCTCACCTAGTTTAAACCGACTTGTTTGTGGCCCTGTCGCCACCACCTCACCGATAATTTCGTGACCTGGCGTTACATTAGGTTGGTGGACGGGTAAATCGCCTTCCGTGACGTGTAAATCCGTATGACAAATCCCACAAGTTAGCACTTTAACCAGCACTTCACCAACCTGTGGCCGCGGTACCGGCTTAGTAACCAACGCTAACGGCGCACTTGCACCCATGATCGCTCCCGGCTCGGTCACTTGCCACGCCTGCATGGTGGTTGCTAAATTGGTGATCGTTTGCTCTGCTTTAGCCATTTTATTCGCCCCAATTTAATCTAAAAATTTCTATTCACTTTTATTGTAGTCCCTAATTAAATAATTTCAATCGTCACCATCAAGCGAAAGCACGGCGGAAATAGCGAATGAATTCCCGTACTACCGGTGAAGTTTCGCGTTCCCGGCGCCAGGCTAAAACGCAATTTGTCTGCACGGCTGGTGCAAAGGGAATAAACTTAGTCGCACTACCATAATTTGGCGCCCCTTCAATACATACCGCTGCCCCAACTTGGCGGGCAACTAAGGAAGTGATATTAAAACTTAAATTGAAGTTACCGATAATATTAAGCTTATTTAGTGGGCAGCGGGCCCAACTCGCCACTAAGTGCTGAACATCCGGCCGACCGGAAATCAGTAACGGCGTTCCGATGACATCGGCAGGCGAAATAACCTGACTTTCTGTTAAAAAAGCTTCATTAGAAACCAATAATCCCCAGCGCTCGGTATGCGGTAAGACAATTTTATGATACTTTTCAGTATTGATCGGTTCCAACAAAATCGCCAAATCGATCAATCCCTTATCCAAGCGATCAACAATATCATCGCTGGTTTCAGTATAAATACTGAAAGTCACCGCCGGATAGTCAGCGATAAATTCCTCTAACATGCGGGACATGGTGTCTGAATTATCAGCCTCGACACAACCTAACGCAATATGACCACTAAAAAGCTGCTTTTTACGATCAACAAATTCTTGCTGCGTTTGCTCAGTTAACGCTAGAATCTCTTCGGCACGACTTTTTAAAAATAAACCGGCGGCGGTTAATTGCAAATGGTTTTTCGCACGACTAAATAGCTCGGTATCCAGATCAGTTTCTAACTGTTTTAATTGGCGACTTAAGGTCGGTTGAGTAATATGTAACACCTGAGCGGCGCGCGAAACAGTGCCTTCTTCAGCAATGGTCACAAAATATTTCAATAAACGAATTTCCATAATAACCTCCCATTTAGCCAGTTAACGCAGTTAATTATACCAGACCAGCTAACACTCAAAAAAGTAGCACTACTGGCAGCAGTTTAGTTTACCTTTCAGCCGGAACAAACGAATTATCGAGAAACCACGCACGACTGGGTCAGAATCGGTATAATAGATATAAAAAGTAAAGCTGGGGTTGGCAACTATGAAAGATGAGCAACATAATTTTAAACAATGGATCGCGTTAACCGCCATGAGTCTCGGCGTTTTCATGGGCTTACTGGACGTGACCGTGGTCAATGTGGCGTTACCAACAATAGTGCGTGATTTCAACACAACTTTTACCGATCTACAATGGGTACTCAATGCCTACACCTTGGTTTATGCGGTCACTTTACTGATCATGTCCAAATTAGGTGACATGTATGGGCGCAAGAAAATCTTTCTCGGCTCGTTGATTTTATTTGCCGTCGCCTCAGCCGTCAATGGTATGGCGTCAAGTTTACTAATTTTAGATATTGGCCGCGGCATCCAGGCCATCGGTGGTGCAGGTATGATGTCATTGTCAATGGCGCTGGTAGCGTCGAACTTCTCCGGTCAAGCACGGGGCTTGGCCCTAGGAACCCTAGGCTCCGTGATCGCTGTTTCCACCGCTTCTGGCCCGTTGATCGGCGGTTATCTAGTTGAACACTTTGGTTGGCCCGCAATTTTCTACGTTAATGTGCCGGTTGCCGTCATTGCTGTGATCCTAACCGCACTTTATGTCAAGGAAACGCCTAGCTATGGCCAGCAACAGCGCATTGATTTAGCAGGGATGGGCCTGTCCGCTGCTAGTTTATTTGCCTTGATCTATGGCCTGATCTTAAAAGAAAGTCATCCCCACTGGTCTTGGTTTGATCTACATATTAGTGGTCTTTTACTTAGTGGCCTTATTCTACTTCTACTCTTTATTTGGGTCGAACGCCATGTTGAGAACCCAATGGTTGATCTGACGATGTTTAAACGTCGTCATTTCGTCGGTATTGTCATTGTTGCATTTGCTTTAGGCGCTGGCACTTACGCCTACAATGCTTTTTTAACTGCATTGATGCAAAATTATATTGGTTATTCCGCGTTACAAACTGGCATTCGGCAACTGACACTTAGCATTTGGGGCTTAGTATTAGGCCCCGTTGCGGGAATTTTAAGTACCCGTTATTCACAAAAATGGATGATCAGTTTCAGTATGTTGATCGGCGGCCTAGGCCTATTACTAATCGCCTTGGTGACCGGACCAAAAGTTAACTTTAGCGATCTATGGCCGGGCATGGTGTTACTCGGTATTGCTGGTGGTCTAGTTAACCCATTGTTAAACACCGCCGGCATGGCGGGTGTACAGGCTAGTGAAATGGGCATGGCCTCCGGCCTACTCAACGTTTTTCGCCAGATCGGCACAACAGTTGGCGTAGTTGTCTTAGGCTTAGTACAAGATCAGCAATACGAAAATTATTTGCACCGTCATTTTCAGCAAATTGAGGCGCCGCAACAAGCTTTAACTGCGATCAAAAACGCTTTGATCACTGCTGGGCCTTTTTCCGGTCATAGCATTGCCTTTTCAACACGATTAAAGCAAACTGATTTTGCACAAATAGTTCAGCAAATCGTTGTCAAAGCATACACCAACAGTATGATCGCCGTTTCTTTAACTGCGGCAGCTATCGTGATCATCGGTGGGATCAGTGCTGCAGTTTTATTGCACAACCATGCCGAAACGCCTAAAAAGCACAGTTAAACTTGATTTCCTTTAACGGTAAGTTGTCCTTATTTAGATTTTGGTTGTTTATGGAAATCGCAATCGTCTTAAACTAAGGTTAATAAACGACTTTGTAATCAGTCAGTGCTTTAAAGAAGTAGCCGGATTCATTTAGTCGGCCAACTTTGCTAATTCGCGCTGTAAAATGATTATTGCTTGAGCAAGCGTTTGATAGTTAAAAATCTTAGTAAAGTACGGTGTCCCACTGATCATTGCTGATAACTTAGCCTGGCGGTTACGCTGTAAAATGATCACCGGCTTCGCGATTTTTTCGGCGTAGGCTAATTCGTAACCGACACCTAAACTAGGATGCGTGGTTTCTGCTACTAACACATCGCAGGTTTCAAGCCAGTGAATATCCTGCTGGCGAATCATAGCATCACTGTACGATATTTGCCCAGCTGCAGTTAACTTAGGATCACCGATATGTTCAGTCAGCACTTGATGTTGCTGCTGCATTGCGGCAATCAATTGTTGGTACAAGCCTACATCATCACGCCCACCACGAATTGCCGCGGCAAAATAAATTTTCATCGCCAGGCCCTCTTTTCCGTCAGCTTACAAAACAAATTCATATAACAAAAATGAAGTCACACCGGTATCCGGATAAAATAATTTCAATGTTGTTATATAGGTAAAGCCACAGGCCAAATAGACTTTCTGAGCCGGTAGATTAGTGGCTAAAGCATCTAAATGAAGCGCTAACTTATGGTGGCTTCTTCCGTAATCAATGGCAAATTTGACCATTTGTTGGGCAATACCTTGGCCCTGTAATGCTGGTGCAACAGCCAAAGTGTGAATTAATAAAATCGCGGCTGGTGCGGCCTGTACCTGCCAAGCTGCTTGAGTATAACCTGGATTGGCTGCACTGTTAAGCACCATTGCACTAACGATCGTGTCATCACGCCAATCAAGGAATGATTCCTGGTGGGCAATCGCATTGGCAACATAAAGCTCATCCGGATAAATACCTTTTTTCCACCCGGAAGGAAACGCTGTTTTAGCTAAGGTGGTAATGACTTGTTCATAAAAAGCCATTATTGGCTTTAAATCGTGGGTTTGCGCTAATTTGATCATGCTGAAACCTTCTTTATTAGATTAAAATTAGTGTACCACGGTTACCAAGCTCATTCAGCTACTTGCACAATAATTTTACCATGTGCACGTCCCTTTTCTGAATAAGCTAAAGCAGCTTGCGTTTGCGCTAAAGGAAAAACCTGGTCAACTTGTGGCTTAAGTTTACCCTGCTCAATTAATTGAGCAAGCTGAGCCAATTCAGTTCCATTAGCGGTCATCAATAAAAAGGTATAACGTACGCGGTATTTGTGCGCCCACCAAGTTAAGTTGGCGGTCGCTAAGCCAAATAGCGCAGTTTTCAGCCAGCCACGATGGGTCTGTCGTCCATAACGAGCATTAGGTAACCCGCTAACCGACACAATTTGTCCTCCTGGACGCAAAATTTTAAACGCCTTTTTTAAATTAAGACCACCCAAAGTGTCAAAAACCAGGTCATAATCATGCAAGATCGTACTGAAATCTTGTTGGTGATAATCAATCACTTGATCAGCCCCTAACTGCTGCACCAATGGTGTTCTGGTCGCACTGGCTGTGGTCGCCACGTAGGCCCCTAAACTTTTGGCCAATTGAATGGCCATTGTACCTACCCCGCCGGCACCGGCCTGGATCAATACCTTTTGCCCAGGCTGCAGCTGGCCAATGCTGATCAATGCCTGGTAGCTGGTTAAACTAACTAGCGGTAATCCAGCCGCTTCCACAAAAGACAAATTACGCGGCTGGTAGGCAATATCAGCGGCTGCAACCGCAATATATTCAGCAAAAGTGCCGATCCGTGCATCACGTGGGCGGCCAAAAACATGATCCCCAACTTTAAACTGCTGTACCTGCGTTCCAACTTTGACGACCACACCGGCAAATTCATGTCCTAACGTTAACGGCATCCTGTGTTTGACCAATAATTTAACTTCACCATTTCGCGTCTTAAAATCGATCGGGTTAACGCCGGCCGCTTTAACCGCTACTAAAACATCTGTCGGGCCAATGGTGGGAACAGGAACTATAGCTGCTGTCACCGTTACGTGACCATATTTTTGGATTTGCATCGCTTGCATTGTTTTAGGCATGATCTTCCTCCTGGGCTAATTGCTGGATCACGGCAGTCGTTCTTTGTAATAGCGCAAAATCAGCATTGGGATTGACGGCATAATAATGCATCGTCCCCTCTTTACGTAAAGTTACGAGACCAGCCGCCTTTAATATTTTCAAATGATGAGATATTGCCGGGCGCGATAAGTGTGTTTTAGCGGTCAGCATACCAACCCGCGTGCCGGTACAACCGATTTGCAATAATGCTAAAATAATTAATTGCCGATTTTCATCCCCTAATGCTAATAAAAGGGCTTGTGACTGTTTGAATCCGGAACTGATTTTTTCCAACGCTGCTTGTTTGTTCATCCTGAAGGCTCCTTTTTTTATTGCTGACTCAGTTCAACCGTTTAAACCTAATGCCATTAGTTTAAACAGTTGTTCTAACTTTTACCACATTGAGAAAGCAAATCGAGCCAAATGCTTTTTTAAGCTTTATTTTTGCTTATACTATTAATTCAGTTTAGATTATAGTTATACTCTAGAATAAGGAGCCTTACCCTATGAGCAAAAATTTAACTTTATTATTACACTCTGGTGAACAATTAACTTTGCAGCAAGTAGCCAATGTTCAAGTTATTACCGATGATGCAGTGATCAATACCAGTGCCCGTAATTTTTTCAACATCGGTGCGGCTGAATATTATGTGATCACCTCCAGTTGTGGTCACACCAAATTGCATCGTGCTGATGTTGTCAGTGTCATCATCGAGTAGCATTACAAAAAGACTGTCTGATTCGTTAGCGATCAGACAGTCTTTTTACTTGTAATCTGCACGTTATCGCGGACAAACTTAGCGCAAATAAACAGATTATGGGCAATGCACGCTTTAATATTGTTGAGCGGCTTGTTGGTACGCCGCCAAAGTCACCGAATCAAAACAAACTATGGACACAGTTTGAAGCGTATCATTGGTTGCCAAGAAATCCCGAATTGTGGTCAAAGCAATGATTGCGGCCTGCGCCAAAGGAAAACGATAAACGCCAGTACTAATCGACGGAAACGCTACCGTTTGACAATTATAGGCCGCCGCCAACGCTAAACTATTGGCATAAGAATTATGCAGTAGTTGCGCTTCTCCCTGGGTACCGTCACGCCAAATTGGTCCCGGCGTGTGAATCACATATTTAGCCGCTAAATGAAAACCGGGTGTGATCTTAGCCTCACCGGTAGCACAACCATGTAAAGCGCTACAGGCCGTCAGTAATTCAGGCCCTGCTGCACGATGGATTGCCCCGTCAACACCACCACCGCCTAATAAAGTGGTATTAGCCGCATTGACAATTGCATCTACGGTTTGCCGAGTAAGATCGCCATGAATAATTTTTATTATTCCCATTAGTTAACCTCCCGTACTTGACCGTTAATCGCTAAGTGCTTCCCCACTACACGGCCATTCGCTGCCAAAGTCAAAGCAAAAATTCCACCGCTGGTCGCACCAGAGCGACTACCTGCGTCAATGTCATAACGGGGCACATCCTGAGCATCAGCCTGCATTTTAAGGTAGCCCTGTTGTGTGGTACTTAATGTTTGCACTGGCGTATGGCCGCTGACGATGACTTTGCCTAATTCATTACGGTGCCAATTAGTTGGGTAGGCCGGATCATCAAAAAAGTACGAATCACGTAGCCACAGCAGATCAGATTTAACTTGCTGCGGTAAAGGTCGGCCCCAGAGTAGACCGGCATGGACCGCAAATAGATGCGAACTTGTCCAGGTTAGCGGTAAGTTTTGCAAAAACGTTGTGTATTTCAATAGTGGTGCCTGCTTCAACTGGTGCCTAACACCAGCAAGTGTCGCCGCGTGAATTCCTAGTAACTGCCAAGTTAAACGACCGCCATTGATCTTCCAGGTATCAAAGGCCAACTCGTTGCCCTTCGCCGTTTGTGCCCAGAAATCATCATGATTACCTAATAAAGCGATGGCTTGCTTATTTTGTACTTGTTCCATGATCAGATCCAACACTTTCAGTGGTGCTAATTCACCAGTTGGTTGCCCATCAATATAGTCACCTAAAAAAATCAATTGGTCGGCTTGATTACTTAGCTGCGTCAATAAAGCGGTCAAATCATCCACGGCTGAATGAATATCACCAATAAACGTATAATTCATTTCTGATCACCTCCACTTAGTCATTGGATCCATTTTACCACCACCTGAATGGCGTCCTAGGCAGCCGTTTACTTAAACTAATAAGGGATCAGAGCAATGCCCTGATCCCTTATTAGTTAAGCCAACCGACTTAATTGGTCAAAATCTGCATCCTCTAATTCAATCTCCTGAGCCGCAATATTCTGCTTAACGTGTTCCGGTGAGCTCGTGCCTGGAATTGGCAAAATAACGTCAGAGCGTTTGAGTAACCAGGCTAAGGCGATCTGTGCCGGAGTGGCATCATACTTTTCAGCAATAGAAGTCAAAACGTTCCCACTAGTTAATTTACCTGTTGCCAATGGGAACCAAGGAATAAACGCCATATGTTGCTGTTGGGCATAATTTAGGACATCCTCATCAGCACGATCAATCAAATTATAACGATTCTGGACGGAAACGATCGGTGCTATTTTTTGAGCAGCCTTAATTTGTGCCACACTAACTTGGCTCAACCCAATATGCTTGATTTTGCCTTCCTTCTGCATAGCTGCTAATTCCCCAATCTGTTCCTCGATGGTAAAGTTAGGATCGATCCGGTGGAGTTGCAAAAGATCAATATGATCGAGACCTAAACTAAACAAATTAAGCTCAACTTGTTGGCGCAAATACGCCGGATTGCCAACCGGTATCCATTGATCCGGACCTTGCCGCGTAAAACCAACTTTAGTTGCAACCATAACTTTATGATTAGGTCGTTGTTGCAAAGCATCTTTTAAATACAAATTCGCAAAAAATGGCCCATAAGCATCGGCGGTATCAATGAAATTAACGCCGTTATCGATCGCCGTGGTGATCACATTAGCCGCTGCTTTAGCGTCAGTTGCTGGCCCCCAAACTCCTTTACCAGGTAATTGCATGGTGCCATAGCCTAAACGAGTAACGGTTAATTCTGAATCAAATTTAAATTCTTTTTGCATTTAAACGCGCATCCTTTCGGAAATCATTTACATTGATCATTATAGTCCAGTTATCGCTGGCTGTCGCCGATCTTGACCGCTGCCATAACGACAATAGCCTAAAGATCAGCAAGGATTAGCCATTACAAAAACGACTGCACCTAAATGACAAGTGGCACAATCGTTATTTAATTTGGAACCGTTAATTAACTACATCTCAATAAATGGCTAACCGTATTTCTTAAACCGATCAGCACTGAAATTACAAAAATAGGTTTTATCTGACTGGTATCAAGGCCACACTTTCTAGTAACAACACTAAATAAATGATGATCGTCAACGCCACAACTGAAAAAATTGCTAATCCTAAATAATGCCATTTTGTTTTGATCAGTCACCACACCCTTTGTCTTGATTTACTTATAGCATACTAAGTCAACCGGGTCTAAGGGAAATAATATGCCCGTTCCATAAAAAATGCTGGGCCACTGCCAAACAGTGGCCCAGCATTTTAAGCGATTTAGTTATTTGACATAGGCAGCGGCCTGATTACCCGCCTGCCGACCAAAAATAATGATATCAGCGACGGAGTTCCCACCGATCCGATTATAACCGTGCAAACCACCGATCACTTCACCGGCAGCATATAAACCGGAAATTGCTTTACCGGATTTCTTCAATACCTGCGTTTTAGTATTAACTTTGACGCCACCCATTGTGTAATGAATACCTGGGGCTATTGGAATTGCATAATAAGGACCTTGATTCAACTGATGCTCCATCCCAGTCGTGCGCCCAAATTGGCCATCCTTTTTCGCAGTGACATCCTGATTCCACGTAGTCAATGTTTTCTGCAATTCTGCGGCAGGAACATTGATTTTCTCGGCCAAGGCCGCGATCGTAGTCGCTTTTTTAGTGAAGCCCTTCTTCTCATATTGATCAATGGCCGCAGAACGCGCCTTAACACCAGCATCAAACACCACATAGGCCATTTTGCCGGATTGACTATTAATTGCCGCCGAAACTTTATCACGGGTATCCAATTCGTTAGTAAAACGATCCCCCGCCTTGTTGACTAAGATTCCGCCTTCCCCGCGAGTTGCTTCACCGATCAAATAGGCTGGCTTTTGATACACTGTTGGGTGAATTTGAATTTGCTTCATATCCACGGTATAGCCACCTAACTTACGAATCATTTTTATACCGTCACCCGTGCTGCCGGCAGCATTGGTGGTCACATATTTAGCCAGATCAGGGCGATACTTTTTGATCATCGCTTTGGAAGCACCGAAGCCACCAGTTGTGACGATAACCGCCTTAGCTTTAACCGTTTTGGTTTTGTCTTGATTTAAAACAACCTTGACGCCAGAAACCTTGTTGCCTTTTTCCGTGATCTTAGTCACATCGGCATTAACGATCAACGGAATTTTCTTTTCTTGCACATTACGCAATAAACCAGTGGCCAAATATTGCCCAACAGCAGATCCGTCATGAGGCCGATGCGTGCGCTTCACACTCATCCCGCCAGAAATCGTTAATTTGTCCAGCTTCATCCCCATACTATCCAGCCAATCAATGGCACTAGCTGAATGGTTGACCATATAGTGCAGTAACGCCTTGTCATTTTTATAATGACCACCCTTTAGCGTTTCTTCATAAAACTGCTGATTACTATCTTTGACACCATTGGCCTTTTCGACTTTGGTCTCCGAAGCGTTCATGCCCGATGATGCCTTCAAAGTATTACCACCAGCAGTGGGCATCTTCTCTAAAATAACTGGTTTTAAGCCCTTTTGTTTGGCGGCCAAAGCTGCCGACATGCCAGCACCCCCAGCACCGACAATAATCACATCATATTTTTGCTTTAAATCCTTAGCTGGCGTATATTCAGCCTTTGATGCAGTCGTTGTAACTGAACTTTTCTCCGCCGCCAACGCACTTTGCGCTAGTCCCAACATGCTAGACGTCAATAAAAGTGTTGCTGAAAAAAGTGTAAAAATCGTCCCTTTCTTCATCATAATAGCCCCCTTTTTTTAATATACCGAGCATTATACAGATATGTGATATTATTTTCAATCATAATTAAATAATTGCCATAATGCTTTAATTAATCGCTTTTATTTAAAAAATAATTTTCACAAATTGGCTATAAAAAGGCAAAATAAAAAACCTGGCCAATTAAGGGACCAGGCTTGTTTTGTTAACCGGTATATTTACCGACCACTGGCAACTTTGCTAACACCGATTTCTTATGTGGTGCTTTGACGATGACTGCCGATAAATCTTTTCCTGCCGTTTGACCATGATGCTTACCTTCTGACCAAGCTTTAACATCGGTCACATCATAAACAACACCATCAATGGCAACATAAGCTTTCTTACCGTTACTACCGTCAAATTCAGCCAATTCGGCCTGGGAGAATGTTTTTTCTGTCATCGAATCACTCCTTAAATTAATGTAATTTTAGTATAACACGAACCGTTAATAAGTGGTGGAAAACGGTTACTTCAAAACTTAAACTTTTCTAATTCATTGCTTTTGCTGCGTAAAAGACTGCCACAGAAAAGAATCTCTGCTATACTAATATTAAATTAACTAAATAATAAATTCACTAACAATAAATTCAGCTTTTAAAACAGAGGTGGTTGCTGTGAAAATTTCGTTGCTTAAGTTACCTGGTTTATATGACACTTTATTTGTGTTATTCTTATTGCTCAGCTTCGCGGTATTAGGGTTAGGTCATCTTTCACCATTATTTCACGTCAATAATTATCTAACTGCGCGGACAACCTTACTGGGCCACTTGGCCATTTTTACTTGGATCGGCTTAGGCTTACATTTGATCTCCTACTTACGGGCTTTTCGAATTCCCGCTATGTTATTGGCTAATATTGCTGGGATCGGCGCTTTTCTAATTTTCTGGCTATTACCGTCCGTTGTCTTAGTACCCTTGATCTTATTGGTCTGTGCGATTTTACTGACTCAAAAAACGGCTAAACACAAGGCCCAAGTTCAACCAACTAACCGCTCCGAAGCTTAATTTATTTATACAAGGAGTTCTGAATTAAATGAAAATTGGCATTGATCAAATTAGTTTCCACACCACCCAATATTTTGTTGATATGGCCGAATTGGCCCAAGCCCGGAATGAGGACCCGAACAAATATTTAATTGGTATTGGTCAGAAAAAAATGGCGGTCATTCCCTCAACTCAAGATAGTGTGACGTTAGCAGCCAATGCAGCGGCTAAGATTTTAACACCAACTAATCGGCAACAGATTGACACGGTGATTTTTGCTTCTGAATCAGGTATTGATCAGTCTAAATCAGGTGCCGTGTATTTACAAAGTTTATTGGCCCTACCGCAACAAGTGCGTGCTTTTGAAGTTAAACAGGCCTGCTATTCAGCCACCGCGGCCCTTCAGCTTGCTTGTGGATACATCGCCTTACACCCAGACAAAAAGGTGTTGATCACTGCCAGTGACATTGCACGCTATGGTATTGGCAACGCTGGCGAACCGACCCAAGGTGGCGGGGCGATCGCAATGATCATCAGTAAAGATCCGAAAATTTTGGCGTTAGAGGCCGAAAGTACAGTTCTCACTGAAAACATTATGGATTTTTGGCGGCCTAATTATGCCACCGAAGCTAAAGTTGACGGTCATTATTCTGGTCACATGTATGTAGATTTCTTTGATGAAGTTTTTGCGGCTTACCGCCAGAAAACGGGCATGACGTTAGCCAACTTTGCAGCGCTGGCTTTTCATTTACCTTATACCAAAATGGGGTTAAAGGCATTGCGTTCAGTGTTACCGCAGGCTGATGCTGGCACACAACAACGCTTAATGGCTAATTTCGAAGACTCCCGGCAATATAACCAAATTGTTGGTAACCTGTATACCGGCTCGCTATATCTCAGCTTGCTTTCCCTACTAGAAAATACCAACACCCTGCAACCTGGTGATCGGCTCGGCTTGTTCAGTTATGGTTCTGGCGCGGTCAGCGAATTTTACACCGGTATTTTACAGGCTAATTTTAAGGCTGCCCTACTACCTAAATTACATCAAGCCATGTTTGCTGCTCGCCAGCAAGTTACCGTTTCTACTTATGAACAATTGTTTCAACAGCAATTGCCAACTGATGGAAGTACTGTTGAATTAGACCTTAGTCAAGATCCGGCCCAATTTGTTTTGACTGGTATCGACGCTCACCAACGTCAATATCGTAAACAGTACTAAAAAAGTGTTCCCGTAGGAACACTTTTTTAGTACTGCAATAAAGCCAGCATATCATAATCTTTAATCTTTTCACGGCCACCTAAATCCTTTAACTCGATCAAAAAGGCGGTTCCGACCACAATTCCACCAAGATCTTCAACTAACTGGATCGTTGCCGCAATCGTTCCGCCAGTGGCTAATAAGTCATCGGTTACCAACACCTTTTGTCCCGGTTTGATCGCATCCTTATGCAAATACAAAGTCGATTGACCGTATTCTAACCCGTAACTAGCAGAAACCGTTGGCCGCGGTAATTTTCCTTTTTTACGTGCAGGCGCAAAACCGAGCCCTAATTTATAAGCTACGGGGCAGCCGACAATAAAGCCACGTGCTTCAGGACCAACGATCATGTCGACACCCTTATCTTGTGCATAGGCGGCAATCTGATCAGTTGCTTCGCGATAAGCCTCACCATCCGCCATCAATGGTGAAATATCACGAAAGATGATCCCCTTTTCCGG
Organism: Loigolactobacillus binensis; assembly: GCF_005405165.1. Taxonomy (GTDB): domain Bacteria; phylum Bacillota; class Bacilli; order Lactobacillales; family Lactobacillaceae; genus Loigolactobacillus; species Loigolactobacillus binensis. The sequence goes on from NZ_BJDN01000034.1 coordinate 17,561, forward strand.
AAAATCTGGCACGCTAGCAATATAATCATGTAAATCAACTGACATTCCTTTTCGCTCCTTCATCTGGCACGGTGTGTGCGTTTAACCAATTTTTAAGTTCTGAATACTTACTGTAGACCAGCACTTGTTCCGCGTTCATTTGCTGTTGCCGTTGCTGGTAGCTGGCTGCACTTTGTAGCGCAGCTTTTGCGGGCTGGGCGACTCCGTCCATAACGCCCTCAACTATTTTAACAAAACCTAAGTCAGAAAACACTTGAATCATGAAAATTAATAAGTCTTTTTTCAGCTTTAAATATTTTGCTAAAGTTGGCAATTGTGTGCGTAAATTGATTCCTTTATGCGTCGTTGTAAATTTAAAAAGACGCGCAAACTCCCCGCGTGTCGGCAGCCCAGCTAAATATACAGGATGCTGCATGTAGAAAAAGGCAACCAAGCGCTCATATTCAGTCTGATGCTGTTGTAACAAGGTCTGTAAATCCGATAAAGCCGGTGGTAAATCAACCAAGACTAAGGTCGCACCGACCACTTTAAAGTCCGCACTAGCTAAAACCGCAGTTGCATCGGCCGGTAAAAAAGCTGTCAATTGCTGCTGTAACTTTGCGGAAAAGAAAACATAAGTTGCCGTATAAGTGAATAAATGACGGGTCAAATGGGTGGTGCGCTTATCAATGATCTCAAGACCGCTGGTAGCCATATCCGTAAGTTGTAACTGTAGGGTTCGCCGACCCTGCCATTCATTTTCGCCAAGCTCACCAACAACGGTCACGTGATCGGCCGCTTGCAGGTCGTCAGCGTATTGCCCCTTTTGAAAAGCAATTACATCTAAACTAGTAGTTTCAGTAGTCAATTTAAATTTCAAATGGGCATGATCGGCACCAATCGCCCGAACAGCAGTGACTTTTTCCGGCGTGATCGCAATTTTCGGTGCCGGATTATCCGTTCCAAATGGAGCCAACTGCCGGCTAGCTTTTAGAAAATCGCTGGTTACCTCTGGAACGGTTAACTGTAAATCAACGGCTAAGGTATCATTAGCCTGCTGACTAAGGTCAACTGCAGTGGCCTGTGCTTCTAAACCAGCCGCTAAAGCCGGTAAATTGGCGGCTGGCAAGACCAATCCTGCCGCCATATGATGACCACCAAAGCTAGTCATCAAATCGCGAGAATGATCTAAAGCACTGAATAAATTAAATGCTTGGACACTACGACCAGAACCTTTAAGGGTATGATCATCTCGCTGGGTCAGCACTAAAGTTGGCTTACCTGTTGCATCAACAATGCGACTGGCTACAATACCTAAAACACCTTCATGCCAACCTTCATGAGCCAAAACCAAGGTTTGTCGTTGCTGATTTTCTGGCGCTTGTGCCATGGCCAATGCTGTCGTTGCGATCTCCTTGACATACTGCTGGCGCCGCTCATTTTGCGTTTGCACAAATTTGGCTAATTCCGTTGCCTCGTCAGGGTCAAAAGTGGTCATTAATTTGACCCCATCTTTAGCATCACCTAAACGACCCAATGAATTTAAGCGTGGCCCAATGGCAAACCCAATGGTCTGTTCATCAAGGGAGGCTTGTTCAATTCCAGCAACTTGACATAATGCATTGATCCCTGGCCGTGTAGATTGTTGTAGTTGCTGTAAGCCAAGGCTGACTAAAACCCGATTCTCATCCGTTAACGATACCAGATCACAAACAGTACCGATCGCAGCTAAATCGAAGCTGTCGCTGGCAGTTTCTTCTAATAAGGCACTGGCAACTTTAAAAGCCACCCCAACACCGGAAAGATCACCAAACGGATATTGACCGGCTGGATGCCGCGGATGAATAATGGCAAACGCTGGTGGTAATTCCGGCGGTAATTCATGATGATCAGTAACGATCACATCAACGCCTTGTTTTTGGGCATAAGTAATTGGTGCGTTGCCACTAACACCGTTATCAACGGTGATGATCAATTGCGTCCCGGCAGCAATAATTTTTTCAAAGGAAGTTTGATGTGGCCCATAGCCTTCGCTAAAGCGATCAGGAATATAAATAGTCACATTAGCGCCTAATGACTCCAGGGTTTCCAGCATAATACTTGTACTGGTCACGCCATCAGCGTCATAATCACCGTAAATAGTGATCAGTTGATTCGCCTCAATTGCCTGCCGAATCCGCGCCACAGCTTTAGCCATATCAAATAATAAAAGTGGATCATGCAGTTGATCCACTCCCGGATTTAAAAATTTTTCAATTGTTGCTTGTTCAGTTAACCCACGATTGATCAATAAACGGATAACCGCCGGTGCCAGTTGACATTTTTGCGCCAATTCAGTCACCAGGCTTGCTCGTGGTTGTGGCAGATACTGCCAAGTATAACGGGATTTCACTACGTTTTTCACACTCCCAACCAAACTATTATAACAAACTACCCACTGATTGAAAGTTTTGTTTACTTTTTACTAGCCGTTGCCGAATTGGCGGCAGTTTTTTGTTGTAAAGCATTAATCTGATCTTCTTTTTCGGCTAATTGTGTGTTCAACTTAGCCGTAGCTGCGGCCACAGCCTGGTCGATGGCAGTATCCTGTTGTTTTTTCTCTGCCGTCAAGGCCTTGACCTGCCGCCGTAGGCCTAAAGCGCTCATCGTTGAAACTAACACGGTTACCACTGCGCCTAATAGCAATGACACAATAATAACAATGATCAGTGGCCACTTCGCACTACCAAAACCAAATTGAACCGTGACGGGAGCAACATTTAAAACTGCAAAGATCACGATCACTAAGGCCAACAATAAAACTAGAACCAAACGCCATTGATTTTTCATCCCATTTTCCTCCAATACTTTCTATTTACGATCAAATAATGGACTGGCAATCAAATGATCCGCCAAGGCCGGAAAGATTCCGCGTAAACGGGCCGCTACTTCCATTAAACGCGGCGCATTGATTTCCCGCTGTTGTCGTTGAATACCGCGGATGATTCGAGTTGCCAGTACTTCTGGCTCCAAAGCGATACGGCTAACTGCAGCGGCGTACTGATCAGTTGGATCGGCGATATGGGCAAATTCGGTTTTGATCGGTCCTGGATTAACCGTCAGCACATGAATATTAAATGGCCGCAACTCCATTCGTAAGCCATTGGAATAGGCGATCACGGCTGCTTTTGCTGCTGCATAGCCGCTGGCCTTAGGCGTCACCAGTTTACCCGCTTGGGAGGCGATATTAACGATAGTCCCTTGGTGTAAACCGGCCATACTTAACCCGATCTGTTGCGTCAATTGCATCAAACTTAAGACATCCAATGTAAACATCTGCTTCAGTTTAGCTTGTGGTAGATCTAAGGCTGATTCAAAATAGCCGACGCCTGCGTTATTGATCAAAACATCAATAGCACCAACCTTTTGTTTCAGCACTTTGATCAGTTGATCGATCTGCGTTGGTTTAGTTAAATCGACGCGTATCGCGTACGCCTGTTGTCCCGAAATAGCCCGTGCCTGGGCCGCAACTTGCCGCAAACGTTCGCCTCGCCGAGCACACAATACCACGTTAGCACCTGCAGCGACCGCCGCATAGGCTAAGGCGGCGCCTAAGCCACTGGAAGCTCCAGTGATCAACACAGTTTTATTTGCTAGATCCATTGCACGATCCTCCCAACATTATTTAGTGATCGGTTGATGTTTTGCTAACGGAACTTCAACTTGATCAAAATCCTTCATCACCCGCGTATTAGGAAAAATCTGCCGTGCTTCAGTTTGCAGTTGATGTGCTGCCTTGCCCACATAACGCGCTGAAATATGAGTCAATAATAATTGTTTAACGTGTGCCTTTTTAGCGACCTCAGCAGCCTGGGCACTGGTGGAATGATAATAATTATACGCCATACGCCCATCTGGTTGACCAAATGTACTCTCATGGACCAACACGTCGGCATTCGCCGCTAAGGTATAACTGTTAGCCGTACGCCGGGTATCTCCTAAAATAGTAACGATGCGGCCTTTTTGAGCCGGGCCGATGAAATCACCACTTGGCAGTACTTGACCGTTAGCTAAAGTAACTGCTTTACCGGCCTTGATCAGACCATATTCTGGTCCCGGCTGCACACCAGCTGCTTGTAGCTTAGCTACCAGTAATTCACCTGTATGATTTTTTTCGATCACCCGGTAGCCAAAACTGGCAATTCGATGATCTAATTTACGACATTCAACTCGAAAAGTATCATCTTCAAAAACCTGACCATTATCACTAACTTCCACATACTTGATCGGATAAGTCAAACGTGAATCAGAAACGCGCAGACTAGTCTGGACATAATCCCGAATTCCCTTTGGTCCATAGATTGTCAACGGTTGTTTGCCCCCCTGAAAGGAACGGCTACTTAAAAAGCCAGGCAAGCCAAAAATATGGTCACCATGTAAATGCGTAATAAAAATTTTTTCTACCTTACGCGGCCGGATAGTGGTGCGCAAAATCTGCTGCTGCGTGCCTTCACCAACATCGAATAACCAAACTGCATTTCGTTCATCTAATAATTTCAGCGCGATACTAGTTACATTGCGGTAACGCGCTGGTGACCCTGCGCCGGTGCCGAGAAATTCTAATTCCATCAGTTCATTCATCCATTTCTATAAATTGCTGCGTCCACCGTTAAAGTTACGGCCATAATTAAATAACGCAACGTGTTCATTATATTTTAATTTTGTCTGATCCTCAAATATATCTATTTAATCAGTCTTTCCCTCATTGCGCAACTTAAATTCCCTACACACAAAATAAGCGCGGGACCAGGCTCGCGCTTATTGCTGATGGTGCTCTTTGATATGTTCAATGGGGAAACTTAAAACGAAGCGGGAACCGTGGGGCTCATTGGTCAACACTTTAACGGTTCCTTGATGACTGTCAATGATCCACTTAGCAATGGCCAAGCCTAGGCCGTTGCCGCCAGTGTGACGGCTATGCGACTTATCTTCACGATAAAAACGCTGAAAAATTGCTTTACGATTTTCCGGCGCAATACCGATACCGGTGTCGGCCACTTCAACTTGCCAATGATTACCATGAATCTGCGCTTTAAACTGAACTTGATCACCAGTTTGTGTATATTTAAGCGCATTATCCAACAAGATAACTAATAACTGGTGGATCCGCTTTTGATCGATCATTTGTGCATTATCCAAGTCGATTTGCGCCGTAAAGGTTTTGTCCTGGCTGGCGGCAATTTCGGAATAAGGCGCGATCACCTGCTCCAAAAACGACTTCATTTGCGTCGGTTGGCGCGTTACCTGAGTCATATTCGAATCCGACCGCGCCAACATCAGTAAATCACGGGTTAACTGATTCAGCCGCCGTGTTTCCGCTAATGATAAGGCGATCGGCTCCATTTGACTGATGATTTTCTCATTCGGCTTAGTCAGTAAAAGTTCCATTTTACTTTGAATGATCGTTAAGGGCGTCCGCAGCTCATGGGCGGCATTGGCCACAAAATCTTGCTGCTGCTGCCATGATTTTAAAATTGGCTTCATATTCCAACGGGACAAGAAGTAACTGAGCAGAATCGATAATAACCAGAAGAAAAGCATTGTTAAAATCAAGATTCGCCGAAAGCTTTGAATAGCCTGATCTTCTGAATCAATATTTTGAATGATCTGCACATAACGTCCAGCGTAAACTTTCGAGGTGTTGCTGGCTGGAACTTTGACCAATAACGATCTAAATTTACTGCCATCATCCGTGGTCAAACTAACGATTTTACCGCGTTGCTGCCGTTTTAATTTAATGTTCGATAATAACGAGTAAATATCGCCTAACATCTGTGTATTAGTCACTTTACCTTTACTATCATAAATCAGAAAATTAACCCGAAAATCCGGCGGCGGTGTGCCCTGCTTGTGGACAATTTTTGTTCGAACGTTGTTTTTAGATTTAACGTTACTTTTAAATTGGTTCAACAACAACTGACTGCGTTTCATTTCCAAGCCTTGATCAACATTACGGTAAATTTCGTGCTGGAAGGACAAGTAAACAATCGTCCCTAAGCTGATAAAAATAATCGCAAAGCTGATCAATTCCGTAATAAATAACCGAATTTGTTGCTTGTGATTAACAACCTTTTTCATGCAGTCACTTCCACCATATAGCCAACATTGCGCAGCGTTTTGATCATTGTATCCGCTTGGTATGGCTTTAATTTTTTACGTAAATTACTCATATAAACCTCCACCACAGTAATACTGGTTTCCGAATCAAACCCCCATAGTCGATCAAAAATCTGTTCCTTGGTAATGATCGTATTCTGATTTTCAACTAAGTAAACCAACAAATCAAATTCTTTACCGTTTAAACGAATTTCATTGTTCGCCACGACCACACTGCGATTTTGCAAATTAATACTCAAACCAGCGATCTCAAGCACATTTTCCTGATAGAAATGACCACTGCGTTTTAATAACGCTTTGATCCGTGCAATCAGTTCTTCACGGTGAAATGGTTTAGTCAAATAATCGTCCGCACCAATATTGAAACCATGTAACTTATCGTCGATGCCATCTTTAGCCGTTAAAATCAACACTGGTGTTTCGATTCGCTGTGCGCGGATCGCCTTTAAAACATCGTACCCATTTTTACCTGGCAACATTAGATCTAAAATAATTAAGTCATAAATGCCTTGCGTTGCCGCAAATTCGCCTTCTTCACCATCGTAGACCTGATCGACATCCAAAAAATCGGTAATAAAGTCACGGACACTGGCAGACAATTCCACGTCATCTTCCACAAGTAATGCTTTCGCACTTTTAACCATTGCTAACCCACCTCATTTTTTCTAATGTGCCTAGTATAAATAAACTAACTTAAATCTAACTTAATCTTTAGTTCGTTGCAGAATTTGCTGCGCAATAAAATCAGCGTAATGTTGTTTGCCTTTTTCATTGGGGTGAACCTGATCGGCGTAAAACCAATCTGGATGCTTATTGCTATAGTCATACCAATCGATCACCGTCAAATTAGGCCAGCGTTTAGTTGCCTTCTGCAGCGAGGCATTCACTGAATTTTGCCAACTACGAGTCGGCACCCGCACATTGACCCAGAAAACCTGGCGCCTAGCCCCGACAGTACGCATAATAGTATCCAACTGCTGATCGGTAAAGGCACCATTGGTTCCTAAACCAACTAAAACCGTTTGTGCCAGTACCCCTTTCTTAGCATAACTGGCTAAAATTGCTTGGCTACTGCGCACTTGTCGGCCCACGGACGCATTGGCGATCATTTGCGGAAAAATCTTTTGCAAACTATCCACACCGTCCAACATTACAGAGTCACCAACTCCGACCAACGGCATCTGCGCTGCTTGTTGCATTTGCGTAGGCGTTAGATCACCAACAGTCGCAACACTACTGCTGGAACTGCTATTGGTCGAACTACTACTGTTCTTAGTTGCCGCTTGCTTTTGCCGTTTCTTAGCCGCTGCAATCAATTTAGCATTACGGGCTGAATTAGCCTTCGCATTACGCTTAATATTACGGGCCAAAGGCGTATTATCAGTTGTTGCGTGTGTTGGTGCCTGAATCGCACCCACTAAACCGATCACCAACACCGTCAGTGCCGGAATAGCCCACAAATGGTACCGACTACGGTGCGTAAATAAGCGCCAATCCAGATGGCTAAAGGGCTTTTCAATAAAGCGATAAGACAGCTCACTGATTATCAAAATCAGGCCAATTTGAATCAAATTGTGTAGCCACGGTAAATGGGCAATATTCTGAACTTGATTTTCATAAAAAATCATCACCGGAAATTGGTAGAGATAAATACCATAGCTTCGCTTGCCGATCCAAGTAAAAAGCGGATTAGTCAACCAACGATTAACACTTGCTCCTGGATGGACCACTACTGCCGTTAACAAAACTACGGCAATTGTGAACAAAACCATCCCGCCGCGGTAAAGAAACGTACTTTGCGCATCAATCTTGAAATACATGAGAATCGTGATCACAAGGGTCACGACGCCAATGCCATTCAGTAAGCGTCGTTGTGGTCGGCCAATACTTGGTTTTAAAATTGTACTTGGCCATACTAAAGCCAGCGCCGCACCAAACAAAACCGCAAATAAGCGTGTATCCGTACCGTAATAGACCCGGCTGGGATCATGCCCCGGCACATAAAGTATCGCCATTAACAAGGCAGATATCAGTCCTAAACCAAACAAAATATTGGCAATTTGGTGACGGTGCTTCGTAAACACTAATAACGAAATAATAAGGATCGGCCACACTAAATAAAGTTGACCCTCGATCGATAAAGTCCATAAATGTGTGAACGGTGATTCATTATGCGCAAAACGGGCAAAATAAGACTGTCCATGCGCAATTTGCCACCAATTGTAAACATATAAGAGATTACTCCAAAGAATGCCCCGCAACTGTGCTAATAGTTGCCGCTGGAACAACGTCATGTACGCTGCTGTAGAAAAGAGCATCGTCACTAGTGCTGGATACAAGCGAGCTAGTCGTCGCCGATAAAAAGACCACAACGCAACATGTCCATTTTGGTCCCACTCTTGCACTAATAAATCAGTTATTAGATAGCCAGTTAGTACTAAGAAAATAACGACACCTAGAAAACCACCAGGTATGCTAAATGGCATTAAATGATACAAAATAACCCCAATAACTGCGATTGCTCGCAGCCCATCAATACCGGTGATGTAGCGGCTGTTTGCCAATCTTTTTTTGTGTTCCATTATTTGCCACAACCTATTTCTTTAATTCAAGCCTATTCAACAAATTCAAAAGTGAATTCATCAATTTGGACGAGGTCACCATTTTTGGCGCCTGCTGCCCGCAACGCTTCATCAATGCCCATCCCGCGTAACTGACGTGCAAAGCGCATAATGCTATCATCATGATCCAGATTAGCCATTTGGTATAGGCGTTCAACCTTTTCACCAGTGATCACGAAGACACCTTCAGCGTCACGTTCGATCTTAAAGGCCGCTGTTTGATCGGCAGTGTAATCATAATTTTTCTCAGTGGTCACGGCTTCATCAGTATACATTGGAAAGGCCGGTGTCGCTTCTAATAAGTCAGCGGTTGCTAACAACAAATCGTTTAGGCCTTGGTGAGCAATAGCTGCAATCGGAAAAATTGGTGCTTCAACTTTAGCCGCAGCTAATTGCGTTTTAAAGCTAGCTAAATTTTCAGCGCTATCTGGCATATCCATTTTAGTGGCCACAATAATTTGCGGCCGTTCTAGCAAGCTGGGATCGTACTTAGCTAATTCAGCATTAATTTTTTCATAATCGGCAAACGGCTCTTGTTCGTCCACACCACTCATGTCCACTAAATGAAGTAAAACTCGCGTCCGCTCAATATGCCGTAAAAATTCGATTCCCAAACCAACGCCGTTAGCCGCGCCTTCGATCAAGCCTGGCATATCAGCTGCAGCAAAACTCCGACCGTCAGGCAAACTGACCATCCCTAAATTAGGCACTAAGGTCGTAAAATGATAGGCACCAATTTTAGGTTTAGCACTGGTGATCACTGACAATAAGGTTGATTTACCCACCGATGGAAAACCGATCAGGCCTACGTCGGCTAACAATTTCAATTCTAAGCTCACTTGAATTTCATTACCAGGTTCGCCATTTTCAGCAATTTCTGGTGCTGGATTTCTAGGCGAAGCAAAATGAACATTGCCCCGGCCACCACGACCACCTTTAGCAATGACTAATTCCTGCTGATCCTCAGTTAAATCACCTAATAGCTGATCATCGTCTGCCCGCCGAACTGTGGTGCCCGGGGGAACACTGATATAAGTGTCTTTGGCCCCACGGCCGGTCATTCCTTTATTCATTCCATTTTCGCCGCTAGCAGCCTTAAAGATCCGCTTATAGCGAAAATCCATCAATGTCCGTAAGCCTTCGTCAACTTTTAAAATAATACTGCCACCACGGCCACCATCGCCGCCGGCCGGCCCGCCTAACGGTACAAACTTTTCGCGCCGAAACGCTACCATACCGTCACCGCCACGTCCTGCTTTGGCCGTAATCCTAACTTGATCTATAAACAAGTTCAGTTCCTCCTCAAATGATGATTAATTGAAATTTTAATGTGCCTATTAGCACTTCGTTGATTGTCATTTTTAGTTGATAAAATCGGCTACGCCTATCCTAAACTAACCCAATATTGAAAGTCTAGTTACAACACTTGACGTAACCAAAACAAAAAAGCATTAAAATTTGAACATCCATTTAATTGTAAAGAAAAAAGTGGGTGCTGTCTATAAGTTAGACAAACAAATGTGCGCTTGTTGATCAACTAATTTTTAAATTTCCCATAAGATAGCTCGGGTAGGCCAAAATATCGCTTCGTTTTTTAATCCAATTTCACATAGATAACTTTTATTAATTTAAAAATATGTGGGTACGTTTGCTTTTAAAATTATGTTGGGTCTTTAAGGTAATAATTATCTTAGTACGTGTGGTGCTAGTTTGTAACATTTAGAAATTTAACAAAAAAGTCCAACCCAGTTAGACTCATAAGTGACAAAACTTAAAAGGAGTAATAACTGTGTT
>NZ_BJDN01000035.1 GCF_005405165.1 Loigolactobacillus binensis
CTAATAATTGAATCCGATAACAACCTGAGTGTACAAAATTTTTTGTGTTTTGACTACCTTTTTATTTTGTATACTCATTTTTTAATTCTTTTCATAAAAAAACGGCCATTAACGCATGGTCGTTTTGATGGTTTAAGCTTGTTTGCTATTCATTTTATTGGTCAGCAGCAGCGCCGGTAGGACGATCACTAAGGCGGCGATCGCGGTCACTAAGAAGCCATACTGAAAGGCGTGCAGCCGGATCGCGACTAAATGCTGGCGGGCAAAAGTCGCCTGCTGCGCCGCGGGAATATGAAAGTGTCCATTGGCCAACTGCTGCTGGAACGTTTTAACGTGAGCGTTAGAATAGGCGGTGACAATGGTTGCGATCAAGGCCGAGCCAAAGGCGCTACCGACATTTTGAATGATCCGCGAACCGATCGAAGCCGCGGGAACTTGTTGGTGACTCATACCAGTATAGGCGTCAGCCATTAGCGGCATCAAAATGCCACCAGCACCGACACCGCGGACAACTAAAACGGCTGCGATCAGCCAATAAGCGGTGTGGGCATCGAACCAGTAAAAGGGTAGTGTGCCAACAAAGGTGATCAGCAAGCTGACTAGCACCACATATTTAGCGCCGATACTATCGGTCAGCCGCCCCGTTAGCGTTCGTGAGACCAGCATGCCGACGCCTTGCGGAATCAAGGCTAAACCAGCCGTCATGACGGTCATCCCGCGGACATCCTGGAAAAACAGCGGTAGCAACAGCATTGCACCGTTAAGCACCGTGCCAGCGATCAGTAACCCTAGCCCGGCGCCGTTGAAGGAAGCGTGGGTAAATAAGTTCAGTGGCAGCACCGCTTTTTCTTTGCGCAATGCCGCCCAAATGATGTAGAACACCAGAACTAGTAAGCCACCGCCAAGGAAAGTCAGTGTGGTTTGGTTAGTGAAATTGGCTAACTTGGAGGCTTTAACGATACCGTAGATCATGCTAGTAGTAGCGCCGGCCAAAAGGATGATGCCGACAAAGTCCATTTTGGCGGCTTTATTTTGAGCCGGATAATCAGGCATTTTCCATAGGATCAATAAAATTGAAATGAGACCAACAGGAACATTGACCCAAAAAATCCAATGCCACGACAGATATTTAATGATGATACCGCCGAGAACAGGGCCAAACAACGGTCCAAGGATCATCGGCAGGCCAACGGTAGCCATCATTTGCCCCATCGCCGCGGCACCTGCGGTTTGAACTAACAAGGTGGTCAATAATGGCATGATCAGGCCGCCGGCGAACCCTTGGATCACCCGCGCGCCGATCAACCACTGAATATTTGGTGACAGCGCCGAAAGGATTGAACCAACGGCAAATAACACCTCACCGGCTAAGAAAACGTGCTTGCCGTTGAATTTATTCAGCAACCAACTGGAAAACGGAACGGCGATCCCGGTGGCCAATAGGTAACAGGTGATCGTCCACTGCACCGTGGTCACCGAACTATTTAAATCATGCACTAAATTATGAATCGCAATATTGATCATCGTCGAGTCAAGTAACGGCGCCATGGCCCCCAAGAACGAGGACCCACGCCACCGTCATAACTGAACGCGGTAGTTTTTGTGCTTTAGTTGACATTATCATTCTTCTTTCTTTAAGAAACTTTTGGTATCTTATTGGCACAACCTGTATAATACACGGTGCAGGGTAAAAGTCAATAAGAAACTTTCGGTATCTTAAAAACGGAAATGCTTAAACGAATGACGTAGCGGCATTTGGACGCACAAAATTTATTTTTAAAATTGGGAGGGATCGTTATGGGCAAAACACGCCGGCGTGGCGCTGAACTAGAAGCAGCAATTTATCAAGCGACGCGGACAATCATTGATCGGGAGGGGCTCGCTGGATTGACCTTACCCAAGGTGGCGCTTGCCGCTGGGACCAGTAAGCCGGTGATCTATCGCCGCTGGAATACACCATTTGAATTAGCGATCGCGGCGGTACAAGATCAAATTCGGCGGGAAAATAAAGGTAACATGGATCAGTATGTTTTGACCGGAAATAGTTTGCGCGCAGACTTATTACAATTGATGCACCGATTCTTGATCAGTATTGATACGTTTGGCAATAGTTATTTACAAAGCTTATTCACCGAAATCAGTCAGCATGAAAATGAAGCTTTGCGCAAAATGATCGACCGCAGCTCCCAGATCGACATGCGCGCCATCGATGGTGTCTTAAAGCGGGCAACCGACCGTGGTGAAAACGTGCGCACTGATTTAGCTGATGATCTGAAGTTGTTGCCGTTTGACTGGGTGCGCTATAACATTTTTGTTCAAAAAGAGGTGACCGAACAGCGGTTGACCATGTTGGTAGATGATATTTTGCTGCCGATCTATTCTCAGGAATGAAAAAGAGCCGCTACATGTGTAATTGGGTTTATTCTGGAGTATGGTTAGCGTGAAACAGAGTAGGTTAGATTCCATTCCTTTGGCCACGGTCACGGTAGCACCTACCAAATTTAGTTGCGCAATCGGCAATTGTGATTGCACAAATCAAAATATAAGTTGGACGCAAAAATACCAGTCAAAACAGCTAAACTTGTTTTGACTGGTATTTTGTTTAGAAACGATTGGCCTAACTTAAAAGTGACGAATTATCCAACTTGTAGGTTATACTCAATCACACTAGCGAAGCATTTAATTATACAAAATATTCAATGCTCAATTACTGCCAAGGTGAAATGGAGGCGCCGGCGTATCAGCTGTGTCGATGTAACTTGGTGACCGTACTTTGGTCGCTTAGTTACATGCGCGATTGACAAGATCCATTTTCTTTTCCGACTGGTTTTTAATCGGAAAGAAAATTAGCTTGTCAACGCGCCACGCATTCCATACGCCAGCGCCGGAATGGAACCTAACTAACTCTGCTCTTGTGCACTAAATAATCATATTTCAGAATGAATCTGTAATTTATATCACACTCTTTTAGTCGACGTTCAATTGGTCGTCCTTAACTTCTTGTGCCGTTAGGGCGTCGAAGTGAGCGGCCGCTTTTTCATTGTCGGCTGGTTTTAAGTTGCGTAGGACTTTGACCACAATGATAATCAAAACGATCACGCCGGCGGTGAACACGAGATCAGGAACGATCCGCGCCCACAGAATTTCGACCACTGGGCTGCTGTGGTAGAACGATAATAACCGGGCGTGCCAGTAACCGTGTTCCAGCGCGTCTTTTAATTGCAGGTAACCGGCTGGTAACAAGCTGATGAAGACCATGCCGGCGAGGCCGATATTCATTAGCTAGGCGGACCAGTTAACTAACTTGTCCATTTTCGGTGTCCAGATTTTAGATTTAGAAATGTTACGTAAGGCGTATAACATGATCGCAATCGAGAACATACCGTAAACGCCGGCCATCGAACCGTGGGCGTGGGCCGAAGTCCATTGAGTGCCGTGTTCGAAATAGTTGATCGCAGGTGCGTTGATAATGAAACCTAAAGCACCGGCGCCGATCGCGTTCCAGATTCCTGTCCACATCAAGAAGACAAAAGTGCCTTTATACGGAAAGTCGACTTTGCTGTCCTTGAAGACGCGGTAATGAGTGTACGCTTCCCACAGCAACAAGCAAAGTGGCACCACTTCTAGCGCGGAGAAGCAGGCCCCTAGCGCTAGCCAAATCGAGTGATCGCCTTCCCAGAAATAGTGATGGCCCATGCCGACAACGCCAGAACCTAGCAGTAAGGTCAACTGGAAGTACAAGGCGCGAACCGTTGAGCGGGTGGTGGTCAATTTGAGGTCGACCATCAAGTAACCGATCAGGATCACGGCGAAGGATTCGAAGATACCTTCGACCCATAAATGAACGATCCACCAACGCCAGTAGTCGGCAAAAGTCACGTGGGAGTTCGGTAAAATGAATAGTGACGCCAGATAAAAGGTGGGGATCGCAATGGCACCGCAGAATAACAGTGTGATCAAACGTTTGCGGTCATAATTGTCCGGCCGTTTCATAGCTGGGATGAAACCACGCATCAAAATGATCACCCATAATAGCATGCCGATAATAAACAGAATTTGCCAGAACTTGCCGAGTTCAATATATTCCCAACCGAATTGGCCGAATAACCACCAATTATGGTTCAGCAAGCCTAGAGTTGACGCCCATTCGCCTAACATACTGCCGACAACCACGATGATCAATGCCCAGAAAAGCAGATCAACTAGCAGACCTTGGCGTTTTGGTTCGCGGCGTAAAACGCGGGGAACGATGTAGATCCCGGTGGCTAACCAAGTGGTAGCCACCCAGAAAATAACTAACTGTAAATGCCAAGCCTTGGCCAAGTTAAAGGGCCAAATATTCTGTAGCGGAATACCGAAAAATTCGTTTTCCACATAATAGTGGGCCATTAGTTCGCCGAGTAAGATCTGAACTAAGAACAGGCCAACGACGACTAAGAAAAACTTGGCGATTTTCCGCTGACTTTGGGTGATCGCAAAATCGGTGTCCAATAGCGGCATCTGGTCAGCGTTTTGATAAGTAGCGTCCATGTCAAAGGCGTACCGGCGCTGATAGTAGATGATCACGCCGACACCAGCGACCAGTAAGGCGACACTGATAGCGGTCCAAAGCAGTGATTCAGACGACATTGTGTTGCCAGCGTCCAAGTCGTAGGGCCAATTATTCGTGTAAGAATAAGTTTGTCCAGGCCGATTGGTGGACGACATCCAAGCGCCCCAGAAAAAGAAGCTGGTCAACTGATCGACTTTGTTGCCTTTATATATAAAGGCGTCGGTCTTTTTCGTGTTGATCATATTTTCAGGTAAGCCTGCTTGGCGGGGGTTATTGATGAATTCATGGCGATAGTAGCTGGTTAAATGCCGATAGCCCGCCGCTTGGGCTGCAGTTAACGTCAGCGTCTGGGTTGCTTTAGAATAGCGATTGACTTTAATTTCGTGGCGAACTTTATCTTTGATCGCCCCTTGTTTATAGTCGCTAAGTGTTTTAAATGATTGCTGGTATAATTTCTGCGCATAATAACTATCCATGCCCTGTAGATAGATGTGTAGACTTTGCGCAGTGTAGTCAGGCCCTAAGTAAGAACCATTACCTAAATAAGTGCCATAATCGGCTAGGCCGTATTTTTCGTAAACGGCCTGGCCGCTGAGTAGTTCGTGCTTCGTGACTAAAGTAGTGCCCCTGGTGGTCACGATTTTTGCCGGGCGTGGCGCTTCATTTTTGAAAATCAGCAAGCCACCGGCGATCAAGATCGAGAAAACGGTTACTAAAGTAGCGACTAAAACTTTGGTTAGCCGGCTATATGAATACTTGGTCTTTGCCAAGGTGATCATCTCCTTTTATTACGAATATAACATATTTTATATATTAAGAATATATAAAATTTAAATTTAAATTTTGCCTCGTAGTACGCACCGGTAACAGACCGCATTCCGCCATTAACTGGCAGTTAATCTGATCCAAGATCGCTTAAATGAGAATAAATAGGGGCCTGACACATTATTTTTAATGCGATCAATAACCGATTTAAGTAATTAATAGTGGACAAAATATAAAAAATTTTATATAGTAAAGCTTGTAAACGATTACAATTAAAACTAAAAGTAGATGCGGGCTAACGGCATAAATTATTTCCTGTGCCGGACAGGTAACTGTTCGTCTGTATTCAGAAAGTGTGAAGAAAATGACTTACCAACGCGTAACTAAAAAAGATGTTGCGGCCTTAACCGAGATCGTCACCGCCGCGCGTGTGATCTATCCAGCCACTGAGCACTATGACCATGACCAGTTTAAGCAGGTCCGTAGTCTGCCGGATGTTGCCGTACAGCCAGAAACTAATGAAGAAGTGGCGGCTATTTTGCGCTACGCTAACGCCAACTTGATTCCGGTGACGGTTCGCGGTAACGCCACGGGTTTGATGGGAGCTAATGTGCCGATCGAGCACGGCATTGATATTGATATGATCAAAATGAATCAGGTCTTGGAATATGATCCTGATAATTTAACATTGACGGTGCAAAACGGTTTTCGCATTCGCGATATTAATGAATATTTGGCGGATAAGCCTTTTACTTACGTACCGGCGCCAGCCATGAAGTGGGCGACCATCGGTGGAAATGCCAGCACTAACGCCGGCGGGATGCGGGCGGTCAAGTACGGCACGACCCGGGAACATATTCGGGGGATCACTGCTGTTATGGTCGACGGTACGATCCAACATTTTGGTAGCAAAACGGTGAAAAATAGTTCGGGATATGATTTAAAGGACGTCATTATTGGTAGTGAAGGAACATTGGCGGTTATCACCGAATTGATTTTGCGTTTAATTCCGCGGCCAACGGTTAACTTGGATGTATTGGTGCCGTTTGTCGATGTTAAAAAGGCGATCAGCGTTGTGCCTAAAATTCTGCGGGCCGGCTTAGTTCCCACTGGGCTGGAGTTCTTCAGCCGCGAAACCATTGAATATTGGGAGGAATACGCCCAACAACCATTTATGGATCACACCGGGGGCGGTTACTTATTGATCACTTTTGATGGGCATGATGGTGCTGTTGTTCAACGTGACCTGGATCGTGCGTTACAGATCGCCAAGGATAATGGTGCGCTGGCACCGGTTATGATGGGTGATGAAGCACACCGGGTAGCGATTTGGGAGACACGTAATCAGTTGCTGACTGCGATCCAGCAGACGACTACTGCAATTGATGAGGTGGATATTGTGGTACCGATCAGCGAAATTCCGAAGGTACTGGACAAGGTTGCAGAACTGCAGGAACAAGAACAAGTGGGGATGCCTAATTTTGGTCATGCTGGTGATGGCAACTTGCACATCTATATGCGGAAGGATGATTATTCTGACCAGGAGTTTGCGGTTAAGGTCGATCGGATCATCCGCCAGTTATACGCGACTGCGAAAGCCTTAGGCGGTGAAATGTCTGGGGAACACGGCATCGGTTTTGCCCGGGAACCTTATTTTGAGGCTTATTATGGCAAGGATAAAGTAAGAATCTTGCAGTTGATCAAAGACGCTTTTGACCCTAACCATATTTTGAATCCACATAAGATTTTTCCATTGGTAGGTAGTAACAAACAGGCTAATCGGCCATTGACATTAACGGATTAGATATAGAAAAAAAGGTGTTTCCGTGCTGAAACTGCAAAAATTGCAGCGAGTACGGAAACACCTTTTTATTTAGGCTAGGAACTATGCTTATCGCTAACGCGTCTACTGACGGAATTTGAAGTCCCAGTTCAGTTATAATCTGAATTGCGAAATAATTTATAGCCTTGTAGGCGGCGAAATTGTAGTAGGTACTGCTCCTTGCAAAGCTGCAGCCAACCGTAAGCCAGCAGCAGACTACCAAAAATATCAAGCGGCGTTGCGATGTGTAGTTGCACATTGGTCAATATCGCTAAAATTGTAAATAGCCACACGCCAAGCTGAGTGTTGCGGCGGTAATTTTTATCTTTAAGCAAAGGTAGGACTGCGGTGTAAATGCAAAAATCAATTAGTAACACCGCAAATAGACGCTTACTTGGAAAGTAGACTGCTAGGTTAGTTGGGCTAACTGCTACCAATTGTGTTTGATGAATAAAAGTACGCACCAATAGCGCCATTAATTCACCACTGAAGTAAGTGAATAGTACCCAGGTCGCGATCAATTTATGCTTAAAGCCCCATAAAAAGAACCACAGAAATAACGCATAAAGCGCGCAAAGTAAAGGACTACTTAAAACATAAAAAACCTGATTCAGCGGCGAGAAGTTCAGGGACAAATTCAGTGCTGTTTGGACCCAACTATTCAGACTGATCAGCACCGCCGAATTAAAATCGATCAGGGAGGTGATAATGATGAAGGCCAGCAAGGCTAGTATAAAATTCAGCTTACGTTCTTTATTGTGGGTGATATACATAGTTGCGACCTCCTTTTACTGTTCACCGTAGACGATTGTTTGAACTTGTTTGGCTATTTTAGCGATTCTAGGGAACCCACTTAGGCCGCTTTGTTTGTGGCCGTGGGTCATGATCACCAGAATGTAGCGCTGGCCATTAGGTAAGGTAACGATTCCGGCATCATTGTTGGTATCATTCAGAAAGCCAACCTTGTCCGCCACGGTGGTTTTAGCGGTGGCCGCAGCAACACCAGTAGGAATGCCAGTTCGGTATTTTTGTTCACCCATCAATTTAAGGATCTTTTTACGATCAGCATGATTGGTAAAAGCACCTTGACCCTTAGCCAGATCCTCCAATAACAACTGCAAACTGTGACTAGTGGTAGTTGCGGCCCGATTATTGCTGAAGACTGGCGCATACCAATTTTGGTGCTTGATAAACTGATTGATCGCAGCCAGACTATAGTGGACAAGTTCTTGTTCAGCAAAATCATTTTCGCTATTGACGATCATTCGGTAGAAGCCGTCTTCAGTTAAATTGGTCCAAGCAAAGTTACCTTTACTTTTTTGGGCCATTAAATAAGCGGTGATAAATAACTTATAAGTGCTGGCAGAAACTTCTGGCGTATTAGCGTTGGCTTCAACTTGTAACGCCCCTTCGCGATAAACATCTGCATATTCACTATTGGCGGCGGGGCTATTCAATTGCGCGCCTAGATTATAAAAGCTGACGCTGACCGTTTTGTCCTTCGTAACGGTTTTTAAATAAGCGGTTAAATTTTGTTTGATCGTTTTTTGGCGGCGTTTGATCTGGCTGCTTTTATTCAGTAATTTAGCATTTTCTGCTGGCATTGGCGGATCAGCTGGATGTTTGATGCTGATCAGGTGCGCACTGACAATGACCACTTCGAAAAGCAATAACGCGACGATCAATATTTTTTTGAGGGCATAACGATTGAATTCATTCATGATAGCGCTATTATATAACGGATCGACTGGTAGATTAAAGGCTTTCAGCAGTTTTTTAAGCATCGGCATTTTCCTGCACTGATTCGGTTTCCAAAATCAAAGTCACAGTAAAATTAGTTGGACTAGTTTCAACGTTTAGAAAAATATTTTCGTAGTGGCTTAAAATATCATTAACAGTGGATAGACCATAGCCGCGATTAGTGCCCTTTGTTGAAGTGCCAAGGGCGAAAATACGGTCTAAATCGATTGGGGCTGTGATCGCGTTTTGGATAATAAATTCAATTGTGGTTGCACTGGGAATGATTGCCAGGGCGACTTCTTTACGTGGGCTTTCCTGAGCTGCTTCATTGGCATTATCCAGCAGAATACCTAATACTCTGGTTAGAACAACACTATACTGCTGGAGATCAGGAATATTTTCCTCAATCTGCAATGAAAATAGGAATGATTGTTGTTCGGCGTCTATGATTTTGTTTTTAATGATGCTTTTGATCAGCGCATCCTTGATTTTCTGAAGCATGCGCTTATTTTCAAAACTAACGTTATCATCTGTGGTTTCATCCAATAATTCGTTGATCGTTGCTGAAATTTTCGGCGTATTGTTATTATTCGCCATGGTGGCGATCGCTAATAATAGATTTTTATAGTCATGCTTTGCTTTGCGTAAATTCTGGTATTGCTTTTCTAAATCGTGCACGTACTGTTTATTATCTTGGTTACGTTCTTTTTGGTGCTGTAATTCCTGATTTTTAATTTCCTTGGCGAAAATAAGTGCATTGGTCAGCAAGATAATAAATGATAGAATGCCAAACAGAATTAAAATTGTGGCCAGTAGTTTCGTTTCAATCTTTAACAGGCGCGTGATCCCCAATGCAACCAGTAAAAAGCTGAGTAAAATTAAAATATTTGAAGATAAATTCATGCGCAGAAAGTCTGTGTTTAAGGTGCTTTTATTTAGCAATTGCATAACCTTTTTATAGAGTAGGATCAGAATAAATGCGATCAGTGAAAATATAGTGATACAGATCAGGCTAAAAACAAGCCAATTCATGCCTGTTGCTCGATATATGGTGATAGTTAAAAAGCCGCCTAAGTTACTAGCAATCAATGTGATCAGTAGGGTGACCGCCAGATTGATGATTCGTTGGCGGAGCGCGACATTGTCGAACTTAAAAAGTAACAAGCAGGTCAATGGAAGTAACAAAATACTAGCCATGTTAAAGTGTAAATCAATTAATTCGATTAGTGGTATGGAGAGAATAGCAACGCTGAAATTACGTTTAGATCTGAGTTCTTTAAAAAGGATAAATAGAATAATATAGAATAGCAATAAGGCTAAAATATCTAAAATTGCCCAAACAAGTGTTGGTAAATGTAACATAATATCCCCCCCTTTTTTTACCTAACGCTAAATGCTTTAAAAATTCGGTTACTCACTTGCTATATTAAATGGCGTTACCCAATAGCCACCAAAGCGAATTAAACCTTAATTTTGTTAATCGGCTTTTATTGTTTTTATCAATCCAGTTATTTTGCGCGTTGCAACGGGAATCAGCTGATTATTGATCAAAATCAGCTCCAAATTAGTCGTGTCTAATTTTTTGATTTTTTTTAAATTGACGAGGTAACTGTTATGTACACGGTAAAAATCAGTGTTAGCAGATTCGATGGCGGTTAAATTACCATGAAATTCATGCACTGTTTTAGCGGTGAAAATTAATATTTTATGGGAGTTAGTTGAAGCCTTAAAATAAAAGATTTCATCCTTAGCAATTTTATAGGCCTTACTACCGATTTTGTAAACGAAATAATCGGATTCAATAATTTTTTTAGTGGTTAAAGTAGTCGCTTTATCTAAATTAACCAACAACTCGTTTTTAACTTGTTGCAGCCCAGTTTCCTTTTCAATAATTGCCAGCGGGACAATTTTATTTTTTACGATCAAGGGTAGCAATTCTTCATGCGTCGTTATGAAAATGATTTTGGCTTTAGTATCAATATGCTTGATCTTGGTGGCCAAAGTTATTCCGGTGGTAAGTGAATTGGCAAATTCAATATCTAAAATATATAGCGTTGGTTCAGTTGCATTTCCAGTCAGAAATTGAGCGACTTTGTTTGGATTAGCGGTTGCTAAAACCAATTGTGCTTGACGCTCAGTGTGCGTGTTTAGATAGCTTTTAACAAATACCTTATAGGTACGTAAAAGTTCTAGATTATCTTCGCAAATAATAATATTCAACAAAATAGTTACCCCCAAACAGCCAATTATTAAAGCCTACTATATAGTATACCATCACGACATACTTAATTTAGTATAAAAATGGGCTAGTAAATATTAAATCTGGAATATATAATAGACGAAGCAGTTAGGGTAAGCAGTATCTTTTTTTGACGGAAAATTAATCGGTAAATAATATATTTAATTAAACTATTGAGGTGGCAGTATGTTTTTAGCAGCAGTTATGAAGGAAATGCGGTTGCGTAAGAAGTTAACTCAATTTGAGTTGGCACAAGGAATCTGTAATCAAAATGTGATCAGTAAAATGGAAAAGACGAGTTATCCACCTAAGTTTGCCAACTTAATTCCACTTTTGCAACGGCTTGATCTAACTTTAAATGATGTTTTTTCAGAGTTTACAAATAGTGTCAATACCGAAATCGAGCAGGAACTTCTGACAATTGAACATAAAAGTCTTCTAATGAAAGAACATGCTTCTGAAGATCAGCTGGCGCTATTAGCCATTGATGATCAGAATCAGCAAATTAAGCTGCAATTTGTATTCATAAAGGCGCGTTTTGCAATTGAAGCCCAACAATTTGACGACGCTTTTTTTGAATTAGATAAAGTATTGGCACTAACAAAAAATGATAATTATGACATTTACACAATTTTAGCCTATCTGGATAAAGCCGCGCTTTATACTCAGCTCGAAGAAGCAGAAAAAGCGGCTTATTTTTATGAAATCGTTGAACAAGCACTTAAAATGAATTTTAATATTGGTAACGCAGATGCTGTTCAATTATTATATCTTTGTCAGCAGATGGGGATGCATTATTTTTTCAAGCAAGATGCGCTTATGGCAACTAAATATGCGGACTATGGGATTAAAATCGACGAAAAAATGGATCGTGCCAGCTTTTTACCAGAATTCTATTTGATCAAAACTTTTGCAGCAACCCAAAATAAGAATCAGCAGGCGGCTAAGGAATATCAAACAGCAACAATGGTCTACGCACGCTACTTTAAAAATAGCAAAATTGTTGAGTTAGCACGTGAGCTGTTGAATTAAGTGCTGAAAACACAATAATTGGTCATTGGGATCTGCAAAGGTACTTTTCATTAATTATTTGTGCGCTTCGCAATGAAACTGAATAGTTGGCTATTAAATTAAACTTAACAACAGTTTGCTTAACAGGTTTGAACACGTTGGCGATACAAATTAAATAGCTAACAAAGTAGCCATTCTTATTAAATTTTAATCACGAGATGGGTAATAAGAAATAGCGAGGACCTGACCAACTCAATCGTGCACTGGTGTGATCGCATTTTGATCACATTATTTTTTTCGACAAATTATCAGCACAACAAAATATATTTTTGCGTGCAGAATGGTCACAAAATTAGTATAATTGAACGGTAAGGCACTATATTTAATAAAAACTTAGTCAGGGTAATTGACTTTTTATTGTATTTAAGCTAATTTTAAGAATGATAGGACTATACCGCCCTTATTTAATAATAATGGAATGCTAGTACTTGGGGAATTGAGGGATCATTGTGGACTTAAAGTTATTACAACAACACGAAATGAATTTATTACAGCAGATCGTTAGGATTTGTGACACTGCACACATAGATTATTGGTTGACTGGCGGTTCAATGTTAGGTGCAGTTAAGTACAAAGGCATGATCCCCTGGGACGATGATATTGATGTTTCAATGAAGCGGGCCGATTATGATCGCTTCATTGTTGCCGCTAATAGTCATTTTCAGTCTAATGATCGTTACGATGTGATCAGTGATTTGACCGATCACGATTACGGGATCACTTGGGCTAAGATCGTTGATAATCAGACACGGATCAAGGAAGATTTTAGTTTCAGTAGCAAAACGGTTTTCGTTGATATTATTCCTTTAGACAATGTTGCCGACAAGCCATTGACACGTTTCTGGGATAAAAATATCTTTCATATTGTCGATCAATTAGTTAAGGAACGTTATTCTGATGGTGATCATCGTGGTGTTATGAAGGTCTTTTTCGATTTAGCGCATACTATGACGAAGAATATGTCATTGGCACAGCTAAAACGGCTGCGTTATCGGATCATGACACGGCATAATGATACGTCAACAACGAAGCTAATGAATTACGCTTCTTGGTATGCTTTTGGTCGTGAATGGGTTCATGCTGCTGAAGTTAAGAAACTGCAAGCAGTACCATTTAACGACACCAAGATCAAAATTCCCGCTGGGGCTGCGGCAATTTTGAAACGGATGTATGGGGATATTCACCGGACACCATCTGCAGCTGAACAGCAGAGTAAGCATATTCAGGCTTTCAAGGTGGTACCAATTGATAAAAAGACGGCGCACCGATCGCTGCCGATTGATAATTATTTTGAAACCCAGCATTTAGACACATTTGCGCGTGAATGAGTTAACGCTCACAATGGAGGAGGGGCCACATTTGTGGTACGCTCTCTTTTTTTTGCCCACAATGTTTGCGCAAACGAATAATTGTGCTTTAATTAGGGAGTGTTGCAAAAGCTAGCTGGTCATTACTATATAAACTTGATCGTTGAAGTCAACGTGGTCGCATGGACGTTGATCAGGTTTTTAGCTAACTTGGTTATGTTAGGTTTGAGAGTAGCGGTCTATTTTTCAGATCTAGCTCAAAAAAGTAACGCTGAATAGTGACTTAATTATCAGTGGTAGTTAGGTGCAAATTATTGACCGAGTTAATGGCCTGGAGTCTAGCGGCATACTCGGTGCTTTTTTCTAACTGCTTAACTAGAAAGGCTCAGTCGCATGAAAGTTGTTCGTAATTATTTTTATAATATATTTTATCAAGTACTGTTGTTGATCGCACCATTGATCACAGTGCCGTATGTGGCCCGGGTGATCGGGCCCACTGGGGTAGGGATCAATGCCTACACCAATTCGATCGTCACTTATTTTGTTTTAGCTGGTTCGCTGGGCATTACGTTGTACGGTAACCGGGAGATCGCCTTTCATCGTGATAGTTTGGCTGACCGATCCCGAATTTTTTGGGAAATTGAATTGCTGCAGGTCAGTACAATTTTGTTGGCTTACGTGGCTTTTACCATTTTCTTAAGTTTTATGCCGCATTATCGGTTATTTTTCTTGATGCAGTCGTTTAGTTTGATCGCCGGTGCCTTTGATATTTCGTGGTACTTCATGGGGCTAGAAGATTTTAAGAAAACAGTTTTAAAAAATGCGTTTGTGCGGATCCTGACGATCATTTTAATTTTTCTGTTGGTGCACAAACCCAGTGATCTGTGGTTATACATTGCGATTATTTCCGCTAGTTCGATCGCTGGTAATGTGGTTCTATGGCCGTACTTACGGCAATCAGTGCAAAAGGTTGCGCTGAATAAATTACATATTTGGCGCCATATCGGACCGGCATTTGTCCTATTTATTCCCACGGTTTCGATGCAACTCTACATTATGGTCAACAAAACGATGCTAAAATCAATGGTTTCGGTTGGGGCGGCCGGCTTTATGGATTATTCGGATAAGTTGATCAATATGTCGATGGTGGTGGTGACTTCGTTGAGTACGGTGCTACTACCGCACGTGGCTAATTTATTTGCCCGCGATAAAATGGAGGCTGTGCGCCAAAGTCTGTACCGCTCATTTCAGTTTATTACTGCCTTGGCGGTGCCGATCGCCTTTGGAATGGCGGCCATTGCCCCGAAATTTATTGTCTGGTTTTTGACCCCGCGCTTTGCGCCCACCGGGTTATTGTTAAGTATTCAAACTCCGATTTTAGTGCTGATCGCTTGGAACAATACCATTGGGCGGCAATATTTATTGCCGGTGAAACGGACTTGGGATTACACTGTATCGGTTTCCTTAGGCGCCTTCGTTAACATTATCGCTAACTATGTTTGTATTAAGGCACTAGGCGTTTACGGTGCGGCGGTGGCGACTGTATTGACGGAAGTTTTCGTGACCGGTTACCAGATCATTGCAGTGCGGCGTGACCTTGATTTACGGCAAATGTTCCACGATTTGTGGAAGTTTTGCATTGCCGGATTACTGATGGGCGGCGCAGTTTGGCTGCTTAGTTCCAGTTTGCCTAATGCGCTGATCTACTTCTTCTTAGAAGTTTGCGCCGGCGTGCTGGTGTACGTCTTATTATTGATCGTTTTAAAAGCTGATATTTTTGTTGAAGTATTAGGCTACGCGCGTAAGTGGTTAGCTAAACGGTAGCACTAAAAAAAATACTGTTCATTGTGCGAATAGCACAGTGAACAGTATTTTTTGTATTCGCAATTTATTATAGTGGGATCCGGCCGTATTTGACTAGCGCCTTGACGCCAGCTTGTAACAAAACGGACCGATCATCGATGACCCGTTTCATAACGGAAGCGGGGTAGCCACGTAACTTGTGGTTACCAAATATTTTAGCGACACCGCTTTTGTGGCCTAAGCCTAACACAGTGCCTAAATCATTATAAACAAAGTCTTGGCGGGGTTGACCGGTAAGGTCGGCCACAATGTTGGCTACTGCAGCTTCTGCCATTTGGAAAGCAATTTGACCAGTAGCGGCGAATGGATAAGGCTTGCCAGGTTGGCGAACAGCGGAAACATCGCCGATCAAGAAGACCTTAGAATCGTCCTCCATGCAAAGCTGGTCGGTAACCATGACCCGATTGCGCCGTTGCTCAAAGCCGGAATCACTGATCACGTGACTACCGCGAACACCGGTGGTCCAAACTAAAGTATTAGCTGTGTAAGTTTGGTCGGCAGTGATGACTTTGTTTGCTTGAACTTCTTTGATCGGAGTACCAGTGCGTAGTGTGACTTTGTGATCCTTTAGCCATTGCTTAACGTAATTAGTTAAGTCATCATCAAACATTGGTAGGATCATATCTTTAGCTTCAATACACTGCACATCGATTTTATCGAAGGGAACATTGTAGTGTTCCGCCAGTTTAGGTAGCCGGTCGACTAAAGCACCCATAAATTCAAAGGAAGAGAACCACGCACCGCAGACAATGATCCGTAGATCGTCTGGATCTTGGCTAGTGGCGTAATTCTCGAACTGATTTTCCAAATGCTTTTTAACGGCCAAGGCGCTTTTAAGATCAACGATCGGCAGTGCATATTTGCTAGCACCGGGAATACCATAATCTTCGGATTCCAGCCCCAGTGAAACGATCAGATAATCGTACTTTAAGGATTGACCGTCTGCCAATGCAACTTGCTTATGATCCCGATCAATTTTGGTGACCGTTCCATTAATGAAGTTGATCTGAGCAGGTAAATTCTCTGGTAAAGGTAAAACAACGCTTTGGCCGCGTTGTGTACCAGCCGCAACCGGCGCCAATGAAGTTGTTTCATAATGATAGCGATTGCGATCAACTAAAGTGATCGTTGCGTCTAATTTTTTATGCGCCAACACTTTTGCGGCCCGTAAGCCAGCATAACCAGCGCCAAGAATCAAAATTTTCGTCAAGCTACTACCTCCAGTGTGATAACGCTTTATTTACGTCTAACGTTATAACAATATTGTTAAAAAGTAAAGCAATCCTAATTACGATTTGTTCAAACTTGACTGTGATCAAGTCTTTTGAAGCTGTTTACGTTAAAATGAAGTCATAAATTAAGTAAAAGAATTTTTTAGTAATAAATCGTTTACATTTTGAAAAAAAATATTATACTTAATTTATAAATTGAAAAATAACTTATTTGTTTTAGGAGGAATTTATTGATGGCTGAACAAGCAAAAACAATCAAAGCAGCAGATGCCGCCCTTAAGGTAATTGAAGAATGGGGCGTCGATCATTTATATGGTTACCCCGGTGGTTCTTTTGACGATATTATGAATGCGCTACACAATCGTCAAAACACAATGAAATTCGTACAGGTCCGTCATGAAGAAGCTGGTGCCTTATCTGCAGCAGCCGAAGCTAAACTAACTGGTAAGATCAGTGTTGCCATTGGTTCAGCTGGCCCTGGGGCTGTGCATTTGTTAAATGGTTTATATGATGCTAAACATGACCATGCGCCTGTTTTAGCTTTAGTTGCCCAAGTTCCACAGGCCCGGATGAACATTGACTTCTTCCAAGCCATCGATGAAGGCCCAATTTTTGACGATGTCGCTGTTTTCAACCGGACAGCAACAACTGCCGAAAACTTACCTGGTTTGATCGATACTGCTATTCGCCAAGCTTATAAATATCATGGCGTTTCAGTTGTCATCATTCCTAAGAACTTAGGTTGGACGGATATTGCTGATACGTATCAATCCAACGCTAAAAATCATTTGGCACCTTTGTACCCACAACCAGATCCAGTGGCCATCGACAAAGCAGCTGAATTGATCAAGGCGGCTAAAAGCCCAATGGTCTACTTCGGGATCGGTGCTAAAAACGCTAGCCCAGAATTAAAGGCCGTTTCTGAAAAGTTCAAGATGCCATTAGTTTCTTCAGTAATTGCTAAAGGGATCGTTGAAGACACTTATCCAGCCTATATTGGTTCGACTGGCCGTCCTGCCGGCAAACCTGGGGTCGAACTTGGTTTTAGCACGGACTTGATTTTGTGGGTCGGTAACGATGTCCCATTCAGTATCTTCCTATTCAACAAACGGGCTAAAGTGATTCAGATCGATATTGACAATGAAAAATTAGGTAAACGCCATAATGTTGAAGTACCGATCTTAGCCGACGCTAAAACAGCTTTAGCAGCATTAGCAGCTAAAGGTGACGAATTACAACCTTCAAACTTCTACCGCGCTGCCATTGCTAACAAAAACGACTGGCGCAAATGGCAAGATGGCTTTGCTACTGACAAGGAACAACCATTACGTCCAGAACCAATCTTTGCCGCACTTAACAAATACGCTGACGATGACGCGGTCTTCGGTGTCGATGTTGGTAACGTCAACATCAACTTCATGCGCTTGTTAGATTTGAAGACGACCCAGAAATGGACAACTTCTGGCCAATATGCATCAATGGGTTATGGTTTACCAGCTGCCGTTGCGGCTAAGGTTGCCTTCCCAGAACGGCAAGTCTTCAGTTTAAGTGGTGATGGTGGCTTTGCCATGATGTCCCAAGAATTATTGACTGAAGTTAAGTATGGCTTGAAGACGATCAACGTAGTCTTCAGCAATGAAACTTTAGGCTATATCGAAGCTGAACAAGCTGACGATACGCATCAACCACTTTCTGGTGTTGATCTACCAGATACTGATTGGGCAACCGTTGCTGAAGGCATGGGTGCTAAAGGCTTCACCATTCGCACCTTTGACGACATTGATAAAGTCTTCAAGGCTGCCGTTGCGGCTGAAGGCCCTGTCTTGATCGACGTTAAGTTGACGCATGACATGCCATTTACAACGGAGCATATGTTTATCGACAAAGCATGGCAAGATGCTGCTAAAGTTGATGAATTTGTTAAGAAGTATCAAGCCGAAGATTTGAAACCATTCAGTGCCTATTTAAAGGACGCCGAAGCTGGTAAACTATAATTTAATTCGGTACTTGTTTAACTAAAGGTTTGGTGTTAAGTTTGAGTTGACGTCGTAGCGCTTTCGTGACTAGGGACTATACCCAATATCCTAACGCCAAACCTTTTTATTACATAAATGATGTAATAAGTTATTATTGTTGGCGTGTGCAATGTTCGTCAAACAATAATTAGATAAGGGAGCAAGAATTATGGGACAAGCAACCAAGCAGGTACAAATGATGGGGACGATCATTACTTTGGAGATCGAGGCTGATGCACCAGCACCGATCCTCACTGAATTAGTTAAGCGGCTGAAAATTTATGAGCATCGTTTCAGTGCCAATGATGATAGTTCGGAATTAATGGCGATTTCCCGCAGTGCCGGGATCGAGCCTGTAGTGGTCAATGAAGAACTATATAAGCTGATCGAATTTGGCTTGCATTATAGCTTGGTTCCGCAAAGTCGGCTAAACATCGCTATTGGGCCGCTGGTTCAGACCTGGCGGATCGGTTTCAAAGATGCCAAACTACCAACGCCAGAAGAGATCGTCGCGGCCTTAGCGCTGACCAACCCGTTGGATATTGTGCTTGACGGGTTCACCCATTCCGTTTTCTTGAAGAAGGCGGGCATGGCCATTGATCTAGGATCATTAGCCAAGGGCTACATTGCCGATATGCTGATGGCCTATCTTAAAGAGATCAACGTTAAATCAGCAATGATCAATTTAGGTGGGAATGTTTTGACGATGGGACCAATGCCAACGCGGGATGATCATTTTTGGCGGATCGGGATTCAAGATCCAGCTAAGCCACGCGGTAACTATAAAAAAGTAGTGCGCGTTCGTGATCAGTCGGTGGTGACTTCCGGAATTTATGAGCGTAAGTTAGTGGTCAATGGTAAGAAATACCACCATATTTTGGATGCGCGAACTGGTTATCCGGTTCAAACTGACTTGGCCAGCTTAACGATCATTGCCGATAAATCACTGGATTGTGAATTATGGACAACTCGTTTATTCGGGCAACCTTCGGAGATCAGTATCGCGACGATCAATCAAGTACCAAACGTAGAAGCCATCGTGATCGATCAGGCCGGCAAGGTATTTATTTCGGCAGGGCTTGAATAAAATAGTCTTGCGCTAGGGTATAGTTTAAGTTAGTACTTTTAGCAAATTTAGTGTAAATGTATCTCAAAAAGGCGGCTTTTCGCGTCTTTTATGCAAATCTAGCATTTAAAAATAAACGCGTAGTAAAGGAGCAATTAAAATGAGTGAATCCGAAAAGAAGCAGCAAACCGGTGCTGAAGCAGAAGATCTAACTGCTTCTGGCAAGGCTAAAACCACAATTGAAGGCGTGAATATGAACGCCGATGACTGGGTTGAACAAGCCGCTAAGAAAACCAACGCCGCCGAAGGTAGCGACTACGTTAAACTGGATCGCGGTGTTCTCACAGTTGATCAATTAAACTATTTTTTGAACACGATGCCGATGGAATTGACTTATGCTGACGATAATAATCAATTTTTGTACTATAATCACATGGGTCCGCGGGATGAAATGTTGGCGCCACGCTACCCGAAGCAAGCTGGCGATCCATTATCAGCGGTTCACCCACCACGGGCCGTTGAACACGTTAAGGAAGTCATTAATTTATTGCGGACAGGTAAAACCGACATGGTGAAAATGCGTGTACCAGGTACTGGTCCTGATAAATTCATTATGCATTACTACAAAGCCATGCATGACAAAGATGGCGATTATGCTGGTGTTAATGAATTTGTGTTGGATTTAATGCCTACCATCAAATGGTTCTTAGCTAAAACTGGCCAAAAATTAGTGGACGATCCGGACACGATCTCCAGCGCTTCCTTACGGGATAAACCTACTGATGCAACTTCCAGCGCTTCGGTCAAGGATGAACCTAAACCAGCAGCTGAACCTGAAGCTACAAAGCCGGTTGATGGCACTTCTGGTGCATCGATCAATGACTAACGCGCACGTAAAGCTGTAATTTGGCTATTTAAATACAGTGAGCACAGAAAATACAAAAAGCTCCTGCCACTTGTGAAGTGGCTGGGAGCTTTTTGCGTTGGCGTCATTTTATTTTGTTGGATAAGCACCTAGTGTACTGCTTGGTAGCTGCTGTGGTTGCTGGGCGTTATTCAGCCAGGCAATGGTGATCTCTTCGCCGAAGATCGGTACGGTGAGCGCGCTGGTTATCAGTTGTACTTGATGATCAGCTGTAGCCGGGACTTTGATCAAGACATCATACCAGTGCTGTTCAAAGCTGATTTTAGCCTGGTACTCACCAGCAGCAGGTAAACGATTCAATGGTTTAACTTGGAGCGTAACGGCACCTGCAGTAGCACTATGAACGACTAATGCTGGTGTGGTGTAGACATAGTCTAGCAACTGATTGGCCTGTTGAACATCGCCAGCTGCTAATAGGGCGCGAATACGACTGGAGCTGATTTTTAGCGCGGCGGAACTTTTTTGCGCAACAATATTGACCTGGTAGCGTTGCTGTGCATAATCAGTTAATTCGGTGGCCTGCGCCGGCCGATTACCAAAAGTATAGTCGAAACCGGCAACCACTATTTTGGCTTGTAACCCCACAATATATTGCGCAACAAATGCTTCAGGGGTCAAACTAGCAAAGGCGCTGGTGAAATCAATAACATACAAAAGGTCGACATCTAATTGTGTTAATAATTGTTCCTTTTGTTTTAAAGTTGACAAATATGTATTTTCAGAAGAAGTCAGATGGCGAAACGCCAGGCTAGGGTGGTGATTGAAGGTCATAACGGCTAAAGGTAAATGCTGTTGTCGTGCGGCTTGGCGGCCTTGCTGAATCACTGATTGGTGTCCCCGGTGCACACCGTCAAAGAAGCCTAAAGTGAGCACACAGGGTACGGTCGCCAACTACTCAGGTCGATAGGGGTGATGGATGTGAACGATTTTCATTAAAATTCCCTCCAAAATAATGCGCTTACATCTAATTGTGGTATAATATTTGTATATTCAGCGCAGTGTAATTATACTATATTATATAAAAGGTTACAGTAATTTGTTGTAATTGAGTCAATAACACTGTTTGTGATTTGATTTGCCAGGTAAGCGGTAGTATTATGCTCAATAACTAGCATGTTGGCACAATAGTCAAAAAAATAGGATTGTGATAAAAAATGAATATAGCTTATTTTGTTGAAACCCGTAAGAAGATGGGCCTGTCGCAAAAGGAATTATGCGACGGTGTTTGTACCCAGGCAACCCTGAGCCGTTTCGAAAAAAATGGTCAAGTTCCCGCAATTAAAATTCTGATCAAGCTATGTAACCGGTTAAACTTAAGTTTAGCAGATTTGTTTCCGAAGGTCGAACAGGCGAGTAGTGCGTTAAACCAAAAAATGGCCGCGGCCGAATTTAAATTGATCACCATGGATTACACCCAAGCACAACAGTCTTTGCAGGAGATCGATTTTGATAAAATCGACAATGAAGACCAGCGCCTACGTTATCTATATTTACAAGGCTATCTGACAACGTTATTGGAAGGTGAAACCACCGATGCTCTGTTTGCCTTTAGCCAGATTTTAGCTGCTGACGCCAAGGATTATACGGAGATCTATAATTTATTGGCCTTGACTGGTTCGGGGATGATCTACGCACGGCAGCAAGAAAATGAAAAGGCGGATTTCTACTTTAATAAAGTGCTCAAAGCGATTTATGATTATCGAATTCGGACGACCACAGATGTTTGGCGGGTACTGAACATCGTCTATAATTGTGGTAAGTTTTATTCCGAGGTCAGCGAGTACGAGACTAGCGACGCCCTGTTGAATTATGCTTACGAGATCTGTGCGGAAAACCATTTGACTTATTATTTAGCGCGGGTGGCTTTTCGCTTGGCCCGAAATAAATATGCACAAAATAAGGATATAAACGAGATTTTCGACTATTTAAACGATGCCCGGGCTTTTGCGCGACTTAACGGGAATTTTCACGAATTGAAAGCGATTGAGGCTTTCCGCCAAAAATTAGATCCACAGCAAGCAGAAATTTAATTTTTGTCGTCAACTTGCTTGCTTCTTGTTTAGTTAACGCGTAAACTCCTTTTTCTACGCTTAGTTATTTTAGAGAAGAAGGTGACCGTTATGCTTTTCGAGACGTTATTATTGCTCGGTGGTGGGATGTTTGTGATTGGGCTATTAGGTAAGCCAACACGGCCACAGCAGCCTAAGCAACACTTAATTCATCTGGCACATAGAAAATAGGTTAGCGCGATTTTCGCTGCTAACCGTTGCGACCATTGCCAGCAATTTGATTTAAGTACTAGTTATACCAACAAGCGTCGTCTTTTAGACGCGTTTGCACTAAATTTATTGAAAAAGATTAAACCGCTAATGATTTTAAGCTATGTTCTAACAAGCGAGTGCACCGCAAGCTGATTTTAAGTCTACGTGCGTTCTGACGTTATATTCGGCTATTGGGGGAAGGCTGGGACTTTTGTTCTAGCCTTTTTGTTATCCTTTCTTTTCAGGAAACCCTTAGTTTGACCGTGCTTTTTATCTATGTTAAGGTTATTTAATTGTCAAATAGGTTTGGCTGTGCGTGTGGCGGCCAATCTAACGTAAACATGTTTAAAAAGATAGCTTTCTGTGCTTAGCTACGTTTGCCAAACGAGCCACTGCGTGTCGCTTATCAGCAAGCTAGGCTAATGCTCAAAAGCTGGATATCATTTTTATGCTCTGAAACGTAAACGTGTTTGATAAGACAGCTTTTTGCGCTTAGCTACGCTAGTCGAACGAGCCACTGCGTGTCTCTTATCGCCTAGCTAGGCTAATGCTCAAAAGCCTGAGCGTCTTTTCAAACACTCTCTAAATATAAGGAAGTGTTGATCACCATGAGTGTACTGACAGTGGAAAACCTCAGTCAGCAGTTTTTGGATAAAACATTGTACGACGACACAGGTTTCGCCCTGAATCAGGAAGATCACATGGGTATTATCGGCCAAAACGGGGTCGGTAAGAGTACACTGATCAAAATTATTACTGGTCAGATCCTGCCAGATAATGGCAAGATCACTTGGAAAAAGCACGCTAAAATTGGTTATCTAGACCAATATGTGAGCCTGACGGCAAAGCAATCCATTTTCGACTTTTTGAAGACAGCCTTTAGCGATCTATACGCATTAGATGCGCAAAACGCCGAGATCTACGCGGACTACGCTAATAATCCTGACGATGAGTTGCTAGCTAAGGCCGGTAAAAATCAAGAAATTTTAGAAGCGCGTAACTTTTATGAAATTGAAACCACGATCAATCAAGTTGCTACTGGTTTAGGTATTGATGCTTTTGGTTTAGATACCAACGCCAATGAGCTTTCAGGAGGGCAGCGTTCCCGCGTTATTTTGGCTAAGTTGCTTTTAGAAGAGCCTGATGTTTTGTTACTAGATGAACCGACCAACTATTTAGATACCAATCATATTACTTGGTTGATCGATTATCTAAATGATTTTCCCAGCGCTTATATTGTGATCTCCCATGATTATGATTTTCTCGGCCAGATTTCCAACTGTATTTGTGATATTGAATTTGGGAAGATCACGAAATACCGCGGTGATTTGAAGCAGGCGTTACGGCAAAAAAATGATAATCAAGAAGCTTATTTGAAGGCGTACGCCACACAGCAAAAGAAAATCGAAAAAACCAAAGCTTATATCCGTAAATATAAGGCCGGTAGTCGCTCAACCATGGCTAAAAGCCGCGAGAAACAGTTGGCGCATATGGATATTTTGACCCCGCCTGGGAATCTATTAGAATCGCATTTTGCTTTTCCGTACCAACCCAGTGCCGTGCGGATGCTATTAGAAGTTAGTGATTTAAAGGTCGGCTACGAAAAGCCATTGTTAGCGCCATTTAATTTCTCGATCACCCAGCCGGAAAAGGTGGCGTTGACCGGGTTTAACGGCATCGGTAAATCGACGTTGATCAAAACCCTATTAGGCATTATTCCAGCATTAGGCGGCGAGTTTGCTTTTTCGGCTACCACCAAAGTCGGTTACTTCCGACAGGAATTGGTTTGGGATGATCCGAAGCAAACACCGCTACAGATCGTCCAGGCGGCTGCAGAAGGAATGACCCAGCGCAAAGTACGTCAAGCGTTGGCTCGTGCTGGGATCGAGAAAGATAACGTGGACAAACCGATCAAAATGTTAAGTGGTGGTGAGCAGACCAAGGTTAAATTATGCTTGTTAATGCTGTTCCCGGCTAATCTGTTAGTGTTAGACGAACCAACCAACCATTTGGACGACGGCACCAAAAAAGCACTGGCCACTGCGGTGCGTAATTTTGAAGGCAGCGTCCTATTAGTGACCCACGAACCAGGCTTCTACGACAGCTGGATCGACCGCGTGCTTGATATAGAAAAATTGCAGAGTGCTAAAAAAAGCGTTTAGATTATGGAACATAACCTAGCGTGCTAATAAGAGACACATAGTGGCTCGTTTAGCATGCGTAGTTATGTGGAATAATCTGCTTTTTTTTACACGTTTCAGCTAGGCTAGGCGCAGGAAGCTGTTTTTTTAAACACGTTTGCGCTAAACTAGAGGCAAAAATTAACTTCGCAGTATTTTTCAAACTTAGCATGCGTAGTTATGTTCCATAATCTGCTTTTTTTTGCACGTTTCGGTCAAGCTAGGCGCAGGAAGCTGTTTTTTTAAACACGTTTACGCTAAACTAAGCGAAGCAACTACCGCTTTGTGCACCATAACCAACGCAACTCAATGCGTTGGTTATTTTTTTGCAATTCTTAGAATTTTGCTAGTAAAATTCATGCAGTCCTCATCAATTCTCGGTATGATGACGGTAGACAGGTATTGAAGAAAAGGGAGGCGCGGGATGACTGCAGCTTATAAAAGTGTTTTTGATATTATTGGGCCAGTGATGAT
Organism: Loigolactobacillus binensis; assembly: GCF_005405165.1. GTDB lineage: Bacteria > Bacillota > Bacilli > Lactobacillales > Lactobacillaceae > Loigolactobacillus > Loigolactobacillus binensis. The sequence goes on from NZ_BJDN01000035.1 coordinate 25,513, forward strand.
CGGGCCTTCTAGTTCGCATACTGCCGGTGCTGCGGCGATCGGGCATGCGGCGCGCAAAATCTTCCGCCAGGTGCCAAGGGAATTGACAGTGCGTTATTACGAGTCTTTTGCGGAGACTCACCGCGGTCACGGCACTGATTATGCATTGGTTGCTGGTGTTTTAGGTTTAGCACCTGCCGATCCCCAGGTACCCAATGCGTTGGCTTTAGCACAGCAGCAAGGGCTGACGGTTCATTTTATTGAAATGGCGGGAACTAGTCCGATCGAACATCCCAACACGGCGATTTTAACTTTGCGGGCCGCTCAGCGAACGGTGACCGTCGCGGGGTGTTCAATTGGTGGTGGCACGATTGAAATCCGCCGGATCACCAGTGATGGTTTTGAATTGACACCAACGGGACCACTGCCGATTTTACTGGTTTGGGGTGCTGCCGATAATGATCAGATCATCCAAGAGAAGCTAGCTAAAATGACCAAGATCATTCGGCGGCAAAGCTATAACACCGCGACTAAGCATTTAGTGGAATTTGACTTGGAGCGCAGCCTGAAGCAGCATGAAGTCGCTAGCTTGCAGCAGCACGGCGCTGATTTAGTTTATTTATAGTTAGAAAGCAGGTACGAAAATGCAGAGCTATGCAACGATCGCCGAATTAGTGGCGGCAGCGACTACCGCCAACGTTTCGCTCTCAGAATTAATGATCCAGCAGGAGGTTGCCAATAGCGGTAGTAGTCGCGCGGCGGTTTGGACCGCAATGGAACAGAATCTAAGTGCAATGGCTGCTGCGGTCAAGCGTGGCAGCACTGGCGCCGGCGTTTTTTCTAAAACAGGCTTGACTGGTGGCGAGGCGGTGAAATTAAAGCAATATCGAGCGACACACCACAGCCTAGCTGGTGATGTGATGTTAATGGCGGTTCAAAACGCGATCGCCACTAATGAGGTCAATGCAGCAATGGGTGTTGTTTGTGCGACACCAACGGCTGGCTCTTCAGGAACGTTACCCGGTGTGTTGTTTATGCTACAGCAGCGCTTGCAGCTGACGCACGAGCAAATGGTCCGTTTTTTATTTACTGCCGGTGCTTTTGGTATGATCATTGCTAATAATGCAATGATCGCTGGTGCTACTGGTGGCTGTCAGGCTGAAGTTGGTAGCGCATCGGGGATGGCGGCGGCTGCAGCAGTGGAAGCCGCTGGCGGTACACCAGCTCAAGCGGCGGAAGCATTGGCGCTGGCGTTAAGCAACTTATTAGGGCTAGTTTGTGATCCGATCGCAGGCTTAGTGGAACTACCGTGCGTTAAGCGCAATGCGATCGGTGCGACTAACGCTTTGGTAGCTGCGGATATGGCTTTAGCGGGTTTGACTAATAAAATTCCGGCGGACGAAGTGGTAGGCGCCATGAAACGGATCGGTCAGCAAATGCCAGCTGCTTTGCGCGAAACGGGTCGGGGCGGACTAGCCGCAACACCTACTGGGATCAAAATGAAAATGCGTATTTTTGGGGAAGAGCGCAATTTTGAATCGTAGTGGCCGGGGTGCTAGGCAATTCCGACTGAATTTTTAAAAGCGCGTCATACTAATGGTTAAAAAATAAAACTAACTCAGATCATCCTTGTGGATTTGATCTGAGTTAGTTTTTTTATTACTGGGAAACAGGACTTGCGCCGGATTGACGCTAATGAGGCTAGCTAGTAAAGTTAATGATTGATTACCAACCAAAAAGGAGTTTATTCGGGTGAAAGATTTAATTTCGGATCGTAAATTGATCAATACAATCATGTGGGTGTTGCTAAGTGGATTAGCTTTTTTTGGCACGGTGCCGTTGTTTATCGTGACTTATTGGGCCTGCGCGCTGTTCATGATTTTACGTACGCGCCAAAGTCAATTACCGCGTAAAATCAGTTGGGCGGTGATCAGTGCTTACATTGTTTTAGGCACCCTCCAAACGATCTATGTCGGCAATGCGGTTGCTGGCCCGCATTTAAATTTATTGACTTGAACTGAACCCCATAAATTGGAGTAAATTTTAAGCAACTAACTGGTCGGAAAGATTTCGGTATTGAACCGGAGTTTTTCCGGCCAGTTTTGTTCTAATTCTTTTATTATTATAG
>NZ_BJDN01000036.1 GCF_005405165.1 Loigolactobacillus binensis
ATCAAGATCCAAAAATGGTCAATTGAACAAGTGGCTCATGTAGTTAGAATTGCCTACAAAACCATCTATAACTGGATTGATCAGGGACTACTGGATATTGAAATAGTTCAGGGAATCAGTATTATAAATCACTTCGTAAGTATAGCGCTTACATTTAAATTAAGCAAGTTCCCAACGTTAAAATAAAAAAATACCGTGGTTGTCTTTGAAACCAAAGACAAATGTACTGCTAAAAATAGGCAGTAGTTTGCTAGTAACGGAATGCTTAATACTATTTGCTACACGATAGGACTTAGGTAACCACAAATTAAAAGGATCAGCTAATGTACTAGTCAGGTTTACGGACAACTTAGTTTATGCTAAAGATAAGCTAAAATAAAAAAGCCGCCAAATTTTAAGTTTGGCGGCTTTGTACACAGATAGATTTCTATTATGCGCCTGGAGGGAATCGAACCCCCATCTCAAGAACCGGAATCTCACGTGATATCCATTACACTACAGGCGCATCTGAACAACAAAAACAATTTTACCGGAAATTGGCATAAAAAACAAGCCCTCTGTATAAAATTTCTAGTAAAATTGTGTTGCGTTGACTAAAATAAGTAATAACATGGTTATATCATCATATGAAAGGAACGGTTAACATGGCATACCAACAGGGACTTAATCAGCAGCAAAAGCAAGTTCAAAAACTTGCGATGACCCAGCAATTGCAACAGTCGATTCAGATCTTGCAGTATAATGCTGAGGGTTTACAGCAATTCTTGCAACAGAAAAGTTTGGAAAATCCTTTGTTGATGGTTCATCATTCAACCCCTGATCAGGCTAATTTTAGTGGCAGTCAGCGCCGAGTTGATAACTTTATGAATGCTATTCCCGATACTCAGCAATCGTTATTTGAGTATCTATTAGAACAGGTTCATTTAACCATGCGGGATACGCCGCTACGTGATTTAGTGCTGTTTTTGTTGGAACAGGTTGACCTCAATGGCTATTTACGTATTAGTGATGATGAGATCAAGGCCCAGACCGGCGCACAGTCATTACAGATTTTAGATGCGGTGACGTTATTGCAGCAGTTGGATCCACCGGGTGTCGGCGCTCGTAACTTGCAGGAAAGTTTGCTGTTGCAAACTGAAAATGATAACCATGCGCCTAATTTGGCCTATATTGTTTTAGAAGAAGACTTTACTAATTTTGTGGAACGTAAATGGGCATTTATTGCGGCTAAGTATCAAGTGACAGTGGCGGAGATCCAGCATATTTTTGATTATGTACAGACCTTGACGCCGCGACCGGGGGCGGCTTTTAGTCAGACACAAAATACTTTTGTACGGCCGGAATTGGTGGTACAAGTGCAGGCTGATCAACTACAATTAAGTTTGACGCGTGAGGGTCGGCCCCAGATTGTTTTTCAGCAGCGTTATTTTACACGTATGGTGCAGACAAATGATCGCGAGGTCACGGCATATATGAAAGAAAAGAAACAGGAGTTTGATTGGTTACAAAAAAGTGTCGGGCAACGAAGCCAGACAATTTTACGGGTCGGTCAAGAGATCATTCAACGGCAGCATGATTTCTTTTTTGACGCCAAACGGCCGTTAAAGCCCTTGTTGCTGCGCGATGTGGCGACTAAATTGAATTTACACGAGTCAACGGTTAGTCGAACAGTGAACGGCAAGTATTTGCAAACTGATTTCGGCATATTTGAACTTAAGCATTTCTTTACCAACGCCATTGGTAACCAAAAGGATGATTCTGCGGCCAGTGTTAAACGGCAAATTCAGGAATTGATCGATCAGGAAGATAAAAACAAGCCACTTTCAGATCAGCGTTTGGTTAATTTGTTAAGTGCGGCTGGCGTTACGATCTCACGACGGACGGTTGCTAAGTATCGTGAAAGTTTAGGAATAGGCGGGTCATCAAAGAGAAAGCGCTTTGATTAAATTCCTTGATTTATCGGGGCTTCAGCCTTGCATTTAATGATTGGTCTTGTTATAATATTTTTGTGCTTGAGAGTGAACAGAACGACTGGGCACTTTGTTTTTTGGCCGTGATGGGTCATTATACGACATAGTTGGACGTTACTTGTCCCACTAAGGAAGAGGATCAGCATGCATCAAGAATTAGCCTGGCTAGAAGTGCTGGCGCCGGACTTGATTGAGGTCGTTAAGCAACGTTACCAAGTGCTGCAATCTATTTATTGGTTGGCACCGATTGGGCGGCGTTTATTGGCTCAAGAGCTGAACATGAGCGAGCGTGCGCTGCGAACTGAAACTGATTTTTTACGGATACACGGTTTAATCGCAACGTCAAAGTCAGGAATGATTCTGACAGCTCAAGGTGAGGAAGCTTATCAAAGCTTAACCACAGTCATGGAACAGTTACTCGGCGTGCGCTCGAAAGAAAAGCAACTGTGCAAACTACTTGGTATTGATCATTGCTTGATTGTCGCTGGTGATGCAACTGAATTACCCAAGGTTTTAACTGATATGGGTAAGCTGGTCAATGAAACATTAGACGTTATTTTGCCTCATGGTGAGAATATAATTGCCGTGATGGGCGGGACAACGATGGCGCAAGTTGCCAATTCATTAACGCCTAAGCTAGCAGAAAAGCGCCATCTGATTTTTGTACCTGCGCGCGGTGGTTTAGGCGAAGCAGTTGATATTCAGGCCAATGCTGTCTGTGCTCGTATGGCAGTGCATACTGGTGGTCAACACCGGGTCCTGTATATCCCCGAACATGTCAGTGAACAGACCTACAAACCACTCTTAGCCGAGCCTGCGGTTAAGGAAGTATTGCAGTTAGTTGACAAAAGTTCGGCGGTAGTTCATAGTATTGGTGAGGCAATTCCAATGGCAAAACGGCGGGATATGTCGACTGCTACAATCACAATGTTACAACAGAAACAGGCGGTTGGCGAAGCGTTTGGTTACTTCTTTAATCAAGCAGGGGAAGTCGTCTATAAGATTCCTCGGATCGGATTACAACTTCGCGACCTTGAAAGAATTCCTAGTGTGATCGCCGTTGCCGGCGGCGCTAATAAAGCGGCGGCAATTAAGGCATACGCACAACTTGCACCTCAACAAACGTGGTTGATCACGGATGAAGGTGCCGCAAACTTGATTTTAAAAGGGGCAACCCTTTAAAATAAATTTTTTATTTCCTAAAGGAGGAAATTTAGGCATGACTGTAAAAATTGGTATTAATGGTTTTGGACGTATCGGCCGTTTAGCTTTCCGTCGTATCTTCGAATTAGGTGCTAAATCTAACGACATCGAAGTTGTCGCAATCAACGACTTAACTTCACCTGCTATGTTAGCTCATTTATTGAAATATGATTCAACACATGGTACTTTTGCTGGCGAAGTTAGCGCTACTGACAATGGTATCGTTGTTAACGGCAAAGAATACCGTGTTTATGCTGAACCTAAAGCACAAGATATTCCTTGGGTTAAAAATGACGGCGTAGATTTCGTCCTTGAATGTACTGGTTTCTACACATCCAAAGCTAAATCACAAGCTCATTTGGATGCAGGCGCAAAACGTGTCTTGATCTCAGCTCCAGCTGGTAGCGATTTGAAGACAGTTGTTTATAACGTAAATGATGATGTATTAACTGCTGATGACACAATCGTTTCAGCTGGTTCATGCACAACTAACTGCTTAGCTCCTATGGCTTACTTCTTGAACCAAGAATTCGGCGTTGAAGTTGGTACTATGACAACTATCCATGCTTACACTTCTACACAAATGTTATTAGACGGCCCAGTTCGTGGCGGTAACTTACGTGCAGCTCGTGCAGCTGGTGTTAACACGATTCCTCATTCAACTGGTGCTGCTAAGGCTATCGGTTTGGTTATCCCTGAATTAAAGGGCAAATTACAAGGCCATGCACAACGTGTTGGTGTTGTTGACGGTTCATTAACTGAATTAGTTTCTATCCTTGACAAAAAGGTTACTGCTGACGAAGTTAACGAAGCTATCAAGAAGCATACTGAAGGTAACGAAAGCTTTGGTTACAACGCAGACGAAATCGTTTCAAGTGACGTTATCGGCACAACATTCGGTTCAATCTTCGACCCAACTCAAACAGAAGTTACATCTGCTGGCGACAAGCAATTAGTTAAGACTGTTGCTTGGTACGACAACGAATACGGCTTCACTTGCCAAATGGTTCGTACTTTATTGAAATTCGCTACTCTCTAATCCGTTAGAACTAGCTAGGTTTCAAAACCGCATAATACTTTAAAAAGGCGGAGGGAGGTTTGACTCCCTCTGCTTTTTTTGTTGGTCAACACGTTGGATCCACGGGTTGGTGCGGCTATTATAAGGTGAGTTGTAATTTTCTAAAATTGATGTGAGCTTATAATTAAAATGTGATAAAAGTGGCAGCGGGTTTGGTTACACAGTGAAACATTACTAAAGTAATTGAACGTCTGGGGCCTTGCTTTTATTACGCTAAAAATAGGAGGCTATTCATATGGCTAAATTGATCGTTTCTGATTTAGATGTTAAAGATAAAAAAGTCCTGATTCGTGTGGACTTTAACGTGCCGATTAAAGGTGGCGTTATTGGTGACGATAACCGAATTGTGGCTGCATTACCAACTATCAAATATGTAGTTGAAAATGGTGGCAAAGCAATTTTGCTTTCTCACTTAGGTCGGATCAAATCTGACGAAGACAAAAAAGAATTAAGCTTAAAGCCAGTTGCGGAACGCTTAGCTGAATTGTTGAACCAACCGGTTACTTTTGTTCCCGTTAACGAAGGCAAACAATTAGAAGATGCCGTTAATTCCTTGGCTGCTGGTCAAGTTTTAGTTATGGAAAACACGCGTTTCCAAGACATCAATAATGACTTTGGCAAACGTGAAAGCAAAAATGATCCTAAATTAGGTGAATACTGGGCTTCATTAGGCGACGTTTTCGTTAACGATGCATTTGGGACTGCTCATCGTGCCCATGCTTCCAACGTTGGTATCGCAACTGCTATGAAAGCTAAAGGCCAAAAAGTGGCTGCTGGCTTCTTAATGGAAAAAGAAATCAAGTTCTTAGGTGACGCCGTTGACAACCCTAAGCACCCATTTGTTGCCATCTTAGGTGGTGCCAAGGTTTCTGATAAGATCGGTGTGATCGATCATTTATTAAGCAAAGCCGACAAAGTTATCGTCGGTGGCGGTATGACTTATACTTTCTATGCTGCTAAGGGCTTAAGCATTGGTAAGTCATTAGTTGAAAAAGATAAAATTGAATTAGCTAAACAAATTATCGACAAAGCTGGCGACAAGTTAGTCTTGCCAGTTGATAATATTGTGGCTGAAGAATTTAACAATGATGTACCTAGTAAAGATGTTGAAGGCGATATTCCTGATGGTTATATGGCACTTGATATCGGTGCAAAATCAATTGCTAACTTCAAGGATGTCTTAAAAGATGCTAAAACAGTTGTTTGGAACGGCCCAATGGGTGTGTTCGAAATGAGCAACTACGCTAAAGGTACCTTGGAAATCGGTAAATTCTTAGGCACATTAACGGACGCAACGACGATCGTCGGTGGTGGCGATTCCACTGCCGCCGTTAAACAATTAGGCGTTGGCGACCAATTGACGCATATCTCAACTGGTGGCGGTGCTTCACTTGAATACCTTGAAGGTAAGGAATTACCAGGTATTGCTGCTATTTCTGAAAAATAAAGCTTAGCAAACTCGGGTCGTACTGACCCGGGTTTACATATGAAAGGATGTTACAAATGCGTAAACCAATCATTGCCGGAAACTGGAAATTAAACAAAAATCCTAAGGAAACTGCTGAATTTGTTGCTGGTATTAAAGGCAAATTAGCCGATGCAGCTAAAGTTGAAGCAGTTATCGGTGCACCTGCCGTTAACTTGCAAACTTTACTTGATGCGGCTAAAGGGACAGATTTAAAAGTTGCTTCTGAAAATAGCTACTTTGAAGATGCCGGTGCTTTTACTGGCGAAACTTCACCAAAAGTTTTAGCTGAAATGGGTGTTAACTACGGCATTATCGGTCATAGTGAACGCCGTGAATATTTCCATGAAACTGATGAAGACATCAACAAAAAGGCACATGCTTTGTTCAAAAATGGTGTTACACCAATTATCTGCTGCGGCGAGACTTTAGAAACACGTAAAGCCGGTAAAGTCGACGAATGGGTTTCTGGTCAAATCAAAGCTGCCTTGAAAGGCTTATCAGCTGCACAAGTTGCAACTGCTGTTCTTGCTTACGAACCAATCTGGGCAATCGGTACTGGTGAAACTGCAACACCGGAACAAGCCCAAGAAGTTTGTCATTTGATCCGCGAAACTGTTGCTGGTCTTTATGATCAAACAACTGCTGAAAACGTACGGATCCAATATGGCGGTTCAATGAAACCTGCTAACGTTAAAGAATTAATGGCCCAACCTGATATTGATGGTGGCTTGGTTGGTGGCGCAAGCTTACAACCTGAATCATTCTTAGAATTGGTACATTACCAAGACTAATTTAAGTTATTTATGAAGAAGCAGGGACGCCTGCTTCTTTTTTTGTGCCTTGAAAAAAAAAGTCTAGTGAGTTTTCATACTCACTAGACTGATCGGTTTAACGTTTAGGACGATGACGTAAATTCTTTTTATTGCCCACCATACGTTTAATTTTTGCCGCGTTAATTTGGCGGCTAGTTAGCGTTGTGTATTCTGTTTCACGCAGTAAACGTTTGTAGTTAGCTAAACGTTGTTGACTTAACTCCCCACGTTTAATTGCCGCCTGGACTGCACAATTTGGTTCGGCCTCGTGTTGACAATCTTTGAAGCGGCATTGGCGAGCTAAAGTGACAATATCGGGAAAACTTTGTGCGGTGGAAGTATTAGTGCTTCCGGTCACACCAACGCCACGCAAGCCTGGAGAATCGATCACGGCCGCGCCGTTAGGTAAATAATAAAGGTTGCGGGTCGTCGTGGTGTGTCGCCCCTTATCATCACCGCTACGAATACTTTTAATTGTTTGCAATTGCGTTGCTGCTAAAATATTCAATAGGGTTGATTTGCCAACTCCGGAGGACCCGATGAAAATCGCAGTCGTCTTAGCAGTTAAAAAGGGTGCAAAAGCTTTTTTGATCGCTGCTGGTACTGTATTGGTAGTCGTGATGAGCGGTACACCAAAGGCCGCTGCTGTCACTTCTGTTTGTCGTTGTTCTAACAGTTCCGGTTCAACATCGGCTTTAGTCAAAACAATCACAGGGGCAGCACCACTGTTCCAAACTAAGGTTAAATAGCGTTCAAGCCGATTAACGCTAAAATCGGTATTTGCTGACATTGTAATAAAAACAGTTGTTACGTTAGCAGCTAATCCTTGTTCTTGTTGATCTGCGGCGCGAGTTAAATAGGTTTGGCGTGGTAGCAAATGAGTGATCAAAAATTTGTCGCGATCATAAGGCTGACCACTGACAAAATCACCAATCAATGGCATTGTCCCAGTAAACTGCATTCGTCCAGCTAAGGTTGCTTGTTGAATACGCCGATCGGCAAAAATAACGCGATATTGATCGTGACTTTGAAAAATAATTCGTGCAGTTAATTGCTCGTGATTTGGAAAATTTAGCATGTTTAGGCCTCCAATATTGTTTTAGGGTGTATTGGAGGATGCACCGTAGCTATGCGCGCACGGCGTCCTCCCTAAACATGACTTCTGCTGGCATTGTTAACATAGGCATTCTCACTTTCATTTAAGATATTATCAGTATAACAAATTCAAGCCAAAAGAAAAGCCGGCAGCCTAAAGCTTGCCGACTTGCTGACGCTCAAGAATATTACCGCGTTTTGCATCAATTCGTAAACGAACTGTATGGTGGGCACGGCTTTTAATCAAAAGATCATAGCTGGTGATTCGATTTTGTTGATTTAGGGTATAGCCAACAATATGACCGTCATTGATTTCGCTGATGGCGACTTGCTTGATTGCATTTAACGATTTTAAACCAGTTAAGCGCAGTACCTCACGTTTTGCATTCGTACGCGATAATTGCGTGTGTGTTTGCTTAGTAATGATCGGTTGCATCGCATTCACTGACAAGCGGTAGTATTGTTTTTTACTACGGGCTTGAACTTGATATTGATAAAAACGGCCTTGTTTGTTGAGACTAATTTTTAGCAACTGGGTATGTGGTAATTGTTTATGCACTAATTGTGCAACTTGTTTTGCCGATACTTTAGCGGTAAACACACCCTGAGTCGGATCTTGGCGGTAAGGAGTGGCCGTTTTTTTAGCAGTATTTGGTTCAACGATCCCACAACCACTAAGTAAAAGCAGTAACAATAAAAACGGCCAAAGACGTTTAAACTTCACAAATGAACTTCCTTTCAATGCTGAAACGCGGCTCAAAAAGCCCCATTTACGTTAAATTTATTAGAAAATGTAATCATGCTTGCTGCAAAGCCCACTTAATTATGCACACTCAGTAGACGGCGAATTTCGGGTACGACATTTTTGTCACCAGTGAAGATCAGGTGATCATCCTGTTCGATAAAAGTATCGCCATGCGGCACGATAAATTGACCATTACGGTAGATCCGACTGATCGTGACTTTTTCAATAAAGGGTAATGATTTTAATTCCCGTCCCGCAAAACGGCGATTGTGCACCGTTACTTCGTAAAGGCCAGCATCGTTGCCAGTCAGCAGTTTTAAGGTTGATGGCGATTCGATCATTTCGCGTAACATACTGATATTGATATCAAAGCTGTTGTAGATCTCCACGCCTTGCTCGGCTAAAACTTCATAACGATCATCGGCAACGTCGCGAGCCTCAAAGCGCGCAATGATCCGCGGCACATGATTTTTAACGGCTGCTTGAGCCAAACGTACATTGACGTCATGGTCTAAATGTCCGAGGACTAAAATATCGGTAGCAAACGCATCCGCGGCGGTTAAAGTATTGGCGCTAAGGTCGGGTAACAAAGTGACATTACGTGCTTCACTATTATACGTACGGTAATTTTTTTGCTGATCGGTTAGCATGCGAATACTGTACCAACCGTGCGATAAGCGCTGAGCAACGGGGACCGTTAAAATATTAGCACCGATAAAAGTGACTCGCGTTTTGACCAAATCTTCTTTTTCCGGCCGATAAAGTTGGTTGAAAATGATTGGTGAACAGATACAGGTCAAAACAGCAGCAATCACAAAGGCACCGGCTTGTTGACTATTGATCACATGTAGGTTCTGTGCGACCTGTAAGGTAGGCAGAACTAAGGTGATTGTTGTCGAAGTCAAAAAGCTGGCGGCAATGGCGTTTTTCAAGGTGAAGCGTTGGCGGAATAACCAAACGGGAATACTTTTAGCTAATAAGAAACAAACGAAAAAAATCGGGATCAGAATCAAAGAATTGCGATCGGCTAATAAGGTGCGCAAATTAAGTTTTGCTCCGGTGGTAATAAAGAAGATCGGGATGAAAAAACCATAGCCGATGGAAGTTAGTTTATCGCGGGTGGCCTTACTAGGCTGTAATAATTTCATAACGATCCCCGCCAGAAAAGCACCTAAAATATTTTCGGCACCAACTTGTTCCGCTACTGTCACCAAAGCAAAAATCAGAAAAAAGGCTAACCGAATATCCAGTTGGGTGGTAGTTTTATCAATTTTAGCAAAAAAGCGATAAATGCTACGAAAACGCAACAATAAAGCGATCGCTGCCAAAAAGATCAATAGCACCAACCATAATTGACTGGAATGGCCACCATTTAAGGCAGCATACGCAGTTAAAGCCAATAACGGAATGATTTCCCCTAGAGCCGCAGTTAGTAAAATTGTCTGACCTAAGGCTTTACTGAGTAATTCCTTTTCGGTCAAGGCAGCGATCACCACCCCTAAGGCCACAGTGGAAAATAAAATCGTTGCCAGAAGAATATCGCTGAATAAACCGGTGAGTTGTAATAGCCAACCTAGTAGGCCAGCCACCAATAGAATACCAACATAGGCGCCAACGGCCAACTTTAATGGTGTCCATTTAGTGACTACGCCATTGGTGCCCGCAGATTGCGGTTTAAATAAATCAAAGTCAATTTCCATCCCCGAAAGAAAAATGAGAATGATCACCCCTAATGTCGATAATTGGCTGAGACTGGTGGTCATTGGAACCCAGTTTAATAGACTTTTACCCAAAATAATTCCGACTACGATCTCCGCCACGGCTGTTGGCACCACCGAGATCTTAAAACGAGCCATAACTAGCGGTGTCAATAATGCCGCCAGTAAAACGATCAATAATGCTAATTGCCCCATAACTATGAGCCTCCTTTTAACTTAATGGTAGCTAGCGGCTAACTCAGTTTTTACTTTTGATCAGATTAAGCAGGCCGATCCCAACGCTGGGAATCAACGCCACAACCACGATCCCTAGTAAAATCAGTGAGAAGTGGGCCTGTACAAACGGTAAAGCACCGAGAAAATAACCTAATAGACTACCAGCGCCGACCCATAGTAAAACACCACAAAAGTTATAAACAGCAAAGCGGGGATGACTCATCTTAAACATCCCAGCAATCAACGGCACAAAGGTACGAATCATGGGAATAAACCGACCGAAAATTACAGTTTTACCTCCGTGACGAACAAAAAAAGTGGTGGCATGCTGCAGGCGATCGGCGCGAATATGCCGCTTGAAAAAGCGCCACCGGCCGAGATGGCGACCAATTTCAAAATCAACAGTATCACCGATCAAAGCCGCAAAGAAAAAAGTCAGACCAAGTAACCAAATATCTAGGAAAAAACCGTTGCGCGCGGCTAATGTACTGCTGATAAAGATGATCGATTCACCGGGTAAAAAAGGAAAGATAACTAGGCCGGTTTCCACAAAAATAATTAGAAACAAAATTGCGTAACTCCAATGACCAAAATATTGGAAAATAGGCAGCAATAAAGTTTCTAAATGGGTTAAGGCGTAAAAAATGGTGTGTACCATGAATGGACCCCTCACTTATTGAAGACTAATCGTACTTTTAGTCTACGCTTTGGCAAGGAATCCTGCTACCATTGAGGACTGGTTTTTACTTGAATTTAAATTTTTCGCTTTAGTGGCTTGGTTGTAACGCTATCATGATAGTGATAAAATGGTATATCTGAAATTATATAATTAAGTGAGTAATCATTAGGTAACTCGATTTAATGGAGTAGGAGGCTACTGAATTTATGACTGATACGGAAAAACAGCAAGAACAAGTTCGCGTAGATGATGTGATCACCAAAATTAAGCGGACTGAGGCTGATTTAACGGCAAAAATTGCCGCTGCCAAAAGTGATGAAAAGCGCATCAATGATAATTTTTATAATGATGTGCGGTTAAATGTGGGCTCCTATGAATCAATGATGGACACTGCGCTATCAATTCGGCAGCAGCAACAAATGTTGAATGAACGCAATAATAGTTGGCGTCATTCGACCCAACGATTGGATGTTCTGCAACGCTTAGAAAAAACACCTTATTTTGCACGGATCGACTTTAAGGAAACCAACGCTAAAGCGGCAGAAACGATTTATATTGGGTTAAGCTCCTTTACTGATAAAAATGACCATTTCCTGATTTATGATTGGCGGGCACCGATCTCGTCGATTTATTATGATGGTAATTTAGGCCGCGTCACTTACCAAACACCAGATGGCGAACAAGCCGTTGATATCACGTTAAAACGGCAATTTTTAATTGCTGCTGGACAGATCACTACGATGTTTGACACCCAGGAAACAATTGGTGATCAGATGTTAATGGAAGTTTTAGGTGAGCAGGCCGACACCAAAATGAAAAGTATTGTCACCACGATCCAGCGGGAGCAAAATCAGATCATTCGTGACACTACTGCCCGCCTATTATTCGTTCAAGGGGCAGCCGGTTCCGGTAAAACTTCTGCGATCATGCAGCGGGTGGCGTATTTACTTTATCGCTATCGCGGCAATTTAAGTTCCAGTCAAGTGATCATGTTCTCACCTAATCAGTTGTTCAACGACTACGTGGGTAACGTGTTACCGGAATTAGGGGAACAAAATATGGTTCAGCTGACTTATTATCAATACGCAGCGCGCCGGATCCCTAATTTAAAGGTTGAAGATCTTTTTACACAGTTTGAGAAAAACGAAACGGCCGTGGATAAACGAATCAACCAGTTAAAGGGTAGTTTAGCCTTTGCTGCGGCTACGAAAAAATATGCCAATAGCTTGAATAAAGGTGGCATGCGGTTTCGTGATGTTAAATTACGCAATGAGGTTTTTATTGATCATGAGCGTATTGCAAAAACCTATTATCACTACAACAGTAATTATCGGTTAGGCAATCGGTTGAATGCAACTAAGGAAGAGCTGTTGACTTATTTTGGGCACCGGATTGACACAGAAATGAAAGCAAAATGGGTCAGTGAGTTCATTCAGAACTTGGACGATGAGGGTATGCGTAAATGGTACGGCAACCACCCGCGTAATTTTGAAAATGGGGATAAAGAATTTCGTTTCTTAGCGCGGCGGGTGGTGACTTCTGCATTTGATAGTGTTCGTCGTGGGGTCATTCGTAATCGCTTTTTAAATATTAAAGCGCAGTATATTGATTTTCTACGTCAAGTGCCACAATATTTGAATTTAAAGCAATACGGTTTAAGCGAAGAAGCCTGGCAATTAAGCGTCAATCGTGTACTAGCTCAGTTACGGGCGAAACAGTTAGCGACTGCTGATGTGACTCCGTATCTGTATCTGTATGATTTGATGACCGGCAAGCATGGTGATCGGGATATTCGGTATTTATTTATTGATGAGATCCAAGATTATACACCTTATCAACTCAGCTTTTTGAAATTCAGTTTTCCTAATGCGCGTTTTACGTTGTTAGGTGATCTCAATCAAGCTATTTTTACTCAGGAAAGTAGTCATAGTTTATTGAAGGAATTGGCGACTATGTTTAAGCCGGAAGAAACACGGGTGGTTCAATTGACGCAATCCTACCGTTCGACTAAACAGATCACTGATTTCACTAAAGCCATTTTACGTAATGGTGAAGCTGTTACCGCGTTTAACCGCCAGGGGGATCTGCCAAATATCGTTACTTCTGTAGATGAAGCTAAATTGATCGCGGCCTTGCGTCAGCAATTAGTGAGCAATGAACAAAAAAAGCGGGTGACTGCGATCATCACTAAGACCTTGCCTGAAAGTAAGGCGCTATATGAAAAGTTACGGGCACAAGGCGAGAAAATAACGTTGATTCGTTCAGAAAACCAACGCCTAGCAGCAGGCACGATTATCGTGCCTTCGTATTTAGCTAAAGGTCTAGAATTTGATGCGATCATTGCTTGGCAGGTGACCGCCGCAAACTATGGTGCCGAGGATGAACGGCAGCTCTTGTATACGATCGCTTCCCGGGCAATGCACCACTTGACTATTTTTGCTCAAGGAGAATTATCACCATTGTTAGCTGATGTACCGGCTACTGCGTATCAGCGAACCGAGTTAGCTTAGAAAAATTAGCTGAATATGACTAAATTAATTGTAAAAAGTGATCAAATCATACTGACGAAAACGTTTTAGCTCTAGTTTACTTTTAGTATGAAAACGGTTATAATTTAATTAATTGAAAGCAGGGGAGCTGTGTTAACAGCTGAGAGGAAAATGATTTTTCGACCCTTCAAACCTGATTGGTTAAAACCAGCGTAGGGAGCTATTTTCGTGATCAAAAGCACATCCCACAATGGGGTGTGCTTTTTTGTTGGGATCATTTCTAAGCCTAAACCGGCAGTCAGCTTTCAAAACTTATGAGGGAGGGTAAAATTTATATCGCGAAGTAAAACATTAAATTCAAGGAGGAATAACTTATGAATGCAAGTATTGCGGTTCAGGTACTACCGTTAAATGTGGATACCAAAAAGACAGTTGCCATTGTTGATGCGGTGATCGCCTATATCAAAACAACGAAAGTCGGTTATCAAGTAGGTGCTTTTGAAACTACATTAGAAGGTGATTATGATCAATTGATGGCAGTAGTTAAACAAATTCCGCTGGTAGCCGCTCAAGCTGGTGCGACGGCGGACATGATTTATCTGAAAATCAATTATCAACCCCAAGGTGAGGTCTTAACGATTGCAGAAAAAACGGATAAATATCAAGGTTAACTGGGCGCCATGGACTGTTTTAGTCGTTGGCGTTTTGCTATGGCAAGGATTGGTCAGCTTTAATATTGTGCCGCGCTTTTTATTACCGTCACCTGCCGATACGGTTACGGCATTTTACACTGACTTTCCCCTGCTGCTCCAGAATATGTGGGTTACTTTGGCGGAGACGGTGATCGGGCTATTGATCGGTATTTTGTTAGGAATTTTTCTGGCGATCATCATGGATCGTTTTGAATTTTTGTACCGCGCCGTTTATCCATTATTGGTGATCAGTCAAACCGTTCCAACTGTGGCGATTGCACCGTTGCTAATTTTGTGGTTAGGCTACGGTATGTTGCCTAAAATTGTGCTGATCATCGTCACTACTTTCTTTCCAGTTGCGGTGGAAATGTTAACTGGCTTTCGGGCGACTGATCCGGATTTATTGCAGTTAATGGCCACCATGGGGGCAAAGCGGTTAAAAGTATTATGGTTTGTCAAATTACCGCAATCGTTGGATCATTTTTTTGCCAGCTTGCGGATTGCGGTGACCTATGCGGTGATCTCCGCCGTTGTTGCTGAATGGGTCGGTGGTAACGATGGGTTAGGGGTTTACATGACGCGGGTCATGAAAGCTTATGCCTTTGATAAAATGTTTGCCGTGATCGTTTTGATCACGATTTTAAGTTTATTACTGATGATGCTGGTCAATGGGCTACAGCATTGGTTGGAACCATGGAAACGCGTGGAAAAACAGTAAAACTTTAAAAAAGGAGTCTGACAGATGAATAAGAAAGTAGTCGGCGGCTTAATTTTGGGCCTAGCTTTACTGGGACTGACGGGGTGCGGTCAACAAGCTAAAACGACCAAAACAACGAATTTAACGGTTGTTTTAGACTATACGCCTAATACAAATCATACGGGCCTATATGTTGCGCAACAAAAAAAGTTTTACCAGAAACATCATTTAAAAGTTAAAATCGTCCAACCACCGCAAAGCGGCGCTGATGGTCTCGTAGCTGCAGGTAAAGCTGAATTTGGGGTCTCTTATCAGGATACAATGTCGCCGGAAATGAGCGGTAAGAAAAAATTACCGATCACCGCGATCGCGGCATTGGTCCAACATAATACTTCGGGGATCATGTCACGCCGAGCCGATAACATTACGCGGCCTAAGGCAATGATGGATAAGCGGTATGCGACTTGGAATTTGCCGATCGAACAGGCGATTATTCGAACCATGGTTGATCAGGATGGTGGTCAGTATAAACGGGTCAAATTGACGCCAGGTAATTTTACGGATGAGGTTGTGGCCTTGCGCTCGCAAAAGGTTGACGATATTTGGGTCTATTATGCGTGGGGTGGCATTAATGCCAAGGTCCAGAATTATCCGGTTAATTATTTTGCAATGCGTAAAATCAATCCAGTTTTTGATTATTACACACCCGTTTTGATAGGCAATAATCGGTATTTAAAGCAACATCCTAAGGTAGCTAAGGAATTCTTGGCTGCTACTAAGGAAGGTTACCAATACGCGATCAAACATCCAACTAAGGCGGCCACAATTTTAGAAAATAAAGTACCAGAATTAAAGGGTAAGCAGGCCAAGTTGGTTTTGGCAAGTCAAAAATGGCTGGCAGGTCAATATCAGGCTGAGGTCAAGCAATGGGGTTATATTGCGCCGCAACGTTGGAATCGTTTCTATAATTGGTTAAATAAAGAAAAGTTAGTTGACACACCATTGGCTAAAAACGTTGGTTTTACGAACCAATACTTACCTAAATAAAATAACCGAGTAAACGAAAGAAGGCGGCACTTATCCTATTAGAGGTCCAACATGTCAGTAAAAGTTTTGGCCAGAAAGCTGTTTTAGCGGATATTAGTTTGCATATTCAGCATGGTGAGATTGTAGCGCTGCTTGGTATCAGTGGTTCCGGTAAAACGACCTTATTCAATATTATTGCCGGCTTATTGACCAGCGATCAAGGACGTATTTTATTAGCTGGGCAAGATGTGACTGGTCAAAGTGGTCAGGTGAGTTATATGCTGCAGAAGGATCTTTTGCTGCCGTTTCGTACGATCGCAGGGAACGTGACTTTACCCTTACTTTTACGTGGTGAAAAGAAAAAAGCCGCTGTTGCCAAAATTGGTCCGTACATGCAAACTTTCGGTTTAGCCGGTACCGAACAACAGTACCCGGCAGCTTTATCTGGTGGGATGCGGCAACGCGCGGCCTTATTGCGAACTTATTTATTTGGTAAGCAACTAGCACTATTAGATGAACCTTTTAGTGCGTTGGATGAGATCACTAAGCGTGGTATGCATCAGTGGTATTTAAAAGTCATTCAGCAGATCAATTTGACCACATTATTGGTGACCCATGATATTGACGAGGCACTGGTTTTAGCCGATCGAATCTATGTTTTGGCTGGCCAGCCTAGTCAAATCGCAGCAGAGATTCAATTGCCAACCCGGCAGCAACGGCCAGCCGATTTTGAATTGACCAACGGCTTTCTCGAGTATAAACGGCAGATCCTTGGTATTTTAGCCAATGGGCTGTCTACGATCTAAAAATGATACCTGGAGGAATGAATAATGCAGCTTGAATTATTGGCTCAATTACGGGCACAAAACCCGATCGTACTAAATATTTCTAATTTTGTAACGGTGCAGGATGTGGCTAACGGAATCAATGCGCTAGGGGCTTCACCGATCATGTCTGAAGAAATTGCCGAAGCAGACGCCTTGGTGCAGATGAGTGGTGCCGTGGCGTTAAATTTAGGAGCGTTTACAAAGCAACAATTGGCGCACATCAAAAAAACTGGTGAATTAGCGAATCAATATCACAAACCTTTGATCGTTGATCCTGTAGCGGTTGGTGCAGTCACTTATCGTCGAGATGTTGCACTACAGTTATTTGAAGATTTTCAGGTCGATATTATTCGGGGGAATGCTGGTGAAGTTGCGGCATTGGCTGGAATTGCGTGGCAGGCTAAAGGGATTGACGCTGGTGAAGGCAGCGGTGATAAAGTAGCGATCGCTCAAGCGGCGGCTAAGCGGCATCATTGTGTTGTGATCTTAAGTGGGGCAACCGACATCATTACTGATGGGACACAAGTTGTTCAAGTGGCCAACGGGACACCTTTATTTCAATTACACGTTGGCTCTGGTGATATGCTGTCCAGTGTAGTCGCCGCTTTTGCTGCAGTTAGTGGTGGCGATTATTTTGCGGCTGCCCAAACAGCGTGCTTGGTTTTCGCCAGTGCTGGTGAATTAGTGGCGCAAGAATTACCTGGTGAACTGCCAGGCACGTTCGCGGCTAAATTACTTGATGAATTACATTTGATCACAACAGCTGATGTTGCACAGATCGCACGCTATACAGAGGCTTAAAAAACGGTAGAAAGGACTTAATTTAAATGAGTGCAATCAATGGTTTTCCCCAGACTTTAACGATCGCGGGGACTGATTCCGGAGGTGGTGCCGGAATCATGGCGGATATTAAAACGATGCAGGAACGCCACACTTTTGCGGCGGCAGTGGTCGTGGCGGTGACGGCGCAAAATACGTTAGGTGTACAAGACTTTATGGCCTTACCGGCACATTTGATCGATGAACAGTTTGCTTCGGTGGCCGCTGATTTAAAGATTCGTGCCTGTAAAACTGGCATGTTAGCGGATGCCGAACACGTTCAGGTGGTGGCCGCTAATTTACAAAAATACGATTTTGGCCCATTGGTCGTAGATCCGGTGATGATCGCCAAAGGTGGCGCCGCCCTATTAGCAGCCGATGCGATTCAAAGCGTTAAGGACGACTTATTGCCATTGGCCACGTTGGTTACGCCAAATTTGCCGGAAGCGCAGCGCTTGACGGGTATGACGATCACCACCGCTGCTGAAACGGAAAAAGCAGCGCAGTATTTACAAGAACTAGGAGCTAAAAATGTTTTGATCAAGGGCGGTCATGCTGATCAAAAGGAAGTACGTGATTTTGCCTTGTTAGCCTCTGGCGATTCCTTCTGGGTCAGTGCACCGCGAGTGGCAACCAAACGGACCCACGGCACCGGTGATACCTTGTCATCGTGTATTACCGCGGAATTGGCTAAAGGCCAATCAATGGAAGCGGCGATCCGCTTAGGTAAAAAATTTGTAGCGGCAGCTATTACCGCAGGAATTCAAGTCGGTCATGGTCACGGACCGTTAAATCATTGGGCTTATCGGCAGGAGGAGAACTTTTAATGAAGATTGCATTTAACGTGGCACAATTACAGGCTTATTTTGTTTGTGGCAGCCAGGATGTTCCTGGACAAGATCTGGTAGCTGTGGTCAAGGCAGCACTAGCAGCGGGAATAACTGCGTTTCAATTTCGTGATAAAGGCGCAAACTCACAATTAACAGCAGCACAGCGGCCAGTGATCGCGCGCCAGTTACGGGAACTTTGTCACGCGGCGCAGGTTCCTTTTATTGTGGATGATGATGTTGAGTTGGCGGTGGCCGTGGCGGCTGATGGTATTCATGTTGGCCAATCGGACGAACAAATTCAGCAGGTGATCCAACAAGTACAAGGACAATTATTTGTTGGCTATTCTTGTTCTAATTTGGCGGAAATTACGGCGGCCAATCGAATTGGCGGAATTGATTATTATGGTAGTGGCCCGATTGCGATCACTGGTTCAAAGGCTGATGCTAGCCCGGTGATCGGTTTGGCCGGCTTACAGAAATTAGTGACTGCAGCTACACGGCCAGTTGTCGCTATTGGCGGTATTACTGAGGATCAATTAGCTGCTATTCGGCAAACGGGTGCTGCCGGATCAGCAGTGATCTCAATGATCACTCAAAGTCAACAGCTGCAACGGACTGTAACGGCTATGCGTCAGGCGTAAAGGGAGGTCAATTATGAAGGATGGGAAAATTTTACGTAGCCAGTTTCTACTTTGGGTTGGTGCGGCAATTTCGATCGCGGAAATGGTTACTGGAACGTTATTAGCACCGTTAGGGTTAGGCAAAGGTATTTTGGCTATTGTTTTAGGCCATGTGATCGGCTGTTTATTATTTTTATTGCCGGCCGGTTATATTGGTGCTAAAAAGCACCAAACTGCGATTCAATCCACCCAAGCTACTTTCGGGCAGCGCGGGGTCTTCGTTTTTTCAGTACTTAATGCGTTACAGCTTTTAGGTTGGACCGCTGTAATGATCGTTAACGCCGCACAAGCTATGAATGGCGTTATGCAACATATTTTCAATTTCAAAAGTGTGCTGATCATGAGCCTGATCGTAGCGGCTCTGATCATTTTATGGTTGTTAATGGATAGTCAGTTGCTATTTCGCATTAATAACTTTGTGGTTGTTTTGCTGTTTTTAGGTAGCTTATTGATCCTTTTCATTATTTTACGAACGCCAGCAGCGAGTGGCCCTGTTGCTGTGGGGACCATGTCGTTTGGGGCAGCGGTAGAGCTTAATGTGACCATGGCGCTATCTTGGTTACCACTGATCGGCGACTATACACGCCAAACTAAGCGGCCACTGGCGATGGCACTAACTAGTTCACTCGGTTATTTATTTGGTAGCTCATTTATGTTTCTGATCGGGTTGCTGACCGTGACACAAACGAGGATCACCGATATTACGACTTTATTAGCCACCAGCGGGTTAGGTTTAGTGGCGCTATTGATCATTGTATTCTCAACGGTGACCACTACTTTTATGGATGCTTATTCGGCGGCGACCAATATCGGTCAGATTATTCACAGTAAGAAAACTAATTTGCTTGCTATCGGGGTGACTGCGTTAGGTTTAATTATTGCCTTAGTGGTTTCGTTAGCAAGTTATCAGAACTTTTTGTACTTTATTGGGTCAGTATTTACGCCATTATACGCAATTGTTTTCACGACCTATTTTATCACCAAGAAAAGTTTACCTAAATTATTTAATTCAGTGCTTTGGTTGCTAGGTGTTTGGGGATATTATCAATTGCAAAAGTTAGATATGGTGTTAGGAACTACGCTGTTGTTACTAGTGTGCATGGGGGTAGCAGTGATTATTTGTAGCAAAGTCTATCAACTATGGGCTAGTAAACAGACGATCCATAATTAACTTTGCGCACACATCATTTAGTGCTATGCGCCACTGGTTTTCAGCCGTTACCTGAGTATATTTCACCAGTTTCAATGGTAAAGTATGCTAAACTGATTAATAAGAGCAGGTGAGGATACTATATTGGAGGGGTGCACGGTGAACTATCAAATCAACTTCACTAATAAAGTCAAGGCAGATTCCGTGACGGTGGCTTGCGCGGCGAGTTACACGACTTTACAAGGTAAACGGCGAATGCTCTATACTGGCGAGGCTATTTTTCAGCGCGCGGCTGTGGCGCCACTGTTTCTACAAACTGGTGAAGTAGCGCTGCGAGCGATGGAGCAAATTATGGTTGGCTTACAACAAGACTATCAGCTGGTTAAAGTCAACTTTGCTCAACCGCAAAACACTAATTTATTAGGTGTACCTACGCTGCAGGCTTTTGGTCATTACCTAACTGAGCATAAGTTATTGCATTGTGTGCCCACGCACCAAGTCAATGGGGAAACAGTCGTTGATACGAAATTTATTCAAGAGCTGCGCATTGGCTAAAATGAGCCTAAAAATAGGGCGCCACTATATCAGTGGCGCTCTATTTTTTACTCATTTTGTAAGTTAATTAATGTCCTCAAAATCGCGGGACCAGACAGCACCCATCATTTTGCGGCCGGTATGTACGCCGATAACAGGTCCTAAGCTACTTGAATCAATGGTAGCATCGGGAAAGGTGGCTTTCAGGTCGGCGATCCATTCAGCACTAGTGGCCTGATTGTCCCCATCAATAACGTCGATACGTACTGGGTAATCTACTGAAGCGACAAAAGTCGTCAGGTCAGCTTTGATATGGGCAAAAGCGCGGCGCATGGTTCGTTCTTTAGCGGCGGCAATAATTTGGCCAGCTTCATTGAAGCGGAGGATCGGCTTGATCCGTAACATATTACCTAAAAGGGCGGAAGTGTTGCTTAAACGGCCGGTGCGAACCAGATGGCTCAAGTCGTCAACCACAAAGTCAACGTGTTGGGTCGAACGTAATTCATTTAACGCGGCTAGAATCTCTGGTACTGATTTGCCAGCACGGACTAATTTAGCCGCCAATAGAGCTTGATTAGCTTCAGCAGCACTGGTTAATTTAGAATCAAAGGGATAAACTTTGATATTTGTGATGTTTGGTAAGTAGGCCTGTAAGTTAGGAATAAAGCTAGTGATACCACTGGATAAATGAATACTGATCACGGCTTCGTAGCCTTGGGCAGCTAAATCATCATAAACAGCTTGAATTTGGCCCATCGAAATTTGTGCGGTGGTCGGCAATTCTTTTTCACTAGCTAATTTTGCATAGAATTCTTTCGTTGTGAGATCAACATTTTCTTTATAAGCGTGCTGGCCGAAAATCACGGTGATCGGGACAACCGTAATCTGATTAGCTGCAGCTTGTTCAGGGGTCAGATAACTGGCACTATCGGTAACAACGGCAATTTTCATAGGAAACTCCTTTTTAACGTATGTTTAAGTAAAAACACACTGACGCAAAAAGTCGGTGTGCACTATAGGGCGAATTTAATCAGTTATAGCGCTTGGCCACAAAGCGCGTAGCTTCATTTTACGCTAATTACGTTGGCAATGCGACTATGTTTTATTGCGTAATTGAATGTAATCGTTTTAATTAAGCTGAGCAGTAATTTAGAAACCACAATTTGATTTACGATTAATTTTCTTGAGTAGCTGTGCTATAATTCTGGTAATGCTTACACGACTGGGTGCTGGCACGTTGCCAGTGATCAGTCATTAAGCCAAGTGGAGGAATAATGTAATGGTTAAAAAAAGTTGCCAAGCATCGCTACTAGTGCAGCAATATCACGTGCAACCGCAAGATTTAAATTCACACCAGACCTTACATGGTGGCCGTTTGCTTCACTGGGTGGATGATCAGGCGGCCTTATCAGCACGCCGCTTTGGTCACCAGTTAGTGGTTACAGGTAGTGTCGATCGGTTTGATTTTATTCGGCCGGTGCCGGTGGCGACAGAGTTAACGATCCATAGTTTTGTCAGCGGTGTTGCGGCGCGGGCTCTGGAAATTTATGTGTATGTTCTAAATGAACAGCACCAATTAGTAGCCAGTGCTTTTTTGTCAATGGTCAGTATGGTGGCGCAGCCAAATTGGCCACAAGTTCAACCGGAAAGTCAGTTAGAACAAGCTGTTTGTGCCGCTTACCCACAGCGTTACGCGGCAAACTTGGCGCAGCGTCAGGCTAATACCGCTTGGCAAGCTTTATTGTAGGTGATGGAGGAAACTAGTTTGCAAGATGAAATGAATTATTACAGAATTACGCGCCATGAATGGAAAAGGTTTTATCGTAACGGGATGACGCCGTTATCGCAGGCCGATTTGGATCAGGCTAAATCGTTGAATGACCGTATTTCGTTGGCGGATGTTAAGGAAATCTATTTGCCGCTGCGCCATTTGATCCACGTGTATTATAATCAGTATCAAAGTCAGCAGCAGGATCGAGCGGATTTTTTACGACTGCACTCACATAAAGCACCATTTATTGTGGGAATCGCTGGCAGTGTCGCGGTTGGTAAAAGTACGTCGGCGCGTTTACTAGAAATCTTATTGACCCGGGCATACCCAACGAAAAAAATTCAAAATATTACGACCGATGGTTTTCTTTATTCTAATGCTGAGTTAAAGCGCCGGGGATTACTGGCACGTAAGGGTTTTCCGGAAAGCTATGATATGAATCATCTAATCAATTTTATGAATGAAGTTAAAAATAATTTGGGCCCCGTGAAGGCACCTAAATATTCACACCAAATTTATGACTTACTTCCCCATGAATATGATCTAATCGATTCACCGGATATTTTGATCGTTGAAGGCATCAATGTGTTACAACTGCCAAGTAATCAGCAGCTTTATGTCAGTGATTTCTTTGATTTTTCAATTTATGTCGATGCGGATCCTATTTTGATCGAGAAATGGTATTTAGATCGGTTCAAATTATTGCTGGACACGGCTTTTACGGATCCGACTAACTATTATTACCCCTACGCAATCGGGGATCGCCAGGCGGCAATGGCGATGGCTAAACGGGTATGGCAAACCAATGATCTACCTAATTTACGTGATTATATTCTGCCAACTCGTAATCGCGCGGACGTTATCTTACATAAAACAACTAAGCATCGCATCAATGAAATTTATTTGCGTAAATTCTAGGCTACTTTTGCAGTTAATTTAGCTATTGCTAACTGCTTTTTAGTAAAGACCGCTAATAAATGCAGGTATTTGGCTGCTGCTCTAAGCTAAAATTTGCGGTCAGGTGTTTCTAAATGAGAGTCTGCTGGGAATGGTTGACCTGGAGCGGTGTAATCAGTAGAATAGGTTTATTGAAAAAAGTTATGAAAGACAATCTATGATGATGAGGTGAATTTGTTGGCAACGACGAACATGCAAGATTTTGATAAAATTATCGTGCTCGATTTCGGTAGTCAGTACAACCAATTAATCACCCGGCGGATTCGTGAATTTGGTGTTTATTCCGAGTTATTGTCGCATAAATTAACTGCGGCAGAGATCAAAGCGATGAATCCAAAAGGCATTATTTTCTCTGGTGGTCCTAACAGTGTTTATGACGAGGGTGCGTTTGAAGTTGATCCTGAGATCTATCAGTTGGGTATTCCAATATTAGGTATTTGTTACGGCATGCAATTAATGGCCGAGAACTTACCTGGCGGGGTCGTTGAAAATGCTAATAATAGTGAATATGGTCGCGCCGATATTCACGTGACTGATCCGAAAGCGGTTATGTTCCAGGATTTGCCAGCTGATCAATACGTCTGGATGAGCCATGGTGATTTAGTCACTAAGGTACCCGATGGTTTCGTGGAAACAGCTACCAGTAAAAATTGTCCGATCGCGGCCATGGCTGATGACCAGCGTAAATTTTATGGTATCCAGTTCCATACTGAGGTCCAAAATACTGAATATGGTAGCGAGATCTTGCGTCATTTTGCCTTTGACGTGGTTGGTGCCCGTAATAATTGGTCGATGGCTGATTTTATTGACCTTCAAATTGCCAAGATCCGTGAGCAAGTCGGTAAACGCAAAGTTTTGTTAGGTTTGTCCGGTGGGGTCGATAGCTCGGTTGTGGGTGTTTTGCTGCACAAAGCCATTGGTAATCAATTAACTAGCATTTTCGTTGATCATGGTTTGTTGCGTAAAGGCGAAGCCAAACAAGTCATGGATAGCTTAGCTGGTAAATTTGGATTAAACATCATCAAAGTTGATGCCCAAAAACGCTTCTTAGATAAATTGACTGGCGTTTCTGATCCCGAAAAGAAACGTAAAATCATCGGGAACGAATTTATCCAAGTCTTTAATGACGAAGCCATTAAGTTACAGGGCATCGACTTCTTAGCCCAAGGGACGCTGTACACCGATGTTATCGAAAGCGGCACCGATACCGCCCAAACGATCAAGTCACATCACAACGTTGGTGGTTTGCCTAAAGATATGCACTTCCAATTGATCGAACCATTGCGGACTTTATTTAAAGACGAAGCTCGTGAGTTAGGCGAAAAATTAGGCATGCCGGAGGCGCTAGTTTGGCGGCAACCATTCCCAGGCCCTGGTTTAGGAATTCGGGTCATCGGTGAGATCACTGAAGATAAATTGCAGATCGTACGTGATAGTGATTTGATCCTGCGCGAAGAGATCATCAACGCCGGCTTGGACCGCGATATTTGGCAATACTTTACTGTTTTACCAGGTATCCGCAGTGTTGGTGTCATGGGTGATGGCCGTACGTATGATTATACAGTTGGTATTCGTGCCGTTAACTCGATCGACGGGATGACCGCTGACTTTGCCCGCATTCCATGGGATGTGTTGCAGAAAATCTCTGTACGGATCGTTAATGAAGTTGATCACGTTAATCGGATCGTGTACGACATTACCTCCAAGCCACCGGCAACAGTTGAGTGGGAGTAAGACATCTACACGGAATGTTAATTTAACGGTATTTTCAATTAGTTTAATGAGAATAGTGTGATTTAAACGAACATTGTCTCCCGCCAAAATAAAAGTAATTTATATTGTCATGAACAAAAAGAAGCTCTGAACTGAACCCCCAGAATTGGAGAAATCCAAATCTGGGGGTTTTATCATGTTTTCAAAAGAAACAAAAATTAAGGCTGTATTTGAATTAATTCAAGGA
>NZ_BJDN01000037.1 GCF_005405165.1 Loigolactobacillus binensis
CACCCGTAGTCTATTTGGTTTTCAATTAAAGATTGAATTGACGATATTGGTATACAATTTAGGCTTTTTTGATTTTATGACGAACTAGCACCACGCGTATATGAGGAATTAAAGTAAATAATCCTCAAATTTTAGGAGGTAAATTATTATGAAAAAAACCGCACTTAAAAATAAAGGCGTACCCATGTATGTTGATGAAGGTAAGGACTTACCGGGACAAAAAGGTGCTAGTTTCGATTCTTATTTTGTTTCTTTTGAATTTGAAGGTGAAGATGGTAACCGCTATGGTGTGGTTTGGCATCAGCAAACACAATTTGGTCAGCATTTAACCGCACAAGTTTTGCTAGCTGATCCGGCTAACGCTAACTTCGATAACACGGCGATCGCTACTCAAGTTGACAATCAAAATTATATTGCCACTGATAAACTGACCTGCGCTTCAACACTTGGTTCGTTGACTGGAACAAAAAATGAAATGCACCTGAAATTACAGGTCAAAGATGCTACTGTTGATGCAACACTGCGGCCGCGTGATATGACCTTGTATAATGGTACCACTGGATTACTAAAATTCCTCGGTGGTATGGATAATCATCAATATAGTTTCCCAAATATGGATGTTTCCGGCACATTTACGTTAAACGGTAAAGTCCATCAGATCAAAAACACCACTGCTTGGTTTGATCGGCAATGGGGATTTGCTGATACTTCGGCAGCACTTTTAGAAGGTTCAGGCATGGATCGGCTTGCTTGGTTGTGGATCGGCTTCCCACTAAATGAAAAACGTACAGCCGCTGTTTCATTATGGGATTCATTTGCCGCTGATGGCCGTTATGGTTTTGCCACGGTCTACAACGAAAATGGCACCCAGACCAACCATAAAACGGATATCACTTACAAAGATATTTGGCAAAGTAAACAATCTGGCGCTAGTTATCCCAGTGCAGTCCATGTTGAAATTCCGACAGCCACCATCAGCCTTGACTTGACCATTCTCCCAGGTGATCCGGAATTTTATCATCCCGAAAATGGTCTCTCCGGTTATGAAAATCACCGGTTCCTATAACGGTGAAAAAATCGACCGTTACGGCTTCTTAGAGATTATCGGCGATGTCTGTGGTGAAGTTTAGCTAAGAAGAAAGCAGTGATCCGCAAATGAATCACTGCTTTTTGTACGATATAAAATTAACTTACTTTAGCCCCTGCGCAAACAATTGCTGATATAAGGCTAATTCAGCTGGTGTGTCGCGGCTACTCATAAAACGCACGGTTGGGTGGGCGTTGGTGGTGCGCAATAAATTGCGCTGTTGTAATTGGTGCTGTAAATTGCGGCCTAAGCCTTCATAACCGGTGTAAAAAGTCACCGGCTGGCCTAATTGTTCCCGAATCAAATCCGTGATGAATGGATAATGGGTGCAGCCTAAAACCACTGCATCAATGGGCTGTTGCCGCACGGTCGCTAATAAGCGATTCAAAGCAACTTTGATTTGCGGTAACGCTGCGGCGCCGCCTTCGATCAAATCGGCTAAGCCGGGACAAGGCAGCGAATAAATAGCCTGTTGCTGGCCCCATTTAGCCAATTGTGTTTTATATTTAGCCAAGCTTAAGGTCAATGGTGTGGCCATGACTAGAATATGCTGTTTACCAGCATCAACAGCGGCTTTCAACGCCGGCTCGATGCCGAGAATTGGCAGCGTTGGGTGTTGGGCGATCAATTCCGTTTTGGCCGCACTAGTTGCGGTGTTGCAGGCGATCACCACGGCTTTGACGGCCTGCGCTTGTAATTGCGTGACCACCTCATTAGCCAGCACCTGTACTTCAGCGCCACTTTTTTCACCATACGGTGCGTTGGCTGAGTCGCCATAAAAAATAAAATTCTCCTGCGGCAGCATTTTGGCTAAGACTTGCAGCGTACTGATCCCGCCAACCCCAGAATCAAATACGCCGATCGCCTTTTCTTGCTCATTCACTTTAACTTCGCCTGACTTTCGTTCATTTACTGTAAATTTGTTACTTGGCTATTATAACATTGACTGGCATTATCAGTGGCAACATTGACGCCAACACAAAAACGGCAGCATTCTCAAATCGATTGCTACCGTTTCTTACTATAATACAGCCATAAATGTCCTACTTAACTTTACCATTACGAAAATCAGTGATCATTGTCCACGTCAAACTCAGTGTGGTGTCGTCGATCGGAATCGCGTCACGGTCAAACCATTTGGCCACGGATAATTCAGCCTCGTCAGAATGGTATTCTTCAGTGGTATACGTATCAGGACTGGCGATATCGGCAAAAAAGCCCATCAAAAGCGACTGCGAAAAAGCCCACGGTTGGCTCTTGTAGTAATGAATGTGTTCCACTTGCAAGCCCGTTTCCTCAAATACTTCGCGGCGGACGGTATCCTCTAAAGTTTCGCCAATCTCAACAAAACCAGCGATCAACGCATAACGGTCGTAACCGGCTGCGTATTTGGTCAGCAGTAACTGTTCCCCTTTTTTAACCCCGACAATAATTGCGGGTGAGATCCGTGGAAAGATCTCAGCGCCGCAAGATGGACAAATCAAACTGCGCTGTTCGGTGCCTTTAGTCAGGCGCTGACCGCAGTGACCACAAAAACGATTCTGTTTGTACCAGATAGCCAAATGAGTCGCGGTCGCGGCAGCAAACGCCAGCCATTGCGGCTCAAGCGTCCGCAACACGTTAAGACTTTGATAGCTGAAGTCGCCTTTTTCTGTTAAACGCACATCGAAAAAGAAGAAGCTATGGTCTTCGATCGATAATAAATAATCCGGCTGGGTAAAATCAGCTTGATAGTTGGCACTTAACTCAGCAAAGGTTGGGATACGTTGCGCTAGTAACAATAATTTGCCACCATGGATAATAATCGCGTAATCGGCAGCTTGTACCGCTCGTGGCGTGTACTGGGTATCTAAAATATGCGGTTGGATGTTTTGAAACATTTAGGCTCGCGCTCCTCGTTAAATGAAATGACGCTATTAGCCACTATTATAGGCCGCGCGAATGGCTGTTGTCACGTGGTTTTTATTTACAGGGATCAGCAAGGTCTAGTTCTGTAAACCGATCCGACAGCCTCACCGGTTTAAACTCATCTTACTGCCACGCTTAATAAGCCAAATCAGCTACCTGAATAGCCGCCCAAGTTTCTAACTTCGCCGCCACTGCTGGTTTGCTTTATTTTGGTGTAGCATTGGTAATTGTTCTATCACTTTGTAATCCATTAAGACGACCACGCAACAGAAAATAGGCCACAATCTAGATCATTTTTCCGTCAGCTTATAACTAGCGTCGATCAACTTACAAATCTGATCACGCGCCACTTGGCTGATTCTAACTGAAATCCAGTTACTTTTATTCATATGATAGGCTGGCAAAAACCCAGATTCGGTTTGTAATAGCTCAACCGTTTCGGGGTTTAGCTTGAGATCCATCATATCCTCCGCCTGTCCCGCGACTTGGTCCAAATTTTCTTTTTTGACGTCCATGATAATGGCGTACCATTTCCGATTGTGTTGGTGGCGTAAAACGGCGTAGTGTGGGTACTTACGCCATGGATATTCTGGCTGCGTGTTATATTTTGCAGTAACATATTGCAATACGGCTTCGCGGTCCATGGTCAAGTCTCCTTTTGATCGTTAGTAATCAGCTAAAAGTTTACTTTTTCTCATCGATCAGTACGGTTCCCGCCGCTGGATTATGTGCGATGGCGCCTCTGATTTCGTGTGGTGTGTATAATTCTTCTAAATAATCAACGTCCGCTGGAGTCAGTTTAACGGCCAGTGCTGCCACCGCTTCGTCTAAATGGCTCGCTTTAGTCGAACCGATGATCGGCGCGGTCACGCCTTTAGCCCACTGCCAAGCCAAGGCAATTTGGGTCATGGAAACGCCATATTTTTGGGCCAGCTCATCAACTCGGGCCACGATGGGTAGATCTTTATTTTTGGCGCGATCATATTTGCCCATTGCCACCCGATCCGTCTGGCTGCGTAACGTATCGACTTGCCATTCGCGATGACTTAAATGTCCAGCGGCCAACGGACTGTAAGGCATTAACGACACGCCCATTTGTTTGCAGATAGGGATCAATTCACGTTCGTCCTCGCGGTACAACAAATTATAGTGGTTCTCCATGGTTTGAAATTGGGCCCAGCCGTTGTCCTTAGCCACTTGTTGCAGATTTTGAAATTGGTAACCGTACATGGCTGAAGCGCCGATCGCCCGCACTTTACCGGCTTTGACCAAATCATTTAGTGCCGCCATCGTCTCTTCCAGCGGTGTTTCATAATCAAAACGATGGATAATGTAAAGATCTAAATAATCGGTACCCAAGCGTTTCAACGAACCTTCAATTTCGCGGTGAATCGCGGCACTAGATAAGTGTCCTGGATTAAAATAAACCTTCGAAGCCAGGACGACTTGATCACGTGCGATCTGATTACTTTTTAAAGCGCGGCCTAAATATTCTTCGCTGGTGCCGGCCGAATAGGTATTGGCGGTATCGAAAAAGTTGATCCCTAGGTCCAGTGCGTGCTGGATAATTTTCTCGCTAGCTGGGTAGTCCAAGCTCCAGTCGTGCATCGTTCCCGGTTTACCAAAGCTCATCGCACCAATACAAAGCTTAGAAACTTTAATGTCAGTGTGGCCTAAATTAGCATATTCCATTTTAAACGCCCCTATCTAAATTTAAAATTGGTTTAATTTAAATCATACACCTTAATGATCCCATTCTGCACGCCAAAATGCGGTCGCATCCCCGTACATTTAAAGCCTTATATCATTAATATTCGCAAACTAACGCCGTTAATTTTTCTAAAATTAAAAAAGCCGCCAAAATTTGGTGGCTTTGAATGGCAAAAATTTTGGCTGGTGCGTTTAAAGCTTCTGTAAAACACGTGTTAAAATGTCTAGTAACTACTATTATATGGAGGTCACTTATGAACAGTAATGATCTACGCGCGCTTAAAAGTAAACGTGATATCGAGGCCGCTTTTATCCAATTGATCAATCAAAACGGCTTCAGTAAGATCACGATTAAAGATATTTGTACAACTGCCTTGGTTGGGCGTTCAACTTTCTACCGCTATTATGAGGATAAATATGACTTATTGGGCAAACTGATCGACAAATACACCCAAATCATTGACGACTTACTCACCAAACGCATGCACCAAAACACTAATGACGATCTGCTAACCAATTTATATCAAGAATTGGATCAACATAAAAATTCGCTTTTATGTTTATTGACGGTGTCCGTCGACAACTTAGCGCTGGAAACAAGCTTTAAAAACGTGTTGCGTGTCCATATAGCAGCCTATTTGCGCACACTGAATTTTGCACTGCCAGAAGCCTATATCCAACAATTATATGCCACCAACGTGATAACCGCGATCGTTTGGACGTTACAACATGGTGTTGATCCTAAGATCGCCAATATGATGAACGACATGCTTCATTACCTAACGCACAAATATGCAGTTAAAACGGTAAAGTAATGCTGTGTTGATCCGTTTTGGTATCATGATTGGCTAAAGCTTCAATACAGTTTTCATTGTGAGCCATTTCCTTGACCCAACCTAGTGACTGAATCGCGTAATTGCGATTGGTACAAATTCCTGGGGTCAGCATCTTTTCCCAAGAATCATTGGCATAACCAACGTCAGCCGCTAACAATACGTATTTCCCGTCTGCACCACGAACTAACGTTGAAGACATCCCAGAAGCATGCCCCGGCGTATAAACTTGCAACACGCTACCATCGCCAAAGACATCGAATGACTGGTGAAAAGGTCCAAATTCAGATTGAGTATAATCGTAGATCTCAACGTTGACCCCTTTCCATTCATGCGGTAAATAGACCAGTGGTAACTTATTTGCGATCTGCCATTCTTTGCTGGATACCAAAATGTGCTTAGCCTGCTTGATCAGTGGCATCCCACTAGCATGGTCGCAGTGGAGATGACTCATTAGAACGTAGTCAATATCTTCCGGTCGATAGCCCAATTTACTTAAGCGTTCATCCACTGCCCAACCTGCTGGTAAATAACCGGTATTGATCTGAACTTGCAAGCCTAATTCCCGCCAATTGCTTTGCCGGATCGTTTTGTTCCAGCCTGTATCGATCAAAAGTGTGCCCTTAGGATGCTCGATCAAATAGCTGGATACTGGTAGTGTGATCTTATTTCTTTCGCCACGCAATAGCCCAGTAAAGGCGATTGGATTACGGTATAGTCCGTGAAATGGTAGTCCCTTATCTACTCTGACTAAACCAGTATGCAGTACATGAATTTTGATTGAATTTTTCATTTTATTTTCCGCCCCATTCAAGAATTTTATCGTTGTTATGGGTCTAGCATAACTGGCAACAAGCAGTAAAGGAAGAATCAGCTTGGCCCGATTTGTTCCATAGCGAACACATTGAGCAAAAGTGTGCCATAAAGGCAATAATTTTAAAGTTGCAGCGATTAAAAATACCACTGATCACCCTATCCTGCTACTCATTTTGAGCCGCTATATTTAATATTCGCAAACTAACGCCGTTTATTTTTCTAAAATAAAAAAAGCCGCCAAAATTTGGCGGCTTTTTATTCACGCCAGCCGGCAATATAGTTGGCTGATATTGATAATCCAGCGGTTGACCATGAGCTCGCTTGTTTTTTTCGCCGATAGTCTTGTTGCACCATCGCCAGGCTGTTAGCGCGTACTAGCCAAAATAAAAAACGACACTCATTTCTGAATGTCGTGCTAGTCATAACTAATCAATAAAAACTCGGCTTATCCCCATCAGTTCCCGGTTTATCCAAACCAACACTAGCCCTGACGTCAAGTGTTGGCTCATTGATCACCGCAGTCACATAAGCCGCTACGCTTTGGCGGGAAATTTCCGTTCCTTTAAACGGTTCGCCTTTCTGGGTCTTTTCATAAGCAACTTCATCATAGTTCGTTAACCAAGCGGGCCGCAAGATCGTGTAATCTAAATCAGATTGTTCGATCAAGGCGGCGGCTTTACGATAAGGCGCTAAAGATTGGCCGATCATTCGATTATTCCATTCACCAAATTTACCGGGAACTTCATCATAAATGCCGATCGAAGTAATGAAAATTAGCCGTCTTACCTTATTTTTTTGCATGCTGGCAATGATATTGGCCGCTGCTTGATCGGCTTTACCGCCAAGATTAGCGTAAACGATATCCTGAGCAGCCATTGCAGCATCTAGAGCCGCTTGGTCTAAAACGTCACCTTCAACAATTTTTTCTTTTGCTGGATCAACATCGGTGATGCGCTGGGCATTACGTAAAAATAAAGTCAATTGCATATCAGCTTGTGCTTTTAAATTATTCCTGACTAGGCGAGCAATAGCACCATTAGCTCCTAAAATTAAAACATGACGCATTGAAATTCCTCCTTATTTATTCAGTAATCTGAAAGGCAAACGCACCGATCTGCTTGATTGCGGTAAACATGGTCTGCGGTAATTGGATTGCCGCCAACTTACTGGCCGCTAAAGTCAATGGCAATTCTTCATGGGCAAATAAATCCGGATTAGCCACTAACGCATGACCAACGGCAACCAAATCCAAGCCAGCCGCTAAACCAGCATTCATCCGCGCAAACGAATTAAATGAACCAGCAGCGATCAAAGGTACTCGGTGATCCACCAATTTAGCGATCCATTGAATGAACGGCGTGGTGTCGGCACTGTCATGTTCATGATCAGTCAACGCATCACCTAACGAAAGGTGTAAGTAACTGACTTTTTTGGCGATCAAATGCTCGATCAAAGCAGTGGTATCCGTCAAGTTAAGCCCGTCTGCTTCCCGTTCCTCTAGGGTGATGCGGTAGCCAATGATGAAAGTTGGATCAGCGTATGCGGCGGCGACTTTTTTAACTTCATCAACTACTGCCATAGCGAAACGTAAACGATTGGCTAAACGACCGCCCCACTGATCAGTCCGTTGGTTGTAATGCGGTGATAAAAAGTTTTGGATCAAAAAACCGTGAGCACCGTGAAGCTCCACACCGTTAAAACCAGCTTCGATCGCCCGTTTAGTCGCAGTACCAAAGTCACTGATCACTTGCAAAATCTCCGTCTCAGTCGGCGCGCGCGGCGTCTGGGCTGGGGCAAACGGTGTTTGCGGTGCGGCAACAGGGCTAGCGCTGACGACATCATGATCGGAAATAAATTGCGGTAAGGCTTTGTCGCCGGCATGATTTAGCTGCAAAATCGCCTTAGCGCCACCGGCTTTGATGGCGGTCGCCAATTTAGTCAAGTCCGGAATAAAACGATCGGCGTAAACACCTAACTCATTGGCAAAGCCGACGCCGTTTTCTTGCACGTGGCTGGAACCGGTGATCACCATGCCAACACTTTTAGCGCG
Organism: Loigolactobacillus binensis; assembly: GCF_005405165.1. Classification (GTDB taxonomy): domain Bacteria; phylum Bacillota; class Bacilli; order Lactobacillales; family Lactobacillaceae; genus Loigolactobacillus; species Loigolactobacillus binensis. Next base: position 8,405 of record NZ_BJDN01000037.1, read on the forward strand.
GGCACCGTAGTAAGCCACTTCGGCCGCGGATACGGTTTGATCAGCGTGGCTGGACCAAGTCGTCATCGGTGCCATCACAATATGATTTTGTAACGTGACCTGTTCATTTAAGGAAAAAGGGTGCGGTAATTTTTGTTTATTCATTTCCATGCCTACTTTCTTTTAGTTAACAGGGAAAAGAATAAACCTTCAAGTCAACTTGAAGGCAAGCATTTTGCTTTAATTTTTCACGATGCGGTCCATTAATTTAGCGTGTTGTTCATAAGTAGCGATTTTTTGATCGAGAAAATCATGGGTCTCCTGTAACTGCTGCATTTTTTGTTCCAACACCTGTTGTTGGGCCATTAAAATTTGTTTGCGCTGCGCTTCCGTTTGTTCACCCTGCTGCGCTAAGGCTGCATATTGTTTTAAAACCGCAATTGAAATGCCGGTTGCGCGCATGCACTTGGCGAAGTTGACCCACTCCAGATCGATCGCGTCATAATCGCGATAACCACTAGCGTTGCGCTGAACGGGCGGAATCAAGCCAGTTTCTTCATAGTAACGTAACGTCGGTGCCGGTAGCGCAAATTTTTCACTGACTGCTTTAATGTCCAAGTTGAAAGCCTCCATTTTATACTGGCCGACTAAATCGTCAGCCGTACTTTTAGCGCCAGCATACCGCAATTCAATGCAAAACACTACTGTTTACAGTTAGGTTGCAGCTGCGGCGGTAATACAGATTTCATTATTAAAGCAATCCTATTCGTATTGAAATCATAGCGCAACTGTCTGATCATTCACAGTAAATACCGCCTTCACAGAAAAACCACGGCACTCAAATGAATGTCGTGGTTAAACTTAGAAATTACAGCAGTCACTCATTTTCCCCAAGAACCACCTAATTGTTCGACCATGTAGGGAATGCCTAAATCAGTCATTGAAGTCCTCCTTACTTATATGAAAGAACGGCTACCTAAATCTTTAAATCCTGGCCTAGCACTTTAGCGAGTTATGCGCCGGCGCCGACCGCGAGCCCAATTTTTGCGTTACTATTTAAAGCCGCTGTAAATCCCAAGGCCATTATTACCAGGTCCTTTCTGAACAGCCCAAAGTCAGCACGAAGAACACGCTATTTATTCATCCTTATTGTAGCCAATTTATCTGTAGCCTAGGCCGCAAACAAATCAGCACCGCACAAGATCACCAAAAGACCGCAGTTAACTTTTTCAACTATTGATTTAATTTGCCAGCACTGCTGCTTTTTTAAGCTTCAACTTATTAGTCGCGAATGCTATAGTAAAATAGTGTTTAACGATCATTAAAATAAGAAGGTTTGCTCATGAAGAAAATTGCTGTTTATTGCGGTGCCGCTGCCGGAAATGATCCTGCCTATCAACAGGCTACGATCGAGTTGGGAAATTATTTGGCTGCGCATAAGCTTGAATTAGTTTATGGTGGCGGTGGTGTTGGTTTAATGGGGCTATTAGCTAATCAAGTTTTAGCGGCTGGTGGTAAGGTCCATGGCGTTATGCCTCAAGAATTAGTTGACCGTGGCGCGGCTTTTAATAAGTTAACTGATTTAAAAATAGTGGCCAATATGTCTGTGCGCAAACAAACCATGTTAACGTTAGCGGATGGCTGTCTGGCCTTGCCTGGCGGGCCAGGAACCTTAGAAGAAATTATTGAGGCCTTTTCTTGGGCACGCTTAGGTAATAATCCTAATCCATGTGTTTTTTATAATGTTAAGGGTTATTATGATCCGTTAAAAAATATGTTTGACGAAATGACGACCAAAGAGTTTTTGACTACGGCCGACCGAAAAAAATTGCTGTTCTCTGATTCTTTGACCACGATCTTCGCCTTTATGGCTGACTATGTACCCCCAAAAATTAGAACTTATTCAGATTCAAAAGCAATGTAAAGGGATTATCGCATCAAGCGCACCCTCAGAATTAATTACCTATAGTACGCATTTTACGCCCGATGAAAACGGCGTAATTATTAGAAGCGACTAACTTATCCGGCTTTCGCCCGATGACTTTTACCAGTTAATTTGGCACAGTAGTCCTATTAACCAAAAGTGAGGCGGATATTATTGAAACAACCACCAAAATGGCTTTTTAAATTTGCACAATTCATGCGCGGTCGTTATGGGATCATGGATAGCTTAAACAAGTTTTTAATTGGCCTAGGTCTGATCTTAATTTTTTTAACCTTTTTCGTTCATGCCGTTTGGCTTAATTTACTGGGCTTGATCGTATTAGTCGGTGCTTATTGGCGGATTTTTTCACGAAAAATCTATCAGCGGGCACACGAAAATACGCAATTTCAGCAACAAACGGCCTGGCTAACAAAACCGGTAAAGCGGCGCTACCGTGAGTGGCAGCAACGTAAGCAATACCGCTTTTTTACCTGTAAAAATTGTCACCAACGTATTCGTATTCCTAAAAATAAAGGTAACATTCAGATTACCTGTCCTAAATGTCGGCAACACTTTCGCGCTCGAACTTGATTTTTATCACCTTAAAAACAGGAGTTGTGATATAAGTAGTTTATATCGCAACTCCATTTTTGTACTTTCAAACAATATAGTCAAAAACGTGGTGCCATAAGGCAGCTTTTTCCCGCATAGCTACGATTGCCAAATAATCCAGACTAATGCTCAAAAACCAAACGTCTTATGTCACACACTCGGTGTTTTGTTGAGGCTTTTTACTACCTAATAAGTATTTTATTTAAGTTTTACAACAAATCATTCTGATCCACCAGCACGTTAGTGTCAATGAAGCTGAGATCCTTGCACTAAACCATAAAAGTACCTATGATAAAGCGTATAAACTTCACTATTTTATTTTAAGCTATTTGTTCACGCCATTCATTTAGCGTCTTAACCATTGCCTTTGTGTAAAATGAGCGTAAAATGAAATGATAACTACAAACGAAGGAGCACGCCATGTATCAGTTATTAACCGATTCTGCACTTGACCTACCTTATCAGACGCTTGCCGCTAACCATGTTGACTTTGTGTCGATGCACGTTGATATTGCTGGTCAGGAATACCAAGATGATTTAGAACAGCAGTTTGATCTTGATCACTTTTATCAACAAATTGCTAACGGGGTAATGCCCACAACGGCACAGATCAATATTGGTCAATTCGTTGAATTTTTTAAACCTTATGTTGTGGCCAAAACGCCAATTTTGTATTTAGGTTTTTCTTCAGGCTTGAGTGGTACCTTTAATAGTGCTGTTCAGGCTAAAGCCATGTTACTTAATGACTACCCCACTGCCCAGATTTATTTAGTCGATTCATTGGCAGCCAGCTGTGGCCAAGGATTGATGGTCCTTGACGCCATTGATAAACGCGATGCAGGTATGTCGATCACCGATCTAGCTGCTTGGCTGACCACAAATCGGCTTCGTTATCGGCAATGGTTTACCGTTGATGACTTGAACTACCTTTACCACGGTGGGCGTGTTTCCCGTACTTCAGCAACGGTCGGTTCACTCCTGCATATCAAGCCGGTGATGGATGTCGATACCGCAGGCCATTTACGCGTGGTTAAGAAAGCACGCTCCCGGCGTAAATCACTGGAGGCCTTAGCCGCAAATACCATTGCTACGCTAGCCGAGCCCGTAACTCCACGCATTCTGATTGCCACTACCCAAGCAGAAGATGCCGCTAATATTGTTCAAGAGCAAATTTTGCAGCAAGTTCCACAAGCACAAGTCGCAATCGAACATATCGGACCAACCATCGGCAGTCATACCGGCCTGGGCTGTGTCGCTGTTTTCTCGTTAGGTAATACCGAGCGCAATTAGCAAAACCCAGCAGATGAACTGCTGGGTTTTTAGTTACAATTAAATTAGAAAAATGGGTTATGCGTCGATCAGAAAATTCAGCAGGATCAAATTTCTGATCCTCTTTTATTCAGGGCAATACAACCACTTTGCCAAAACTGGCGTGACTAGCCAGATATTCATGCGCTTGGCGCGTTTGGTTCAACGAAAATTGTTTCACTGGTCTAACATCAATATGCTTATTTTCAATTAAGGCTAGTAAAGCACCAATTCGTTGACTGTCAACCTCGTCAGACGAAAACGACGTCAAATACCGATCATTGGGAATCGCGAAGATCGGATCAAACGCCGCCAGCGACCAAACACCACCTAACTCACCCGTTACGCTGACAATGCCACCGGGTTGCAATAACTTAAGCGAGTTCTCGACAGTCAACGGGCCGATAAGATCAAGAATCTTATCAAATTTAGCGGTAGTTTGCAATTGATTATTTTGATCTAGGATCACCTGGTTATAACCGACAGCTTGCATTTGTGCCGTTTTAGCTAGGGAACGTGTACTGCCACTGATGGTAATTCCTGGTGCCATGGCCTGAGCCAATTTAGCCGCAGCCACACCGACACCTGCAGTACCACCGCGGATCAACAACTGATCAGTCGGCCGTAACTGTAAACCTAGTAGCGCGCCATATGCGGTATAAAAGGTCTCAGGAAAGGCTGCTAATTCAGCCCAGCTTAAGCTAGTACTGACTGGATAAATCTGCGCATTCGGCAATAAAACGTATTCCGCATAACCACCATCAAAGGCACGGCCCATTTCCCCCATAATCGAAATAACTTTTTGGCCAACCGCTAACTGATCCGTAGTGGATTTAGCGACAACTCCTACGGCCTCAATACCGAGGATTCGGGGAAACTTAACACTAGGTGATTTCCCTTCCCGTGTAAAAATTTCCGAATGATTAATGCCAAAACCTTTGACCTTGATCAGTGACCAACCAGGTTTGACCTGGGGCGTTGGCACTTCAGTATATTCTAAAACTTCGGGACCACCAGGACGACGGACAACAATTGCTTTCATACTTACCTTCCCCCTAAACTTTTTGACCATTAACTTGTAATTTACGGAGTAAACGTTTTAATTGTGCTTGTTCCGCTGTAGTTAAATTAACCAATAAATCTTGAGATTTCGCCATTTCATAAGCGTGTAGTTGTGGATAGAGTAACTGAGCTTTTTCGGTCGGATAGATACGTTTGATTTTCAAATTTAATTCATCATTTTGTAAAGTTAAATAGCCGGCTGCGACTAATTTTTTAACAGTACGAAAACTGGTGGTACGATCAATTTGAACGCTATCGGCCAGCTCAGCTAAGAACATGCCAGGCTGTTCCACCACCCGAATAATATAAATAAATAAGTTATTATTTAATCCCAGCGCTTTAAAATGTTGATTGGAATCAATTTGCATCAAACGGGTGATTGCACCAATACGACGAATAATTTCAAACATTTTCGGCCTCCTTTATTGCAAATACAATTATAGCATGCTAGAATGCATTTAACATTTTAATTGCATTTACAATTATTTATTTAGGGAGCGTGACATTTATGTTGGGATTTTTAACTTTTGTTACTGTTATGTCGTTTACCCCAGGGCCTAATACGATCATGGCCATGGCAACTGGGCAACAAAAGGGCTTTCGCCGCGGGTTAACTTTTAATTTTGGTATTCTTTTTGGCCTATTATTACTGGGTTTGATCGTAGCTGCTTTTGCGGCGTTTTTTCAGCGCTCTAACTCAATCGTTACGTTGATCAAGATAATCGGCACCCTCTATTTGCTGTACTTGGCCTATCACGTTTTTCGTTCCCAACCAGGTGATAACACCGCAGTTGGTACTCATCCCTTCATGACCGGCATGCTATTACAAGCCACCAACGTTAAATGCTACCTGTACTTTATCACTGGCCTGAGCACCTTTACCATCGCCGGTTTGGCCGGCAGTTTACCTGCACGCCTAAGTTTAATGGTCGGGTTAGGTATTCTTGGTACCTTAACTTGGACATTAGCGGGACAACTGATCCAGCGTTTTTATCAGAATCACTTTCGGCTATTAAACGGGGTGATCGCATTACTACTAATATTTAGTGCCTACGATCTTTGGTGAAAACTTGCAGGCGCCAATTAAAAAAGTTTGCCAAGCACAATTTAGTGTTGGGCAAACTTTTTAAGTTGATCAAAAACAGCAAATATTGCAATTATTGTTTTAACTGTAATTGCCCCACTTTCCAATGGGTCTGTTATTATTTGCCGCTTGCAGTTAATTTGAATAAATACTTTTTAAACCGGCTAGATCAGCGGCCGTCAACACTGTTTTGCCTTGTTCTACGGGATACATCACTGATTCACTGTCCGTGCTATGATCCAACCCTAAGGCGTGCCCTAATTCATGGACCGCAACGGACTTATTAAATGCCGCAGTGTAGGTGGCGTTTAAACCAGCACGTGCGTGATTAGCTGTATACGCACCCCAGCCAATACGTTGAATGATATTTGGCCCGCCATGACCCAATTCAACTGTACCACGTTGTGCAGCCGTCATAGTTTTATGATAAACAAAAAAAGTAATTTGGTTTTGCTCAGCGGTACCAGCACCAGCAACTAATTTGACGATACCAGTTTGATTATACGTTGCGATAGCCGCAACAAATGCTTGTTTAGCCGCTGCCGGCATGTTGGCCGCAAAATGATAATAATACGTGTGCGCAAGAGTTTTGTTTTGAACATTGGGTTCGATCGGCGTTTGTTCAGTAGTTACAGTATTAGCGGCCGCACTAGAACTACTCACGCTAGTTGTTGTCGCTGACTGAGTTGAACTGACCCCACTAGTTGTGCTAGTTGAGTTATCCGCTGCTAATTCTGTTTTGAATTGTGAAAACTCAGTCGCTAATTTATTTGGTATTGCTTTAAATTCACTTCTAGTAAAAACAAAGAGACCTGCAAGGAGGAGCACAATCCACAGCACTCCTGTTCTTAATTTCAAGCTCATTCCCCCATCTATATTTGCTGAGTAACCTATGCTACCATATATTGGCATAAAATAAAGTAAAAATCATTGAATTAAGCTTTTTTTAATGACTAATACGCCGTTTTTTAGTTACAGCTTTTTTAAGTTGAACATGCTAAACTTAAACTAATTATATTCGTTAGGGACGGGTAAATATACAGGAGGATATTATGAAAAAACATAGTCAGCATTTTCTGGTACAGGCAGTTATTGCACTAGTTACCTTGACCTTAGTTGGGTTAGGTACCGAGCAGACACCCTTAACTGAACAGGTCACCACAGTTCAAGCGGCACAGATCACTAAAAAACAAGTCGGCACCAAAAGTCAGTTAAAAAAGCAAAATCAGCAACTACTCAAATTGACTTACCAAGGCACTCAAACCGTTGAAGTCAATAATGATCAACCAACATTTACCAAAGCTAATTTAAATACGCGTAAAGGCACTTGGCAAAAATACGCTAATTTAGATGACCTAAACCGGCCGGTAGTGGCCAATGCGTTATTAAATAAGAGTTCGCAGCCAACAGCAAAACGTCAACCATTGACAGTTGATCCCACCGGTTGGCGTAATAAAAAAATTAAAAGTGGCTATTTATACAATCGTTCACACTTGATCGGTTATCAACTAACGGGCCAGAATAATAATCCGAAAAACTTGATCACTGGTACCCGCTCACTGAACAGCCCGGAAATGTTACGTTACGAAGATGATATCGCCTACTATATCAAAAATAACCCGACTGTTTATGTACGTTATCAAGTAACGCCAGTTTTTAAAGATGACGAATTAGTCGCTCGTGGTGTGCACATGCAGGCTGAGGCCGTTAACGCCAGTGGCTTGAAATTCAATGTTTATATTTTTAATGTTGAGTCCGGTGTCACTATTAATTATACCGATGGCACTAGTCAGGTCAGTGCTGCCGCAACGGCTGCCAGCACAACTAGTTCAACACCATCAGCCACCACTGGTACCAGCAATAATACGACTGATACCAGTACGAACACTGGCCAAATCAATACTGGCACTCAAGGCAAAATTGTTGGGAATGTTAATAGTAAAATCTACCACACTCCGGACCAAGCCGGTTATAATATGAACGCCACCAACGCCGTTTATTTCACCACTGAGGCTGAAGCGCAAGCTGCAGGCTATCGCAAATCATTACGCTAAGCATTAATCACTACCTAAGCATTTTTGCCGGGTAGTGTTTTTATTTGGCCATAGAACCTGTCCAGTCAATTAATGGTTGATCCATATGTTGTAGCCAGGCGTTGACCTGCTGAAACGATTGCGAACGATCAAAGGCACTAACTTTACCTTTAAATAAGGTACGTCGCCGCGACATTTGACTGGGATGGCTCGCACGAACCAACAAATGCTGCGATGCATGAATATATTTTTCCATTGTAATAGCATCCTTACCCCACAAAATGAAAGCAACTGGTGCAGTCCGCTCATTCAAGGCCCGAATCATTAGGCGCGTTAATAATGGCCAATTCAGTGTACGATCTACTGTTTTTGTGTGTCCAGCAGCAGTATTGCGGTGCGTCAACCGTAAATTCAACAGTAGCACGCCTTGTTGGGCCCACGGGCTGAGATCGCCACTGGTCAACTCACCGTAACCATCGCTAGCCAATAGATCAGCAATAGCTGCCAACGAATCGCGCCGCCAATGTGTAGTTTGACCAACTGAAAAGGCTAGTCCGGTTGCCTTATCCCCGCTTGGATAAGGATCTTGACCTAATAAAACGACTTTAACCTCCGTAAATGCGGTCAATTCCAACGCACGGTATAAATTAGTACGACTAGGTGTCAATAAGTCACCATAATCGCAGTAATATTGATCGGCAGCCTGTTTAAGCGCAATTAGATCTTGCCACTGATGTGCGGTGGCAATTTGTTTTAATGGTTGATCCCAACCATTGGGAAAAATTTCGTCAGTCATCACTTCACGTCCTCTTTCAATGTTAGTTTGATTCCTATCTCAGTTTAACCGTTCCGAGATAATAACCATAATTAAATTTTTATTTAACCTGAATTTAGAAGCGTTTACGCTTTCAAGGTTGCTAAAATTTAGCCGACTGCATCTGTGTATAATCGCTACCACTGGATTTTTCTATTTTTGAATCAACGTGTTAAACTAAATGCAAAACAGTAGATTGAAGTGAAATAAATGGAACAAGAATCACTATTTGCGGCTGGCAGTCAGCAAAATAGTCCGCTGGCCAATCGTGTACGGCCACAAAGCCTAACTGAATTTTCTGGTCAACAGCATTTATTAGGTCCTGGCAAAATTTTACGCGACTTGATTGACCATGACCAGCTTTCATCATTGATTTTCTGGGGCCCACCTGGTGTTGGCAAAACAACCTTAGCCCGAATCATCGCTAACCAAACAAAATCTCATTTTGTTACCTTTAGTGCGGTAACTAGTGGCATTAAAGATATTCGTAAAATTATGGAAGCGGCAGAAATGAACCGAGAAATCGGGGAGCGCACCATCGTTTTTGTTGACGAAATCCACCGTTTTAACAAGGCTCAGCAAGACGCCTTTTTACCCTTTGTTGAACGCGGCAGTATTATCTTGATCGGGGCAACTACTGAAAATCCTTCGTTTGAGATCAATTCAGCGCTACTTTCCCGCTGCAAAGTATTTGTCCTGAAAGAATTACAAGTCAGTGACATTGTTGAACTGCTACACAAAGCGCTTAAAAATCCCCATGCCTTTCCTGACTTAACGGTTTCTATTAATGACGAAGCCTTACAGTTACTAGCGGAATTTGCCAACGGTGATGCCCGCGTGGCCCTAAACACACTAGAAATGGCGGTACTAAATGCTGAGCACCATGACAAAAAAGTCACCATCAATGCTGCGGCCTTAAGCCAATTGATCAATACAAAATCATTGCGTTACGACAAACATGGTGAGGAACACTATAATATTATTTCCGCCCTGCATAAATCAATGCGCAACAGTGACGTTGATGCGGCCATTTATTGGTTAACGCGTATGCTGACTGGCGGCGAGGATCCCCTGTATATTGCGCGGCGGTTAGTTCGTTTTGCAAGCGAAGATATTGGCTTAGCCGATACACGCGCCCTATCATTGGCAGTCACTGTTTTTCAAGCCTGTCAATTCCTAGGTATGCCGGAGTGTAACGTTCATTTAACCGAAGCCGTTATTTATTTAGCGTTAGCACCAAAATCAAACGCTGTTTATACTGCGACTGAAGCCGTTAAACCCGATGTCAAAAAAACCGGTAATGAGCCCGTCCCATTGCAAATTCGTAATGCAGTAACTGGCTTAATGAAAGATCTCGGCTATGGTGCTGATTATCAATACGCCCATAACAATCAGGAAAAATTGACCACTATGAAAACAATGCCGCCAGATCTAGAAGGCCACCAATACTATGTACCTACTGAACAAGGCAATGAAAAACGGTTTAAACAGCGTTTGGCCTATTTACAGCAGTGGCACCGAAACCACGATCAAAAAAGCTAGCCCAAAAATGGCTAGCTTTTTCCATCTACTTTAAAATTCGACCTGAACCACGCCGTTACCTAAGCCCTGATCAACTTCGGCACTACTGATCTGAATTTCATAAAGGTCCAGTTTAGGCCCAATCAAGTCTAAAACATGGGCAAAATCTGGCACTTCAGCCAAGAATTGCGCCTTCATTTGCGCCAAAGTTCGTTGCGAAGCCTTACCGACAGCCTGATTACTGGCGACATGAGCATTACCCTTTTCGGGAATCGTTGAAAAAGCAACCTGTTTACTGGCAAGAAATTCTTACACGCCCTGAGAATCACGGACTGAAGCAAAATATAAAATCGCTGGGGTGGTCGCATCCCAGACAAAATTAACGATTCGTAAATTAGGTACGTTGTCGATGCTGGTTGCATAAGCCACTTTATTGGCCCCACCGAGAACTTGTGCTAAAGCTGTTAAAGCCATTTTCAAACCTCCAAATATGATTTATTTGTCTTAATTATCATACCAGTTTTGCGTGTAAAAGTGCCGGTTTTAGTTGTACTTTTAGTAGGTTAAAGTAACCTTTTTATTATAGGCTAAAACAGCACTTTGACTTTAACTAATACTAAAAGCGTGGTGCACAATACTGTACCAAGCACTGCAATTTGATTGATCATTTTTTGCGGTTTGTTCTGCCGCTGCAGCCAGCTTTCCAACCCGCGGTACAATAACAATCCGATAATCCCACCAAGCGAATTATCGATCACATCAGTAATATCACTGGCACCGATACCTAAAATAAATTGCACTACTTCGCAAAATAGACTGATTGCAATAATCAATCGCAATCGTCCTTTTTTAAAGAAAATCGCGATATAGGCCCCTAACGGAATAAATACCAGAATATTTAATAACGGCTCCAACCAATCAATATGGCCGTTAACTAACGCTGAAGCCGCAAATGGAATTAAATTAATGCTGCGCTGACTACCTAGCTGAATCAACGATAAATGTAATTTTAATAGCACGATCCAAAATAATGCAAGCAAATAAATGGCGAATAAGCTTTGTAGTAAACGTTTATTTTTAGTTTTAGTTAACATAAGATCATCCCCTATGCGAACTATTCTAGCTAAACGACCCTAAACTAGGCTTAAGTTAAGCATCAGTTTCCTCAAACAAAGTTAACTTTTTCTTAAATCAACAAAAAAGCAGCCGTAAATGGCTGCTTTTTGCTGACTACCCCTAAAAAACTAATGCGTTGCTTGGAACGCCTTAGCATCTGCGTTAAGCCAACCTTGGTTATTGTCAAAATTTTCCTGAAAGTCGTAATGCAAATACTTGTGGGCCTTAGCGCTACCAGGTTTTCCTAAATAAGTCTTGTAGTATTCTTGAATACTCTTATTTTCATAACACTTAGAAAAACCTGATGCCTTCATTTCTTCCTTCAAGACCCCTCTACGCAAGGCAACGTGGTCGGTGGTTAAACGTGTTTTAGCGTTGACATGTGGTTGCCCACCACCATTGATACAGCCGCCAGGACACGCCATAACTTCAATAAATTGAAAATCTTCTAATTCACCACTTTCAAATAAATCAAACGCATGGGTCGCACCGTCAACCACGCCGCAACGAACCGGCACACCGCCAAGCTCTGCTGTATATTCCTTTACGCCTGGGATGTCACTTGGTTGAAAGTCAACTAAGCCAAGGTCTTCATTATCAACGAAGTGTTTTGCGGTCCGCAGTGCAGCCTGCATGACCCCGCCAGAAAAACCAAAACCGGTTCCATCACCCGTAAATTCTGATAGTGGCTGATCAGGTTCTTCTGGTTCCAACTTGCGCCATCTAACCTTACGCTTTCTAAACAGTTTGGCTAATTCACGGACGGTGATCACCGCATCGATATCCCGCTGACCATCAACCTCCATACTAGGAATATCCGCTTCAAATTTCTTCGCGATACAAGGCATGATCGTCACTGTAAACACATTTTTAGGATCGATGCCGGCGGTCTCTGGATAATACGACTTACTGGCCGCACCAAACATTTGTTGCGGGCTTTTCGCCGATGAAAAATGAGCTAATTCTTCAGGATGATAATTGTGCAACAAACGGACCCAGCCTGGGCAACATGAGGTAAACATTGGTAAAACGCCCCCATTTTGTACCCGCTCGATCAATTCAGTGGCTTCCTCCATGATCGTTAAATCAGCCCCAAAGTTAATGTCATAGATACGATCAAAGCCAGCTTTACGACATCCAGCATAAATCTTATTCATCGTATCAACACCAAAACCTTCACCCATCAGTTCACCAAATGAAGTTCGAACTGAAGGTGCCATTGCCATTAAAACATTCTAAGCTTTATAGTGAATCGATTATCCGACGGGATAGTTGATTCACTATTTTAGTTTTGTTCTAAACTTTAAATAGTGGTGAAACTATAT
>NZ_BJDN01000038.1 GCF_005405165.1 Loigolactobacillus binensis
CTATAATAATAAAAGAATTAGAACAAAACTGGCCGGAAAAACTCCGGTTCAATACCGAAATCTTTCCGACCAGTTAGTTGCTTAAAATTTACTCCAATTTATGGGGTTCAGTTCAAACGCTTTTTTTAACACTCTCTAGTTTACCAGCGTCAATAATTGCGAACAAATCGGGTTAGGCTTATTATTATTCCTAAATGGACTATTGGAGGTATCGGCAATGAATCTTGAAGACTTACAGGCTTTCATTCAGATTTACCAGACGAAAAATATTTCTCGCGCTGCTGAACAATTAAACATGACCCAATCAGCTTTATCCAAGCGTTTACACGCCATTCAAAGCACCGTTGGTGTCACCTTAGTCAGCACGCAAAATCGGCGGCAGCTCAAGATCACGGAGGCCGGTAAATCCTTTTATCGCTACGCTAAATTGATCACGACCCAGTACGGGCTGATGCAAACTGAATTGCAGGAATATCAAACGCTTAAACGGGGCAGTTTGCTGATCGGGACCGTCCCGATTCTGTCGCAATACGGGCTAATGCAGGCCTTAACCAAATTCATGGCCGATTATCCGCAGATCAATTTACGCCTACAGGAACTAGAGGGCGATCAGTTGATCGAAAAATTGCAAACCAACAGCTTCGATATCGCCATCGTTCGTGATCTACAAACGGATCACTTAAATAAGTCTTACCAAAGTGAAAATCTTTACCGTGATCAGTTAATGGTTATTTTACCGGTCGATCATCCATTAGCGCAAAAAAAAGAAATCAGCATGACTGAATTAGCTGATTTCGAGTTTACTTTATTACCACCAGGTTCTGGTGTCTATGAGCAGGTGATCAGTTTGTGCGAACACGCTGGCTTCACGCCTAATGTGCGGTTTGAAAGTACCCACATTGAAACGATCCTGAGCGTCGTCGAAAATTCGCAGCAAGTCACGCTGCTATTTCAACGTTCGGCCGCACCCTTTATGACTACCAAGCTGAAGCTGCGGCCGTTAACGACCCCCATTTTTAGCGAACTACAATTAATTTCACCGCGCCAGCCGCAGAACGCCGCGCTCAGTCAATTCTTACGCTACCTACGCGCAGCCGTCCAATGATTTTAATCGTGAGCATAGTGTTGAATGATTCGGTTGAGCCAGTCCGCCGCTTCCGGTGAGTGAGCGCCATTATTGTAGTATCTGGCAAAACGCGGATCATTGACGTACATTTCACCTAAACCGCGATGAGCGGCAGCGGAATAATTGACCCATGAGTAGCTGAGCCATTTTTTATGGAGCGTGAAAACTCGCCGTGCGGCTAAACTATCAAGCTGCCGACTAGCAATCACTTCCGCTAATGTTAGCAGCAATTCGGTATTAGTCTGTTCCATCGCCGCCATTTCAGCGGCGGTTAAATTCAAATATTTTTGATTACTTTGCGCGATTGTTTCTTCATCATACTTGGCGTTAATTTCTTCACCGTAGTTGGCTTCATTGGTTACGATCTGTTCAGCTTTAAAAGCCGCAAATTTTTCTTGGTCGGTCATTGTAGTAACCCCTTTCTGTGTGTCCAATACCTGATCCAGCGTTTGCAACAAACGCACTAAACGCGCCTGTTCATGCACGATCTTGGTACGCTGTTGGCGCAATGCTTGCATACGCATTGCCGCTGGCTGCTGAATAATTTGCTGGATCTGGTCTAATTTCAACTCAAACAAGCGGAAGAAGCAGATCTCCTGCAATTGATCAACTTCCGCTGCACCATATAGTCGATAGCCATTTGCACCCCGCTGTGCTTTAAGCAAGCCGATTTGATCATAGTAACGTAGCGTGCGCGTACTGACGCCAGCTAACTGGGCTAATTGTTGAATCGTGTACACTTGATCACCACCATTTTTTTATTTAGCAAATACGTCCTAAATCACTTGCTTATAAGTTAGCTTATCGGTTGACGTAACGTCAAGGTCAAGGCCTTTTTTCGCTTATGCACAAAAGTTTTTCTGTTAGCGCTGCTATGCTAAACTAGGGTAGTATTTAAAATATTAAAAAATAAGCCAGTTTAAGGGAGTGTGTTTACATGGAACAGGATCGGCCAATTTCATTTTTTAGTTTTCCCGGCACTGCTGCAGCTGCGGTGAACTTTTATGTGCAGCTTTTTCCCAATAGTGAATTGATCGAACTAACCTATTTCGGTGACGAGCAACCGGAATTGACCGGTAAAGTTTACAACGCCAGTTTCACCCTTATGGGGCAATCATTTTATGCCCTTGACTTCACACCGAAAGAAGCGCCGCCAGCCAGCTGGCAAACGTCACAATTCATTGAATTCAGCGATACCCATCTATTCGATCGTATTTTCACAACATTAGCTAGTTCAGGTCATGTTTTAATGGGTCCTGAGCCGATCGCCCAATTCGATAAAGCCGCTTGGATCACTGATCAATTCGGCATTACCTGGCAACTAGTTCATCGCGCTGCCTAATCTACCTTATCGTAGTCAAATTGACTACGATATTTTTTTATTCAAATAAGTTGACAGTGTCACTACTTCGTCATACTATGTAGTAGTACTCATTAATACAAAGTAGTGGGGGGTAGCAAAATGAAAATTTCGACGGAGCTGTTAAAAGGTGTCCTCGAAGGTATCGTCCTACAAAAAATTAGCACCGGCGAAACTTATGGCTACGAGATCACCAAATACCTTAACGAACATGGCTTTGAAGATGTCGTCGAAGGAACCGTCTACACGATTTTAATGCGGCTGGAAAAACATCAACTGGTGACAGTCGAAAAGAAAAAATCTAGTTTAGGGCCCGCACGTAAATTTTATCGTTTAAACGCAGCCGGTGAAGCGACCTTAGCCACTTTTTGGCAGCATTGGGCCTTTCTATCCACGCAAATGGCTAAATTACAAAAGGAGGACGCCTAATATGATCAATTATTTTAAAAAAATGCGGGCAGAAAAGAAAACTTACCGTGATTACCGCAAACGGGTCAACGCTTTACCACCAGCATTTAAACAAGCGCAGGTCGCTTTAGAAAAGTACCTCATGAATTGGGCCAAAGGTAGTGGCATTTACGACATATTAGGTTCAGTCCTAGAAATGTTCGAAGCCGCCGCGGCCGATGGCTCCAGCGTTGAAGATGTCGTCGGCGCTGATATCGCTGATTTTGCCGATGATCTGCTCAGTGAATACCCTGAAGAAACTTGGCTCGATAAAAAACGCAATCAGTTACGGCAAAGTTATAAAAAATAGTTAGACAAGGAGGGCCCACCATGCCGAAAATCATTACCATTGACCGAATTCAAAAACAGTTCAAGGAACAAAAAGTCTTGACTGGTGTCAGTCTCGATGTCACTCGTGGCAGCATCTACGCCTTACTTGGCGCCAACGGTAGCGGCAAAAGCACTTTGCTGAAAATCATTACCGGATTACTTGATGCAGATGCTGGTGCAGTCACCGTCAACCAACTAGATGTCAAAAAGGATCTACGCAAGATCCAGCGTTTATTCAGTTTTAGTGCACAAAATTCAACCGTCGATGATGTTTTGACTGGTAGCGAAAATTTAGTTTTGATTGCTAAGCTACGGCATATCAAACAACCACAACAAGTGGCTAATGATCTTTTGGCACAATTCAAATTGACCGCGGCGGCTAATAAACGCGTTGCTGACTATTCTGGCGGAATGCGGCGGCGGTTAGATCTGGCGATGAGTTTAGTCGGCGATCCGGAGATCCTGTTTCTCGATGAGCCGACTACCGGGTTAGATCCAGCAAGCCGTAACGATTTGTGGCAAGCGATTCGTGGTCTAAAACAGCAAGGCAAAACGATTTTCTTGACCACCCAATATCTAGAAGAAGCCGATCAACTAGCGGATGAAATTGGTTTTCTCGGTCAAGGAACGATCATTGCCAGTGGCACACCGGCAGAAATGAAACACTTAGCTGGTCCCGAAAAAATGACGTTAGTTTTTACAACGCCAACCGAGGTAAATCGTGCGGTTCCAGTACTACAGGCGTTTCGACCACAAACACTTGATGAAGTAACCTTAACGGTCGTTTTAACTAAAAGTGTGACAACTTCATTACAAATTTTATCGCTTTTAACTAAAAATGACTTGCAGCCAGTGAGCTTTCAAGTCACCGCACCCACTTTAGATGACGTCTTTTTACAATTGAATAAGGAGGCTTAACTTATGACCTTTATCAGTGATACTTTTACCCTCGCTGGACGGCTGATCAAGCACAATCTGCGTAGCCTAGATACGATCATTACCGTTATTTTGATGCCGATCGCGATGTTATTACTAATGGTTTATTTGTTTGGTGGCGCCATTCAAATTGATGGTGTTAGTCACGCTGAATATGTGAACTACGTTTTGCCTGGAATTCTATTGATGACCATTGCCACCGGTTCAGCCTATACGGCACTCCGAATTAATTTAGATAAAACTTCTGGTATGTTTGATCGCTTCAAAACATTACCAATTTCAAAATCAGCAGTTCTAAATGGTCAGGCAGTAGCTTCAGTTATTTTCATGTTAACATCTACTTTGATCGTTTTGGCCGTTGCTTTCTTGATCGGTTTTCGTAGCAAAGCCTCAATCAGTGAATGGTTGCTGGCCTTATTACTCATAGTTGGCTTTGCCATCGCCGTTACTTGGCTATCAGTCCCCTTTGCGTTGGCTGCCAGTAGCATTGATGGTGCCAGTGCCTTTTCCTATTTAATTTTATTACTTTTATTTGTTAGTTCGGCCTTTGTACCAGTAACTGGAATGCCAAAGGTTGTGCGTATTTTTGCTGAAAATCAACCATTGACTCACGTTATCCAAGCAGTACGCCAATTATTGACCACCCAACCGATCGGCAATCATGGTTGGATCGCCGCAGCCTGGCTGATCGGTATCACCCTATTTTCTTATTTGATCGGTACACTAATTTATCGCCGTGTTTAAATAGTGTTCAACAAAAAATCCCTGCTCAACCTAAAAACGCCTGCTGAAAATTAAATTCAGCAGGCGTTTTTTACCGTCAATATTCAGGCCTGATACTGTGACTGAACGCTAAACGGTCAAAGTAATCTTACCCACATTGTGGCCTGTTTTAAGTAATTCACTAGCGGCGTTTAAATTGCCGGCCGTCAGCCCTTGATAGGTTTTAGTTGTGATCGAACGTAAAGTACCTGCATCAAGTAAGGCCGCAACTTGTTTTAGAATTTGACCTTGGCTGGCCTGACGATACTGGGCTAATGATTTAGTAAACATGAACTCCCAATCAAAAGACAGCGCCTTATTTTTCAAGGCGCCAATATCGATGGGCCTTTGCGTACCAACGATCGTGCCAATATGACCGAAAGGCTTAGTCAATTCAACTAAGCGCAGCAAATAACTTTCGATACTGTAAAATACCGCAATCGCATCAAATTGATCGGCCGCAAACTGCGCTAAACTGTTAGATTGACCGGCATGATAATCAACGGGAAAATCAACTCCGTGTTGTTCCAACCAATCAAAATTACGCGGACTGGCAGTGGCATAAACCGTCAGGCCCGCCCATTTGGCCAGCTGACTAGCCACTGAGCCGACCCCACCGGCGCCATTGACCAACAAAACTGATTTACCTTTATTCGCTCCTGCTTTCGGAATAAAATTAAATTTTTCAAATAGTAATTCGTAAGCCGTTAAACTAACCAAGGGAAAGGCAGCTGCTTCTGTTGCAGTTAAATTAGTTGGCTTTTTGGCAACTAACCGTGCGTCGATCAATTGTTCAGCTTGAAAACTGCCGTCACGGGCAGTTGTCCCCGCATAATAAACTTGGTCGCCAACCAAAAAGTCCTTAACTGCCGCGCCAGTTGCCAATACAGTGCCAACACCATCAAAACCAAGAATTTTAGGAGCACCAGCTTGATAAGTGGCTAATTTTTTTAAATCAACTGGATTGATCGAAACCGCCGCTAATTGGATCAACAAGTCGCGATCTTGAGGTGTTTCCTGAGCCTTAGTACCAGCAAGAAACTCACTTGTACCAACTTCAATTGTTTTTATTTGGGTCATTATTTAGTTCCTTTCTTAATTTAATATTCGTGCTTATGCTTAAAAATATAGGCCGCTAACAGCGTAAGGTCAAGCATTGTGCCTATGAAAAAGGATGCACCTAAGATTTGTGGTGCATCCTTAAATTCACGATCACTTTGTCGTTACTTGGGCTAACGGTGCATTTAATTGCACTTTTTCTGTTAACGGCGCAATTTTCAAGTAGCCGACATGATCCATATTAGTCAAAATCACCATCATTGTGGTCGCTTTCCCAGCGGCCTTAATTGCTGCCAGGTCAACATGAGCAACCACATCGCCATGATGAACTTCTTGATCCATAGTAACTGTAACGTCAAAAGGAACACCGTTTAATTGAACGGTATCGATACCCATGTGCAACAGGATTTCTAAACCAGTAGCCGTTTTAAAACCTAGTGCATGCTTAGTTGGAAAAATAGAAACTACTTTAGCATCAACTGGCGCAACGATCGTACCACTTTCTGGTTCAATAGCAAATCCGTCACCTAACATTTTCTGTGCAAAGGTTGGATCACTGACGTTTTCGATCGGCATAAAACGACCTGCCGTAACACTGTATAAGGTTTCGGTCACACCAGCAGTGAGCGAAGCAGCTGGTACAGCGGGTATAGGTGCATCAGACCTTGCCGGCAAGGTCACTGGTGTGCCAACTTGTTGTAACTGTGTTAAAGCATCCGCTACAAACTGGACCTCAGTACCAATGATCACCTGTAAATTAGTCTTATCCAGAATATTGATTCCAGCAGCACCAGAAGCCTTCAACGCATTTTGATCGATCTTACTGGTATCATTTAATTGGAGCCGTAGCCGGGTAGTACAATTGTCGATCACTTTAATGTTGGCGGCGCCACCGATCGCCGCGTAGATTTTTTTAGCAGTAAGTGAATATTTATCGTCAGCAGCCGTTACGGTGATCGTTGTAGCATCATCAGCCACCACTAACTCCCGGCCAGGCGTCATTAAATTAAATTTTTTGATAGCGAAGTCAAAACCAAAATAATAGATCACCGCCATGACTAATCCTTGTACGATCAACATCAACGGCTGATTAGCAATTGGCACTTTTAAGCTAAGAATAAAATCGACCAGGCCACCACTAAACGTAAAGCCAGCCGTCCAGTGCATCCAAGCGGCAAAAGCAAGCGATAAACCGGTGAAAACTGCATGGATCACGTATAGCGGCCAAGCAACAAACATAAAAGAAAATTCCAATGGTTCGGTGACCCCAGTAAAAAAGGAAGCGAAACCTGCTGCTAACATTAACGACGCCGTTTCCTTTTTCCGTTCCGGCAACGCATTACGGTAAATTGCAAATGCACCGGCAGGCAAACCGAACATCATAACTGGGAAAAAGCCGGCCATATACATCCCAGTCGTACCACGTACCCCTTTACTAGCCCAGAAATTACCGATATCATTGATCCCAGCAACATTAAACCAGAATACAGAATTCAGCGCTTGATGTAACCCGGTGGGAATCAACAAACGATTAAAGAAACCATAAAGCCCGGCGCCGACAGCCCCTAGGCCAACAATAAATTTACCAAAGGCAACCAGGGTTTGATAAATTGGTGGCCAAATAAATAATAAGGCTAATGAGAGCAACAACATAACTAAGGCGGCCATAATAGGCACTAAACGTTTGCCACTGAAAAAAGAAATTGCCATCGGTAACTTAACATTATGGAAACGATTATACATTGTTGCCGCAACTAGTCCAGCGCTAATACCAATAAACACATTGGCCGGAATTGCTGCAAATGCTGGATCGACTTTACCGGCAGTGGTTCCTAGCAAAGTTGCAACCTGAGCAGGTGCTAAAACATAAGTAGGTACAATAAACGCAACTACACCGGCCAAGGCAGCCGAACCATCTTTGTCCTGCGCCATTCCTAATCCGAGCCCAACGGCAAATAGTAACGCTAGGTGGGTTAGGATCGCATTCCCGCCAGATTGCAGAAACTGCGCCGCTGCCCAGTTAGCCGGTAGCCAATGACCAACACCGACCAATAAAGCTGCCGCGGGTAAAGTCGCAACTGGTAACATTAACGAGCGACCCATACGTTGAAAATAAGTTTTCATAGCAAAGCCTCCATAATGGCAATATCGTATTGATCAGCAAAAATCAAGCGCAAAAATATAGCTATACCAATTATATAATGCTTGCTTTTTTAGTTGTTGATTAGTACGTAATCACAGTATACCAAAAAGTTAGCCTTACATTTTCAGAAAACGTTATCTTTCATGAATTACTTATTAAATAAAGGTTTCACTGCTTTTGTTGTATTTTAATTAAATAAAACGATAGTTGCTGACTAAAAAGTTAGTTAGCAAAATTAGAAATGAGGCCTTTTGCGCATGACGCAAGTAAATAGTCAACTTAACTTAATGCAACAATTCAGCCAATTACTTAACTTTTCCTTTTGTGAATTTACGGCCAATGGTCAATTGGTTACGCAGGTTCAACGTGATATGGCGGTTACCTTAAATTTGGAACAAGTGCAGCGCCAACTGGATTTATTTAGAACGGAACAACCACAATTATTTAGTGTCAATCATTGGCGTTTGTTGATTCTTTACCTACCTAAAATAACTAACCAACATTGGAACGGTTTTTGGTTATGCTTTATTTCTTTGGATACACCGACAATTAACCACACTACCCGTGATAAGGATGCAACACTTAAATTGGCCGCTACTCTATACTTAGCACTGTATCACCGCACAACAACCGTTAAAACACGGTTAACACCTAAGCTTGATGCTCTAATTGCAGATTATTCGCTACGTGACCTTTTATTGGAAGAATTAAAAACCAACGAAGTGACCCACTACCGTAATATGAATAGTATCTATGAACAAGAAAAGTTATTTTTAGCCGCGATCAGTGCGGGTAATCTAAAACGCGCCGAAAGCTTAGGCGATCAGTTGTTGGCGACTCCAGAATATATTGGCATGTTAAGCAATGATCCGCAGCGCCGTGTCAAAGAATTCATTATTGTCACGGTGGTGATCGTCACCCGTGCCGCCAATGCCGGCGGTGTTCCTTCAGGAGAATCTTACTTTAAAGGTGATAAATTGATCCGCAAAGCTGAAAAATCCGTTAATTTAGAGAATTACAAAAGTTTCACTCAGCAGATCATCACTTATTACACCCAATTAGTACAGCATTACCGCCAAAAGAATTTACCCACCGCTGTTTATCAAGTAGAACAATATTTGCAACAACACATTTATCAATCACTCACAGTTGAACAAGTGGCAGCGGCGCTCCAACGACCGGCTGCCACCTTATCACGAACGATCAAACAGAGCACTGGTTTATCACTAAAACAATTTATTTTACAGCGCAAAATCACTGAAAGTCGCTATTTATTGCAATTTTCTCAGCGTTCGATCCAAGAAATTGCGACCTTACTTAATTTTGCTGATCCCAGCCATTTCACCCGAGTTTTCCGCCACTATACTGGTCAGACCCCTTCGCAGTTTCGGCATTAAATACCACTCAAAGTACCCAAAAAGCGAGCTCAGCGGCTCGCTTTTTTAAGCTAAAATTTGAATTTGACTACCTACCTTGACTGCTGGATAATCCTTAGCCGCAACGTACATCGTACCAGCTAATTCTGGTGTTGCCGCGCCATTGAAAACTACAGAAATATGGCCTAAATTTCCTAGATTAGTTTGAACCTCACCACCAACTGCCGTGATCTGATAGGTTTGTTGGTCGATCATTAAGGTCATCCCTGGGACAATCGGTTGTTTGATCGGCACCACATCGATCAAATAACAAGACGATCGTAACGCATCCGGCGCTTCCTTACCGAAAAAGATCATCATATTGATCGCCGCAAAATCCTTGGCTTCACCACCAATTTCATTGACTTGTGTTTTAAAGACAACTGTTTTTGTTTGATTCATGGTAACTCCTCCTCATATTATTTTGCGTATAAACCAAAACTAGCTAGCCAGGCTACTAACACCCGGGGTACACCATTAATAAATCGGGAATACAGAACGGATGGTACACCAACTTCAACTGTTTTAGCATCAGCTTCCTCTAAGCCTAGACCAACGGGGATGAAATCACAGGCGTTTTGCGTATTGATAGCAAATAGTGCAGGTAAAGCATATTGTGGCGCAATATTACCTTTACCGATCTCTACCCCGATCAATGTGCCCACAACTTGACCAATAACGGCACCGGGGCCTAATAAAGGTGATAAGAATGGTAAAGAACAGACAAAACCGATCACACATAAACCCACAACATTACCGGCTAACGGTGACATTAACTTAGCGAAGATTTTACCGATCCCAGAACCTTGAATAATCCCAATCAGCAAAGCAACAAAGGCCATAAAGGGAATGATCGTATTGATCACAGTTTGAACTGAATCTTTAGCCGCCTGGTTAAAGGTCGAAACAACTCGACCAGCGCCGATACCGATTTTCGCGATAAAGCTTTTATGCTGCAATTGTTCAGTAATTTTTTTGTTAGGGTCAAATTTTGGCTTGTCAGTTGTCGCTTCTGGTTCAGTTGTAGCCGTTTCACTTGTGCTTGCTTCTGGTGCATTATCATCGACCAAACTAATTTGGTTATCACCTACTGCGGAAACGTAGATCTCCGGATGAATAAATTGTTGTAAAGGGCCACTTTTACCAGTTGGCAATATGTTAACCGTGAGAATACCTTTCTTAGGATAAATACCACAGCGCAAGGTGCCGCCACAGTCAATAACCGCTAAGGCAGTTTCCTCATCTGGAATTGCTGTTTTAAAACCATCAACGGCCTTCATGCCAGTTAATTGCTCGATTTTATCAACAATACTGGGCCGTTCGCCACCAGTGACGTAAATAAATTTGTGTTTCGCTTCCGTCGGGGTGATGGTCAAGGGACCACCATACCCACCACTACCCTTAACGATCCGAATACTGTGCCAACTCATTATTAATGCCCCCTATGTTTATTAGACTAAATTCAATATTTAAAAGTATCCTTGCCAAGCAGTCACACCTATTCAACACACCTTAGGCCGCTTCTGGTTTACTACTAATTTTGACTTCTTTTGATAACGTGACCCCACTGGATTTGCAGACGTAAGCCGTGGTGAAATCAGTGACCCAACCACCAATAAAGTTCATGACCAAACCAACTAACAAATAACGCATGGCAAGGTCCATGGTATTCAAGCCTAATTTTTGAATACCTTGTGCGATCCCCATCCAGATAAATAATTCACCAGGATTAATATGCGGAAAAACCCCGTTACTAGTGTGATTAAATTGCGCCATTGCTGCATAATAACTGGGCTTGTAAAACTCAGGCATAAAACGACCTAATGTGAAGGACATCGGATTACCTAACATAAAAGCAGCTAAGAATGGCAATAGCATATAACGCGTCAAAACATTTCGTGACGATGCTTTGGCAATTTTTTCCATTCGTTCTTCACCTAAAAAGGCAATGATCGTGTTCATTAAAACTAATAAGAGCAAGACAACGGGTACAATTGAAGACATCCAACCAATAAAGGTTTTCGCCCCGGTTTGAAATAAATTCATAAATCCAGAAGCAAAGTCTGTAATATAATGCATATTAGCTACCTACTTTCTTTAAATAATGGCCAAACTGACGTATCCGACCGCGCATATAGGTGACGAGTGGTAAAGCAAAGAAATTCGTTTGACCACTAAAATCACATTCATCCAATTGACCACTATGGTACTTGATCAAAGTTTGATAGGCATTTAGCAAACACTGCCGGACTAACCGCGGTTCTTGCTTTAATTGCCGATAATCCGTAGCTAATTCTAAAAATGATTGCCTATTAAAGCGAGTGATCGTTTGGAAGCGGGCAAAAATAGTAACCCCTTTCATTAGTTGGCAAGCGCGAACCACGCCATTTTGATCTAGCGCGATCAATAATAACGTGCCCGCTTGGAGGCGCTTAGGATTCCGACCGATCAGCACTTTCCCCTGATGCCGCAGAGTTTGATAATGCTGTGCAAAGTTACGAACTTGCAGAAAGCCTAGACCCGCCTGCAATATGAAAGCACCAAAAATACCTAAAATAATAATCAGCATTAAATCCCCTCCGTTAGTTGTTCAATTGGCTGATCTAGCCGATAATGCAACAGATTCTGTAACACGCTTTCTTGCCGAACCACACTGAAAATAAAATCATATAATATATCGAGAATTCGATTCATATGTTGATCTAAATGCTGCGGTATACCTAGCAAAAAGATCAAACGTACCGAGCGTTTATTAACGGTTAACGGTTGTGGCAGAATACCGATCTGTAGAAAAATTGTTGCTGGGATCACTTCATTGATCGTATGGGGTAAGGCGACACCGTTTTCAAACAGGCTACTACCCTGGGCTTCCCGTTGATGCCACCTATTTTTAAAACTAGGTGCCAAATCACCTTTGGCTGTAGCTTGATCGATCATTTGATCAACGGTGGCCTGATAATCGGCCTGTGGCGTCAAATAACTGATCTGCAGTTGGCAATCTTGCGCAGTAATCGCTCGGTGAACCAAGGATAACGTGATCTTAGTGGCCAACTCCTCAGTTCGAAATAAATCATCAATGCGGATCACTGGAATCCGGTTAGACCCAATATCCAATGGTCGATCCGAAAAAATCAGCAAATACGGTAAATCATTTTGTAATAACGTTGTCATATCGGTGACCGCCACTACTCTGATCTGATCAGCGAAGACTTCCGCCAATTGCTTCTGCAAAAAACGCCGTGCCCCTAAACCAATGTTGCCAACAATGGCGACTTGTTGTGCAGTATGTTGCTGCTCCTGCACATCATCTAAAGCTAATTGAAAATAAACGGTTAGGTAATTGGCTTCCGCCGTTGGAATGATTGTTCCCAATTGTTGTTCTAAGGTGCTTATAGTGATCAAAGCTAATTCTGCAGCTACCGGATAATTTTTAATGATCTCATTGGTGAAAATTTCACTAGCTGGTAGATTGAATAAACTCCGATAACATAAGAAAAGCAAATGGTACTTAACTTGTGTGTAGAATTCGTGATAATCAAGTTCCACTTGAAGATGTAACTCGATTTGGTGCTGTATTCGGTGCAATAACACTTGATTTTCAACTAATTGTCGGTTGACTAATTTTGGATCTAACAGTGGCGAAAATTTTAAATTAGCGGGAAAACAAATGAAGTCCACTTCTACTTGAGTCAACACAACATGGCGTTGTTCGGCTAATACTTGAAACAACTGTTTCCAAGCTGGTGTAAGTGCCACTAAATTATGATAATGTGCAACCTTCAACTCAGGCCGGCGACCATTTTGCCATAAACAACTCAAAACGGCCACTAACTTGGCTAGTTGAGTCCCCACTGCTTGGTCAGTGATTCCTGTTTTTACTGCCGCTAAGGCCTGTTTTACGGCTGACGTTAATGGATAATTAGTTGCAAAATAATCGTAAGTTTCGTTTAGCAATAATAGCGGCAATTGATAGGCCTGTTGGAATATTAATTTGATGCCGTGATTGGATTGGGCGACGATCTCCGCATCATACAAGCGTAATGTTCGCCGCAATTTTTCCAGATCCTTGCTAAGCGTACTACGACTGATCATCAGTGCATCAGCGAGATCATCCTGCACAACGTAATCTTGTGCTGCTACTAACTGCTGGATCACATAGGCTTGGCGCTTTTCGCTATCATTGAAGTCCAATGATTCCCGTAAATAGCCAGCCTGTAGTTGACTTAGGCCGCGGTAATCACTGACTTGCAAATAGTAACGCCCATGCCGTGCCTTGATTTGCCCTACTGCCTGAATATTTTCATTTAATTGTGCGATCCGCTTTTGCAAAGTTTTCTGGGAAATGTTTTCACTAGCCATCAATTCGGCGCTAGAAATCGACTCACGAGTTATAAATCGCTTCAGTAAACGATAATCTTGATTGTCCATTTGCTTCACGCCTCATTTCTAATAAATTAATTTTCTTAGCTAGCGACCTAGCCTCGCGATTTACCACCGGCAACGTTAGTCGTAACGCCAGTAATGTAACTTGAACGTCCAGACAAGTAGTAGCAAACTAGATCAGCAACTTCAGATAAATGACCGCTACGCCCAAGTGGTGTTGTAGTCGTACTCTTATACCCCGCCCGCAATTGTTCAACGGTTTTATGGCGCGTATAGGCTAGCGCTTCTTCATAACTTGGCGTCCGTAACCCCGTTGCTTCCATAATTCCTGGCGCGATGCCAACAACTCGCACGTTATATTCACCTAACTCTTTGGCCCAAGAACGCGTAAAACCATTAATTGCACCTTTGGTTGCGGAATAAACACTTTGACCTTGTGAGCCTTCCAAACCGGCTTCCGAAGACATATTGACGATCACACCTTCATGCTTATGCACTAAGATCCGCCCAACTGCTTGGCTCGTTAAAAAAACACTTTTTACATTAACTGCAAACATTTTATTAAAGGCCGTTTCAGTCAGTTCATACTGCCCTTTTGGCTGCTTATCATCCACTAATAGCCGCGGTAAATTGATTCCAGCGTTATTAACTAAACCATCAATAGTACCAAATTTAGCTACCGTTTGTTCCACTAAGGCTTCAACAGCTTGTGGGGAAGTCACATCAGTTTGAACAAAGGTTAAGTTTTTAGCTTTGAATTCACCAGATTTAAGATCGGCATTAATAACGTTTACATTCTGAGCCACAAGCTCTTCAACAATCGCATTACCAATCCCGGATGAACCACCCGTTACAATAATCGTCTTACCTGCAAGATCTAACCAATTTTCTGACATATTTAATTGCCTCCTTGTTTTCTATACTTACAGCATATAGAAAACGCTAACAATCATTAAGCTGGTTATTTGCGGGTCGCTTTGAAAAAACGCAAGTGAATTAAAACAAACGAAATTGGTATGTCATTGGATCCCTGTTTTAATCGTTGTTTAGTATGAATGGTCTATCTTTAATCCAGCTTTAGTATAACTAGAATCATTAGATCAGTAATAGAATAAAAATGTCTAAAATAGAATAAAAACAGCAATTCTAACAATAAAAATAGTGTTTACTTTCACAAGTAAGCACTACACGCTAAGTCTTTATTTTTTCGTTGTAACTTATTATCACCGCATTAAAACGCATCTCCCAGTCTGCCATCAGTTAGGAATTAGTAACTCAATACCTAACGCGAGTATTGATAGTAGAAACGCTACAACCGCACCCAATTAATTTACGATTGCCCGATCCAGCTATTAAAAAATTAACATCATGAAAATAATCTATAAAGCATTGATCGAAATTTGCGCATCGTACCCATCTTTAGCGTTCATAATTTTACTGGTTAACTACTGATACGTTGCTAAGATTGCCGCAACCACGCACCTCGATTGGTGATAACCTGTTTGTCCACGTTGGCCAATAAAATTCAAGTATAACAACTAGCCGATGTTCACCAAAATCAATGGCGGTAGCACCATAAATTACTTACAATTGGTGGACAACTTAGGCTAGTCTGCCATTAAAAAAGTCCAGCATAAGTCCGTAGACTTAATACTGAACCAGTGTAAAGGTGCCTTATTTCTTAATTAGGCCAAATACTTCTCAATCCGTTTGTTCAATGGCACTATCAATCACATCGTATAATAAACGGTGTTCTGGTGCTGCGTCCGCAATTGTTGCGGCCTGTTGACCTAATTTAAGGGCTGGCTGAATATCCGCTTGCGCACTATAGATCGTTGCCAAGGCTTCACCGGCCTCAACCGAATCGCCAATTTTTTTATGCAAAATAAAACCAACACCCGCTGCATCGCCTAATAAATCACGTAATTGCCGTAACTGCTTCATATCCCATGCCGCAACGTAACCGGAACGTGGTGCTCGTGCCGTTGCATTAAATTCTGCTGTTGGTAATGAATCAGGTTGCTCTACAATGCCCGCGTCACCACCTTGGGCTACGATCCACTCGTGAAATTTTGCCAAGGCTTGGCCATTTTCCAAATTGGCGCTTAATTGTTCACGCGCATCAGCGGCTGTACCTGAATAGCCCCCCATCGTCGCTAATTGAGCCCCTAACGATAATACTAATTCACGTAGATCAGCAGGCCCCCCACCTTTCAAGGCCGCAATAACTTCACGAATCTCCCAACTAGCACCGACTGCATCTCCCACTGGCTGGTTCAGATCAGAAATTACCGCTAACGTTCGCCGTCCAACTTCTGCACCGACCGCAACCGCTAATTTAGCAACCTGCTGTGCTTGGACTAAGCTTAAGCAATCATTACCCGTTTTAATATCTACTACTAAAGCATCTGCACCAGCTGCAATCGCTGAGCTTAACAACCGACTAGTCAAAAGCGCCGGTACCTGAGCAGTATCCGTTTCCACCTCTAACTGTGTGAACTGCTGTTGCAGAGGCGCTAACTCGGCAACTGGTGTAGCCGCAACTGCGTTTACCTGCTTCAAAGTTGTCACAAATTCATTAGCAGCCAATTTGGTCCGTAATTGTGGAATTGCAGCTAAACGCAGCAAAGGACTACTGAACGTACCTGCTAACGGCGTTATCACTTGCAAAATGGGTACACCCAAACTGGCAACTAAAGGCAGCAAAATTAAGCTAGTTTTATCGCCTAGACCATCAGTGGATAGCGGTGTCACCTTGATCCCCGGTAAATCACTGAGATCATAAATACCCCCAGAATAGGCCAGTGCCATGGTTAAATCAGTTAGTTCCGCCGTAGTTGCCATATCATGGTAACTAAATGTATCTAGAAAAGCCCCCACCTGTGCAGTCGTCATTTCTTTGGCGATAATTGCTTTCGTAATAAAAGTAATTTCTGCGGTCGTCAGTTTTTCCCCACGACGACGCTTATTAATTAAATCAAGCACTTGCAAATTAATTAGCCTACCTTTCTTACTTCAAGGTTCAACGATAAAAAAGTAACTTCAACACCTAAAACTCAGATCACCTTTGAAAAGGTATTGTTGCTCGTCTGCACACACTAACGACAAGTATTTACTGACAAAAACCAGCTTGCAACTAAGTTAAAATCTAGTTAATTCAAGCTATAGTTGTTTCCGCGCAGACACACCAATCAAACATATCTGAAACAAAAAGAGCATAACCTACCAATTTATCTACTATTCTGCTAGCAAGTATAACATTTTCAGGAAATAATTTCTGCAACTTACTTATCAGCATTTGAAAATAAGCGTATACTGTTTTTATGCTTATGAAATATAAGCGTTTTTTACGAGAGGAAGGATAGTTTCAATGCTTGAAAAAACGTTCTATAAGACTCTTTTCGGTCATTCGTTCAACATTCCAGTCAAGGTTAATTATTGGGATGGCAAAAGTGCGGTTTATGGCGATGGTGAACCAGAAGTCACGATCACACTTAAAGAAGCGATCCCGATGAAAGAGATTTTGAACAACGCTTCGTTGGCTTTAGGTGAAGGTTACATGGATGGTAAGATCGAAATCACTGGCGGTCCTTACAGTATTCAGAAACTATTAACTGCAGCTTACGAAAATGCTGACAGCTTTATGCGTAACGCTAAATACATCCGCTTTTTACCAAAACAATCGCACAATGAAAAACACAGTAAGGAAGATGTCCAAAGCCACTATGACGTTGGTAATGATTTTTATCAATTATGGTTGGATTCAACGATGACTTACTCTTGTGCTTACTTCCTTACACCAGAGGATACCTTAGAGCAAGCACAAATGAACAAGGTCCGCCACATTATTAACAAATTAGACCCGCAATCAGGACGTACCCTATTGGATATTGGTTGTGGTTGGGGCACTTTAATGTTAACTGCGGCTGAAGAATACGGCTTAAAAGTGACGGGGATCACCTTAAGCCAAGAACAATACAATTACGTTCAAAAACAAATCACTGAACGTGGCCTACAAGACGTGGCCGATGTACAATTAGTTGATTATCGTGAATTAAAGCATGAACAACCATTTGATTATGTAACTTCCGTTGGGATGTTTGAACATGTCGGCCAAGAAAACTTAGCCTTATACTTTAAAACCGTCAGTAAGTACCTTAAGGACGATGGTGTAGCCTTGATCCACGGTATCACTCGGCAACAAGGTGGCGCCACTAATGCTTGGTTGACCAAATATATTTTCCCAGGTGGCTACGTTCCCGGCCTGACGGAAAACATCCAGCATATCATCGATGCCGGTTTACAAGTTGATGATGTTGAGCCTTTGCGGCGGCACTACCAACATACTTTAGAGATTTGGGATAAGAATTTTAACGCAAACATCGACGCAATCTCCAAATTAGAAGATGAACGCTTTATTCGCATGTGGGATGTTTACCTGCAAGCAGCAGCCGCTTCGTTTGAGTCCGGTAACATTGATGTTATCCAATTCTTACTCACTAAAGGTGCTTCTGGTAAATTCTTACCCATGACGCGTGATTACATTTACGAAAAAGAAATTAAGTAGTGCCCATAATTGCCCGCAACTTTAGCGAGCAATTATTTTTTTACCCTTGACAGATACTAAAATGGCGACTATATTAGATTTAAATTAAAAATAAATGAGTTACTAAGAAAAGGAAGAGTAATCGTTTCCGACTTGCAGCGAATTCCGTTAGGTGAAAGGGAATAAGTTAAACACGATGAAAATCGCCTTTGAGTTATGGGTCGAAATTTAAGTAACACCCATTGGCCGCAGCCATTACCCTGCTAGCGTATCGTGAATAACCGTACGTGATTAAGTTATTGTTAGTAATAACAGTAAGAATTTGGGTGGTACCGCGCCGTAACGTCCCAGAAATACAATTGTATTTCTGGGACGTTTTTTAGTAACTGATTTAAATCTTATTTAGGGAGATCTGCATTATGAGTGAAAATACATTAACCGTTCAATCCGCAACTGAAACTAAAGCCGCCAACGCCTTATACCAGGCATTAACGACGCAAAAACCGCTTAAAGCCAGCGATTGGGAAAAGGCCGTCCCTGATTTTGCTACTGCCTACCGTGTGCAGCATGCTTTTACCGAATTGAAAAAAGAACCTGTAGCTGGTTATAAAGTTAGCTTGACTTCTGAGGAAACTCAAAAAATGTTCGACTCTGACTCACCTTTTTATGGCGCCGAAACAAAATCGGCTTGGCTCAGCAGTCCAGCAACTCTACCACTCAGCGACTTAATGGATCCGTTGTTAGAGGTCGAAATGGTTTTCACGGCTAAGGAAGCCTTGCTGCCAACCGACACGCCAGAACAGTTATTGGCTAAAGTTGGTGTTGCTGCTGGTGTTGAACTACCTGATTCCCGCTTCAGCGATTGGTTTCCAGCACTATCTAAATACTTGGTTGTCGCTGATGGTGCCGTTGGCGGTCGCGTTGTATACACTGCTGACACGACAGATAAAGTAACGGTTGCCGATCTCGCCACGGTTGATTGTACTTTAACTCTCGACGGTAAAGAATTAGCAACTGGCAAATCATCTGAAGTTTTAGGCAATCCCCTTAATTCACTTAAATGGCTAGTAGGCAAATTAGCTGAACAAGGCGTTGGCTATCCAGCTGGCACTAAAGTTTCCAGTGGGACCTTCCTCTTGCCTCCACATTTGCAAAAAGGTCATTACGTTGCCCACTTTAGTAAGTATTTTGCTGATGTGGAAGTAACGTAAGCACCCAATAAACGACCGTAATCAAAAGAAGCGCTACTGATCCGAAACTTTTTGGTTCGAATCAGTAGCGCTGTTTAGTTTTAAATTAGCCAATG
>NZ_BJDN01000039.1 GCF_005405165.1 Loigolactobacillus binensis
ACCACCAATCAAATCGGCGTTGTTTTTTGTTTCTTCCTTATACACATCATATCATCAGATTAAATAATAGTCATGCTGTTCAGCTTCATATTTACTTTTTATGAATAGCGGTTTACTTTTCTATTTATTTCTGCTTTATTACATATTTTTTTCTAATGATTGTTTCCTCCTTAATTTTTAAATTCAGTGGTTAAACAAGGTGACGTTCAAAGGGCTGGTCGCTGATGCCTTGCGCTAAAATATCTTTGGACCATTGTTTCGCGGAGAACAGTGAATGATCACGGTAATTACCACAACTGTAAATATCAGTACCTTGAACATCAGCCCAAGTTATTTTGTTGGCGATCTCATCCAGTGCTCCTTTTAAGGCAATGGCAACTTCAGTCGTCGAATGTTGTCCCCAAGTGATCAAATGAAAGCCAGTCCGGCAACCAAATGGTGAACAGTCGATCACGCCGGTCAAACGGTCACGGAGCAGGCCGGCTAGTAAATGTTCGATGGTGTGTAGGCCAGCAGTGGGAATTGCATTTTCGTTGGGCTGCACTAAACGTAGATCGTAGTTACTGATGAGATCGCCTTTTGCACCGTGTTCTTCAGTGATCAAACGAACATAGGGCGCCTTAACTTTAGTGTGATCTAAGATGAAACTTTCAACTTTAGCCATAATTCAAAAACTTCCTTCTATATTATTATGTTATCCGTCAATAATTAATGTAACGATATCTAGAAAGGCAGAAAGCTAACTGTCTTTAGCTAGTTATTAAAGTATGTGAGCGGTTTTGAAACTTCGATCTTAGTGCCATAATACTTGGTCTTGATATATTTTTGGATATCTTTTTTGTGATACAACTTAACTAGTTTTTTGTAGCTAGCTTTGTTTTTATTTTTAGCGGCAGTGGCTAAAATATTAATGTTATCTTTGGTACTTTGGTCAACATTTTCGTGGTAGATCGAGTCAGTCAGCACGTGGAGCCCACCTTCTAAGGCCACCGTGTTAGAAATCAAAACAGCGTCAACATTTTTAATGACCCGCGGACCGGTAGTATCGTCGATCTCTTTGAATTTCAAGTTTTTCGGATTGCTTTTAATGTCGCTGACTGTGCCTAAAATACCGAAATCTTTATTCAACGTGATCAAGCCAGCTTTTTGTAACAGGATCAACCCCCGTGCTGCTTGGGAAGGGTTATTAGCAATGGCGATCGTAGCGCCATCAGGGATCTGGCTAACTTTTTGATACTTTTTAGAATAAATACCCATTGGTTCCAAGTAAGTGGTGCCTAAAGCAGCCAATTTGTTCTTCTTATTTTGCTGGTTATAGGTTAAATAATAAGACCAAGACTGGAACGCATTGACGTCGACGTTGCCCATCGGCGGTGGCCTTGTTTAACTGTACGCCATCGGTGATCTGTTTGACTTTGATCTTTAAGCCGAGTGCTTTAGCATCCTTTGATTTAGCAATGTGTTGCCAAATATCATAGTCAGAGCCTTGCGAACCTACTGTAATTGTACTCGTTTTGCTAGTAGCACTTTGACTACTAAAACTGTGAATTCCGAACGCCACAGCGACCACCACTACGATGACGCCGATCAACCAAAGCGCGCTTTTTTTCATTTTCCAACACTCCCTTATTAATAATGTTCAACTTTTTTAACGATCCAATCGCCGATCAACTGAACGGCAAAAACTAAGATTAAAATAATGATCATGGCAACGAAGGTCACGTCATTTTCAAAGCGAGCGTAACCGATACTAATGGCAATGTCCCCTAAACCGCCAGAACCGATCGCGCCGGCCATGGTAGTCAAACCGATCAGGCTGATAACCGTTACGATAGAAACGCGAATGATATCTGGCAGGCCTTCCCGCAAATAAACGCGAAAAATAATTTCACTAGGGCTGGAGCCCATGGATTGTGCAGCTTCCACAACCCCGTGATCTACATCGAGTAACGCATTTTGAACTTGACGAGCATAGAACGGGAAGATACCAAATACCAACGGCACTAATGATGCTGTGGTGCCTACCGTGGTTCCGATCAAGAATTGCGTTAACGGTGAGATCACCGCTAGAAGAATGATAAATGGAATCGACCGCAGTAAGTTGACTACCTTGTCCAACACGGAGTAAGTAAGGGCATCTTCCAAGATTCCTTTTGGTTGGGTCACCACTAAAAGAATTCCGAAAAGTAGGCCTAAAATAGCAGAAATAATAGCTGAGAAAAATGTCATGTAAAGTGTTTCTAATGTTGCCTGAATGAATTCGGACTGCATGGAAATAACGTTGGGGATCAAAGCAGCCATTTTAATCAGCTCCTTTCGGTTGGCTAAGGCGCCGAGCTTTAACGCCGTTATCCTTGAGTTTTGTGATTGCTTGATCGAAACCAGCCAGATCACCGGTAATAATAGCGATCATATAACCCACATTTTCGCCATCAATTTGATCAATATTAGCAAACAAGATGTTGACGTCGATTTTGTACTGTTGGGCCAGATCGGAAATAATACTTTGCTTAGCCGAATTACCAATAAAATTGAAGTAGATCAGTTCCTGATCTGCGGCTAATTCATCGACTTTGACTGTGGCGGTGATCCGCTCAATGGCCGCCTTCACGTTGGTGGATGTTTCCACAAAATCAGTGGTCAATGGTTGCTGGGGATCGGTGAAAACGCTGGCGACGCGACCGCGTTCAATGATTTTACCGGCATCCATGACGGCGACGTTGTGACAAATCGTTTTAATAACTTGCATTTCATGAGTGATCAAAACAATCGTCAGATCCAACGTCTCGTGCAATTTTTCCAATAACTCTAAAATTGCCTTGGTGGTTTTCGGATCCAGCGCGCTGGTGGCCTCGTCGGAAATCAATACTTCAGGATCGTTGGCCAAAGCCCGCGCGATCGCCACACGTTGCTTTTGTCCCCCGGAAAGTTGACTGGGGTAGGTGGCAGCGTACTCGGCTAAACCCACCAGAGCCAATAATTTTTGTGCCTTTTGTTTCCGTTCAGCCGCCGTAATTTTTTGACTTAACAGCGGATATTCCACGTTACCTAAAACCGTACGCGATTTCATCAGATTAAAATGTTGAAAGATCATGCCGACTTTTTTACGGGCTTGGCGCAACGCCTTAGGTGGTAGTTGCTGTAGATTCTGACCATTGACGGTGATCGTTCCGCTGGTCGGCGGTTGTAATAGATTGATCACGCGAACCAGCGTACTTTTGCCGGCACCGGAATAGCCGATGATCCCGTAAATGTCGCCGCGGGGAATGGCCAAACTAACGTTATCGACAGCTTTGACGGGGGTAGCGCCATTTTTAAAAGTGACCGTGATGTTCTTTAAATCAATAATATTTTGTTCAGTCATACTAAGTGCCACCTCCAATTTATTTTTGATAACCGAATATTAACGGTGCCAGTTGACTGAGATACTGCTCATCAGTGGCGTCAAATGTGTTGTAAGCAGGACTGTCGAGGTCAAGTACTCCCCAGAACACGTGGTGTTTAAAAATTGGGACCACGATTTCCGAATTGGAAGCCTGATCACAGGCAATGTGGCCTGCAAATTGATGCACATCAGGAACAATCTCGGCCTTTAAATTTTGAGCTACCGTTCCACAAACACCGGCGCCCACCGCAATGTGCATACAGGCTGGCTTGCCTTGGAACGGTCCTAAGATCAGTTCACCATTTTTAAAACGATAAAACGAAGTCCCGTTCAGGTGGGGCAGTTCATTGAAGATCAATGACGCCAAATTACTCATATTGGCCACTAAATCAAATTCATTTTCCAGCAAACTTTGCGCCTGTTGAACTAATAATTCGTAATTTGCTACTTTATCCGTCATGTCATTACCTCCAGAAAATAAAAAAACGCATGACGCCTGATCTATCATTAGATCAAGGACGAAATGCGTTTCGCGTTACCACCTTAGTTTAAATAACCCTCACGAGCTATTCCTCTTCAAGTACATCTATACTCTAACGCTATAACGGGCGTGCCCGGAACCACTTAGCCAAAGCTCAGTGGTAAAACGAGTTGTAAGACCATATTCAGCAATTGATCAACGTTATCTTGCACCAAATGATAACTCTCTAAGGTTGATCAAAAACCTACTCATCTATTCGTTTGTGTATTTGTTTTAAGTTAACGACGCTTATTATAAAGGCAAGGTTTAGTCCGTGTCAAGCAGTTAATTAAAATAAAATGAGGGTACTCATCTTATTGTTAGTTCCCAGGTTCAATCAATTATCTATTCCAAAAGCGATAGCGATTAATGTAAAAGGCCAGGCCTGAAATCAAGGTATAGCCCATTTACGTATACGAAAGAGCGATACTGCTAGTTACAAAACGGGTAACCGATTAATACTGAATTCTAAATCCTTTTCCAAATGTCTATGAATCAGATTTTCAGCTAATCTACCATCACTAGCTTGAATTGCCTGAAAAATCTCTTGATGCTCTTCAACTAAGCGTGGCCTTTTTTGCAAGGTAACTGTGGTGCGCAGCAAATTAATGATTGATTGCATTCGATTGATTATTTTGACGATTTCTGGATTATGAGTTTCTTCAACGATCAGTTGGTGAAATAAATAATTTGCTTGCAGTTTTTCGCTATCAGAGCCGTGTAGACCAGTTTCAACATAGTTAGCTAATTTTTGCAGGGCATCATCAGAAATAAATTCGGCACAGTAACTAGCCGCAAAGCCTTCAAGGATGGAACGAACTTGAAAAATGTGGCGAATGTCGGTTTCAGTTGGCACATACACGTGTTTATTCTTGATCAGTCCTTCATCTTCTAACTTAGCAATAGCTGAGCGGACAGGAGTGCGGCTAAGCTGCAGTTGTTCCGCTAATTTTGTTTCTGTTAATTTAGTGGTGGCATCGATTTTACCCGACAGGATCTGATCACGTAAAAACTCGTAAGCACGAACATAACTGTGGGTTTCTTTTTTTTTCATAACGTGACTCCCTTTACTATTACCATGGCTCAACAGCTTGAATATTCAGCTGTTTGAGCCACATTGATGCTAAATTGATCGGAAAATAATATTTAAAATAATTTTGAGCTATCTCCTAACAGTTTTCATTATACGCTAAAGCTCAGTTTTTAACATAGTATACAAAAGATATTAAAATGAATACTAAAAATAAAAATATGTATACATTTTAAAAATAACGGGTTATAATGATTTTGAAAATATGAAAGCGCTTAAAAACGTAAAAAAGGAGTAATTGACATGCAAAAAATCGGATTTATTGGTTTAGGCATTATGGGTAGACCAATGGCAATCAATTTAGTAAAAGCTGGTTTTGAAGTTTCAGTGTTTGATATTAGTGTAGCCGCGGTTGAAACGGTAGTTGCAGCAGGTGCGCAGGCAAGCTCGGTAGCTGAAATGGCACAATCGGCGGAGTTTATTATCACCATGCTACCTGCAGCCAAACATGTTCGGCAAGTACTTGAAGGTAAAGGAGGGGTATTTGCTAATGCTCATAGTGGATTGGTCGTGATCGACATGAGCTCGATTGGCCCCACAGATGCGCAAGCTTTGGCAGTGGAAGCCCAGAAACATCAGATCGTTACTTTAGATGCACCCGTTAGCGGCGGTGAACCAGGTGCAGTCAACGGTACACTTTCAATTATGGTTGGTGGGGAGCAAGCAGTTTTTGAACAAAGCTTGCCGGTTTTTCATGGTGTTGGTAAGGATGTTGTTTTAGTTGGTGATCATGGTAGTGGGGTAACCGCGAAACTGGCTAATCAGATCATTGTTAATCTGAATATTGCGGCGGTTTCAGAGGCATTGGTTCTGGCAGCTAAGGCCGGTATTGATATTGAAAAAATGTATCAGGCCATTCGTGGTGGTTTGGCCGGTAGCTCAGTGTTGGATGCCAAGGTGCCATTAATTTTAGATCGTAATTTTAAACCTGGCGGTACGATTGCAATCAACATGAAGGATCTAACTAATGTGCTGCAAACTGCGCATGACTTAGATGTACCACTGCCAATGTCTAGCCAATTGTTAGAAATATTCCACGCTTTAAAGGCTGATGGCAAAGTATTAAACGATCATGGCGGTATTGTTCAGTATTACGAAAAGTTAGCCAATATTGAAGTGAAACGAGGTCATTAAATATGAGCACATACTTAGCAAAAGATGTTTTCGCTAAAATTCCGGCACAACCAGATCCCGAAAAAGTTGCAATCTTGTTGGCAACAGAACTTAAAAGGTTAAATAAAAAAATCGTTGTCTTGGATGATGATCCAACTGGCGTACAAACTGTCCATGATATATCAGTTTATACTGATTGGACCAAGGCTAGTATTGAACAAGGCTTTGCTGAAACAAACGCGATGTTTTTTATTTTAACTAATTCACGAGGTTTTACAGCTACGGAAACTGAGCAAGTTCATCGTGAAATTGCTGCAACTGTCAGTGAAGTGGCCAAGGAACAACATCAGGAGTTTCTCTTCATCAGTCGTAGTGATTCTACCTTACGGGGGCACTATCCACTAGAAACAGAAATTTTAAAAGAAGTTGTGGAAAACCAAACTGGTGTGCATTTTGATGGCGAAGTCTTATTACCATTTTTTAAAGAGGGTGGTCGCTTCACAATCAATGATGTTCATTTTGTTCAAGTTGATGATCGTTTAGTGCCGGCTGGCGAAACCGAATTTGCTAAGGATAAAACTTTTGGTTATCACGCTTCTAATTTGGCAGATTGGGCAGAAGAAAAAACGGGTGGTCGGTACAAGGCATCTGCTGTGACCACGATCTCGTTGGTAGATCTTCGGCAGCTTAATTTAGATAAGATCACGGCGCAATTATTGCAAGTTGAAGATTTTAACAAAGTTGTGGTTAACGCAGTTGACTACTGTGATGTCCAAGCTTTTGTAATCGCCTTAATTAGGGCATTGCGGCAAGGCAAGTTATTTATGTTTCGCAGTGCTGCCGCTTTAACTAAGGTTTTAGGTGGTGTCAGCGATCGACCACTATTGACCAAAGCTGATTTGATCGATCCGGCGGCAACCACCGGTGGTTTGATCATGATCGGTTCTCATGTTGAGAAAACAACCGCGCAATTAAATGAATTACGCCAATTAACGGCCGTTTTATTTTTGGAATTTAATGTAGCGACAGTATTAGAAGATAGTGCCTTGGCTGCAGAAGAACTACGAATAACGACGGCTGTTAATGCGGCGCTAAAACAAGGCCAAACAGTAACTGTTTATACTTCACGGCAGCGTCTAGATTTAGGGGAAGATAAGGAAGCTGCGTTGCTGTTATCCGTTAAGATCTCTAAAGCAATGACTAATATTGTGCAGCAGTTGCCGGTAAGACCAAAATTCATTATTGCCAAAGGTGGCATTACTTCCAGTGATATCGGCACCCACGGCTTAGCAGTTGATCATGCTTTGGTTGCAGGTCAGATCAAACCAGGGATCCCAGTTTGGTACACTGGTGCAAATTCAAAATTTCCGCAGCTCCCGTATATTATTTTTCCAGGTAATGTTGGGGCCAAAACAACCCTGCGCGAAGTGGTTGCTTTGTTAAATCAATAATCTAGCTAACTTGTAAAAAGGAGCAGAAACTTATGCCATTTATTTCAGTGACCATCGGTGTATTATTACTGTTAGTTTTGATGATGGTATTCAAGCTGAATGCCTTTATTTCTTTGATTCTTTCCTCTTTAGCTGTCGGTTTACTGGAGGGAATGTCACCAGTTGCGGTTATGACCTCAATTCAAAATGGGCTTGGTTCTTCAGCAGGCAGTTTAATGTTAGTCATTATTTTTGGTGCAGCAGTTGGTAAGCTGTTAACGGATACTGGTGGCGCGCAACGAATTGCCTTGACAATGGTACATACTTTTGGCAAGAAGCATGTACAGGCAGCGGCTGTAGTAACTGCCATTGTTGTTGGGATCGCCATGTTTTTTGAAACTGGCGTCGTGGTACTGATCCCATTAGTTTTTTCAATTGCCATGGTTGCGGAAGTACCAATTTTGTATATTGGGCTTCCTGTGATTGCTGCCTTGATCACTATGCACGGTTTTGTGCCACCTCATCCAGGACCAACGGCTGTTGCCGAAATATTTCATGCAAATATTGGTAAAACACTGATGTTAGGCTTACCGATTGCAATTCCTGCGATTGTTATTGCCGGACCAGTGTATACTAAAATTTTTAAAAAGGACTTTCTGGAAGTTGAGATTCCCAAAGCATTGTACACAGAGAAAAAATTCACTGAAGCCGAGATGCCCAGCTTTTTCTT
Organism: Loigolactobacillus binensis; assembly: GCF_005405165.1. Classification (GTDB taxonomy): domain Bacteria; phylum Bacillota; class Bacilli; order Lactobacillales; family Lactobacillaceae; genus Loigolactobacillus; species Loigolactobacillus binensis. The sequence continues at coordinate 8,269 of NZ_BJDN01000039.1, forward strand.
GAGCATTCTCAGTGCTACTTTGCCAATTATATTTATTTTCATTAAAACGATCGTTGAATTAGTTTGGCCAAATTCTGGTATTCGTAGCTTAACTGATTTTATTGGTAATGCTGGCACGGCCTTATTAATCACCTTCGTTGTGTCATTGTTTACACTGGGTTTTAGTCGGGGCCGACATATTAAAGAATTGATGGATTCATTTTCCAGTTCGGTTTCCGGGATCGCCATGATATTGCTGATCATCGCTGGTGGTGGGGCTTTTAAACAAGTCCTGATCGATAGTCACATTGATAAGTACATTGCCCATTTAATGGAAGGCTCGGCAATTTCGCCATTGATTTTGACCTGGTTAATCGCTGCAGTTCTGCGGGTCTCTCTTGGGTCAGCAACAGTTGCTGGAATGACGGCTGCCGGTATTGTTGCCCCAGTTGCGGCCGCTACTGGAGTAAGTCCAGAATTAATGACTTTAGCAGCTGGTGCTGGTAGTGTGGGCTTTTCACACGTGAACGATGCTGGTTTTTGGATCATCAAGGAATACTTCAATCTGTCGTTGCTCAAAACCTTTAAAACGTGGACCGCTTTGACTTCGATCATTGCTTTTATGGGTTTAGCCGGAGTGCTGTTGTTCAGTTTATTTATTTAAAAACCAGGATGCGCTGCTTAAATGGCCGGCGCATTTTTTGCGGGAAAATTTTTAAAACGGACTGGATTTTTACAGTGTTGGTGCTCGCCTTACAAATTGAATCTTTTCTATTTTCTAAGTCATTATTAGCGTTGTTAAATTGACCTACATGGGTGTAGTATAACCATGTATTATACTGTAGTGTTGAATTTTAACGAGGTAGTTTTTACTTAGCCTAATGAAGTAGAGGAGAATGCTAATGGTTGCTTTTAACATGCCTAAAAATATGATCTCGGCCACGGATTTAATGGCCAAATTGCCGACAGGAGTTACTTTGCTCGATGTGCGTACACCAGAAGAATATCGGGCCGGCCATATTCGGCAAGCACAAAATTTTCCTTTGGATAGTATTACCGAGTATGCTGGGACCGACAAAGAGGTTTACGCGATCTGTCATTCAGGTCAACGTAGCGCTCAGGCTTGTCAAATTCTGCGGGATAAGGGCTACAATGCAATTAGTGTGCGTGGCGGCATGAATCTCTGGCAAGGGCCAGTAGTGACTTCTGATTAAAACGTGCGGTAGCGGCTTTTTTTACGGTCACCACAGGCGGGCTTGGCCATGAGCCCCAGTTACGCTAGATTTAGATTACTGATCAATAGTTTCGCGGCACCCCCGTTAATTTAAGGAGATGAAGTTCATGCGTTCAAATAACAAAATGACGACGTGGATCGTACTATTACTGGCAATGGTAGGGGCCTTTTTCATTATCAGTACTAGTTGGCAGTGGTTAGGATCTAAGGCGAGCTCTTCATCGATGATGACTACCACCCAAACTTACCATTCATCCGGAAATATGATGCAACGCAGTCACTGTCGTTAACCGCTTATGCTTAGAAATAGATTTTAAAAATACGCCGAAGTGTGCGTATTTTTTTTGGCGTAAAAATACACGGATAGAACCGACTAAGAATGTTAGCGCTGTATTGACAGGCCGAACAAATAACCGTAAACTATGGAATTATAGTAAGTGAAATCAGAATAAAAATTGGCTGTGATGAGTAGAGTAGGCTACCTAGGTTATTTTTAGCGACCATCGTTGGTGTGAGGGTGGAATAAACCAGTAACTGAAAATGAGCTCTAAGCTATTAGTATGGTGCAAGCTGTGCTAACGTTGGCATGCGTTAACGTGCGCGGCTTTTGATGGTGACTGAATTTTAGTCAGCTAATGAAGTGATTAAGGCTTATATTTGTGAGAATGTAAGTAAATTGTAGGTGGTAACACGAATTTTCGTCCTGCTGTGATCGCAACGATCACGGTGGGCTTTTTTATTTGAATACAGTAAAAATGGTTGCCGGCGACAGCAAGGTGTAAACTTAAATTAAGTTATAGCCGGAAATGATTATAGGTGCTTTTTACCCAAGTAAATTTGAAACCATTTTGCACGTTAAATAATGACGAAAGGGGCAAAATAGATATGCCAAAAAAGATTATTGTGGTCGGTGGCGTTGCTGGTGGAGCTTCAGCAGCCGCAAGGTGTCGGCGTTTGGATGAAAGTGCGCAGATCACCATGTACGAGAAAGGGCCAGATGTGTCTTTTTCAAATTGCTCATTACCCTATTATCTGTCGGGATTGATCAATGACGCTGACGATATCGTTTTGATGGATCCCTGGGAGTTGAAACACCAGTACAACATTGATGCCATTGTTAACCATGAAGTGACCGCCATCGACCCAGTTGGGCAAACGGTAACGGTGAAAAATGTTCTCACCGGGGCCACGGAAAAAGCGGCTTATGATGAACTATTTTTATCCCCAGGAGCGGTACCGGTCCGGCCAAAAAGTATTAGTGGTATTGATAACGAAAATGTGTTTACCATTCGCAATGTGGTTGATATCAAGGCTTTATATGATTATCTGATGGATTACAGCATTACCGATGTGACGGTGATCGGCGGTGGCTTTATTGGTATCGAAACTACAGAAAATCTGGTCAACGGTGGCTTTAACGTTAACTTGATTGAAGGTCAGGAACATATCCTCAACACTATTGATTACGATATGGCGCAGATCATTCAAAAAACCATGCTGGATTACGAAGTCAACTTGATCACTGGCGACACCGTGACGGCGATCACCGACACAACAGTGACTTTAAAGTCAGGTCGCCGGTTAAAAAGTGGTGCTGTGGTGGCGGCGATCGGAGTGGCCCCGGATACGACCTTGGCGCAAGCCGCGGGCATCAAAGTTGGTGTGACCGGCGGTATTCAAGTCGACCAAAACTTTCAAACTAATTTACCCCATATTTATGCAGTCGGCGATGCAGTGGAAGTGGTCAATCGGCAAACCCACAAACGTCAGAAGTTAAGTTTAGCCTTTCCAGCACAAATGGAAGCACGCCAAGCCGCGGATCATGTTTACGGGCGTCAGGCGCGCAATCGTGGTGTGATCGGCTCACAGTGCGTGCCGGTATTTGAAATGAATGTGGCCGCCACCGGCTTAACGGAAAAGGCGTGCCAACAAAATCACATTGATTATCGAGTGGCCACGGTGATTCCTAAGGATAAGGTCTTATTAATGCCTGGTGCTAAGCCGCTGTTTTTCAAGTTGATCTTTGGCTACCCCACCGGAGAAATTTTAGGTGCGCAGGCGATCGGTGAAGGGTGGGTCGATAGGCAAATTGATGTGATCGCCACGATGATCACTAACCATAATTACGTGGAAGATCTGGAAGACCTGGAGTTGTGCTACCAGCCGAAGTTCAGCACGGCTAAAAATGCGGTTAACATGGCCGGATTGGTGGCGACTAATATTTTAAATGAAGAGTTTCATCAAATTCCGGCTAGTCAGGTACGGTCGCTTGTAGAACAGCATGCGTTGATCATTGATGTGCGGGAGCCGGATGAATACGAAGACGGTCATGTGCTGAGTGCCATCAATATTCCGATGAGTGAATTTCGTGATCGTTTGGCGGAGATTCCCCGTGATCAGCCCGTTTATATTCACTGTTTAAGTGGGCAGCGTAGTTATAATGTGGTGCGGGCGTTGATGCAGCTAGGTTACACCAATGTTTACAATATTGCCGGATCCTTTATGGCCATTTGTGAATATGAATATTACAACGATCAGGTCCAAAATCGGCAGCCGATCATTGATACGTATTGGTTTGACGTTGTGCCACGGTTGGAGATCCGGACACCGCATCCAGCAGAATAAGGGGTAGGGGGCAGTCACGTGAAAAAGGCAGCGAAGTCGCGTTATTTACTATTAAGTGTGGCCACGATCGCAGTATTATTACTGTTGTGGATCATGGCCACTAGCTTAAAATTAGTGCCAGCAGTGTTATTGCCATCATTAGGCAAGATCGGGCAAACCTTTGTTGATCTCAGTCGTTCAGGTTATGGCGGAACACCGCTGTATGATCATTATTTGATCACGATGCGCCGGCTATTTTTAGCGCTTTTCTTTGCGGTGATCATTGGGATCCCACTAGGATTACTCAGCGGCTATGTGCGTTGGGTCAACGCGATGGTTGATCCGCTGATTCAGTTTATTCGGCCGATTCCACCGCTAGCCTACTATACCTTACTGATTTTGTGGTTAGGAATCGGGGAACCATCAAAAATTATGCTGTTGTTTTGGGCGGCCTTGCCCCCGATCTATATTTCTTGTTTTGATGCTGTGCAGCGAATCGACGGCGAGTATCTGCAAAGTGCCGCATCATTAGGTGCAAGCCGGCGGCAAATTTTCTTCAATATTGTTTTTCCTGTGGCGTTGCCAGATATTTTTACGGGCCTGCGTTCCGCGGTGGGGGTGGCCTACACCACCATTGTTTCAGCAGAAATGATCGCTTCTAGCTCCGGGGTTGGCTGGATGATCATTGATTCTTCCCATTACCTAAAAAGTGATGTGATGTTTGTCGGCATCATTTTATTAGGTGTCACGGGGGTACTGATCGATTGGTTACTTAAAAAACTGGCCCAGCGGATCGTTCACTGGCGGGGTAAAAAATAATGCTAAAAAAATTATTGCGGCTATTGGCCATTGTTAGTGTAACCCTGACGCTAACTGGCTGTGCCGCAGCTACAAAAAGTGATCAAGCCACTAAAGTGGTTCGAATCGGCATTTTACGGGTGCCAAATGATGTGGCAGCGGCTCGGCAAAGGAAAACTTTGCGGCGGGCGTGCGCTCAAGCAGGGTATAGGGTTAAATACATTACCTTTGATTCTGGTGTTGATGCGAATAAGGCATTGCTTTCCAACAGTGTTGATCTGGCCACGATGGGTGATACTAATGCTGTGGTCGCTATGGCGGCTGGCATTCCGGCCAAACTGGTTTGGGTCAACGATGTGATCGGTAGTAATGAAGCGTTAGTGCTCAAAAAGCAATTAGGCGTCCAGCGGGCTGAGGATCTGCGCGGCATGAAAATCGCCACTCCTTTTGCCTCTACTTCGCATTACAGCTTGATGATGTACCTGCAGCAACACCATTTGACCGGCAAGGTGACGCTGGTCGATATGCAGACACCAGAGATCGTGGCGGCGTGGCAACGCGGCGATATTGATGGCGCCTATACTTGGCAACCAAGTCTTGATAGTTTGCGGCCCAGCACAACCTTAGTCAGCAGTGATAAGCTAGCTGATCAAGGTGCGCTGACGGCTAACGTGACCTTAGCCACTGATCAATTTGCTAAACAACACGCGGCAGTATTACGGCAAATTTTGGCAACTTTAGGTGACGCGCATACATTGTACCAACGCCAGCCGCAGTGGATCTATCAGGCAACCGCACGGCAAATGGCGATCACACCAGCCGCTGCTAAGCAGCAGATCGGCACCTCAACTTGGTTACCACCTAAGCAGTTAGTTCATTTTATGAACACCAAATTTGCGCGGCAATTTTACCAAACTAGCAAATTCATGGGGCAGCGCCAAACACTGAATAGTCGACCTAGTTGGCGGCAATGTCAACAGTTTATTACGACACAATTTATCACAGAAGGAGATGGCAAGTGATGGCGCTACTGGAAGTTAAAGATGTTGGGTATCAATATCCCAGTAATAGTGCGCAGTCGATCACCGGCGTTAATTTGACTATGGCGGCGAACTCACTTAACGTAGTCATCGGGCCATCGGGGATCGGTAAAAGTACGCTGTTAAACTTGATCGCTGGCTACATTCAACCCCAAGTTGGCGAGCTGCGTATGAATGGTCAACCGATCCAAAAGGCTAGTTGGCAGCGGGGAATCGTTTTTCAAGATATGGCATTATATCCGTGGCTCAATGTGACCCAAAACATCACCTTTGGGCCGCGGATGCGTAAAATGGCGTCAGCCCAAATTGAACAACGCCTAGCCACACTACTACAGGAAACTGGTTTGGAAAAATTTAAAACAAGTTACGTTTATGAATTATCTGGCGGCTTGAAGCAGCGGGTGGCGCTAGCCCGTGAGTTTATTAATCAACCGGATATTTTAATGTTAGACGAATCTTTTAGCGCGTTGGATAATCTGACCCGCGATGAAATGCACCAGATCTTGTTAGAGTTGTGGGCTAGCAGTGGTAATTGTGTCATCGTCATCACCCACGATATTGATGAGGCCATGTTTTTAGGCCAAAATATTATTATCATGAATGGTAAGCCGGGTACCGTAAGCCAAACCATTACCAATCCTTACTTTAAAGTCGCTTTTGACGAAATGGCCAATAATCCAGCTTATTTTGAATTTCGGAAAATGTTGTTGCAACAGATCAAGTAGCGCGGCCTAGCCTTTGGTGGCTAGATAGGAAATCTAGATATTGTGTGGAAGATGTCAAAAAATGCTTGACAGAAAGCGCTTTTCGGACAATAATTCAACTATCATAATATTAAACGCAAATGAAAAGATGAGTAGGTCAAGCCCGATAAGCTTAGAGAGTCGCAGTTGCTGTAAAGCGATCTTGTTGAGTGACCGAAGATGGTCTTGGATAAGCCCTTATTGTTAAGCCAAGGTAAAACAATGACGTTGCTCCCTTTAATGAGCTTGGGTAGGTTGTACCCAAAGAGGAATGACTTGTGAAAGTGATTTAAATTAAGGTGGTAACACGAAGGAAATACCTTCGTCCTTAGATTCAGTAATGGATCTGCGGGCGAAGGTTTTTTTGATTAAATTAAAGTCAAATTATTGGGGGGTTTTTATATGTTAAAGGCGTATTTTGCTGAAAATGATTTAGATAGTCGTCAACCGTATTATGCCATTATTGTTTTAATTCTAATTATTGCCTATGGTTTCTTTACTTTGACGCAGGCCGCTAATTTACCTGTATTTTTGATCGCCGGTTTGGCCATCGGTTACGTTTTTACGCGTGCACGCTTTGGTTTTGCTGGCGGGATCAAGGATTTATTTTACGGCGGCAATAGTCAGCTGGCCGTCGCCTTATTGATCTTGTTAGGCGCCACCGCCTTTTTGACTACCGGTATTCAGTGGCAGGCGGCAAGTCAAGGGGCAGTACCCGCCTATTTAGCCACCGCCAAACAGACGATCATTCCCGGATCAGCTTCAGTAGAACTGGCGAATATTGGGACGATCATTGGGGGAACACTTTTCGGTAGTGGCATGATGTTAGCCGGCGGCTGCGCATCTGGTACCTTGACCGATTTTGGTGAGGGCGAGGGCCACGCGATCATTGCGTTACCTTTCTTCATTATTGGTTCACCGTTAGGGCTATGGTTAAGTGGTAAGCTAGATGCTTCTGCAATCGGAAAGATCGGCGGTAACTATTATTTACCGACTTATTTTGGTTATTTTGGGTCTTTTGTTTTTCTGCTGGTCTTTTTAGGAATTTTATATTTAGTGATCCGTGCCTACCAAAGACATCGCCATCAGGCTGGATTACGGATTAGGCAGACAACTTATGCTCAATTTGAGCAACCATTGGCTACAAAAAATGCCCGGCTGGGACTGTATCACCGGTTATTCATTCAACGTTGGTCATTTACGACAACTGCGCTTTTGACCGCGATCATCGCTGCCTTTATTATTATTACCACCGGTAAAGCTTGGGGCGTGACCTCCGCGTTTACCTTACAAGGGGCGCAGCTATTGCATGCGCTAGGCTTTTCGTTAAATGATCCTACCTTTGCAGCAATCAATTTACAGATCAAGCAAGGTGGTTTTCTAGTGGATGGTTCGTCGATTCGTAATTTTGGGATCATTCTTGGTTCTTTGGTGGCCTTTCTACTAGCCGGTCGTTTTCACTTTAATTTTCATTTTCATTTCAAAGATAGCACAACTTATGCATTAGGGGGTTTATTCATGGGTGTTGGTGCGCGCTTAGCTAAAGGCTGCAACATCGGTGCCTTGTATTCCGGGATCACTAATTATTCCGTTCACGGCTATATTTTCTTGATTTTCTTGGTCATTGGAAGTGCGGTCACTTTAAGCATTTTGGAAGGCAAATTAGTTCTATTTCCAAAACGGCATGCTGAACGGCAAGCTAATTTGAAAATTGTTGGCGCTTAGTCACCGGTTTTTATGAAAGCTCTTATGTATCAACAGTTAAATAAAGAAAGATTACGTATATAATGAATCGTTATTTTCAAGATAACACGCAATAAAAGGGTCTGGGCAAGCGGAAATCAGTTTCGCTGCACGGCCCTTTTTATTTTTTGATCAGGTTAGGTTAAAGCCCCAGTGACAGCCACTACATACCAGTAGGTAAAAGTAATCTCATGATTGCTTATTACTTTTAATTATTATGCTAACTGAAAAGAAACAAAAGTAAGGACTTATCAAACAGTATAGGCTCGTGAAAATACTTACCAATAAAAATATCTTGAATCTAATCTAAATAAAAATTAGCTAATAAATAATTAATTGAAATTATAAAATAAATCTTAATTATGCTCTGAATGAATATCCTAATTTAATCTATTTGTTAACGTTTTCCTTAACTACCTGATCAAACTATAAAAAAATTATTATTTATAATTTTTGGCCTAAATTTATTTTTGGTTTGGGCCGATCAACCATTGAAAACTCATGAAAGGTGTGATATATTTCACTTGTACTAACATTGAAAACACGTTTGAGATGGAAGATACGATAAATCATAAGTGCCGCCACATAGATTATTTTTTGGTGTACTGTGACTGACTGTATCCTCCCCAAGGTGCAGCCAGTTTTTTTTATGAAAAGAATTAAAAAATGAGTATACAAAATAAAAAGGTAGTCAAAACACAAAAAATTTTGTACACTCAGGTTGTTATCGGATTCAATTATTAG
>NZ_BJDN01000040.1 GCF_005405165.1 Loigolactobacillus binensis
CTATAATAATAAAAGAATTAGAACAAAACTGGCCGGAAAAACTCCGGTTCAATACCGAAATCTTTCCGACCAGTTAGTTGCTTAAAATTTACTCCAATTTATGGGGTTCAGTTCACTCTGCAAAAGTAGAGCTTCTTTTTGTGCCTTCTTGCCATTTCTAATTTACCTTCGGCGTTGCCAGGTGTGCCGTCCATGATAAAAGGCCAAGACTTTTGTCCTGACTTTGATATTACGATTGATTTGAAATATCAATTTTAGCGTATTAATTCTTAATTTCTTTCACGAGATCGAAAAGTGCTTCTAGTGCAGCCGTGTAGTTGATTGACTGTGCATAGTCATATTGTTGCTGGTACTGTTGCCATGAAGTGTGTAAGCTTTCAGAATCGGATAGGGCACTGATTTCAGTTAAGCGATTTTCAATCGTTTTGGCTGAGATATGATCAAACGCCGTGCTTTTGAAAAATTCTTTTTTTAAAAGCACAAGATCAATGTCAGTTCGATAGAGAATGGACAATGAGTAAACATCAAACAAATCCTTAGCCCGAGTGTTTAACATGCCATGATTTAGAAATGCTGATAACTTGTCTGCCAAGATTTTTTCAACGGGGATGCCATAAACTGGAAACTTTTCATCGGCGTTTAAAATACTTTGGTGATCAAGCATGATTGGAATCGTCTCATAGGGATTACCTTTTGAAATATCCAGCTTTACACTGACTTTGCTTTTTCCCATTTGTGCCAGCAGGTTGACACGCATTCCGGGATAATCATCATCAAGTTGTTTTTGTTCAATCGACTTGATTGCAAAATTGACATAATCGGTGGATTGCTCGAAGACTTCATTCAAAACGGTTGCTAATTTATCTGGTTGCAAGGCTGGTCCAACATAGATTGCATCAAGATCTTGGGTCATTCTATTTTCAATTCCAATTAAGCTTTGAATTTCGAAGCCACCTTTAAGAACGAAGTATCGACGATAATTAGATTCGGAGATTTGCTTTAAAAAGTGTTCTAGAAAAAAGAGTTTCTGAAAGTGTTGAATATTGTAGCCGAGCTCACGGGCACGTTTGCTGATCATTGGTAGAATTTTATCAACTTCACTCATTGCAGGTAGACCTCCATTACTTTTAGCAAGGTACTGTTTGGGTATAATTTATTCTTGATTTCGGTTAAGCCTTTAAGCTGTTCTGCGCTAGGTGAACTTGCTAGATATTTTTTAAGCGCATCATTTTTGATGTAGGGTTGGATTTGTTTTGATTCCCAAACATCTAATAAGGTTCGTTCCTTGGAGTAAACTTGAACCATACCACCGTTTTCGGTTTGGCCGGCTTCGATACCAAGTAAATAGCGCTTTTTCGATAGATAGCGTGCCTTAATATGGTACTTTTTCAATGATGCGGCGCTTGGATGATATCCTTGAGGAAAGGTCAGATCGTAATGAAGCGGCATTTCATCAGTTAAATCATGAATGATCAGGGCACTGACTAACGAGAAGACACTGCGCGAGAACTTTTGACTGATCAAGCTAAATTCATCGAGTAGATAGCCTGGGAAAATATAGATACCACGATCAATCTTTTCAATGGTGCCATCAGTTGATAATTCACGGATTTTATCCTTGGATAAACCGTATTCTTGTGCAGTTTTGTAAATGAACGTTGGGTAGTCATGTTCCAGTCGGGTTAAAGTATCCATTGCTATCAAGCTCCTTCCCTATATACTATAATTTATTATATTTATAGTATATAGGTTAGAGAAGTGATTCGCAACTCTCGATACGACTTTACTATGTTTCGGCTTGATTGATTAATACTTCATCTACTAATAACACGAGTTTTTATCAATTATATTTACTCGTTGGCTCAGAAAATAGCAATCTTTACGTAAGGCTTAACAGTAATGGAGAACGTTTTTTGGTATTATTATGGTTGTCGTAAAATGATCGTTTAGGGGGGTGCTGAAATGAAGATGCTTAAACCGCTGGATATTCCGATCATTATTCTTTTGATCGTTCTCTGTTTTATACCGACTGGCATCTTTATGTGGCAACAACGGTCCGTTAATGCAGCCAGTGAGTTATATGCCACGATCCGAGTTGACCGCAAAGTAGTCAAGAAAGTTGATCTGACCGCTAACAAAAAACATTATACCTTTGTGCTCCATCCCCATCGCGGTCAATATAACGTTATTGAAGTTGCCGGCGATCAGATCAGAGATAAAGCGGATAATACACCGGATCAAGTTGCCGTCCATACTAGCTGGATCAGCAAATTAGGTCAGCAAAGTATTTGCTTACCGCATAAACTTGTTATTGAAATTAAGAGTAAGGATAAACAAGCGAATAGTAGTACTGGAACGGGCATGGTTCAGCCTTAATTGGGAAGACATAATTTAAGTGTGCTTAGCGTTGTAAATTATGATGTTTTTTTCGTTGCTATTTTTAGGGTGATTTAAGCAAGGAATACACTGTTACCGTGATGCTGCTTCAAACAAAATAATATAAAAAATTAGCCGGCGCTTGTTATTTATTAAATCTTAAGTGGTTCTACGGGCTAAAGAGGGATAGAATCGGACTTAGTTGTTTAACGCTTTAAATTTTTTTGTTGTAGGAGGCAAATTTTATTTTGCATAATTATCGACTCAAAAGAAAATATCGGCGCCGCTTACGCCGTATCGAGTTGATCATTGTATTGTTAGGCGTCATAACGGTTGGGTTGCTAAGCTGGCATCTGGTTAGTGAAAATAATCATGCGGAGCAACAAACGCACGCACAAGCGGCGTCAGTCAGCACCCCAACTGTGAGCAAGGCCACAGTAGCAGCCAATAAAAAGCGCAGCATTATTGCGCAAAATCTGCAAACTTACTTAGATAAAGTAACTGCCGATGGCGATGCCAGTGTTAGTTTTTATAGTTTGGCCGCGACGAGTGGCTCAACGGCTGCTACTACCACCGATCAGTTGGTGTATGGTAACGGTAAAATTAATGTGAATAGCAATGCTACGACCACAGAAACTTCGGCTAGCACTTATAAGCTTTTTATTGCGGCGTATCTATTTCACTTACATAAAGCAGGTAAGTTCAGTTGGACAGCGGCCAACAAAAGTGGCTTTTACCAGATGGTGGTCAATTCTAGCAATGATTACCCACAGCGTATTTTGACCACTTATGGTCGTTCTAGGATCAATGCGTTTATCAAACGGCAAGGTTGGGCTAGTCCAGTTTTTTATGGTGATGGCACAGCATCCAGTACGACTAGCAAAAGCCTGCGGGAACTATTACAGGCCTTAGCTGCTGGCACCGGTGCTTTTAGCAATGCCAGCGACCGGCAATATTTATTATCCTTAATGAAGGCGCAAATCTATCGTGATGGTATTCCAACTGGGGTGGCGTCAGTCGACAGTGGCGCCACGGTGGCTGATAAAGTTGGCTTTTTAGACGACATCAATAATGATGCTGGCATCGTCACTACCAGTGCTGGTCAGCGCTATATTTTGGTGATCATGACCCACGGACACAATCAAACGATGTTAGACTTTTCCCGGATCGCAGCAATTGCAGCCAAAGTGCAAACTATTGTTTACGGTGCCAATGCCGGTACGCAGCTAATCAACTACAGTGCTGATTAGCGTGTGTTGCAAAAGGTTTAGATAAGTCAGATCGTCGGTGCAATACTGGCAATAGTTACCATAAAATAGTCCTATGACTACTGATCTCAGTAGCTATAGGACTATTTGTGAACTGATAATTGCTGGATCAGTGCGCTGGAAAATTTTAGTACTGAAAATAAGCCAAAATACTTGCCTTAGTGTGCACTTCAAGGTTTATGCTAGACCTGTTAAATGAAATCAAGGAGATGTTTTTTTGAAAGCAGCAGTGTTTATGGAACCAGGGAAAGTTGTTGTGCAAGAGGTTGACAAACCAAAAATTGAAAAGCCGACGGATGCGATCATTCGTATTGTTCGGGCTTGCGTGTGTGGATCAGATCTGTGGTGGTACCGGGGAATTGCCAAACGTGAACCTAATTCGTTAGTTGGTCACGAAGCCATTGGTGTGGTCGAAGAAGTTGGTGCAGCCGTGACTGACATAAAAGTTGGTGATTTTGTTATCGCGCCCTTCACCCATGGCTGTGGCCACTGCGCCGCTTGTTTAGCCGGTTTTGATGGTGATTGCTTGAACCAAGAAGCTGGTGGCAATGGTGGTTATCAAGGTGAATATTTACGCTTTGCCAGCGCTAATTGGGCACTGGTCAAGATCCCAGGTGATCCGAAAACCTATTCCGATGAAATGCTCAATTCATTTTTAGCTTTGGCCGATGTTATGGCGACTGGGTATCACGCTGCGGCCAGTGCGGAAGTCAAGGCTGGCGCCACCGTGGTTGTTTTTGGTGATGGCGCTGTCGGTTTGTGTGGTGTGATCGCCGCTAAATTGCGCGGTGCAAAACGGATCATTGCCATGAGTCGACACGCTGATCGGCAAAAATTAGCTCGTGAGTTTGGTGCGACGGACATCGTTCCGGAACGTGGTGCTGCTGCCGTTAAACGGGTACTAGAATTAACCAATAATAATGGTGCTGACGCAGTGCTTGAATGCGTGGGGACAGAACAATCTGTTGCAACCGCAGTTAAGGTCGGCCGGCCTGGAGCTATTGTTGGGCGCGTTGGTGTCCCACAAAAGGCCGAAATGAACACGAATGAATTATTCTGGCGTAATATTGGGTTACGCGGCGGCATCGCTTCCGTGACAACGGATGACCGGGCCGTTTTGCTGACCGCCGTTTTAAACGGTAAAATTCAGCCTGGTAAGGTTTTCACGCAGCGCTTTGATCTTGATCACATCCAAAATGCCTATGCAGCCATGGACCAGCGGACGGCCATTAAATCATTGATAACAATCAGTGAGCTTTAAAAAAGGTTACAGCTTGATTTTAACCTACAGAAATTGCACCGTTATTTATTTAGAAGCCAATTTTTGCATTTAAATAGAGCGGTGGTATAAGTAATTTATGGTGCAACTCGGTTTTTTCTTCCAAACAATACAGGCAAGCCAGGTTCCATCAGGCAACTTTTTCCACTTTCCTATTGCACCTGGTGTAAGGACTGCTCATGATTAGAATTGTGTTAACGCAGGCTTCACTATCAACAGCTGTTGCAGATCAAGTTCTGCAGCAGCTGTTTTTGGTTGAATGTCGTATAATGTAATTATCAAACGATTCGAGGAGGTACTTATGACAGAATTGACACGTTTTTATCAGTTGTTTCAACCAACGCATTATAATATTTATTTAGATATCCAGCGAGCGACTAAAAAAATTAGTGGGGAAACGACGATCACCGGAATCGCTAAGCAAACCGCCATTGCGATCCATCAAAAAGGCTTAGCGATTACCACCGTGCAGATTGCTGGGCAAGATGTTGCATTTACCGTTGATGATGCGGCCGAGGCGGTGCGGATCGACTTAGCCCAAGCCGGTGAAGTGACGTTGAAGATCAGTTACACTGCTGCTTTAACGGATTCAATGATGGGCATCTATCCTTCTTATTACGAAGTTGCGGGTGTGAAGAAGCAAATTATCGGCACACAGTTTGAAACTACTGCGGCGCGGCAGGCTTTTCCTTGTGTCGATGAACCTGAGGCAAAGGCCACCTTTGACTTAGCAATCAAATTTGATGAACATGCTGGGGAAACGATCATCAGCAATATGCCGGAAGTAAGAACAGAAAAGGGCGTTCATTATTTTGACACAACGGTGCGCATGTCCACATACTTGATTGCCTTCGCTTTTGGCGAGTTACAGCGTAAATTAACGACAACTAAAAGTGGTGTTCAAGTTGGTGTTTTTGCCACTAAAGCCCATCAGACCAACGAATTAGATTTTGCATTGGATATTGCCAAACGAGCCATCGAATTCTATGAAGATTTTTACCAAACACCTTATCCGTTGCCTCATTCTTGGCAGTTGGCGCTACCTGATTTTTCTGCCGGTGCGATGGAAAATTGGGGACTAGTTACTTATCGTGAGGCTTATCTGGTATTGGATCCAGATAACACTGCGTTGGAAATGAAGCAGCGTGTGGCTACTGTGATCGCTCATGAATTAGCCCACCAATGGTTCGGCGATCTGGTCACTATGAAGTGGTGGGATGATCTGTGGCTTAATGAAAGTTTTGCCAACATGATGGAATACGTTGCGGTGGATGCACTGGAGCCGGAATGGCATATTTGGGAAACTTTCCAGACTTCTGAAGCCGCAGCCGCATTACAACGGGATGCGACTGACGGCGTGCAGTCTGTCCATGTACAAGTTGAAAATCCGGCCGAGATCGACGCCTTATTTGACAGTGCGATCGTTTATGCCAAAGGGGCGCGAATGCTGGTCATGGTGCGTGCTATGTTAGGTGACGATGCGCTACGTGCTGGCTTAAAGGCTTACTTTGCTGCCCATCAGTATGGCAATGCAACTGGTGCCGATTTATGGCAGGCATTGGGAACTGCTTCAGCGATCGACGTTGGGGTGATCATGAATTCATGGCTGGAACAGCCTGGTTATCCCGTGGTTGCAGTTGCTGTGGTTGACGGGCAATTGACCTTACGCCAACAGCAATTCTTTATTGGGGCTGGTCATGAAGTTGACCGCCAATGGCAAATTCCGTTACACAGTAACTACGCCACGGTACCGGCAATTTTAGCGCGAACAAGTTTAACTTTAGGGGACTACGCTGAATTACGTCAGGCCAATGGGCAGCCGTTCCGCTTGAATGTAGGGAATAATTCACATTTCATCGTCAAATATGACCATACTTTGTTGCAGGATATTTTGGCTAATATCACTTCGTTAAGCGCCATTGATCAGTTGCAAATTTTACAAGATCTGCGTTTATTAGCGGAAGGGCACCAAATCGCTTACGCAGAAATTGTGCCTTTGCTGGCACGTTTTGCGACTAGTCATTCAACTGTTGTTAACGCTGCTTTGTATCAAGTAGCCGGTAATTTGAAGAAATTTGTCACGCCGCATTCACCGGCTGAACAAAACTTACAAACCTTATTTGACCAATTAAGTCGGGCCCAGGTTGCGCGTTTAGGCTGGACAGCTGTACCAAACGAATCCAACGATGATCAATTGACACGGCCTTACGTTTTAAGCGCTGCTTTATACGCTAAAAACGCCCAGGCTGTCGCGGCCGCTCATGATCTATTTACGGCTAATAAGACCAAGTTAGCGGCCTTACCAGCCGATGTTCGGGTGTTCGTTTTGCGCAATGAGGTTAAGCATTTTGGCAGCACGACACTGTTTGAACGGCTTTTAGCTGCCTATCGCCAGTCTGCTGATGCAAGCTACAAAGCGGATTTATGTGCTGCTTTGACTAGCACGCCAGATCCTGCCTTGATCAAGCTTTTGTTGGCAAAATTTGCGGATGCCGACACGATCAAACCACAGGATCTGCGGGCTTGGTACCGTGGTGTTTTAGCTAATGATGCCGGTCAACAGGCAGCTTGGGATTGGCTGCGCAATGATTGGCAGTGGCTGGAAGACACTGTGGGTGGTGACATGGAATTTTCAACGTACATCACGGTTACTGCGGGAATCTTCCACACACCAACGCGGTTAGCGGAATTTAAGACTTTCTTCGAGCCTAAATTAGCGACGCCAGGTTTGACCCGAGAGATCACAATGGACATTAAAATAATCACCAGTCGGGTGGCACTGATCGCCGCCGAACAGGAAGCAGTTAATGCGGCAGTTGCCGCTGTTATTGCTTAAATCGCCACTTAAAAAACCTTACCAATGCAACTGGTAAGGTTTTTTGCT
The DNA here is from genome assembly GCF_005405165.1 of Loigolactobacillus binensis. Lineage (GTDB taxonomy): Bacteria > Bacillota > Bacilli > Lactobacillales > Lactobacillaceae > Loigolactobacillus > Loigolactobacillus binensis. The sequence continues at coordinate 7,808 of NZ_BJDN01000040.1, forward strand.
TGCTTTTATTTCTCAACAACTTCAGCACTGAGAATATCCTTTGCGTTGAATTGTTTATGTTCACTACCTTGATAGGTAATATCATAGCTAGTAGCCCGGCCAATATTTAGAAAATCATGGCTGGTAGTTTCGATGACGGCATCGTTGGTCGTAACCGCGACTGTGGAAACTTCTTCTAAAGTGATAGTTTGACCATTAGCTAATTTTAACGTTAAAATATTATTCATGGTGATCTCCTTTCGATAATTTTATTCATTACTCCGGCAACAATTTACATACGTCAGCTCTTTTCAACCACTTATTAGTTTTAAAATAAGTATCACATTATAAATTGTATCACTATCTGCACGGTAAATATATGGAACCACGTGCGCATGACCAAAGGACAATTGCGTGATTCCTTGGCATAGGGTATTATAGATGTAAACGGTTTGCGGTTAGGTGGTGACCAATCTGTGTATTGGCAAAAATTTAAACAATTGGATAGTACGCGGTTTAAATTTATTTTAAAAGGGCTGATCGTGGGGTTATTAAGTGGCGTGGTGGTCAGTACATTTCGTTTATTGATCGAGATCAGTTTGGATCGTGTGATTAAGATGTACCAATGGTTACATTTTCATCCGGTTTGGCTATTGCCACTGGTGGTGGTCAGTATTTGTCTAGCAGGAGTGATCGGTTTATTAGTTAAAGGTGAGCCGAATATAATGGGTTCCGGCATTCCGCAAGTCGAAGGCCAGCTAGACGGAGATTTGACCATTGGCTGGTGGCCTGTGTTGTGGCGTAAGTTTACGGCCGGCGTATTGGGAATTGGACCAGGTTTATTTCTTGGTCGGGAAGGACCGTCGATCCAATTAGGGGCCGCGGTTGGGCAAGGAGTGGCTACCCGGCTGGGCCATTCGGAATCGGAAAAGCGGATCATGTTGGCCAGCGGCGCCGCTGCTGGCTTGGCGGCTGCCTTTAATGCACCAATTGCTGGCACCTTGTTTGTGTTGGAAGAAATTTACCATAATTTTTCACCGTTAGTGTGGATGACTTCTCTGGCCAGTGCCATTGCTGCGGATTTTATTTCGTTAAATTTCTTTGGCTTGATCCCAGTATTACATATGCGCTATGCTTATAGTTTTCCGTTACATTTATATTGGGAGTTAATTGTTTTAGGAATCGTTTTAGGATTGCTGGGCTACTTCTATCAGCGCGTTTTACTAGCCTTACCCCGTTGGTATGGTCATCTAAAAGGGTTGCCCCGTTATTTTCATGGTGTGGTGCCCTTGTTAGTGGTGATCCCGATCGGTTATTTTTGGCCGCATAGTTTAGGTGGTGGCAATCTAGTTATTTTAGGGTTAGCAACTAAGTTACCTAGTTTTTGGCCGCTGTTGGCGTTATTCTTATTGCGCTTTATTTTTTCCATGATTTCGTATGGTTCTGGTTTACCTGGGGGAATTTTTCTGCCGATTCTGACCTTAGGCGCTTTGATTGGTGCATTGCTAGGCACGTTGTTTGCACAATGGCAGTTGATGCCGGCAATGTACATCATGAATTTTGTGATCTTTGCCATGGCAGGTTATTTTGCGGGTATTGGTAAGGCACCGTTTACTGCGATTTTATTGATCACTGAAATGGTTGGTGATCTGCGCCATTTAATGCCGTTGGCGTTAGTGTCGCTAGTGGCTTATTTGGTGGTGGATCTGCTAGGCGGCGCACCGATCTATGAGTCGTTACTGAATCGCTTAACGGCTACGCCAACACCGCCAGCAGCCAATGGAGAAAATGATCGTTTAGAGATCCCAGTTTTTGCTGGTAGTCCGTTAGAAGATGATCAAGTCCGTGACGTTCAATGGCCGCAAGAGGGATTATTGATCGCTATTCGCCGGCAAAATCGGGAATTGATCCCGCATGGAGATACCTTATTACGTGCTGGGGATATGTTGATCGTCGCAACAACTTGTGAACAGCGTGGTTCAGTGCGCCACCAATTGATGGCCATTGCTAGTCAGCCTAAGAATTGACAAACTTGATGATTTTAGTTTTGTTCTGGGATAATCAATGGTATAATACTACTATTGAACTTAACCGGTTGGTCACAATAAATTGGCCAGTCATTGAATACTAACTTAGTGACTACAAGATAGCACATGAATTAGTTTGAATGTTAGGAGGAAACTAGGGTGTACAACACTATCTTAACCCTGTTGTTGATTGTTTCTGTACTAATCGTAATCGCGGTCTTAATGCAGCCAAGCAAACAACAAGATGCATTAAGCGCCTTATCCGGCGGTGCACAGGACCTATTCGGTAAACAAAAGGCACGTGGTTTTGAAGCGTTTATGCAAAAAGTAACGATCGTTTTAGGCGTTCTCTTTTTCGTATTCTCGCTAGCTTTGGCTTACGTGTCATCACACTAGTCGCCACAACCTCCTGTATTTATTGCAGGGGGTTTTTTGCTGATTAAAGGGAATTTTACGATAAGAAATGAGGGTTACTTTGAAAAACGCTGAATTATTTCAAGCAGAAGTATTAGATTTTTTAACTAAACACGCCAATCATTATTTTACGGCTGAAGAATTAGATCAACAGTTGCATTTACGTAATGCTGCTGCATTTAAAGTTTTAGTGCAAACATTAACACAATTACAACAGGCTAAAAAAATTAAGTTAAATGGCAGCGGTCACTTTGGTGTGGCCGTTGAGCGCCAAAAGGTAAGTGGTGTTTTTCACGCCAACGACCGTGGTTTTGGTTTTATTAGCTATGATCCGGAATTACCTGACGTTTATGTGTCAGCCGACAATACGGTATTTGCTTTAAATGGCGATGAAGTTGAGGCCGAAGTGATCAAAGAAGCTATACCGAATAGTGGTAAGGGGCCTGAAGGTAAGATCACGAACATTATCACCCGTAATTTTACGACGGTGGTTGGTGAATTTACCGGTTTTCCCCCGAGCCAAATTGCAAGTTCTGGGCAGTACGGCTACGTTAGTTTAACCCAACGTAGCTTACAGGACGTGCCGGTTTTCATCACCGATGACGGCGTGCAACCGCAGGATGGTGATATGGTAGTCGTTGATATTACTAAATTTCCAAGTCTTGATAACCCTAAGAGCATGTTGGGGATCGCTAAGCAGGATCTAGGTAATAAAAATGCTCCCGGTGTTGATATTTTGTCGATCGTTTATCGGCACGGTATTCCCACTGAGTTTCCCGACGCGGTTCTGGCGGAAGCCAACGAAATTCCCAGTGAAGTTTTACCAGCTGAAAAACAAGGCCGGCGCGATTTAACGGATCAAGATTTTGTGACTATTGACGGGGATACTTCTAAAGACTTTGATGATGCGGTAGTCGTTTGGAAAATGGCTAACGGCCATTACCATTTAGGCGTCAGTATTGCTGATGTTGCCCATTATGTGCGGCCAGGGACGGCCTTAAATGCCGAAGCCTTTGACCGCGGGACCAGTACCTATTTAACGGATCGTGTTTTACCCATGCTGCCAGAACGCTTATCTAACGGTATCTGTTCATTGAACCCCCAAGTTGAACGTTTGACGATGACCTGTGAAATGGAGATCGACGGTCAAGGCCAAGTGGTCAAACATGAGATCTTTCCAGCAGTGATCAAAAGCTCGGCGCGGATGACTTATAAGGCAGTTAACCAGATTTTGGACGAAAACGATGCGGAAGTGCGCGCTCAATATGCTGAATTAGTTCCAATGTTTGAGCAGATGGGCGAGCTACACAAAATTTTATTCAAAATGCGGCATGATCGGGGCGCAATTGATTTTGATAAGCCTGAAGCTAAGATCATCGTTGACGAAGATGGTCATCCGATCGACATCGAGGTTGCAGAACGCGGAACCAGTGAACGGATGATCGAATCCTTCATGTTGGCAGCTAATGAAACCGTTGCGGAACATTACAATAAGTTGTACGTTCCTTTCTTATACCGGGTTCATGAAACCCCAGATAGTGAGAAAATGCGGGCCTTCTACGAATTTATCAATAATATTGGGGTCGTCGCTAAAGGCGATAGTGAGAATATTAAGCCGCGGATGTTGCAAGCTGTATTGGCTAAAATTGAAGGCCAACCGGTGCAGCCTGTTATTCAGATCATGATGTTGCGTAGTATGAAACAAGCGAAATACGCCGATCAACTGTTAGGCCATTTCGGTTTGGCCGCGCAATACTACACTCATTTTACGTCACCTATTCGCCGGTACCCTGATTTAATGGTTCATCGCTTGATCCATTGGTACATGGAAAATGGCACTGACGAAGAAGCACAAGATCAATATCGTGACCAATTAGCTGATATCGCTAAACACAGTTCAGAAATGGAACGGCGTTCGATTGATGCTGAACGGGATACGGATGACTTAAAGAAAGCCGAATTTATGTTGCCGCATGTTGGGGAAGACTTTGATGCGGTGGTTAGTTCCGTTACTAAGTTCGGTTTATTCATTGAATTACCGAACACAGTTGAAGGCTTAGTCCATATTTCCACAATGGGTGATGACTATTATAACTTTATTGAAAGTTACATGGCGATGGTCGGCGAACATACCAAGAAAACTTATCGTGTCGGTCAGCCCGTTAAGGTGACTTTAACGGATGTCGATATGGATCAAAGCCAGATCAACTTTAAATTATTACCAGATGAAAATACGCCAACTAGTGATTTAGGCGATCTAGTTGAACGGCCCAAACCACGGCGTAACTTCCAACATCGTGATGGTGGCAATAATCGGCGACCTGGTGGTAACAGCAATCGTAATGGCAATAGCCGTGGTGGCTATCGGGGCAACCGCAATGGTAGCCAATCCGGCAACCATAAACGCACCGGCGCCAGCAACAATGGTGGTAATCGTAATCATTCTGGTGCTAGCAATGGTAATAGCGGTAGTCGCAACCAACGTACTGGTGGTGGCAATAGCAACCATCCCTTTACGATCCGCAATAGTCAAGGCCACGGCAACCACAAATAAATTTTCCCAGCGGATAATTAACTAAAGTAGAGGTGATCGGAGTGGCTAAAAAAACAAAATCAACTGATAATGTTTTAGCGCAGAATAAAAAGGCGCGTCACGATTACACTATATTGGAAACTTACGAAGCTGGTTTAGTACTGACCGGCACGGAGATCAAATCAGTCCGTAACGGACGGATCAACCTAAAGGATGGATTTGCCCGGGTACGTCAAGGTGAAGTGTGGTTGGAAAATGTTCACATCAGCCCTTACGAACAAGGCAATCAGTTTAATGTTGATCCACTACGTAATCGGAAATTATTATTACAGAAAAAAGAAATTAAAAAGTTACTTGAAGCTACCAAAGGCACAGGGATCACTTTGGTGCCACTGCGCGTTTATTTAAAACACGGTTTTGCTAAGTTGTTGTTAGGCGTGGCAAAAGGTAAACATAGTTATGATAAACGTGAAACGCTGAAACGCCGCGATCAAGATCGTGAGCTGCAGCGGGTCATGAAGAATCGGTAGTACTAAAAAACGCGTCACAAGTGAGCAACTTGTGGCGCGCTTTTTTATTGAACCCGCTTGAGAAAGCCACTGATGGTATCTTCAATAACGGTTTGTAATTGCTGGCTTAAATAGCGCGGTGTGGTTGGTTGGCCATTTTGCAACCAATCGACGATCACACTGACTACGGCGCGAGAAAAGTATTCCCGTAAAAAGTTTAAGTAGTCGCCGGTCAACGGAATATTTTTTGTTTTCAGAAGGTCACGGACAACAGTATCTGTTAATTGCTTGGTATGGGCGAGAAAATATTGATCAAAGGAGTTCTGTTCACTGATAGCCAGTGCGTTGCGATAAAAGGTTCGGTTATCTTCTAAATAATTTAGTAGGTCCAATAAGGAAGAGGTCCAGTGCTCAAAGTCCAAGTTTTCTTCGAGCGCAGTACCAGCCTCGGTATTAAAAATCCAAGCCAGCAGGTCATATTTATCTTGAAAATACTCATAAAAAGTTTGCCGCCGTAACTGAGCTTGTTGCATGATCATCGTCACACTGATCTGCTTAAAAGCCTTGGTCAGCATCAGTGTTTTAAAGGCAGTGGCGATTTGTTGTTGCGTGATTGATGGCATGAAGAAACCTTCTCTTTTCGAGTTTAGCTGCGCGGTAACCGTTACTTATAATGTAGCATATTTGGCTAAAAAAAGAGCTGGAATGAATTTTTTGTTCTAGCCCTCAAATTTAATTAAGCTTTAGCTGGTCGGCGGTAAATTAACCGCAAACTTAAACTGAATAATGCGATCACTAATAAAATTAAGATCAAACGTAATAAAACGCTAAGACTGTTGATTCGGGATATCCAGTAGCCAACGGCCAATGCGATCACCGTTAAAATGAGGTTGACCAGCCATTGATTAGGGGTAAAGGCGTTACCACCGTTATTTTCCCGTTGCCGGCGAGCAATGATCGGCATGATCAAGCCGATGGCACAAAGACCGATCGTGACGACAATATTCATGATCAAAGAATCAGTCCATAATTGTGTGCCCGGTTTGGCGTCAGTCGGAAAGAAGGCGGCCACGGCTGAAAAGAAAGTGACAACAAACATCCAAATCCCGACACTGAAACCGAGATGATCATTTTTGATGTACTTATAGGCAGGTGTTGGGTAGCGGTCGCTGTGGAGACGCACCATCATAAAGGCCCAGAACAAGAAGCAGGTTGCAAATGGTGAGACGATTCCGTTTAAGTTTAATAGCCAGTTAAAGATATCGTTGATCTGTGGCAGTAAGCCGCCTAAAAACATGATCACTGCACAGATCGCTGTGGTCATCCAGTAGCCATTGATCGGCAGCCCATCTGCGTTAAGTTTTGATAATTGTTTTGGCATGTATTTTTTGCTGATGTCGCCGAGAAATACCCGGGTGCCAGCATCAAGCAAAACGGCAAGCTGAGCGCACATATAGATGGCTTGGGTGACTGCAAAAATGTACATCAAGATTTTACCCCAACCAAAGTGTTGGCCCAACGCTAAGAACGCGTAGTAAGACCCATTCATTTTTAGATCATTCGGTAAATGGTGGGCGTTAAAAAAGACGCCTAGTGAAAATGAGCCGAAGACGGTTAAAAAGGCAGTCATAACCGCGATCATGATCATCGCCTTAGGAAAATCTTTGCGCGGATTTTTCATATCCGTTACGTAAGGTGCCACTAATTCCGATCCATTCATGGCAAAAATCAATAGGCCTAAGGTCGTGAAGAAGTGGCCATCAATTTTAGGGATAAATGCTTTTGGGGTAAATGGCTGGGTCGCAATATGGCCACCTTTGGTCAAAGCGACTGCGGTCATCAGAACAAATAAAACTGTCATGATGAACATAGCGCTACCACCGATCACACTCATGATCGCCAGTGATTTATTTTTAAATAAATGTTCGAAGAAGATAAAGCCGACAAAGACGATTGTGGTCAAAATACCGAACATGGCCTTGGACATATAGGCGTCCACGTTCCCATTGCCGCGGATCAACCAACCGAAGGCGATCACCACTGAATTGGCGACATCGACGATATAGGGTAAACCAACTACCCAATAGAACCAGGCCGCAAAATAACCAACTTTATCGCCACTGGTGCCGCGAACCCACGAGGTCAAACCGCCACCTTCAGAACTGAAAACTGACCCTAAATGACCGACCATCAGTGAATAAGGTAAGACGTAAACAAAAAGCATAACGACCCACGACGTAACGACGCCGAGGCCTTGATTTTGGAAATTATAAATAATATCATCGAAACCAATGACGGTGACAAAATCCATTAAGGCAATCACCGGCCATTTTAAATAATTGCGATTAGCGCTTTCTAATTCTAGTTTTTCCATAATTTACCTCCAAGAATAGTGAGTAACGACTACTTTGGTGGTAATGGCGGGTTATTTTGGCAAAAGCCGGCGGCACACATGACAATCGTCCTTTCTGCTATAGCATGTATTTGAAAAAATGGCGATCAACGTTTAGGGTACAAACACATTGGTACTAAATAAAAATCAACCTTATCTAGTATAGTGAAAAGGCCATGAAAATACTAGTCCGAAAGTGTTAATTTCACTCTGAACACCTTTAACCAGCAGTTTAAAGGCGCTGAATGCTTGCGCTTTTTTAGCCGTTATTCGGTACTAAAAAAAGCCAATTTCAGTAATGAAATTTGAACTGAACCCCCAGAATTGGAGAAATCCAAATCTGGGGGTTTTATCATGTTTTCAAAAGAAACAAAAATTAAGGCTGTATTTGAATTAATTCAAGG
>NZ_BJDN01000041.1 GCF_005405165.1 Loigolactobacillus binensis
GTGCGAGGCTTATGGGCCTTTTTTATTTTGCACTAAAAAATCCTGCTAATAGATTACCATGTTAAGTAAGCTATCAACAGGAAAAAGTATAGAACCAAAAATCCGTTACGAGAATTAACCCTCGTAACGGATTTTAAGCTATTTCAGATTGAATTAGTCTGCAGCAGGTGTGCCACCATTTTTCTTGATGATCTCAGCCTGAACTGACTTCGGAACAGCTGCATAATGATCAAAGGTCATTGTAAATGTTCCCCGACCCTGAGTAGCTGAACGTAAAGTGGTTGCATAACCAAACATTTCAGATAAAGGCACCATCGCGTTAACCATTTGTGTATTACCGCGAGCTTCCATACCTTCAACTTGACCACGCCGAGCCGTAACGTGCCCCATAACATCGCCTAAGTTATCTTCTGGAGCAACAATTTCAACCTTCATGATTGGTTCTAGAATCACTGCGCCGGCCTTTTTAGCAGCGGCACGGAGTGACATTGAAGCAGCAACCTTAAATGCTGCTTCACTTGAATCGACATCATGGTAAGAACCGTCATATAAACGGGCCTTAACATCAACTAATGGGTAACCAGCTAAGACACCGTTAGCCATAGATTCTTTCAAACCTTGTTCAACGGCTGGAATAAATTCACGAGGAACGACACCACCGACGATGTTGTCTTCAAATTCGAAGCCAGCACCTTCTTCGTTAGGTGTAAATTCAACCCAAACATCACCATATTGACCTTTACCACCAGACTGGCGAACAAACTTACCTTGTGCGGAAGCCTGTTTAGTGAAGGTTTCACGGTAAGCAACTTGTGGTGCACCAACAGTTGCTTCAACGTTAAATTCACGCCGCATCCGATCAACAATGATATCCAAATGTAATTCACCCATGCCGGCGATCAAAGTTTCACCAGTTTCAGGGTTAGTTTCAGCCTTGAAACTTGGATCTTCTTCAGCCAACTTTTGAAGGGCAATATCCATTTTATCTTGATCCGCTTTAGTCTTAGGTTCGATTGAAACCTGGATAACGGGATCAGGGAATTCCATTGATTCAAGAATCAATGGGTGCTTAACATCAGTCAAGGAATCACCAGTTGTGGTGTTCTTCAAACCGATAGCTGCGGCAATATCACCAGAGAAGACTTCAGGAATTTCCGTACGGTGATTAGAATGCATTTGTAGCAAACGACCAACCCGTTCACGTGTATCCTTTGTTGCATTCAAGACGTATGAACCTGATTCCAAAGTACCGGAGTACACACGGATAAAGGTTAAACGACCAACAAAGGGATCTGTCGCGATCTTAAAGGCCAACGCAGCAAAGTTCTTATCATCACCAGCAACTAATTCAACGTTCTCACCTGTATCAGGATCTTTTGCTGGATAAGGTTTAACGTCAAGTGGGGATGGTAAATAATCATTGACAGCGTCTAACATCATTTGAATCCCTTTATTTTTGAAGGCTGAACCAGCTAAAACAGGGTAAGCTTCCAAATTTAAAGTAGCTTTACGGATAGCAGCCTTGATTTCATCTTTAGGAATATCCTCGCCATCAAGATATTTTTCCATGATACCATCATCAACGTCGGCCAATTGTTCGATCAATTGTGTCCGTCGTTTGGCAGCTTCTTCTTTATAGTCATCAGGTACATCAACAGTATCCCATTTAGTCCCTAATTCATCTTCGTCATAAAGATCGGCCTTCATTTCGATCAAGTCAATGACACCTTCAAAGTTATCTTCGGCACCAATTGGCATTTGGATCGGTAAAGCATTAGCTTGCAGACGATCTCTGATCGTAGAAACGGAATAATCGAAGTTAGCGCCGATTTTATCCATTTTGTTAGCGAACACGATCCGAGGAACACCATAAGTTGTTGATTGCCGCCAAACATTTTCTGTTTGTGGTTCAACACCGGCCTGAGCGTCAAGAACAACCACGGCACCATCTAAAACACGTAAAGAACGTTCAACTTCAATTGTGAAATCAACGTGTCCTGGTGTATCAATAATGTTGATCCGGTGGTTCTTCCACTGTGCAGTTGTTGCTGCAGAAGTGATCGTAATACCACGTTCTTGTTCTTGTTCCATCCAGTCCATTTGTGAAGCACCTTCATGGGTTTCACCAATTTTATGAATTTTACCAGTGTAATACAAGATCCGTTCAGTTGCCGTTGTTTTACCGGCATCAATATGGGCTACGATCCCAATGTTACGTGTTCTTTCTAACGGAAATTCACGAGTGTTTGCCATTGTAAAAATGTTTCTCCTCTCATTGAAAAAGCCTTTAAGTGGCTTCTATAATTAAGTCGTTTTAGCAATAAAAGGGGCTACTATATGGAAACACATATAATAGCCCCCTTTTAACTGATAAGTTCAGCTTACCAACGATAATGTGCAAAAGCACGGTTAGCGTCAGCCATTTTATGCGTATCTTCACGCTTTTTAACTGCTGCACCGGTGTTGTTAGCGGCATCCATGATTTCACGTGCTAAACGTTCATCCATAGTATGTTCGCCACGTTGACGGGAATATTGAACCAACCAACGTAAGCCCAAAGTTGTCCGGCGATCAGGACGAACTTCGATCGGTACCTGATAGTTAGAACCGCCGACACGACGAGCCTTAACTTCAAGTACTGGCATGATGTTCTTCATTGCTTGTTCGAAAACTTCCAATGGATCATTACCAGTTGAAGATTTAATGTTATCAAATGCTTTGTAAAGAATAGTTGACGCAGTACCACGCTTACCATCAACCATGATCCGGTTGATCAAGCGTGTAACCAATTTAGAATTGTAAATTGGATCTGGTAACACGTCACGTTTTGTTGCAGCGCCTTTTCTTGGCATATTACGTAACCTCCTGAATCAGCAAGTCAGATCTTGCTAACATATTATTGTTTTTAGTGTTTATTTAATTATTTCTTGGGACGTTTTGTACCGTACTTAGAACGGCTTTGCATACGGTCAGTTACACCGGCTGTATCTAAAGCACCACGAACGATATGGTAACGTACACCAGGTAAATCCTTAACACGTCCACCACGGATCAAAACAACACTATGTTCTTGCAAGTTATGGCCGATCCCAGGGATATAAGCGGTAACTTCGATCAAGTTGGATAAACGTACACGTGCATATTTACGCAATGCAGAGTTAGGCTTCTTTGGTGTCATAGTGCCGACACGAGTAGCTACCCCACGTTTTTGTGGTGCAGGATTGTTTGTTTGGATCTTTTTCATACTGTTGTACCCGAAGTTTAAAGCAGGTGCATCAGATTTAGTAGTTCTAGATTTACGACCTTTACGTACTAATTGGTTAATCGTAGGCATCTAAAGATTCTCCCTTCCTATCAAATCAAAAATATAAGTCCACACTTCCAGGTGTCTCTTTTTTAACTGTAGTGAATTACGCGCAATAAAAAAGAGTGAAAACACATCTAGAAATCAATGTGCAGTCGCTCACAGTCAGCACGCCCATAATTAAATGGAAAACTGTTCGACAAAAAGCACCTTTGTTAGAATACCATGGTATTTTGACAGTGTCAACTTATGGTGACAAACAATTCAGTAAAAATTGCGTAAATTAATGACATAGGCTGAACAAAGCGTTTACCTAATTGAACTCGCTAGAAACAAAATATTGGAGGTTAAATGATGCTCTTTCTATTATATTGCTTACTTTTTTATTTTGGTGCTAGTCTGGCCTCCGGACTTTTTTTATGTGCAGAGCGACTCGCCAATAAGCAATCGGTCATTCGGCCACGCTCACATTGTGTTAGTTGCCAGCACCTCCTACCCTGGTGGCAACTATTTCCGCTTTTTAGTTATCTCGGGCTGCATAGACGGTGCTACTACTGTCAGGCCCCTATTTCGATGGCCACTTGGTGGGCCGAAATAATTGGTGGCGGCCTAGCCATTTTCATCTGGTTGACAACCAGTACCACCAGCGAATTGCTCAGCACTGGTTGGCTATTTACCGGTCTCTTTCTTTTTAGTTGGATCGATATTCAGCAGCAAATTTTATTACCACAATTATTTATCCCGTGGTTGTTGACCTTACTGTTACTCCAAGCCACAACACCACATTTGCTTGCAGCAATTTTGTTAACCTGCTGCCTAGGATTATTTGCTTATTATTCCCACGGTTTAGGTAGCGGTGATGTTGAATTACTAGCCGGTTTAACATTACTGTACGGTTTAAGTGTCAGTAGTCGAATTCTTTTGTACGGGTGTTTGCTAGCATTATTAGGTTATCCTTTATTGCGCAAACCTCGTTTACCCTTTATCCCCTATCTCAGTTTAGGTGTTTGGTTGTATTACTTAATTTGATTTTCACCGCCGCTTTTGCGTATATTTAAATCGCTAAATGCTGGGCGACCACTTGCTTAAGGATAAGGGCCACCCCATCCTGATCATGATCAACTGTTTCCCGCCAAGCAACTTTTTTTACGCTGGGCAACGCGTTGGCCATGGCCACGCCATAGCCTACGTCACGAATCATTTCCAGATCATTTTCATAATCACCGAAGCACATAAAATCCGCCATTCGTAAATGGGTGTGGTGGGCGACCACTGCTAGCCCTGCCGATTTATCGACGCCAAGTGCCGTTGCCTCATAGAAAAAACGACCTGAGCGAACAAAATGGAGCGGCAACTGCCGTATGGCTTGGGCGGCCTGGCGAATACTTGCAGCATCATCTTCCAGTAGATTAATCGTAAACTTATAAAATTGTGCATTGGGCTGTGCTAATGCGCGTTGTAAATCCGCTAAGTCAGTGATCGGCTGTCTTTGTGCATCCGGCTGATTGCGCAAACTAGACTGATATGATCCAGTTGGTTCGTAAACCAACATATGCGTCAAGCTACAAACACAGAGGCGCACGCGCCAGCGCCGAGCAATTGTAAAAGCGGCCAAAATCAAATCCGCTGCCAGCGGCGTTGCTTGCAAACACTGATTATTAGGACCATAAATCACCGCACCATTTAAACAAACACGATATCCTGGTACGCGCAAGGTATCACGTAATAGTTGGTCAACTGTCGGTAAGGTTCGCCCAGAACAAATTGCGATCTGCACCCCTTGGGTACTTATTTTTTGAATAGCTTGCCGGTTAGCCGCTGATACTTGACTTTGTTCATTAAACAAGGTGCCATCTAGATCTGTCCCCACTAAAGAAATCATTTACTTCCCCTTTCAACCACTTTTATTGAGTAAAATCGAACATTTTATTTTTTTCCACGAATTTTTCGTCTTTTCATTAAAATTAATTTTAAGTCAAGTCCCACCCGGTTTCCAGTCTCTCCGTAAATTCAATAACAAAAAAGGCCAGCTAAACTGCATTAACGCAATTTAGCTGGCCTTTTAGTTTTGATTTAAAGCTTCCGCAATCAATTTACTTAGATTGATCGTTGTCTTTGCTGGCCATCTGCTCTTCTAAATCACTGATCGAGTAGACATTTTGGGAGACAGCGCCGACCCCTTTTGGTTCCATATGACGATACTTCGCCATACCAGTACCAGCTGGGATGATCTTACCAATGATTACATTTTCTTTCAAGCCAAGCAATGGATCGTTCTTACCACGAATAGCCGCATCAGTTAAGACACGTGTTGTTTCTTGGAAGGAAGCTGCTGATAAGAAACTATTTGTTTCCAAAGCTGCTTTAGTGATCCCTAACAAGACTGGCCGCGAAGTTGCAGGAATTCCGCCGGCAATCAAAGTCTTGTAGTTTTGGCGTTTGAAATCGGCAATGTCCATCAAAGTACCTGGTAAGATGTCGGTATCGCCTGGATCCATGATCCGAACTTTACGTAACATCTGCCGCACCATAACTTCCATATGCTTATCAGACACTTCAACACCCTGTGAACGGTAAACACGTTGGATTTCACGCAACATGTAGATTTCAGTTGAAAGCCGATCACGAACTTGCAATAACTGCTTCGGATCAATTGACCCACCAGTTAAAGCTTCACCACGATGGATATAGTCGCCTTCTTGAACGCGAACTCGCGCGGTAAACGGTACACTATAAGTCCGCGTATCGGTTTCACCTTGGACCGTGATCTCCTTGGTATGATCAGCCGGATTTTCATCGATTGCTGTGATCTCACCAGTAACTTCAGTAATTGTGGCTAAACCTTTAGGGTTACGTGCTTCCATAATTTCTTGCACACGTGGCAACCCTTGGGTAATATCGCCACCGGCAACACCACCGGTATGGAAGGTCCGCATGGTCAACTGCGTACCAGGTTCACCGATTGATTGCGCAGCAACCGTCCCAACTGCTTCACCAACTTCAACCGTTTCACCAGTTGCTAAGTTACGACCATAACAGTACTTGCAGACACCATGTTCAGTGTTACAAGTGAAGACCGAACGAATCGTAACCGTCTTGATACCAGCATCAATAATTTGCTGTGCGGTTGTTTCATCGATCATAACGTTCTTCGCAATAATTTCTTCTCCAGTTTCTGGATTGAAAACAGATTTCATTGTGTAACGACCTAATAAACGATCGTAGAACGGTTCAATGACTTCGTTACCTTCTGTGATCGCAGAAATTTCCAAACCACGGTCAGTGCCACAGTCTTCTTCACGAATGATAACGTCCTGCGCCACATCAACCAAACGACGGGTTAAGTAACCAGAGTTAGCGGTCTTCAACGCCGTATCGGTCATCCCTTTACGGGCACCATGGGTCGAGATAAACATTTCCATGACGGATAAGCCTTCACGGAAGTTAGAGATAACTGGCAATTCCATGATCTGACCATTTGGTGCAGCCATCAAGCCACGCATCCCGGCTAACTGGGTAAAGTTAGACACGTTACCACGGGCACCGGAATCACTCATCATAAAGATCGGGTTATTCGCCGGCATATTGTCCATTAGTCGTTTCTGGATCTGATCTTTAACTCCGTTCCAAACGCCGATAACACGTTGATAGCGTTCTTCATCGGTGATCAAACCACGCCGGAACTGTTTTGTGATCGTTGCGACTTGTTTATGCGCATCAGCCACTAAAGCAGGTTTTTCTGGTAAATCTTTGACATCGGCGACACCGACTGTGATCCCAGAATTAGTTGCTTGGGTGTAACCTAACGTCTTCATCCGGTCAAGCAATTCAGAGGTTTCCGTTACCCGGTAAACATTGAAGACTTGAGCAATGATATCAGCCAAGAAACCTTTACCAAATGGTGCGATCAAATCACGATCAGCCAACAACGCTTTAACATCAGTACCAGGTTCAACGAAAAACTTATCATCGATTCCTTCCATCAAGTTACCGTTTGTCGGTTCGTTCAAGTAAACCAAATCCTTAGGTAGGATCTCGTTGAACATGACTTTACCAACGGAAGTTAACATGACTTTTTGCCGTTGCTCTGGTGTAAATGGCTTGTTAGGTAATGAGTTAGCGGCTAAACCGATCCGAGTATGCAATTGCACATAACCGTTTTGTAAGGCCATCAATACCTCGTTGCCATCTTTGAAGATCATACCTTCACCAACAACGCCGGCTTCTTCTGAAGTCAAGAAATAGTTACCTAATACAACGTCCTGTGAAGGTGTTGCAATCGGCTTACCATCTTTAGGTGCCAAGATATGGTGCGCTGCTAACATCAGCAAGCGAGCTTCTGCTTGCGCTTCATCAGATAAAGGTACATGGATCGCCATCTGATCACCATCAAAATCGGCATTGTAGGCTTCACAAGCTAATGGGTGCAACCGAATAGATTTACCATCAACTAAGACAGGTTCAAACGCTTGGATACCCAAACGATGCAATGTAGGCGCACGGTTCAACAGAACTGGATGTTCCTTGATCACGTCTTCTAAAACGTCCCAAATATCGTCATCACGGCGATCGATCTTACGTTTAGCGTTCTTAATATTAGAAGCTAATTCACGTTTGACCAATTCACGCATCACAAATGGCTTGAATAATTCCAACGCCATTTCACGTGGCAATCCACATTGATAGAACTTCAAGGTCGGGCCGACATCAATAACCGAACGGCCAGAATAATCGACACGTTTACCTAATAAGTTTTGCCGGAAACGCCCTTGTTTACCCTTTAACATATGGGAAAGGGACTTCAACGGCCGATTACCAGGCCCAGTTACAGGCCGACCACGGCGACCATTATCGATCAACGCATCAACGGCTTCTTGTAACATCCGTTTTTCATTTTGCACGATAATATTTGGTGCATTTAAGTCCAATAAACGCTTCAAACGGTTATTCCGGTTAATGACCCGCCGGTATAAGTCGTTCAAATCGGAAGTCGCAAAGCGACCCCCTTCCAATTGAACCATTGGCCGTAAATCAGGCGGGATAACCGGAATCGC
This sequence comes from Loigolactobacillus binensis, assembly GCF_005405165.1. GTDB lineage: Bacteria > Bacillota > Bacilli > Lactobacillales > Lactobacillaceae > Loigolactobacillus > Loigolactobacillus binensis. The sequence goes on from NZ_BJDN01000041.1 coordinate 8,359, forward strand.
ATCCATAACCATCCAGCTTGGTTCATTGCCAGATTGCCGGAAAGCTTCTAAGATGTCCAAGCGTCGAACAGCACGGGTCCGCTTTTGGCCTTGGGCAGTCTTTAAGTCTTCCTTTAATTCGCCAACTTCTTTATCAAGATCAACATCATCCAGTAATTCCTTGATGGCTTCGGCGCCCATTGCGGCTTTAAACCCTTTGCCATATTGGTCATACTTTTCACGATATTCACGTTCAGTCAGCAATTGTTTCTTTTCTAAAACTGTATCACCAGGATCGATGACAACGTATGATGCAAAGTAAATAATTTCTTCTAAGGCACGTGGGCTCATGTCTAAAACTAAGCCCATCCGACTAGGGATACCTTTGAAGTACCAGATATGTGAAACAGGGGCAGCTAATTCAATGTGACCCATCCGTTCACGGCGTACTTTAGAGCGGGTAACTTCGACCCCACAACGGTCACAAACGATGCCCTTATACCGGATCCGTTTGTATTTACCGCAGGCACATTCCCAGTCTTTGGTTGGTCCGAAGATGCGTTCATCGAACAACCCATCCCGCTCTGGTTTTAGTGTCCGGTAGTTGATCGTTTCTGGTTTTTTAACTTCGCCATAAGACCAACTACGAATTTTATCGGGAGATGCTAAACCGATCTGCATACTCTCAAATTTATTGACGTCTATCACTTAGCTGACCTCCTATTTGTTGTCGCTGTCGCCGCTAGCGTTAGCTGCTTCTTCTGCAGCCTTCTTTGCCTTTTGTGCTTCTTGTTCTTTAGCGAATTTGCTTAAAGCATCAACGTTAACGACTTCATCGTCTTCATCATCCATGTCACGTAATTCAATTTCTTGTTTGTCAGCATCTAAGACTTTCATATCTAGACCTAGTGATTGTAATTCCTTGACCAACACGCGGAATGATTCCGGAACTCCTGGCTTAGGAATTGGTTCACCTTTGACGATGGCTTCGTACGTTTTAACACGACCAACCACGTCATCAGACTTATAAGTCAAAATTTCTTGTAAGGTATAAGCGGCACCGTAAGCTTCAAGGGCCCAAACTTCCATTTCACCGAAACGCTGGCCACCAAATTGGGCTTTACCACCTAATGGTTGTTGCGTAACTAATGAGTAAGGTCCGATCGAACGGGCGTGCATCTTATCGTCAACCATGTGGGCTAACTTCATGTAGTACATCACCCCAACGGAAACACGGTTAGCAAATGGTTCACCGGTGCGCCCATCATAAAGGACTGACTTTGCGTCGTCATCCATGCCGGCTTCCTTAACGGCTGCCCAGATATCTTGATCCTGCGCACCATCAAAAACAGGCGTTGCCACATGAATACCTAAATTACGTGCGGCCATCCCTAAATGCAATTCGATCACCTGACCGATATTCATACGGGAAGGTACACCCATTGGGCTTAAGCAGATATCAACTGGCGTACCATCTGGTAAGAATGGCATGTCTTCTTCAGGAACAACGATTGAAACTGTCCCTTTGTTACCATGCCGGCCGGCCATTTTATCGCCGACTTGGATCTTACGTTTTTGGGCGATATAAACCCGCACCATCATGTTAACGCCAGGGGATAATTCGTCGCCGGCTTCACGAGTGAAGATCTTAACATCTTGAATGATCCCACCGCCACCATGAGGTACCCGCAATGACGTATCGCGGACTTCACGTGCTTTTTCACCAAAGATCGCGTGTAATAAGCGTTCTTCCGCAGAAAGCTCTGTGACCCCTTTTGGTGTGACTTTACCGACTAATAAGTCGCCATCCTTAACTTCAGCCCCAATGCGGACGATCCCGAATTCATCAAGGTCCTTCAACGCGTCTTCACCGACGTTAGGAATTTCACGGGTAATTTCTTCCGGTCCTAATTTAGTATCACGTGCTTCTGACTCATACTCTTCAATATGAATTGAGGTATAAGCATCTTCACGAACTAACTTTTCGGACAAGACGATGGCATCTTCATAGTTGTACATGTTCCAAGTCATGAAGGCAATAATTGGGTTTTGACCTAAGGCCAGTTCCCCATTTTCCATAGCCGGACCATCAGCTAAGATTTCACTAACGTCAATATGATCACCAAGTTTAACGATTGGCCGTTGGTTGTAACTCTTACCTGAGTTGGAACGACGGTACTTCATTAAATCATACTTATCTAATGAACCATCTTCACGCCGAATGCGAACTTGCTTTGCATCCACGTATTCAACAGTTCCAGCATGTTTAGCAACAACAGCAGTCCCTGAGTCATGCGCTGCTTTATATTCCATACCAGTCCCAACCAGTGGCGCGTGGGGATTGATCAACGGAACAGCCTGACGCTGCATATTGGCACCCATCAAGGCCCGGTTAGAATCATCGTTTTCCAAGAAAGGAATGCAGGCAGTAGCGACGGCAACAACCTGTTTTGGCGAAACGTCCATGTAATCGACACGATCCACAGCGATTTCCAAGTTATCTTCTTCACGACGAGCCAAAACGGTATCATCGACAAAGGAACCATCTTCATTTAATAATGAGTTGGCCTGGGCAACCACATAGTTATCTTCTTCATCAGCCGTTAAATAGTCGATTTTATCGGTAACTTTATGGGTATGCCAATCGACACGACGGTATGGTGTTTCAATAAAACCGTATTTATTAACAACGGCGTAACTCGCCAAACTATTGATCAAGCCAATGTTAGGACCTTCAGGGGTTTCAATTGGGCACATCCGACCGTAATGAGTATAGTGCACATCCCGAACTTCATAACTAGCCCGATCACGCGTTAAACCACCAGGGCCTAAGGCAGATAGACGACGCTTATGCGTTAACTCGCCCAATGGGTTGGTCTGATCCATAAACTGGGATAACTGCGAAGAACCGAAGAATTCTTTGATCGAGGCCACAACTGGCCGAATATTGATCAATTGTTGTGGTGTCACCGTACTAGTATCTTGAATCGACATCCGTTCACGAACCACACGTTCCATTCGGGATAAACCGATCCGGAATTGATTTTGCAACAATTCACCGACCGACCGAATGCGCCGGTTACCTAAGTGATCGATGTCATCAGTTGAACCGATACCTTCTTGTAAATTCAAGAAATAGTTCATTGAAGCAATGATGTCGGCGGGACGAATATGTTTCCAACTTAATTCAATATGCCCATTACCAATGATCGGTACTACATTTTCTGGATTACGTTTTGATTCAACGTCGATCGATTGCAACGTCATAGGATCAGTCACTGCGCCTTCATCAGACGGCGTATAAGTGGTGGTCATAAAATCATCGCGATCCAAATAAGGGCTGAGTTTCTCCATCACTTGGCGATCAACCACATCACCCTTTTGCGCAATAACCTCACCAGTATCAGGATCAGCTAAAGTTTCCGCTAAAGTTTGGTTTAATAAACGTGTCTTTAAGGATAACTTTTTGTTGATCTTATAACGACCAACTGCAGCTAAATCATAACGTTTTGGATCAAAAAAGCGTGCATTCAATAAGCTACGTGAACTGTCAGCAGTTTTGGGTTCACCTGGGCGTAGTCGCTCGTAGATATCTTTTAAGGCTTCTTCAACACGTGAATCATCTGCGTTCTTATGAACATCTTTTTCCATCGTCAACATTAAACTATCGTTATTGCCTAACATGCCGATAATATCGTCATCAGAACCAAAACCTAATGCGCGAATCAATTCTGACATTGGAATTTTCCGTGTCCGGTCGATTCGGACGTAAGAGATATCCTTGGCGTCGGTTTCTAATTCTAACCAAGCCCCGCGGTTAGGGATAACAGTAGTACCGAAAATCGTCCGCCCATTTTTATCGACTTCACTATTGTAATAAACCCCTGGTGAACGAACTAACTGGGAAACGATGACCCGTTCGGCACCATTGATAATAAAGGTTCCTTGGTCAGTCATTAACGGAAAATCACCAAAGAAAACGTTCTGTGATTTAATTTCGCCTGTTTCATGGTTAGTCAAACGCAACGTAACATGCAAAGGTGCCGAATAGTTGGCATCATGTTGACGTGCTTCTTCAACCGTATACTTAGGTTCTAATAATTCATAATCAACAAATTCCAAAGACAAATTGCCAGCGAAATCATCAATAGGCATGATATCGTTGAACATCTCTTTCAAGCCTTCGTCCAAGAACCAGTTATACGAATTCGTTTGGATCTCGATCAAATTAGGAAGATCCAAAACTTCCTTAATTCGTGAATAACTACGACGAGTGCGGTGTTTACCGTATTTAACTAAATGGCCTGCCAAATTGTTCACTCCTTCTGTGGTTTCTGTAGTGTCTAACGTAATATGACATTAAGGTTACAAACATTAAATAAAAATTACATTTGCTAATCTGAGTCGTTTTTCGGCAAAAAAAAACCAAAAATAGGACGTTATCATGCGATATTTGTCGACTACTTTTGTGTTTTTCTATTTATGCCGCCTACGGACAATAGATCGCAGGCTAGACTATTCTACAGTTTTTAGCAACTTCTTATACTACACGACTATTTTAATTTTGTCAACCAGCCCAGTATCTATAAAAGCTACCTAGCTGGGACAAAAAATTCTAATTACTGACTTGTTCTGAACATTACTCTAAAACGTAAACCCGATTTTTTCTCATTTCACCGCTGAATCGGTATTCAACTACCAACAATTAACGTTGCTTCCGAATCATATCACCAGCTTTTACCGGCTGAGTAACTGGCAATTTGCAGATCATCATCGCGTCAGGTGCTCGATATAAAATATCGTTATCCTGATCCCACAGCCGCTCAACAATTTGCGCAGTGTGGGTAAAGTGGGGACCATAAAATTCAATTTTATCGCCAACCCCAAAATTGTTCCGTTGTTGCACAATAGCAACTTGATGGGCAGCGTCATAAGCCAACACTTCACCAACAAAACCATACTGTGGCCGTTTACGCCGTTTACCAAATAATTCATCATCGGCCGTTGGCGTCCCATAATAAAAACCAGTGGACATTTCTCGCTGGGCAACCTTCCACAATTCATCGACCCATTCATGCTTTAATACATAGTGATCCGGGTCGGCACAATAACTGTCCACCGCTTGTCGATAAACATTAGCCACTGTCGAGACATAATGAATCGATTTCATCCGGCCTTCGATCTTGAAGCTATTAACACCTGCTTCTACCAAATCGGGAATATGCTCGATCATCGCCATATCCACAGCACTCATGGAGAAGGCCTCCCCATTTTCAAGTTGGGATTGCTTTTCCCCACCAGCAGACATTTCAAACAAATCATATTTCCAACGGCAATTTTGAGCACAGCCACCACGATTAGCATCCCGCATTGACATATGATTAGACAAAACGCACCGTCCAGAATAGCCGATACACATTGCACCGTGAATAAAGGCTTCGATCTGCACATCTGTGTGCCGCCGCATTTCTTTAATTTCGGCAATGCCAACTTCACGGGCTAAAACAACGCGTTCCAATCCTTCTGCTTGCCAAAAATTTAAAGTCGCATAATTAGTTGCCGAAGCTTGGGTGGACAAGTGCACGGGCAGGCCTGGTGCCTCGGTGATCGCAATTTCAATCAATGAAGGGTCAGATACGATCACTGCACTGATCCCAATTTCCCGTAATGTTCGGAAAAATTCACCAGCACCAACAGTATCGCCTTCATGAGCCACAATGTTAGCGGCAACATAGACCTTAGCCTGATGGGCCTGCGCGTAGGCCACGCCTTCACGCATTTGGTCAAATGAAAAATTACCGGCACGCGAACGCAATCCATAAGCGTCGCCGCCAATATAAACGGCATCAGCACCGTAATCAATAGCCACTTTTAACTTTTCTAAGGTTCCAGCTGGTGCTAAAACTTCAGGTTTATCTGTAATTACACGCATTTTATCGTACCTCACTTGGATCAATATCGTAAAAACCAGTGTCTAAGCCGCGATTGGTCGGCTGGAGTTGCGCTACTTGCTGACTTAAGGCCGTTGCTAATTCCGGTGTCCACTTTCCAGCAACTAATGCTTGCTTCGCTTGGACAAATAACCGGGCAATTGCCACAAATTCTGTAGTCCCAGCAAATAGACCATCCAACTTCCAGTTGATCAGTTCTAACGCTTGCAACTGCGGCAACTTAGTCATTAAATTAAGGTCATTGTTTGCAAATAAATGAGTCCCATTAATGTCTTCATAGATTGAATAATGAGTCGTCGGCTTGTGGGGAGCAGATACAAATAAGCCTCGCTGCCGATCAGCCCGATCTTGATGTTCCTGCACAAAACTAAAGTAATTGTGTATCAACGGTCGACCCGATTGATGAATACACGTTGCACCATAAACTTGTACTTCAGCCGGAATTTTAATTTCTGACGCTAATGCTTTTAACTCACCATAGGGTACCTCACGGGCAATAACTGCCCCACTAGCACCATGACGCGCCCAAAAGTTTATTTGCCGCGAGCTGGTCATCAGTACCTCACTATCATAAATGTACTTTAAAGGTAGCTTAGCCTGCTGCAATAAATAAACCACACCCGGATCGCCTACCGTGATTTGGTCAACTTTTAAATCAGTCAAAAATTGTAAATAAGCCTCTACCTTGCTGATCCGCTCATTATGCATTAAAGCATTGACTGCCACAGTGACTTTTTTGCCTGCCTGGTGTGCGAGACTAACTATTGGCGCCAACTCAGTGCGTTCAAAACTGTGGGGTAAACGCAAACCAAAAAAATCTTCCCCAATATATAAAGTATCTACGCCTGCAGCTAACAGTTGGCTTGCTTGTTCCCGCGAAGCTGCCGTTGCAATCAGATTAATCAAAAAATTCGCTTCTTTCTCTCAAATTAATTATTTTCAGCATACCACAGCCAAAATAAAAAAAGAATTAGGTGGAACCACTATTTGAACTGAACCCCCAGAATTGGAGAAATCCAAATCTGGGGGTTTTATCATGTTTTCAAAAGAAACAAAAATTAAGGCTGTATTTGAATTAATTCAAGG
>NZ_BJDN01000042.1 GCF_005405165.1 Loigolactobacillus binensis
GGTTTATTGAGCATAAAAACACCTCACCATTTCTTATGATGAGGCTATCATACCGCGGCCGATACGCTATTTATAGTCGGTCTGTTATTGGGTGCTTACCCTTAACAGCCGTAAATTTAGTTTTTTGCATTAATAAAAGCCTTGCAGAAATTGATCTGCAGGGCTTTTATTTAGGCTTGACGTAATTTTAGTGCTAACGCTAAACTCCGATCAGCAATGATCGACTGTGAGTCAGCAACTGGATAATCATGATTAGGTGCCTTTTCCTGGGCTAAGGATAATTCTGTACAACCAAGAATGATTACATCAACGTGTAAATCATGCAGCATATCGGCTAAGATCTCGTGGTAAAGTGGCGCATCAACTGCACCGCGCTCTTCTTTGATCGATTGATAAATCAGCCGATTAATTTTTTCTTGAATTGCTGGCGTAGGATCTACTTCGGTCAATCCAGCTGCAGCAATATATTTATGGTAAACCTGACTACTGATCGTCCCAGCCGTCGCGGCTAACCCAATTCTTTTAGCCTGCGGATACCGCTTTTGCAGCGCCTTAACCGTTTCTTCCGGCATATTTAAGAACGGTACATCACTGGCCGCGGCTAATTCATCATAGAAATAATGTGCGGTATTGCAGACCATCACCATAAAATCAGGCTTTAATAAATTCTGCTGTTTAACGTCTTCTAACAAATCAGGCAAAAAATTAGGCTGGTTGTGATCCAATAGATAAGTCGTGCGATCAGGCACTGTGGCGTGATTGACTAAAATATAATTCAAATAATCCTGATCATTTTTCGCTGGGGTTCGCTGATTTAAAATCCGGATATAACTTTCGGTGGCCATTGTCCCCATGCCACCTAAAACTGAAAAGAAGTGACGCATTACATGTCCCCCTTATTTTCCTTAAAGTAATTCTTGAAGCGGCCGTTATAAAGATAGAAAGCATATTTTTGCAACACATAACGTTTAGGGCTCATATCTTGCTTAAAGAAAACCGTCGTGCCATAGCGCTTAGCAGCTAGTAAAGCCAAGGCTCGCTTTTTATCCGCGTTATCACGTGCATACTGCTTAAAGACTTTAACTGGCACACCGAGCCATAACTTCTGTTGGCCTTCATTTTGATTAGCGTAAACCGTTGGCTTGTCCTTCAGCGCACCAGTCACCCGATCTTCCACCACATATTCGGCCAAATTATAACCATTTAAAGTGACAAAGAAGCTACTACGCCCTTGACGTAAATTAATTTCAAATAATTTAAAAGTTTTATCCCGCCGATCATACTTCATATCAAAATTACAAAAACCAGTAAAATTAATGGCTTCCAAAAAGTGCTGGATCTGATCATAAACCGCCTGATTGTATTCTGGCAAAATGGCCACATAATTACCAATATCTGCTGGTGTAGGATCTTCTAAAAGTGGATGGCCTAAACACATCAGCTTAACGTGATGATATTGATCAACGTAGCAATTCAATGTGCGCATATTGCTATCATCGCCAGGAATAAAGTCCTGTAAAATCAGATCAGCGGTATAACCATGATCATAAATTTTACTAACGATATCGTCAAATTCGGCCCGGTCTTTGATGCGAAATGCCTTTTTACGACCAGCAAATTGAATATCTAACCATTCAACTGCATTAGACGGTTTTAGGGCCACTGGATATTCATAGGGAACCTTGATTTTAGCAACGCCCTTTTCATAATCAGCCTTACTGATGATCTGAGTCAGTGGGTGCGGTAAATCATAGCGATCAGCCATTTCATAAAAAGCCTCTTTGCTGATCAATTTTTCCACTAGATCATAATCAACGTAAGGAACTACAAAAGTTTTCTCCAAAAAAGCCTTGTGTTTAGAAACAAGTTCCACATAACCGTCACCACAGGCGATCAAAACGGCCTTTTTATTGATATTTTCGTACCGTTTAGCAATTTTGGTCATGTTTTCAATAAAACCTGGATCTTCATTAAAGCCAGGAAAAGTTTCAACATTAACGATTTTGCTGTACTTGGTTGGTGCGAATTGTATACTAGCGTATGCGGTCGATTTAATACCATAACGTTCATAAAAAGCCCGTGCCATCCCGTAAACGTTGATGTCGCTCCCTAAAAGTACGGGAATAAAATCCATCTCACTATCCATTATGCTTGCAATCCTCTCACTATTTCTTTGGCAATGACCATATCAGTTGGATACGGTGTATCTACCCCATTGACCTTTTGAAAGGCATCATCACCCTTACCAGCTAATACCACAATATCATTAACGGTACTAGCGGTAATTGCTGCGGTGATCGCCTTTTTGCGGTCTACTTCAATCGTAACCTTAACTTTGCTGTGGTCAATATGTGCATCGATTTCTTGAGCAATTTTTAAGGGATCTTCAAATCCAGGATCATCGGCGGTCAAAAACGCCACGTCAGCATATTCGGTCAAAACTTTACCGAAACCAGCACGCCGCGAAACACCTTTATTACCCGGACTACCAACAACTACGATAACCTTGGCGTTTGGCTGCTGCCCTTCAAGAAAACTAAGTAGCGCCTTCATACTCGCATAATTATGCGCATAGTCAGCATAAATGGTGCCATGGGCCGTCGTTTGTAACGACTCCATCCGCCCTGGCACATAGGCCATCGCCAAACCCGTTTGGATCGCTGTAGTCGGCGCGTCGGCCAGACTAGCAGTGATCGCAGCCGCCACAGCATTACTTTCATTAAAGTTTCCTGGCAGACTAAGTTTGTATTGGCCATTTGCACTTAAGGCCCGGGCCTTATCCGTTTTGGCGTACAGTGTAAACTGACTAGCCATTAAATCCGCTTCTTCGCTCTGATACCGAAAATCAATCGGCGGTAAAGCGCGACTTGGTTGGAAATCTTGTTTAGCAAACAAGTAAATATCCTCCGGCTGACTAGTCGTTTGTGCAGCCTGATAAACTTCATTTAAGTGATCCGTTTCGGCATTGAGCACACAGATCCGTGAATTGACTAATAATTGTAATTTACAATGTAAGTAATCGGCAAAGTTCGGGTGCTCTGTCGGGCCAATATGATCCGGTGTGATATTTAAAAAAACCCCAACATCAAAATGAAGCCCGTAAACACGATTCTTTTTATAAGCTTGCGACGAAACTTCCATCACTAAATGCGTCATCCCTGAATCAACAGCCGTGCGCATATCGTGAAACAGATCCAATGATTCCGGTGTCGTCAAATGTGATTTGAATTCTTGTTCAGGTTTTGGGCCAACAATTCGATCAATTGTTGAGAACAATGCCGTTTGATTATTAGTGGCCGTTTTTAAAATATTATGCGTAAAATAACTTGACGTGGTTTTACCTTTGGTTCCGGTATACGCAATAATAAATAATTTATTTTGCGGAAAATCAAAATAAGCTGCACTGATCAAAGCCATTGCCTTTTGAATATTGGTGACAATAAAAGCCGCTAGCCCAGCACCTTCAGTAAATTCTTGTTCAGCCATATAGGCGCTGGCGCCATTTTGACGTGCCGCCGTCAGGTATTCTGGCTTAAAGGCTCCTTTACAGAAAAAAAGTGATTCCGCACTACATTTGCGTGAATCATAAGCAATTGCGCTTACAGCCGGCGTAATTGTATCCGGGATCACCGCCTTAAGTAATAGTTGGTGTTCTTTCAGTAAGTTAGTTATTTCGGCAAATTGTAACTGCATACGATTAACTGCCTCTTTCTTACGTTTTTCATTTTAAGTTTGGTTAAACAGTGACTGTAACCTAGCTCAACCACTAAGTGCGAGGAACTAGTTGGCCACTGCTATTCACAAAATTTATCCCTTAATTATAGCACAAAAGCGATAAAGCCTAACAGTATCATCGCCTTTCAGTGTAGCATGCAATGGCTAATCATACTAGAGGCCGACGCCGCAATTATTTGGAAAATGTTTAGTTAGAGATACCCACGCCTGCAGCACCAAAAGGTAATGATAAAAAAACTGGCAACATCATAGTTGTCAGTTTGACTTGCTTTGTTTAAAAGAAATCTGCTATTTGTGCCTTGAACAACGCAAAACCAGCTAATTTACTGATCGACTTTTGTGCTGTTATCTCAACAGCCTTTGGTGTTTGGCCTGGCAAATAACGTAAAGCGACCGCCGTTTTAAGCCGCGCAGTCCCAACTTTTTGACCAGCAGTAACTGGCGCACTTAACGGCGTTTTAGTTGTCACCTTATAATTTAATTTTGCGTGTTGTGTTTTCGGTAACCAGAAACCAACAGTAGCAGCTAAACCAACCGACGTATTCGTCTGTGTACCCAATTTCACCGGCAATCGCGCCTGATTGCTTGGCGCGGTTCCTTTAGCCAAAGTTTGATAGCTTTGGGTGTTATAAACCGAATTCATAATTTTTGCCGTTTCAATAAAACGCGCATTAGCATTGGTATCATTTTGATTGGCGTGCATAACCACCGTAATAATTCGCCGCCCATCTTTTTTAACCGTACCAGTAAAGCAAGCACCAGCCAAATCAGTGGTTCCCGTTTTTAAACCATCAACGGCCAAATTAGTATCCGCAGCAGCTTGACCTGGCAACATATAATTCCAAGTTTTTAGCGTAGTGGCCGAACTAGTCCCCTTAGCAAACGCCATACTTGTTTGTTTGGTGGTATTCAGAACTTCAGGAAAGGCTTTTAGTAAATGTTGGGCAACAAGTGCCATATCTTGAGCTGACATTTTGTTTTCATCCGTTTTTGTCGAGCCCGGATAAATATCCCCATCCAAGTAACTATTATTCAGTCCACTTAGATTAACAATCTGCGCATCATTAATGCCCCACTTTTGTAATTGCGCACGCATCTGCTTAACTGCCGCAGTTTGTGAACCCGCAAAAGCGTCACCTAAAAGCATTGCCGCCGAATTAGCCGACTGGACCAACGCCGCATCATATAAATCACGCACTGAGTATTTACTATTTTCCGTTAGCGGTACATTAGTTAATTCCGTGTTCTTAGTCAATTTATAAGCTAATGAACTGACCGGTACCTGTGTATCCCAGCTGATTTTACCTTGTTTGATCGCATTTAAGGTCAAATAAACCGTTAATAACTTAGTCATCGAGCCGATCGGTAGGACTTTACTGCCATTTTGATCGAATAAAATTTGGCCACTTTGAGCATCCACCGCCAAGCCTGCCTTAGCGTCCACAGTGGTTGCGGCTAAAGTTGGCGCTGTGCTGCCCAATAATAAACCAAAAATTAACGTAACCCGGATCATAACTTTCTTAAACATAATTTCTCCTCTACTTCAACACAAATACCAATTATATGGACACCATTATCAGCCTATAACAAACCACCTTACTTAGTGGTTCGTGCTGGTAATTTTTCGCCATGTTGCAAAGGCAAGCGAATTACAAAACTAGTTAAATGCTGCTCCGAAGTAGCATAGATTTCCCCATCATGCAGCGAAACAATACTTTGGGCAATGGCCAAACCTAGACCCGTACCACCTGTTGCTGTTGAGCGTGATTCTTCAACTCGATAAAAACGATCAAATAGTTGTGTCAAAGCATTGTGCGGAATCGGCTTACCATCATTAGCAACTTTGATAACCACTTCCTGACCGTGCGCGATCGCCGATAAATAAATATGGTGACCACCAGTTCCATATTTTAAAGCATTGCTGATCAAATTATTGAAAACCCGACTTAACTTCTCCGCATCCGCGGACATAATCAAGGGGTTCGGTCGATAATCAACACTGATCTGCATATTTTTCTTGTGCGCCTCAAGTTCGAAACTAGCCGCAATCTGTTCCAACATTTGTCCCATATCTAATTGCGAAATTGTCAAAGGCGTCGTCGTTTGTCTAACCTTCGTGTACTCAAATAAATCTTCAACTAGGCTTTGCATTTGCTTGGCCTTATCAAAGGCAATATGGGCGTATTGCAATAATTGCTTATTACTTTTATATTGATTTTCCTCGATCAAGCCTAGATAACCAATGATCGAGGTCAACGGCGTTCGAATATCGTGACTAACATTAGTGATCAATTCATCTTTAGAATTTTCGATTTTACGCTCTTCAGCCATTGATTGCACTGTAGAATCCACTAGTGCATTGATACTCAAAATCACCCGCTGGAGATCACCGCTTAATTTAAACGGAATTCGGTGTTCAAAATGACCATCCGCAATGTAATGTAATTCGGCAATAACATGACTGAGCTGCATTTGATGATAGCGGCGAATTAACCGCCAGTACACCACCGCTGTATCAAAAAGCAGCATAAAAAACGTGAAAATATTTTGCCAACTCATCAAATGAAAGCCATTCGGCCCAATTGCAATGGCATTTTTAATCTGAAAAATACCATCGTTTAGAGCCTGATTATTTTGAATAGCTTGATTTAAAATCACGATCACCGATAAATTTAACAGTAATAGTAAAATCACCGTCACCACGCCTTCAATGAATAAAGCGCTTTTCTCCCGGCCGGTTAATTTCAATTTTCGTTCCGCCTCCACTAGCAAACCTAATGCGCTTCGACTTTATAGCCGACGCCCCAAACGGTTTGGATCACTTTTTCACCATCAGTGGCTTCTTCGATCTTATCTCGCAAATGACTGACATGGACCATCACAGTTTTTGCGGAGACAATACTTTCTTGTTGCCAAACCCGCTCAAAGATTTCATCAGCAGAAAAGACCCGGTTCGGATGACTGGCCAGTAAATATAAAATACCAAATTCCAACGCCGTTAATTGAATTTGCCGACCGGTTAGCGTCACGACTTCATGGGAATCTTTTTTGATTTCCAACGGGCCAACTTCTAATACATCTGGTGTTGCGTTAGTCACTTGCTGTTGACTACGACGCAATAACGACTTGACCCGGGCCATTACCTCCAATGGGTTAAAGGGTTTAGAAACATAATCATCGGCCCCACTGATCAAACCTTGGATTTTATCCATATCGGCAGTTTTAGCTGATAACATTAAAATCGGAATCTGTGAATCTTTACGAACTTCGCGGACAACTTCCATCCCATCCATCGTCGGCATCATAATGTCTAAGATCATCAACGCAGTATCTGGATTAGTGGCTAACTTAGTTAGCGCTTCTTTACCATCATAAGCTTTAAGCGGGGTATACCCTTCATTTTGAATATAAATACTTAATAACTCAACGATATCTTTATCATCATCAACGACTAAAATCTTCATGACCTGGGCCTCCTAAATTTAGGCTGTTATTTATAACTACTAATTATACGGACATAACTGTTCTTAGTGTAGCAAATTAATCTTGATTTTTCTTTAAAATCGGCGCATAAAAAAAGAATTGCCCTTTTCAGGACAATTCTCAGAAACAGCCGCTTTATTTAGCGGCTAATTTAGCTTGATAGCTTTTAGCAATAGCCGCGATCAAATCATCATCAGTCAATTTAGTCACTTGTTTGATCACCGTTGTAAGGTCATTGTCTTTTAATAGTTGTTGTAACTTAACACTTTCTTCATCTTTTGGTTCATCATAAGTGAAGATCATGCCAACAGTATCCAACAAGACATCATAGTTTAAGTTGCGCGCTTTTAATTCGCGAATCGGGCGAATGAAACGTTCGTCAAAACCTAATTTACGAATTGGTGTCCGAGCAACACGAGAAATATCATCGGAAATATAAGTGTTTTGGAAACGCGCCGCAACCTTATCTTGATAAGCCTTTAATTCTTCAACGGTAAAGTCCCATTTATGGCTTAACAAGTCGCGTGTTTCTGCTAAGGCACCTTGCAATTGCTTGAAGATTTCTGGATCCGCAATCGCTTCACCAATAGTAGTATCACCTTTGTATTTGCCAGTGTAGGCAACAGTTGCATGACCTGTGTTAACGGAGAATAATTTCCGTTCAATATATGGTTCCAAATCAGGTACATAAACAACTGTATCTAACTTGATTTCTGGACGGGCCATTTGTGATTCGTCGACTACCCATTCTTTAAAAGGTTCAACAGAAACCGCCAAAGGATCTTCGTGATGTTGTAATGGCACGATTCGGTCAACGGCCGCATTAGGAAAACCAACGTAGCTGTCGGCATAATCTTTGTCAGCACCGGCTAAATGTTTGTAAACTTCAGTTTTTAAGAATTGACTACCACCGATCATATTTTCGCAAGCAATCACATCTAATTTAGTTTCGTCATTAGCCTTGGCCCGTGCCTTGATACCATCAGCAATCAATGGTGCGATGAAAGGTAAGATCTTAGGCCCAATGGCGGTCGTTACCAAATCAGTCTTTTCGATCGCAGCAACAACTGCTTCTGGATGATCCTTATTGTTTAAACCATCAACATTAGCAACATGAATTTTTTCATGGCCCGCAGCTGCCAATTCAATATCATATTCATGCCGTTGATTCAAAGCATTGATAATTGTGCTATTAACATCAACAAAATCAATACTAAATCCATTTGCAGCTAAAGTTTCCCCAATAAAGCCACGACCAATATTACCTGCACCAAAATGTACTGCCTTCACACTACTCAACCTCTTTCAATAAGTCTATAATTTCAGCCGCTGATTGTGCATCAGCTAACTTCTCTACATTATGAATGTCACTGCAGAATAATGCAATCTGTGACAATAATTGTAGATGTTCACCGTTTAGGCCAGCGATACCGAAGACTACAGTGACTAATTTTTCATCTGCTGGATCGTCAGCAAAGTCAACTCCCCAAGGTAACTGGACAATTGAAATGCCTGTTTCCTTGATGTATTGTTTGCCGTCTTCGGTACCGTGGGGAATGGCGATGAAATTACCCATATATACGGATACATCCCGGTTACGCGCCAACATTGATTCAATGTACGGTGCGTCAACGTTTCCATTGTCAACTAATAATTGACCAGCCATGCGAATGGCATCTTCCTTGGTTTTCACTGATTGATTGATGCTGATCAGCTTTTCGTCTAATCCCTTCACTCAAGGTCACCCTTTTCTATCGATTGTTGGTTGAGATACTTAATTTCGTCTAAGAACAAACTGCTGACCAGCTGATAAACGATCTGCTGACTACCAGTTTTATAAATAGCCAAGTTCAAATCACTTTCGATGATTGAACCGCTAATTTTGCCCATCAAACTATTTTCTGCAAAAGTCATTTTTTCTGGTCCGAGCATTAAGAGCACTCGAGTCAAAGCAATGGTTTGACCATCCATTGCGGTGATCGTTAACGGCGTGCTTAAATCATAAATCGAGAAAAACGGCCGTTTAATACTGTGATCCGTTGTGTGGATCAAAGCCAATGGTGAATCCGGAATGCCCACTGGCGCCTGCTGCATTCGTTTCAGCAACTTATCGGCGATCCGTTGTGGCTCGGTTAAGATTACCCCGCTCAAACTAGTTGTGATCTGCCCTAATGTAGCCAGTAGATCCTGATCTGTGTTAACAATTTTTTGTACCGTGATTCGCTCCAAAATGTCATTAGCCGTTTTCATCACTTCATACGCCGATTTAAAATCTTGCGCTCGCTCATTCAACTGCGGTTGCGCCACCGTTGACTTAGGTTCTACCTTGCCATAGTACGTTTGTAAATACTCACTAATTTCTTTGATCTCACTTTCTAGCAATAGTGGGCTGATCATTTTATAATTCAGTGGGAACCCCGGTAATACGATCGTCGATAACACAATGTCATATTGATTGGGATCCAAATGATTAAGATCAGCTACTCGCGAAACGTGGATTTTAGTTAGTTCAGGAATATTTTTGCGCAACCGTGTTTCCAAAATCTTAGCAGTTCCGATTCCGTTAGCACAAACCACCAGCGCAGATAGGCTAGAGCGTTTGACGCGTTTTTCGTAGGAAGATGCAAAATGAATCACCACGTACGCCACCTCACTGTCAATAAATTCGGTTTGTGGGAAAACAGTTTTCAAAGCCCGCGCCACAATTTTGTATAGTTGTGCGTATTCGGTTTTGATTCGCTGTAATACTGGGTTGTTCAACTCCGGTAATTGTGAATGCGATCGTTTTAATGCAGCCGCTAAATGCGCCATCAAATCAGTAAATAGCTGATCATCCTGCCGGAATTCCCACTTAAAAGCAGTGGAAACATTCTGAACTAATTCACGAATTTGGTACGATAATGCCAAATCGTAGTTCTCCAATAATACGTTCTTAGGTAGTGCAAAGCTCATCCCTTGAATCTGTAAAGCTAAAAACTCCAACTCCAACAAATTAACGTGATCACGAATCGACGCCGGAAATTGATTAAAAATATCAATCGCCACCTGTTGATATTTAAATAATTCATTTTTATCAACGTGCTTTAACTCATTTAACGTCTGTTTAGCCGCGATGCGCATTGCTGAGATCGTCAACACAATGATCAATTGCTGCAGTTGACTGTCAGAAAATTGGCTTAATGATTGCCGCTGATATTTTTTGATGGCCTGATAGCTGGTAGCCAACAAAGTCGGCTCCAATAATTTGATGAAGTAGCGAGAACTGTACTCGGTTTCCGTCACTGATAAATGCCGTTGTTCCAAATACTCAAAAAACTCATACTCGTTAATTTCACTATTCAGTACCCCGCTTAGGACCCGGCGCAGATTACTTTCCTTGCCAGTTACCTGCACCCCTTGCGCTTTCTTACGTGCTAATTGAAGTCGATAATCGGTTAAAATTGTTTCAATTGCCGTTAGATCCTGAGAAATCGTGGGCACACTCACACCAAACTCATCGGCCAGCTGTTTCATAGTAATTACTTGATCCCGCAATAGTAAACGGCATGTTTCTGCACTTTGTCGCCGATGAACATCAAAATATTCCGGATGCTCTGCAGTGGTGATCTGCTGCTTTAATTTTTTCAAAGCCGCTGGTTCACCAACTAATCGATAACGATTTTGCTGCTTAAGCAACTGAATCTGCACCCGCGCCAACGTGGACTCCAAACTAGATAGTTCACGGTAGATCGTTCGCCGACTAACATTTAAATTTTTGGATAGATCCTCTCGGGTCAAACCTGTATCCTGCCGTAGTAATAAGAAAATTATCTCTGCTTCACGATTGGAAAAATACACCATTAACCAACCCTTCTGGCAACGTTTAAAAGCGGCTTATAGTCCACCGCTTTTGAACGCGCTTATTTTAATTTCGAGATAATTTTAGCATACTCTGCGTCATCTAACAGGTTTGCAACCACAATAATTTGTAAATTACCAAATTGACTCTTGATCCGCTTAGCCGTTTCTTTGCTAGCTAAAACCAAAACTTGTGCTTGATCGTTTAATTCATTGACAGCGACGTTTTTAACTGGAATTTCCTTATTGGCTTTACGTAAAGCACTACGGAAAGTTGCCATCGCCATCGTTGCTGAACCAACATTCTGATCATGATGTACAAAGTTAACTTCTTGAACTTGGCTGAAATCAACAGCATAGTCGCTATCCCCTGCTGGAGCAGCTTGCGTACTTGGCACAACCGCTTCATCAGTCGAAGTGACATCTTTAGTCTTCAAACTAGTGATGATTTCATCATACTTGGGACTATTTAAGAAGTTCTCAACCGCAACATGCACGGCATTCGGCGTTTGTTTCAAGGCCCGATCAGCTAATTCTTCCTGCGTAACTACTAACAAACCAGGTTCGTCTTTCAAATTACTGATAGCAGTATTAGTAACTGATTGGTTTAAACCGGCCTTCTTCACCTTATCCCGTAGAATAGAGGCACCCATTGCGGATGAACCCATTCCGGCATCACAAGCAAAGATGATCTTATTAACTGTACCACCAGCCATAATTGCTTTGGCATCTTTAGTATCAGTACCCTTTGCACTACTCTTCATTGATTGCAACTGTGCTTGACTATCTTCTAGACTAACCTCTGGTGTTTTATCCCGCCGTAGGATAACCATTGAGACTAAGAACGAAACAACCGTTGCGGCAGTAACCCCAAGCAAGACACTGGCAAAGTTACCTAAGCCTTTTGGTGTCATCAATAAGATAGAAATAATTGAACCTGGTGATGGTGAAGCCTTTAAACCAGCACCTAACATGTTAAATGTAAACGTACCAGTAACACCACCAGCGATAACAGACAAGAATAACATCGGTTTCATTAAAATATATGGGAAGTAAATTTCATGAATCCCACCTAAGAACTGAATAATAATTGCACCTGGTGCAGATGATTTAGCATTACCTTTACCAAACAAGGCGAAGGCTAACAATACACCAAGGCCTGGACCTGGATCTGGTTCCAATAAGAACAGGATTGATTTACCAGCTTTGGCAGCTGCTTGAATTCCTAATGGCGTCAAAATACCTTGATTGATTGCATTATTCAAAAATAAAATTTTGGCTGGTTCGATAAAGACGTTAGCCAATGGAATTAAATGAATTGAAATAATATAGTCAACACCAGTTGCTAACCAACCGCTGACCGTTGATACCACTGGGCCGATCGCATAAAAACCGATAATAGCTAAGATCATGCCAATAATACCGGCTGAGAAATTATTAACTAACATTTCAAAGCCTTGACGAATGTGTGGTTGAACGTGATCGTCCCACTTCTTAATACACCAGCCCCCTAAAGGACCTAAGGCCATCGCACCAATAAACATTGGAATATTAGCACCAACAATGACCCCCATTGTTGCAATTGCACCAACAACACCGCCACGATGGCCCGCAACGGCTTTACCACCGGAATACGCAATTAATAATGGCAATAAATAAGTAACCATCGGTGTTCCTATTTTGGCTAAATCCGCATTAGGTAACCAACCGGTTGGAATAAATAAAGCTGTCATAAGTCCCCAGGCAATAAATGCCCCGATGTTTGGCAGTACCATATTCGATAATGCACTGCCTAAACGTTGGACTCTCGTTTTAAGTGAAGTTTTCTTTTTGGAACTATTTGCTGTCGCTTCCATAGCTTAAAACGCTCCTCTCTTTTTTCTATAAATTCATTGTAGCGCTTACAGGGATAACGGCAACCAGAACTTTGGCACAGAAAAGTGTGCCATTTCTAAACCTACTATATTTTAGTTTAGAAAAACCAAGCAAAAGTCTTGACTATTTTTCAATCCGATTTATAATTGGACTATACCAATAAAGGTAAGATAATTGATGAAAAGGGGTTCTAACGTAATGAACGTAATTATTGTTAAAGATCAAGTTGAAGGCGGCCGTAAAGCAGCAGATATGGTAATCAATGCCGTTAAAAATGGTGCTAAGGTATTAGGCTTAGCAACTGGTAGTACACCAGAAACCATGTATAAGGACTTAATTGCCAGCGATGTTGACTTCACTAAAATGACTTCCGTTAACTTGGACGAATACGTTGGTTTAGCACCAGAAGACGATCAAAGCTATCATTACTTTATGGCAAAGCATTTATTTGATGCTAAACCTTTTGCTAAAAGTTACGTTCCTAACGGTTTAGCTAAAGATGCTGACGCAGAAACAGCACGTTATAACAAAGTAATCGCTGACAACCCAATTGATTTACAAGTTTTAGGTTTAGGTCGTAATGGTCATATTGGCTTCAATGAACCTGGTTCACCAATTGATGCCCAAACTCGTAAAGTTGCTTTGACTGAATCTACTATTGAAGCTAACTCACGTAACTTTGAACATGAAGAAGATGTACCTAAATTTGCTTATTCAATGGGTATTGGTTCAATCATGAAGTCTCACAACATTATCTTAATGGCCTGGGGCACTGAAAAGGCTGATGCAGTTAAAGGCCTGATCGAAGGACCAGTTACACCAGATTGCCCAGCTAGTATTTTACAAAAGAAAGACAATGTTACCGTCATTGTCGACGAAGCTGCTGCTGCTAAATTAAGCAATAAATAATTTAAACTAAATGATACAAAAAGCGTTGTCTGACGAGGCAACGTTTTTTTAATACCATAATTTATTTGGCCGCTGGCTAAAGAACACGAAAGCCAATTGTTGCCACATACTTTACCCCATGGCCGTGATGGATCTGTTTAATGTTAAGCCAAATAAGTGCGCCTAAACACACGGAATATGGATAACATGGGGTGCCCAAAATATAGTCTAACAAATCATGTGTGCCTAACTTGCGGTAAGCACGACGACTGTATATTGCCTCTGCATGTGTATATGTGGTTGGATCATGATCCTTTAAAACCTAGCTATGTGCTTGGACAATGATCCGATTGTTACACGTTGTTACGCGAACCACTGAACCGCTGTAAGCACCAAATAACTGACCGACTATCAAACTAACTAAATCCAAGTTATGATTACCTCATCAAATAATTGGTGAGGTGATTTTTATTGGCAAAACCCG
>NZ_BJDN01000043.1 GCF_005405165.1 Loigolactobacillus binensis
CTATAATAATAAAAGAATTAGAACAAAACTGGCCGGAAAAACTCCGGTTCAATACCGAAATCTTTCCGACCAGTTAGTTGCTTAAAATTTACTCCAATTTATGGGGTTCAGTTCACTTAGCTTCGGCACAATTGCTTTTTTTCGTTACTCCTTAACTGCCACTGGTGTTTCAGTTCTCACTTTTTGGGGTAACACCTGGTTCAACACGATCGCCAACAACGCACTAACTGCAATCGGCGAGCTCAATAAATATTGAACTAATTGTGGCGCTTCCTTAGTCAATTGGCTAGGGATCAAAATCAGCGCCAAGGTCATTATAATCGGAATACCGAGAATATACAGATCACGTTCCGCAAATTCCTGCTGCCGAATAACCTGTAAACCACTTAGCATGATCGTTGAACAAATGATGGCGAACACACCTCCGATCACTGCGGCAGGAATAGCCGCCAGAAAGGCCGCTAACTTACCAATAAAACTAAAACCAATAAACCAAGCACCAGCGGCAATGAACGCTTTTTTACTAGCAACTCCGGTGATCGACACCACACCAGCATTGGTTGAATAACCGGTGACCGGTGTTGCGCCAGCTAAAGCGGCGATCAAGCAGCTGATCCCTTCGCCGATGATCCCGCGGTTCCATTGGCGATCAGTTAACGGTTTATGCAACACGGCACTCATTGCAAACCAAGTGCCTGAAGTTTCCGTTAATAGAACGGCATAGATCACCACCATGGTCAAAATCGCCGTTAATGAAAAATGAAAGCCATAATTAGTGACGGCAAAATGCGGTAAACTGAACCACGGCGCATCCGCAACGGTTTTAAAGGAGAAGCGCCCCATTGCTGCAGCAATAATTGAGCCGCCTAACAAGGCGATAATGATCGAACTAACTTTGAAGATCCGCTCTAACCGCGGAAAACGCAGACTGATCGCCACGCAGACAACTAAAATCGTGGCTGTGATCACTCCTAACAAAACGTTTTGATTTAAATTACCACTAGCTTGAAAAATATTGTCATTCAACGCGGATGGGATCAGGGATAACCCAACCACCGTAATGATCGTCCCCCCAACTAAGGAAGGTACTAAGCGCTGAATGATCTTTTGAAAGAAACCAGTCAGGCCAAACAAGATCACCAGCACTGCTCCGACTAACAACGAACCGAAAACGGTGGCCAGACCATTATGGCCCCCACCGTTAGCTAAATAGATCCCTGCGATCGCTCCGATCGGTACAAATGAAGGGCCTTGTGTCATCGGCATTTTCATGAAGAATTTAGTCTGTAGAATTGTACCGATTCCTGCTGCGAAAAAAGTGGCCTGGATCAACCCCATCTTAGCATCCATACTCATCGCTAGTAATCCGGCAATAATAAAGGGTGGTACATACACATCCATCGCCAATACATGCTGTAAACCTAGCAAGGCCGCCGTATGCGTTTTAAGTGGTTCATCTGGCCCCACAATCAAGTTTTTTTCGCTAGCCACGTTTTTCTTCCTCCAATATTCGCTTTTTAAGCTAATTTAGTTTAATTTTAGTTTTATCATTCGGTTATTACTGCTAATACCCGAATAACTAGGTTGGAGCTAGTATAGTGCTAGAAAATAGAATATTCAAGAACTAATTTTAATTTAATGTTCGGTTATCGGTCTTAATACTGATATTAACTACCTAAACAGACCATAAATATTTCTAAATGACAAGTGGCTCCAGCCTTGATTTAATGAAACCTTCATCTATAGTTACTATAAAATGGCTAGCCAGTGATCGAATCGTCTGTGTCGCCGGCCGCGACTATCGTCTGCACCAAACAGACGCTTTAACGTCCACTCCTTGCCCACCCCCCCAGTGCCGTTCTAATGAAAGCAGATTACCTACCTTAGTGCTCGCCAAAATTTAAATTTGCTATAAACTGGTAACTAACGTTCAGCCTTGAATCTTTTCAATCCATAACTGACTAAAAATAGTTCAGCAGTGCAGGTGCTTCTGAACTACTTTATTTCACCAATTTAAGATCCGCAGGTACTCCTTTTTATTGACGATATGCTATATTAGAGACGAAATCTAATCTAGTTATAGTAGGTACAAATTAGCCAGCCGCATCATTAACTCTGTGCTTCCCCAACTATTAGTCAAGCAACTGATATATCACTCCTAACCAAGTAAAGGAAAGCGATCATGGTGATGCAAGTGAGCACACTTAATAACGGGTGTCTAATGCCTCAAGTCGGCTTCGGTGTTGGCCAGATCTGGAATAATACCACAACTCAACAAATTGTGCTGGCCGCCTTACAAGCTGGCTATCGCAGTATTGATACTGCTGCTTCCTATCACAACGAAACCGGTGTTGGCCAGGCGTTAGCGACTAGCGGTTTACCAAGGGAAGAGCTATTTATTACTTCTAAGCTCTGGATTCAAGATACAACATACGCCGCTGCTAAGACTGCCTTTCAAACTAGTCTTGATAAATTGCAGTTGGATTATCTGGATCTTTACTTGATCCATCAACCTTACAATGATACTTTTGGCGCGTGGCGGGCTCTAGAAGAACTTTATGCGGCTGGTAAAGTTCGCGCTATCGGTGTTTCTAATTTTACCGCCGGCCAATTAACTAATTTGGCACTTTATAGCACCATCACTCCGATGATCGATCAAATTCAATTCAATCCCCTGCACCAACAACGCGAACTGCAAACAGTGGCGCGTGAATTTCAGGTTCAACTAGAAGCGTGGGCTCCACTTGCGCATGGTACACAAACATTGGCCGCCGAACCACTGCTCCAAAAATTGGCCGTCAAATATCACAAAACAGTGGCCCAAATTATTTTAAGGTGGGAATTGCAACAAGGACTGATCATTATTCCTAAAACAACGCACACAACACGGTTACGGGAAAATATTACCCTATTTGATTTTACCTTGACCGGTGCCGAGTGCTACGCGCTAAAACAACTTGATCAACAGCCAGTGAGTTTCTTTAACGAAGCGGCCTTGATCAAACGTTTAAAAAATTTACGGCTTCACGATTAAAAATCACTGGCGGTAATGTTTGACAATAATTTTAGTTTGGCGTACATTAAAAATAGAAGCTTACTTTATGTAAGAAAATAGTTTGTGGAGGCCTTTTTATGCATACATTTGATCAGGCATTAACTTTACCCTCTGGAAGTACGTTAAAAAATCGGCTACTGATGTCGCCGATGACCACTCGGCAAAGTTTTTTCAACGGTACCGTTACCCAAAACGAAATTAATTATTACGCCAAGCGGGCCAAGGGCTTAGGCGCCGTGATCACCGGCGCCGCCAACGTTGAGGCCGGTGGTAAAGGCTGGCCCGGCGAACTCAGTATCGCTGACGATGAAATGTTACCCGAACTAACGCAGCTGGCCAGTGCCATCAAAGCTCAAGGCGCTAAGGCGATCATCCAAATTTTTCACGGTGGGCGCATGACGAACGCGGCCACCCTGTCTGGTGTGCAGCCAGTATCGGCCAGTGCAGTTGCGGCTGAACGCCCAGACGCCGAAACACCACGGGCAATGACCGTTGCCGAAATCCATACAACGATCGCCGCTTTCGGCGCGGCAACACGCCGAGCGATCCAGGCTGGCTTTGACGGCGTCGAACTACATGGTGCCAACACTTATTTACTGCAGCAATTCTTTTCCCCGCACTCTAATCGCCGTACCGATGACTACGGCGGTGATCGCGAAAAACGCTATACTTTTATTGCTGAAGTTTTGGATGCTGTTTTCGCTGCCGTTAAAAAATACGCGACTAAACCATTTATCGTTGGTTATCGCTTTTCACCTGAAGAATTTGAAACCCCAGGCATTCGTTTTGCCGACACCCTATGGTTGCTGACCAAATTGCGGGAAACTAAGCTGGATTATCTGCACTTATCGTTAAATCGTTACGATCGTGTTGCACGCGGTGATGATTATCAAGCACATTCGCTGCTGGCCTATGCCCATGAGGCACTACAAGGTAAGATTCCGCTGATCGGTGTTGGTGGCGTACGCACCCGGACTGACGTAACTAATGTTTTGCATGACGCTGAGCTTGTCGCCGTTGGCCAACAATTATTATTCGACCCTGCTTGGCCACTAAAACTAGCTTCAAATAATGACGCCGCGATCTTTACTGGTAATTTTGCTGACGCTATGGCCTACACCAAATTTGAGACACCACTAGCCGAATTTTTAAATGAACGTTATCAGTCCACACCTAATATTTAAATACAATAAAGACGCTATTTCCGTTACTGTTGGGAATAGCGTCTTTATTTCAGTCGGTCGCCGAATAATGATTTAACAACACTAACAATTGCAGCAAATTCTGCTTGCGAGATAACCCTAGCGACCAGTAATAAATTTGTTGGTCTGTGCTTGAACAACGATTTAATAAAATTAAGAAAGTAGCATCCTCCTGCCGTTCAACCACATTGATCTGGTGATTTAACGTACTATTCAGGAAAATAATAATATGGTCTTTGATCGCCACAGGTAGCTTCGGTGTGATATAGACTTGAAGTAGCGTGTGATCGGCATCAAGGGCCAGACTGTTAATAATATTTTCAGTGATCAAGGCAACATTACTGACCTCGTAAGCGTCCAAATTAGCCGCAACCACGCGGTGGACCTTTTCTTTATCCAACTGTGCTTCTTGTACTTCATCATCATCACTGATCAATGGTAACTGTTCATGCCGTGAGTAGGCGATGATCGCAGCTAGATATAATTCATGTCGCGGATTGCCACCATGAATGAATG
The DNA here is from genome assembly GCF_005405165.1 of Loigolactobacillus binensis. Taxonomy (GTDB): domain Bacteria; phylum Bacillota; class Bacilli; order Lactobacillales; family Lactobacillaceae; genus Loigolactobacillus; species Loigolactobacillus binensis. Next base: position 4,774 of record NZ_BJDN01000043.1, read on the forward strand.
CGCGATAAATATTTTCTGCTAAATGTACGTCAGCTAGTCGCAAGGTCGTTTCATTTACTTGTACGTACGGCGAGACCGTTAAAATATAGTGTAACCAAGTTAGCTCAGCGCGCATTTGAATTCTGTCGACGTTTAATTCACTTGCGCAAGCACTGACCAATGACAAAGGAATATTACAATCATCAATTTGTGGGGGCGTGGGTTTAATTAATTTTCCTTCGTCTATGCGTTGAAAGAAGATCACCAGCAAGTTAACAACTGGCAACTCACAACTGTGCAGGTCACGACCTAATAGGGTCTTCAATATTCGATCGCCTAGTTGTACGCGATCAAGCGTTAATTTTTCACTGACCGCCGCAAATAAATACCAATAGAATAAACGGATCTGCCGTTCATCCCCCTCTAAGCGAACTTCATTAAATTGATACTTTAAATCCAGCCGTTGTAAATAGTGCTTTAGCTTGACCATACGCCGCCGTAATATGGGTACACTACAATTTAGCGTCTGAATCAGATCAGAAACCGGCAGATGAGTAGCGTATGCATTATATAACGCCTGATAGGCAAGCGAACTTTTCACCAAGCGTTCCGTTAATTCCGTTGGTACCGGTGAAAGCGACTTACCAACTTGAAATTCCGGCGGCAATTGCTTATAAACATAGTACGCTTGTTGATAAGTCCAGCCTAGGCGCTGCGCAATAACCGTTAGATTATGGGTTGAATCGCGAAATAACCGATCATATAGTTGAACACGCTGCTCTTCTGCATGCCCTAAAAATAAATTGAGTAACATCGAAACATTCCTTTCCGTACAATTGTAACTAGCTCAGCATGGCAATACCCAGAAGTGGTTCTAAGTGTTATAGATCTGTAACACTTTCTGTTTCAAACTATTTAAAGTGACTGCGCCAACACTACTGATCACTTTGCCATGACTTGCCGCATAATCATACGTAAATAATTGCCACGTATTGATCGCACCAGTAAGACCACTTTTCTTATCAACGATGGGTAGATAAAGTATTTTATCGGTAAGTTCCGCCGTTGTTACTAGCATTCCTGAAACAAAACCAGTCAGACGATTGTAACTAGTGTTCGAGAGTACAACTAATGCTTGGCGCGCTTGCTGGTCACGTTCATAACATGGAACATCGAGCATGATCAGATCGCCTTGTTTTGGAGCCATTATTTACCTTCATCCCCCTTAAGTCGTGTTACAACATCATCTTCCATTAACAGCAGATCATTACGAAAATCGTGATCGCTTAATAAACCGTCCGACCAAGGATTTTCATTACGGGGTCGATAACACAACGTGCCATCATCTTCCTTGATTAATTCAAACTCTTGCCCTGCCGATACACCAGATGTGCGTGGAACCGTCAAAGTCAACGAATTCCCTGTTTTACGTGTAGAAAAAAGGCCTAGTGATTTACTCATACTTTTCCATCCCCCCGTTACTCGTTTGACTTGGCGTTGTTGGAACGCCTTTAGTACCGTACTTCAAACGTAGCCAAATCTTTGCCCTCGACTATGCTTCTTTACAAATAAAAGTTCCTAACTCCCTAGTTAAAAACTTGCTTAACAGTGTAGGCCGAAAACGGTCTGTCCACACCATTACTAAAATCAATTACACCGCGAATTAAAATGCTCACCCGCTGAAAATAATGCTAGTCAGCAAGCGAGCATTTTACATTGATCCTCTATTCAGCAAGGTCTAAGATCTATTCACGATTTGGCTGTTATCGTTAGCTTGCTAATAGCCATAGGTTAAGGTCCACGTCAACATTGAATGATAGGAATCAGGTACCGCAGTACTATTCAACGGAATCTTTAATCTGACATTTTGGCTTGCCCACTCGATCGATGAATCCTTTCCCAAGTTACCCGTACTCTGAGCAACCATAACTGTACTATTGCCGTCTAGCGGTAAGTTGATCGCTGGTTCTATTGTGGTACCATTATCAATGGCCTCAGCACCATTGTTGAAACTAATTGTAGCATTAGTTAGCGTTGCACTTGACCCTGCTAAGGGTGCGCCTTGCAATGTAATATTCCAATAAGCACTATTATCGTTGTCATTACCGGCAACACGTTCATCATCAACATCCACCACGGCCTTATCGGTAGATTGAATCGTGCCGTCACTTGAATACTTCAAATAACTGTCAATTGCTGAACTGATCGGTAAACCAGCCGTGCCAAAATTCAGTTCGCTGGGCACCGTCAGGGACAGACTATCTTTTTTTCGGTACAGGAAAGTCAGCCCTTGTTGGCTACTGTCATTAAAATCGCCAGTAAAACGAGTCGTCGTAGCATCATCTGGATCATAGGGCACCCACTTGGTGGTGCCACTACCATCATTGTACTTATAACCCAAATAATAGTAACCTTCCGCCGGATTAGGTGCCCCAATTCCGGCCGTTCCAGCCGGCTGACCATCAATCGGATCAGTTGTATCCAACGTCACCGCGGTATCCGGATCACCGGTCAGTTGCTTAAACGCATCGTCCCCAGCGGAAACATCCGTGCCATCATCAGCCGTCATCTGGTTGCTAGTTGGCACTGTAGTCGCTTGCTTATCGGCATCCCAATAATGCACCCCAAAGTTCGATTCTGCTTGTGCTTGATAATGGAAGACAACGGCCTGATCACCAATTACACCAGCAAGTTTTTGGGCTGTAATGTTCGTACCCGAAGCCGTAACGGCGCCGGCCCCATTATTATAAGCACTATAATAATCGTACTTATCCGTAAAGGTGTACTTCTTACCAGCGGCCGTAAAATCAGTTGGTGCCGTCAAATAATTTGCGGGGTCTTCAGTATCAGTGCCTGCCTGATAGATACTATTCTTAATGTAGCCCCACGCACTTTGTGGCACCGAACTTGGTAGATCAGCCGCAGCAATCATTGCGCCAGTGGTGTCATTCTTATAGTAGACTTTGACGCTAGGATCTTTAGGCTCATACCAGAAGAAAATGGCTTTTTTGGTATAATTTTGTAATTTTAATAGTTGATTAGCAAGCGTATTTAACCTATCCATAGTGAGATTGACCACGGAACCTCCAAGCGCACTATCAGTCCCATCGCTAGGATTAATCTTCATAGTGGTAACCTGGATGCTATCAAACTTGTAGTCGGCACTAAATGTTTTTAGTGCCGGAATGTAAGGCCCTGAATTAACCGTTCCACCTACACCCAGTTTCTCGGCTGGTGCTAGGTCAGCACCAGTAGTGTCGTCTTGATAGAATGCCTTGTAGATATATGGCATTATTGAACTACGGTTATTACAGACAAATTGAAAGGGCGCTGGACTGGTAATATTATCCGGTTGTTTTAATTTTAATTTCACGGTTACTGATAATGGCGTTTCTGGTGCTAGACCGGAGGGCCATTTCTGTGGAAAATCATTTGAACTAGAAGATATATTAAAATAAGAGTAAGTACCAGTGATATCTTCGCCAATAGTACCACCAGGTAGGCCACTATCGGTTTGCGTTGTTTGACTAGTCCCGCTACCGGAAACAACGGTAATTGTTGGCGGAACAGTTGCGTCAACATTATTGGCCGGCTTGCCATCAACCGTTGTTGTCGGAATTCGCGCACCAATCGTCGAACCGGTAATCAGTGGTGTCGTATCACCAGAATTAAAATTATAAAAGTCAGCTGCGGTCCCACTCCAAATCATCTGATAATTATAACCATCCGGATCATCAGTTAGTTGCTGTGCTTGTGTATTAACAAGTGTGGTCTTCCAGTCAGGCGCACCAATTTGCCAAGGATTTGTTGTCGTTCCCCAAACCGAACTGCCGATCGGCCAATCATACGCCGCCACCTTATGCGGCATCCCTAAGCACAATAACAATCCAACTGCCGCGAAGAACATCGCTAAGCTTAATTGTTTTATTCGTTGTTGCAACTTAGTCACCTCTTCCCTTTAGCTTGCTTACGGCTAGTTAGTGACAGCCGCAGTAGAATACCGACAATGATCAAGATCACGCCGATGATCGCACCGATCAACAGTGGTGTGAAGTCATAGATCACATTAGTTGAGCGTTTCGTTGCCCGATAAGCCGCCATCAACGACAGCTTCGTTTTTTGATCGACTTTGTAGAATTGACCATTAATATTTAAGGTTCCCGTAATATGGTAGTAGCCACTAGGAATCGGCCGATCCGCCAAGCTGATCGTTAACGGAATCAACGAATTGGCCGCAAAAGTCATGTTGTTCTTCGCCACCCGGAAAGTTTGTTTGCCCAGACCGAGCCAGTTCTTGCGTTCGACCTTTAGATCAGCGCTGACATTCTTGAAGTAGACTGGCTGTGGATTGACGAAATTGACTCCCAGTGTGGTCTGCTCATGCAATGAGCGCCCAGTGATCGACTTGAATTTAATCGCGGTTGGTACGGTTTTGACGGCCTTTTCTTGCAGCCAGACCGGAATCGCCAACGATTCTATATAGTCTGTACGCTGCTGTTCACCTGCTTTCTGTAAGTAAATGCCACCCATTACAATACCTTTAAATCGCCGCTCTGGAATACGTAGTTTAAAGCTGATCTCTTTTACCTGATCCGCTTTGATCGTCACTACTTTAGTATTAGTGACCCGGTTAAAACGGACCTGTAGATTATGCTGATTATCGTTAACATCCTGAGTATACTTAACATTGCCATTACTGGTAGTGACCGCATTGGTCGGGGTTAACTTTATTCGAATCGGCGTACGACCATAATTGCTTACTGCTAACGTGATCACTCGTGTTTCACCTGGTTTGACCCGTAATTGGAAACGATCAGTGACCGAACTTTCACCAACGACCGGCGTTACCGCAATATTGCGTATTGCTGCCTGAACATGTTCGGTCAGTCCAAGCACCACGGCGCTGATGGCTATTATTAAGTTAATTCCTAATAAAAGGCGCCGTCCATTCATGAATGCTTCCTCCCTAGCCAATAAACACTACCGAAAATAATCACAAGCACGCCAACACTAACACCGCTCCATAATAACCAATTCGGTTTAGCTGTTGTTTTTACCTTCGTAGTTGCTACTTGCTTCGTTATTTGTTTTTTTACCGTAAATTCTTGTTTGACGGCAATCATCTGCTTAGCTGCCTTTAAATTAAAGATATAGGTATAATGCCCTGCTGGTAAACGCTTATGCGGTAGTACAACTGTGACTGCAGAACGTGGTGCAATACTAAAATTATTGTACTTATATTCTGCCACTTGCCGTTTACGATCATGGATCGTTACCGTTGCCTGCGCTTGGTGCCACAGGGTTGGCTGTTCATTACGTAATGAAAGCTGGTAGCCGTTACGGTTATAGCTTACTTTGCCAGTCGTTAATCGTGCTTTAGGTTGCGGTTGATCAGCCACCGTTAGCGCAACACTAATTGCATATTGCGTACGACTACCAAAAGTTGATTTGGTAGTCGCGGCCGGTTGGTTAACCACCGTTATCCCGCCAAGAACGGTTCCCTTAAAGGCTGTTACTGGTACCTTGATCGGAAACTTGACTATTTTTTGCTCACCCGGTGCTAATGCCACTTCCTGTTGCCGCCCACCAACAACCATATTAGCTAAACTGGCAGCACTTGGATCTAACAACTCAGCCGCCGATTGACTGTAGTCAATGATACCGTTGACGCCAGTCTGGGCATTATTGATCTGAGCCGTCAATTGCTGGGTTTCGTTACTCACATTGCTTAACTTGACCGGCAATTCGTAAGTACTATTCGGTGTCACCTGTAGATTGAAAAATGATTGTGTTGCAACCGTGGGTAGATCATCTAAAATCGGCATTGCATTAAATTGTGCAACCCCAGTATTTGGCGCCGCCATAACCGTGCCCCCACCTATGAATAAACTGGCTAAGCCACTAATGATCACCCTACTAATACATCGCAATTCAAATTCCTCCCAACAAATTTCCCAGCAATAATGCAAAAAGAACCAAAGGCACCCAAAGGTTCTTACATTAAATGTAAGCTGAATTGATACACTGCTGCACCATTCGTGAGTTTCAGATAACCTTATTGTATGATGACTTCGATTCTTTCTGTTCTACACTAATAATAGTAACAACGCATCAGTCTAACTTGTTACAGTCACTAATTTACGACGTTGCCAGACTAATACTCCCGCTAAAGCCAATAAACTTGGTCCAAGCCACCAACTAATTGCACTACTTCCGGTTTGAGGTAGCTTATCCGGTTCAAGGGTAACTGGACCTTGACTTTCTGGGGCCTGTTTCAGTGGTGTATCATCGTTAGTAGTTTTGCTTTTAGCCGGTTTAGTTTCAGTCGTTTTAGGTGTCTCATTATCTGACTGATCAGCTCCGTTATCAGTTAAGACAATATTAGCGTCCGAACGATGCTGTCGTTGATCCGCTTGTGCACTACCCGCGATTGCTGTCGCAATACCAACACCGATCAGTAGTGCCAACCCCAGTATTGCCAGCCAGCGAAACTTGCCAAGGCGCTGCCATAGCCGCTTCATACACCCACCTCCTAACCTCCATTTTATAATTACTCATCTTGTTTTTTATTACTGCGCCGGCGCCCAGCTACATAAGTTAGAATTAAGAGTAGGACTACGATCAATACAGCTAACGTGATCCATAACCAGAGGTAATTAGGCTTAAATCCGGCCTCACGATTATAGCGATTTGCATCTGCATTGGTGATCGTAAAATCACGTTCAAATTTCCAGCCCAAAGTTGCTGACATTTTGGCGGTTAAGCTTAAGTGATATTTCCCAGCTTTTAATGGATGTTTACCCCAGCTGATTCCGTAATTAAAGTTAGAATTAGGCGCCATTTGTTGTAATTTGTTCACCGAATGGCGGATCACTTTCTTTTTACCTTGTTCTCGCACTTTAGCGTCGATCGTCATGCCTGAAATCACAGCGGATTTATAGTTCTGTAAATTGACTAGCACGGCAGGATTTCCACCACGAACACCCGGAACAATTCGCTTTAATCTCATAGCTGGAATTGCCTTCACACTATCTTGACGAATATAAGCGGCCAATACATAGGCATATTTATTCGTCAACGCAACATTCTTGACGTGAGTCACGTTTTTATAGTTAGAAGTGGCGTGAAAACCACCTGCAATTAAGCCAGAAAACTTCTTATTAGGCATCTTTACTTGAAAGTCAATTGTGGTAGTGCCTTTTGCTGGCACCGTTACCACTTGCTTTTTCGGTTTCACCATATTACGAAATGAATATTTTAACGTTGGATCTCGTGGCGCTTTATCGCGATTATAGTCGATTGCCCCGCCATTGGTCGTGTACGCAGTCCGTGGTTTCACCGTTAACTTACGCGCCTTATTTGATAAGTTGATCACCTTGACCGTCAGTGTTTGCTTTTGTCCTTTTTTGACCCGAATATTGAAGACACCATTATTCTCAATTTGATTCTGTGGATAATCCGGTTCTAAAACAAAATCAGGACCATCGGCCGCTTGAACTGCCCGGCTAACGCCAAACAAGCTCAGTAATAGGCCAATCAGCAATATGAGGTATTGGTAATTTGTTTTTTTCTTTATCATAATTTATCGCACCTAACGCATAAAAGGACAATCAAGCCTTGTTGACCAGCTGATTGTCCTTCGTAATTTATCCAATCTTATAAAGCAGCAATTACTGGATCATACTAGTTAACAGCTGAGCCTTGTTGTGCATATAACGTCCATGTAATTGGTGCAGCGTACGTACCTTCAGTTTGACCATCCGGCACTTGTAATTTAGTTTGACTAGCAGCTGTCAATGAAGCAGTGTTACGACCATAACCGGTTCCTGCAGCAGCGTCACCAACAACCTTAGCCGCACCGTTACTATCCAAAGTCACACCTTCTTGGAAGGAAGCTGCTGTAACTGGGGTTGTTGCAGAATTATTTTCAGCAGTCCAACCAGCTGAGCCATCTGTATTAAGTGTCAAGCCCCAAGCACCTGTGGCGTTTGCATTAGTTGTTAGGTTTTTGAACTGACCTAATTTAGCACCTAAAGTCCAACCTGCTGCATTAGCTGGGGTTGGTGTTGCATCCGCTGTGCCACCATTTTCAGTATCACGGGTATCATTGACTGCTAAGATACCATCTTGATTACCTTCATCAACAATTTCACTGTGGTTACTTGTAATTCTGTAATTACCACTCAATTGTGATGTTGCTGTGCCGAAGCTTAAATCAGGAACTTTTTCTAAAGTCAAGAAACCGTTCTTCAAAGTAATGTTGGCATCAGATTGCTTGCTGGCGGTACCAGTTGTTGGATCATTGGTAGTTCCATCTGTTGTTGTGTAGGCACCATTTACTTGATCGTTATCAGGTAATTTTTGCCCTTCATTGTTGATGTCACCACCAAAAGTTGCTGCACTTGCGCTTGCTGCTGGAACGATACCTGCTGCGCCCAATGCAGCTACGGAAACGAGTCCGGCTAAAACATTCTAAGCTTTATAGTGAATCGATTATCCGACGGGATAGTTGATTCACTATTTTAGTTTTGTTCTAAACTTTAAATAGTGGTGAAACTATAT
>NZ_BJDN01000044.1 GCF_005405165.1 Loigolactobacillus binensis
CACCCGTAGTCTATTTGGTTTTCAATTAAAGATTGAATTGACGATATTGGTATACAATTTAGGCTTTTTTGATTTTATGACGAACTAGCACCACGCGTAAGGCAATATAGTTTTAAGTTACATTTTAGACCAAGAATAAATTATACGAGGTGGATTACTTATGAAAAAGTTTATCGTTAAGATTCTAACCGTTGCTTCAGCATTTCTACTATTGATTTTGGCCGGCTGTTCAAGTAATAGCAGTGCTTCTGAGAATAAAGTTATTACAGTTGGAACGACCGCACAAACGTACCCTAATTCGTACAAAAAGAATGATAAATTAACTGGATTTGATATAGACGTAACGAATGCTGTTGCTAAGAAAATCGGTTATAAAGTGAAATGGAAAGTAATTGGGGATGTTCCAGGATTGTTTGGAGCATTAGATTCTAACAAGGTTCAAACAATTGCTAATGCAGTCACTGTTTTACCAGCACGGGAGAAAAGTTATGACTTTTCTGATAATTATTCATTCTACGCTGCCCAAATTGCTGTGCCTAAGAATTCTACCGCTAAATCAGTTAAAGACCTAGATGGTAAAACAGTTTCGGCCACAATTGGTTCAAGCAACATTGATTTGCTTAAGAAGTACGATTCAAAAGTTAAAATCAAGTCTTATGATGATCGTAATGGTGTTTTCACTGACGCTGCTAGTGGAAAAGTGGCTGGTGTTTTGAATCAACGTCAATTTTTGCAAACAACGATCAAAAAACAAAATTTAAATCTACGCATTATTAACGAAAATATTGGAATGAATAAAGCGGCCTTTCCATTTAAAAAGAACAGCAGTGAAAGCAAGAAATTACGACAAAAATTTAATAAGGCGCTAAAGGAATTAGAGAAGGATGGTACTTTAAAGAAATTATCTGAAAAGTATTTTAATGAAGATGTTACGAAGGAATGAGAGGAATAATCAATGAATTTGCAATATATGTTGAGTGTTGTTCCAAAGATCGCGGCATATTTACCGATCACAGTTTTAATGGCTGTCGCCTCGATGTTAATAGCAATCGTTTTAGGTGCTATTTTAACAACTTTGTACGCTTTCCCTAAGTCGAGATGGTTCGTCCGTTTTTACTTATTGATTTTCCGTGGCTTTCCAACGTTAGTTCTTCTGTTTATTGCTTATTACGGTTTGCCACAAGTGCTCCATACTAGTACAGATACTCCGGCTTGGATCTCAGCAACGCTTTGTTTAGCTTTTAAAGAGAGTGCTTACCTAGAAGAGATTTTTCGATCGGGCATTCTCTCTGTAGATGTTGGTCAGATCGAGGCTGGTAGATCATTGGGATTAAGCAATACTCTGGTTTATCAACAAATCGTTGTTCCACAGGCATTGCGTTACATTGTCCCACCATTAGGGAATACGTTTATTGGTCTTTTAAAAGAAACATCACTAGCTTTTTCGATCGGAGTAACTGAAATGTTTGGTGAAGGTAAAGTTCTGGCTTCAGAAAACTTCCGATATTTTGATGTTTATGTTGTTGTAGGAATCTTGTATGTTGTTGTGATTTATGTGTACACATTATTGCAGACAGTATTTGAACGGCGGTTAAATCGAATTTATGAATAGAGGAATAGCGTAATGTCAAAGTATTTAGATGCAGCCAAACAGACGGCAAATTATATTGATCACTATCAAGTTAAAACTGATCATGGGATTTATTGGGATATTTCAAACTCATTTAATGGTAATTGGCATTATTATGATGAAATTTCCTTGTATGCAGGTAGTGCTGGTATTATCAAATTTTTATTGGCACTTTATCAGGAAACGCAGGATGATCATTATTTGAATACGGCTAAGGCAGCAGGTGATTACCTTATTTATCGTTGGCAAAACGAGCGGCCAATGAAAAAAGCATTTTCACCATATGCTTTTACAACTGGCTATTCAGGTGTAGGGTTTATTTTGGATGAGTTATACCAAGTGAGCAATGTGCCAAATTATCGGAACACAGTAACGGAAATAGCGGCAGAAATTATAAAGGACAGTGATGACAAAGGTTACTGGAGTGGACAGGCTGGGATTGTGGCCGATTCTGGAACAGTATTATTTTTAATTTCGTTGGTTGATCGCTATGAAATCACTGGATTATTAGAAACAATCACCAGTTATGGCGACTATTTGATTTCTCAGAAACAACACAGTGATGAATACGGGGATTATTATGTGGGACTGGATTTGAAATATGTTGGCGGTCCAATTGGTAAATTTAATACTGGTTTTCCATTAGGCCCAGCTGGGGTTGCTTTTACGTTACTTAAAATTTATGAACTTACAGGCGAAAAGCGATTCTTAGATGCAATAAGCGGTATTAAGGATTTCTATGAAAATGAATCTTTAGATGAACGGGCAATATTACTGCCACACTATTTACCTGACGACAACCAAATGTGTTATGCCGGTTATTGTGGCGGTCCTGTAGGTGTTTCACGATACTTCTATGAGTATTATCGACAATTAAATGATCCTAGTTACCTAGAATCGTTTAAGCAATCCTTGAAGGGGTTGGAAGTTTTAGGAATACCAAAAAAGCGTTCTGCTGGGTATTGGAAAACTGATAATTATTGTTGTGGCACTGCCGGTGTTTTACAACTCTATGTTGGGGCCTATCTAGCATTTGGTGATCAGCATTATTTTAATTTGGCGGAAAAGATAGCTGACGATTTACTTGAACGAGCAACCACTGATCAGAATGGTTTGAAATGGATTCAGGCATTTGAGCGTAAGGAGCCACAAAATTTAACTGCTGCACTGGGCTATTACGACGGTGCGGCTGGAATTGCAACCTCGCTTTTACAATTTCATCAGTTATTGACCGATCATTTTGCGTATCATCGAGTGATCGATGATCCATATCCAGCGGTTAAACAAATAGAGGTGTAAAACAAGCATGTTTGAAGAGAATTTGATTATACAGACACCAAATGTTTATATTGATGAACCTGGTATTATAAAACAAGTCCCATTAATTTTAAACAAGTATGGTTATATACAAGCGGCAATTCTAACTGACAACAACGTTTTAAGTGCAGTTAGTGACTATGTGCCTGATCATTTCTTTGAAGAATATCCGACTTGGTTATTTCAAGGTAATTGTACGTTTCATGAAATTGAGCGATTGACTGATGCAATAACTGGGTCTGACGCGTTGGTAGCGTTGGGTGGTGGACAACTGCTTGATACGGCCAAATGCGTTGCTGATAATCTTCATATTGCACTAATTAATGTACCAACTTTGCCCTCAAACTGTGCCTGTATCACAACTAAGAGTATTGTTTATTCTGAGCAACATGAAATGATTGCTAATGTTCGTCATAAACAAAGTGTACAAATGGTATTGGTTGATCCAAGAATTCAGTTGGAAGCACCGTATGAGTATATCTTATCTGGCATTGGTGATACTTTGGCCAAATGGTATGAGATTCGACGACGATTGACCACCGAGAAAAATAATAGCGTTATTTCCAATTTAGCCCGCCATTTTATTGAAACCTGTCGTGACGAGATGCTAAAAGTAACGGGCATTAAAAATCTAACTGATCAAGAATTACGGAACTTGATAGATACCATTTTTTTAGTTGCTGCTTCGGTAGACGGCTGGGCTGGACTTGATGGACGAAGCGTAGCGGCCCATAATTTCTATAATGCCTATATCAAAGTTTATTCGCAACATACACGAACACATGGAGAAATTGTTGCGGTAGGTATTCTAGTCCAATTAGCTATTGAGAATGAATGGCAGGATTTGCAGAAACTGACGCCATATTATAAACAGATCGGGTTGCCACTGACCGTCGATGAACTTGGTTTAAGTGATAATATAGCGGATCTAACTCAAATTGCTTTAGAAATGGCAAAAAAGGATAACATAAGAATGCAAAGCATATTTCCAGATATCACCACTGATGTTATCTTGAAAGCATTGAAGTTTGTTGAAACGTTAAATGTCAAAAATTAGTAAAATCAATAACGGCCAAATCGATTACTTTAGCGGCGTTATTTGTGACAATTAGCTTCTATAAATGGAGGTATTATTATGAACGATGTTTCTTTCTTGGTGAAAGAACGTTTGCGGCATATTCCATCATCATTAATGCGAAAACTCAACAAGAAATATAGTGATATTGGTGATATGGTCATGTTGACGGTTGGCGAGCCGGATTTTGCTACACCAGATCATATCAAATTAGCTGCTTTACAAAGTATTTTGGCGAATCACAGTCACTATGCACCCAATCGTGGAACTGGCCAACTACGTAGCGCTATCAGTAATTATTTGTTGCGGCAATTTGAGCTAGATTATGATGTAAATACACAAATCATTGCAACTAATGGTGCCACTGAGGCAATCAGTACGGCAATTAATGGGATTATCGATCAAGATGATGTAGTATTGATTCCTGCTCCGGCGTTTAATTTATATGGAATTTTGGCAGCACAAAATGGTGGTACGCCGGTGACTATCAATACAGAAACTACTGGTTTTAAATTAACCCCACAACTATTAACTGATTATTTAGAAAAATATCGTGACCGAGTAAAAATTGTTGTTTTGAACTATCCAAATAATCCAACTGGAACTACTTATAGCGTAACTGAGATTCAAGCATTAGCTGATGTACTTCGGCGTTACCCAGTGGTTGTGCTCAGTGATGAGGTTTATAGTGAATTATCCTACGACGTCGACCATGTTTCAATTGCTAAGTTATTGCCACAACAGACTTTATATGTAAATAGCGCTTCTAAATCTTATGCAATGACGGGATGGCGAGTGGGTTATCTCTGCGGTCCCAAATCGATGATTGATTTATTAGCTAAAGTACATCAAGCAAATGTTGCTACAATTGGGACCCCTAACATGGATGCTGCAACGGAAGCATTTTTGGCCGGTGATAGTGATTTTCAACGAATGAAGCAAGTATATGCGCTACGAAGAGATTATTTATGTGATGCACTTGATGAGTTAGGTTTTAATTATATTCGGCCGCAGGGAGCATTTTATATCTACGTCAGGGTACCTGATGATTTTACAGGTAGCGCAATTGAATATACCGATTTACTTGCTAATCAAGCGCATGTAGCAACTGTGCCCAGTGAAGCATTTGCAACTGGTAAATCACGTTATTTTCGGATAAGTTACGCAACTAGTTTAGATAACTTAAAATTGGCAGTTCAGCGGATCAGTAAATTACATGAGTAATAGACAAGCTAAATCGAAACGCCCCATAATTATTAGGTAAACAAGTCTAATAATAATGGGGTTTTATTATAATTAACCATTAAGTCAGTGGTCGCTATTTTTTAGTAACCGGATACAAATTAATCATTTCTATTTTAGATTTAAACTTGACTTAGAATGATTATCATTTAGAATAAAGGCTGTAGGCAATTAAATTTTAGGAGGCTACCATATTATGTCATTAGTTGGTAAAAAAGTTGGCGAATTTAGCGCACATGCATATCGGCAAGGTGAGTTTGTTGATGTTTCCGATAAGGATCTACTCGGTCATTGGAGCATTATCATGTTCTACCCAGCGGATTTCTCCTTTGTTTGTCCGACTGAATTAGAAGATCTCCAAGATAATTACTCGCAATTGCAATCGCTAGGCGTTGAAGTTTATTCGGTTTCGGCGGATACACACTTTGTACATAAAGCGTGGCATGATGACTCCGAAGCGGTTGGCAAAGTTGAATATACGATGATCGGCGACCCATCACAGAAAATCATTCGTTTGTTTGATGTTTTGGATGAGGAACAAGGGCTTGCACAACGGGGCACGTTCATTATTGATCCTGAAGGTGTTGTTCAAGCCATGGAGATCAATGCTGATGGTATTGGCCGTAACGCTAGTGAATATTTGAATCGGATCAAGGCTGGTCAGTATGTTGCGGCCCATCCTGGTGAAGTTTGCCCAGCTAAGTGGAAAGAAGACGAAGCCACTTTGACGCCTGGATTGGATCTCGTCGGTAAAATCTAGCGCGCTCAAAAACGTGTTCAGCTATTCTAGATCAAAGCATACTAAAGGGCCGCCAGTTCGGCCTTTTTCAATAGAACTAAATCTTCAAGGGGGTTTGCAGCGATGGCAATTGATGAAAAGGTTAAACAACAACTAGTTGGCTACTTAAAATTATTAGCGCATGATGTGGTGATCACAACTGACTTAGGCGCTGATCAGCGCTCGCAAAAAGTCAGCGACTTTGTAAATGAGGTTGCGGCGTTGACGCCACGGATCACCGTTGTTAGCGGCAAATTGAAGCGGCAACCAAGTTTTGCGCTGGATCAAGCGGGCCAGGCTAGCAGCGGCATCGAGTTTGCTGGGGTCCCATTAGGCCACGAATTCACGTCATTTGTGTTGGCGTTGCTCCAAGTTTCTGGTCATGCGCCTAAGATCAGTGCAGCGACTAAACAGCGGATCATGGCCATTACCACTGACCTGCATTTTGAAACATTTGCCAGCTTGAGCTGCCATAATTGTCCTGACGTGGTGCAGGCGCTGAACATTATGAGTGTGCTGAATCCGCACATCAGCCACACGATGATCGAAGGCGGCATGTATCAGGATGAAGCCACAGAAAAGAATATTCTGGCTGTACCGACGGTCTTTTTGAATGGTGAAGAATGGCATAATGGCCGAGCCACGCTGGAAGAATTAGTCGATAAAGCGGCTGGGGATACACCGCAGCACGTTGCTGACGATTGGACTGCGCAGGCGTTTGACGTGGTGATCGTTGGTGCTGGCCCCGCAGCTGGGAGTGCCGCTATTTATGCCGCACGTAAAGGGATTTCCACAGCAATCGTAGCCGATCATTTTGGCGGCCAACCGTTAGACACGGTCGGTATCGAGAATTTAGCTGGTACCGACTATGTTGAAGGCGAGCAGTTAATGGCTAATATCCAAGCGCAAGTTGAAAAATACGGCGTTAAAGTGCTGACCGGCCAACGCGTTGAACAGATCGTCAAAAATGACGCGGTCGAACTGACTTTGGCTTCTGGTGATGTACTTAAAGCTAAAACGGCAATCATCGCGACTGGTGCACAGTGGAAGACGATCGGCGTGCCTGGCGAAGCTGAATTTAAAAACAAAGGTGTCGCGTACTGCCCCCATTGCGATGGCCCATTATACGCCGGCAAAGACGTTGCTGTGATCGGCGGCGGTAATTCTGGCATTGAGGCGGCCATTGATTTGGCCGGCATCTGTCAGCATGTGACCGTGCTTGAATTTGCCCCTGAGCTCGGTGCGGATAGCGTTTTGCAGGCTAAAGCCAACGCGCAAGGTAACATTACGTTGCTCACCAACGCCGCCACCAAAGAAATTACTGGTGCTGGCCGCGTTAACGGCCTAACCTACACGGATCGCACCACCCAAGCAGCGCACCATCTGGACCTAGAAGGGGTCTTCGTGCAAATTGGGTTAGTGCCGAATACGGACTGGGTCACTGCGCCAATCGAAGTCAACGCGCATTATGAAATCGTGACGGACGCGCGACAGGCAACGAATATCGATGGTATTTTCGCTGCTGGCGACTGCACCGATTCGGCCTATAAGCAGATCATTATCGCGATGGGTTCCGGCGCAACCGCGGCCTTAAGCGCTTTTGACTATTTGGTCAGAACCAGCGTTAAACCTGAGAAAGTCATGGCCTAAGGCGGTGACAATGCGAAACCCACAAGATCAATTGATCTTGTGGGTTTTTGTACGTGCACCCGGCATGGGTATCAACTAGACGGTAAAAGTTCGTTGCGGGCCATAGTAGTCGGAACCGATAGCTAAAGGCAAAGTTTTCATCATGAGGTAGAGACTGAAGGAAGTCTGATGAACAAAGTACTGCACCGGTAAACAAGAAGTAGCTATAAGACCGGAAATGACTAGATAAGGTGGCTACACACACTGCAGTCCGATACTACTCGAAGTTATGACAGTGAGTTGACGGTGATATGGTACGAAAGTTGGTGTTCTTACATGGGGGAGACCTGTATCATATGACCTTTGGGTTCCTCAGAAAATGCCCAAATGAAAAGAAAATCAAAAGATCAAGCCGGTAAGTAGTGGCTGGTTGAGTGATGCAGGTGTCAGCCGAAGCCGTAGTAATAGGTAACCATGAAGGGCCGAACATTGAGACTGGAAGTGAAGATGACACAAAATAACAGAATAGGCTGGCTACCAGCGGAGAATAGTGCTTTAGACAAGGGTCCACAATTAGTTACCAAGCGATCGGACTGGAGTCGGAAGAAGTACAAAGTTACATCAATGAAAAATTCAAAAGCGCTGGCGTCGAGTCAAAAGTGATCGGTGACTTTAGCCACGATCATCAAAAAAGTACACGGCGTTTGGATTTAATTATAATAGAGTGTCTGATTTTTGGTGTTAAGCGCAAGCAACAAGTTATCGATAATAACGCGGTTTTTGCGATGCAGTTTTATTGTCCCCAATAGCTGGATTAATATGTCGAGAACGAGTTAAATCGGTCGCAAAAAATCACTTTATCCCGGTCAGATTTGAAGAAGCTAAGCTGAAATAAAGTGACTTTTGACTGCTGGAATAATGTGCCGCACGATAATGTTAGGACTAAAGTTGACACAGCCTTAGCTTGATGGCATTAATAACAATTCGAAATTAAAACAGGACACTTATTGTTGATCAGTATTAGTTACATCATTATTTTTTTACATAGTCTTGTTTGTCATTCGAATTGCGACGTTTTTCCAACTATACTCATCAGTTATGTATTTAGCCTTCTTTTCTGCCTTTTCTAAGTAATGTTGATCAGTGAGTATTGTATTAATTTTAGCAGCAAGATCGTCAATCTCATTATTTCGACTACTGTCACTATTTAGTATAAGGCCACTTCCCTGATCAACAAAATATGGCATTTCAAACTTATTTCGACCTATAATAGGCATGCCACTTGCCATAGCCTCTATGAATGATATTCCAAATGCCTCGAATCTTGACGGCATGACGAAGACAGAGGCCTGTTTCATTAATTTTGTTATTTTTTTTGAACTAACGTCGTTGAAGATGTAGATTCCGTCACCTTTAAAATTTGATGGAATATATTGTGGACCTGCAATGAAAAGCTTTATTTCTGGGTCGGTACAATGCAATTTTTTAAATGCATCAACGACTAAATCACCACCTTTTCTATAAAAATCTCTACCAACGAAAAGAATGGTTTTTTTATCACGAGTTATATCTTGTTTTTCCGGAATGATATTAATTCCAGCCCCTGCATACTGCACATTAAATGGTGTAGTTTCCTTCATAAATTTTTCCAGCCAGTGTGACATTGTAAATAGAATTGTACCAGATTTGTATATTTCTTCTTGATATAACAGTGATTCATCAAATTGTTTATCAGTCAGAAAGTTAAATCCACTGTAGTTAAAGGTATCTGATTCATTTTCTTTAAAGAATTTAATAGCACGCCAAGTTGTGTCTTGATAAGAAAAAGTGGGTTGATTATTTTTAGAAATTATATCACCAATTTGAATGTTAATTTCAGAACCAGTGGCCATCTTTTGATAATACCTATCCATTTTGGATTTATATTTATAGCTATATTCAATATTATTTTTTCTTTTTGGCAAAGTACAGCGGAACACCGGCCTGTTCTTCAATCAAATTGTAGTTGGCGAATTCTTTCCCATGGTCAACAGTAAGGGTCTTGAGATTATCTCCTAAC
>NZ_BJDN01000045.1 GCF_005405165.1 Loigolactobacillus binensis
GGCAAATGAGAACAAAACCAATGAAAAAAACAGAGTTGAAAGTCGCATGACTTTCAACTCTGTAAAAGCTATTCATCAACAGGATTTGACAAAGAGCCGTAAATAAATTGGTTTCTAAATATAACTTCGTCAACACCGGTTGACAGAGGCACCTTTAATATCTCCTGTGGACATTGGCTTTTTTAAATTTGAATTATGCCTAGAAGCCTATGTTAGAAGTCATAGTCGCCGCTACTCATAGCTTCAGCATTACCCATTAGATAGCCAGCACCAACTTGTGAAAAGAAATCATGATTGGCCGTTTCGGTTGAAATTCCGTTCATTACGATTGGGTTGATATCTTTAATCTCAGCATTGGGGAAGCGAGATTCGAAGCCCATATTTTGGAGCGCCTTGTTGGCGTTGTAGTGAACGAATTGTTTAACGTCTTCCGCTAAACCAATCGGCGCGTAGACTTCTTCGGTGAACGCAAACTCGTTCTCAAGGAGATCATCGAGCAACTCATCCATCCACTTTTTGAATGGTTTTTGTTCAGTCACTGATAGCTCGTTATATCCCAATTGGAATTTGTAGCCGAGGTAGGTACCATGAACAGATTCATCGCGGATCACTAGTTTGATGACTTCAGAAAGATTTGCCAGCTTATTGTTACCACGGTACCAAAGTGGGGTAAAAAAGTTGGTGTAGTACAAAATTCCTTCAAGAAAGACGCTTGCGACTTTCTTTTCAAGGTTGTTTCCCGTTTGATAAATATCATTGATCCGTTTGGCTTTGTATTGCATTCGGGGATTATTGTTCATCCATTTAAACACTTCGTCAACAGTGGCTTGATCGTTCAAAGATGTCAAAATAGTGCCGTAACTTTTGGCATGAATTGACTCCATCATCAAAAAGTCATTGAGGACTGCTGCTTCTTTTCGTGTCCGAACGTCGGGCCGCATCACGTCGACTCCTTCTTCGGATTGGAGTGTGTCCAGCAAGGCTAATCCACCCACAACCCGATTGATAACCGATTTTTCGGTGCCAGAGAGTGTCCGCCAGTCCCGTAAATCATTAGAAACAGGTACTCGCGTATCCAGCCAGTATTGTGCCGTTGCTTTATCCCATACATATTCGTCAAGTTCGTCTTCGATGATGTCCCAATTAATTGTTTTATAGCTCATTAGTTGAATACTCCTTAAAAGTCGTAGTCGTCATCGGTCATTTTTTCAGTGTCCGATTCATTGTTTGCAGCCGTTACCTGTTGCAAGAATTGATTTTGGTCAATCATCAGTTCTTTGAGTTGCGCCACTAGTGAAGACGGTTGAACTTCGTAGACAGCGTTAAAGCCAAGTGACATTAATGCATGATTGGCACCATAGGAGGCCAGATTGATGGCTTCGGTGGCATCGTCAAGGTTAGCTTCTAAGAAATCTTTTTCGGTTTGCATGAGTTGATCAAACTGGGTGTTAATCCAATGCTGCAGTTCGGCTTGGTCACTTGACGCGAGGTCTTCAAACCCAAGGTGAAATTTGTAGCCGACATAGGCACTAAAGATGGCACTTCCACGAAGAATATTGGCCAACATTTGGTAGGTATTGACGAGAGAATGGGTTTGAAGGGTTGTCCAATATTTACCAAATGAAAGGCCAGTTTCGGTCAAAATAAAAAGAGCTTTTTTTTGTAAAGCCGTGCCATTGGTGCTCGTTTGAGCGAGTTGGTCGATTTCAGCTTGCAGATCAGCATTATTGTCTGCCCAAGTGAAATTTGCGCCACCATTGCCTGGAATCAGGGCCCGGAAAATGGTCGTGTAACTCTTAGCATGGACTGATTTCATGAAGGTAATGGTATTTAATACGGATTCTTCTTGTTGGGTTCGCCGATCATGGCGAATGGCAGGAGTGCCGACCTCTGATTGGTAGACGGCTAACATCGATGCACCTGCCAACATGCGGGTAATGGCCTGTTGTTGAGTGTCTGCTAGCTGTTGCCAAGCTGGTTGATCATTCGTGACGGGAATCCGAATGTCCAACCAAAAGTTAGTGGTGAGTCGTTCCCACATGTATTTATCGAAATTATCTTTAATATCATCCCAGTTAATTGCTTTGTAGTATAAATAGTCCATCGTTATTTGTTCGTCTCCTTAATTAGGATTCATGGGTATATGGGTCTTGTGACCCAATAACGTATGCCGGTGTGTTAAACGGACGGTAAGACCCCAAGTGAATTTCCTAGATCATGCATGATTCACATTCATTTGCCGTTTTGATTTCGTCGTCTTCTGTGAATGTTCGAATGTAGTAAAGTGACTTGATGCCCTTGGTCCAGGCGTAATTCCGTAACCGGTTAAGGTCCCGGGTCGTCATCTTCAAGTTGTCATTGTCCTTCCACTCGTAAAGGTCGGGTTTCAAAACTGAACGCATGAACAGTGTCAGACTCATGCCTTGATCAATGTGTTTTTGCGCTACGGCATAGGTATCGATGATTTTGCGTTGGTCGATATCATATGCGGGCGTGTAGTAGGGCAAAGTTTCGTTAGACAGGTAGGGTGCCGGGTAGAAGATTGATCCCACTTTATTTTCCTGCCGTTGTTCTACTAATTGTGTGATTGGGTGAAGTGACGCACTCGTTTCATTGACGTACGAAATGGAACCATTCGGTGCCACGGCAAGTCGGTTACGATGGTAAAGACCATCCGCCATGACGGCCTGTTTGAGGGCCTCCCAGTCGGCAACAGATGGTAATTTAATGTTTTTGAAAATCTCTGCAACTTTAGTGCTCTTAAATTCAAAGTCGGCGTTCAGGTATTGATCAAAGTAACTACCATCGGCGTATTTTGATTGCTCAAATTTGGCGAAGGTTTCGTGACGTTCGCGTGCAATTTGGTTACTCGTGACGAGTGAATAGTAGTTTAAGGCTAGGAAGTAAGCATCCGTAAACTCAAGGGCTTCTGATGAGCCATATTCAATTTGGTGGCGTGCAAGGGCAGTATGCAGACCCATGGCACCCAATCCGATCGTATGGTAAAGTTCGTTACCATGTTTAACGGTTGGGACTTCCTTGACGTTGGTTGTATCGGTCACGAGGGTGAGCGCGCGAACGGCGACCGCAACCGAGCGACCAAAGTCTGGCGAATCAATCATATTCATAATATTAGTTGATCCGAGGTTACATGAAATATCGGTACCAATGGTCTTATACGATAGATCATCATCAAGTTCTGAGGGTTCCTGGGGCTGGAGAATTTCACTACAGAGATTACTCATAATAATTTTGCCGTCGACGGGGTTCGTGCGGTTCGCCGTATCAATGTTCAAGATGTAAGGATACCCAGATTCTTGTTGGAGTTGAGAAATCTTTTGTTCTAGCTTCCGGGCGTTAAAGACCGATTTTTCGATATTCGGGTTGGCAACCATGTTGTCATATTCCTTCGTGATATCAATGTAGGCAAATGGCGTGTGGTATTCGCGTTCGACGTCATAGGGACTAAAAAGATACATCGGTTCGTTAGTCTTGAGCAATTCATAGTATTTATCGGGAACGATCAGCCCGAGGGACAGGGTCTTCACCCGAATTTTTTCATCCGCATTTTCTTTTTTAGTATCCAGAAAATGTAAAATATCGGGATGGAAGACGTTGAGATAAACCACTCCGGCACCGTTACGTTGACCAAGCTGGTTACTGTAACTAAATGAGTCCTCAAGTAACTTCATCACTGGTACAACCCCGGACGAGGCGTTGGCAATTTTTTTGATAGGATCGCCTGAGGCACGGAGATTTGACAGGTTAACACCGACGCCACCGCCAATCCGTGATAGTTGAAGGGCAGAATTAACGCCACGGCCAATAGAGAGCATGGAATCGGCCATATCAATTAGGAAACACGACACCATTTCTCCGCGGCGCTTTTTCCCCGCGTTGAGAAAAGTGGGAGTGGCGGGCTGGTAACGCTGTGAAATTAATTCATCGGCAACGTCATTAGCAAGTTGCTCATCACCGTTTGCAAGGTAGAGAGCATTGAAGACAACACGGTCGATAAAGCCTTCCAAGAATTGTTGTCCGTCGTTGGTTTTCATGGCGTACTGTGTGTAAAACTTGTACGCGCCGAGAAAGCTGCGGAAATGGAAGTGATGGTCTTTCATTCGGTCGAACAAGGACCGCACAAATTCGTGGGAATACTGATTCAAGATATCTGGATCAATGTAATCTTCGTCGACTAAGTAGTTTAATTTGGCATCCAATGAATCAAATTGTTTAGTCTTTGGTTCGACCGTCTCTTCAAAATAGGCCTTGAGGGCTTCTTGATCGTAATATAGCGGAATTTCTCCGTCGACAGGGATGTTTACGAGGTTATTTAAGTAAAAATAGGTATTTTCCATTTCTGGGGTGCTAGTTACCATTAGGGATTACTCCTTTGTTGTTTGAAAACAAAATTGATTGCGATAGGTTAAGATGGCATCGGCAATGCGCGGAATGTCGTGTGCGGTGCCACGTAGCTCAAAATCGGTAATGTAAGGAAAATCGAAGCGTTTAGCATATTGTTTAGCCGTGAGTGCAAACTGCTTATTAAAATTACGATTACCGCTACCGATAATACCGTAGCAATGCTGGTAATTGCCTTCGTACGCGAGGTAATCTCCCAAAATAGTAGTTAATATTTCAGTATAACCGTTATTAGCCCCATTACCACCTTTAAGAAAGGCTGGTAGGAAGGTAACAAACGGCTGGTCAAGAGTGGTGAATTCAGGGTGTTCTTTAACATTAATGGAACTAACCCGAACATGACGTTCTTTCTCAAAGTATGTTGTCAGTCTGCTAATAAAATATTTTGTGTTGCCATTCAAGCTGATGTAGAGGATATTTATGGTTTCCGTAACTAATCATCGTCCTTTTTATATATATGGTGGTTAGAATGACATTATAGCACTGCATATAGTAATTGCAACAATCAGGTAAATTAGTTAAAGGTCTGATTGAGCTAAAAATTGTGTTGAAAAGTTCATGCGAGGTGGCTAAAATGAGCCCACTATTGGTATTTTCAGCTTCACTAAAGGACGATTATTCATGCGGCTGTGAGTCTTGCGAGATGACTTTACCCGTCGGCGCAACTTCATTGTCAGTTCACTGTTAGTCAGTTCTAAGCGGCCGTCGACGGACATGGTAGTTCCGGTTGGTTCATTTTGAACCAGTGTACAAAGGAATCAACACTGTGAATACGCGGCTTACAATGCAATCCAAACACTAATTGGCGGAAGAATTCAGGTACCCTTAACACCTAACTTACAGCGCGACAGGCCATCCGCTGGTTGTCATAAATCAATTGAGCATTATCCGCAAAGTAGGTCTTAAAAGGCTGATGATTAGCACCAATTTGACAACCCGTTCCACATTTCAACTCATGACTGATCGTACTAGAGTTGCGATGAAGGTCACTGGCAATCCGACGGCTGGTCTTGCTGTCGAATTGACGAGCCATAATTAATTCGGTAGATTGCAACTTTAATCCAAATTTTTTGACAAATTAGTCAGCATGACTTGGCAAGGTGTTTGCCAGTTGAGTACTTTAAGCGGTCTTTGGTTAATTTGGAGTAACAGAGTTGTCAAATCTTGAGCACTAATGTGCTCAAAATAAGTCCCCTTAGGATAAAAATAGCGTAAGTTCCGATTAAATCGTTCATTACTGCCGCGCTCAGCTGGCGTATAAGCATGGCAGTAATAGGTCTTAATACCGTATTGTGCTTCAAGTGATACTAGACCGCTAAACTCAGTGCCACGGTCCAACGTAAAACTATGCACCGGGCCATTAAAAGTTGCTAGAAACTTATTTAGGGCTTCATTAACAGTTACTGCTGTCCGTTTTTTTAATCGGTAGGCCCAAAGGAAACGTGATTTGCAATCGATTAAGGTTAATAAAACTGTCTTACTATGCCCACGGGGGCCAACAATTGTATCTAATTCAAAATCACCGATGCGATTACGTCGATTAACCACGATGGGTCGCTGTTCAATTGACCGTCCTAATGATTGATTATATTTAGAACGTTGGTCAAGGTTACGCCGTTGGCCCCACCAGCCTAAAATCAGGGCCACCATCAGTCCAATCGGCAACCCCCATTTCCAGACAGGCGCGACCTGACGGGGACCGGCTTGCCAGGCCTCAAAAGCAATTATGATGAGCGCGAAGCTGAAGAAGAAGGCGTTCCGGTACGGAAAGCCGGCGGGCGTTTGAAATATGTGCCAGATTGTATCGAGTGTCCGAATTGCCATGCTCAAAAATAAGGCTAGTAACAGACCAAAGCCATGCCACTTGTGCGCTCGTGATAGTTGCGGGTGGATGAAGAAGCACCCTGCGAGCAGTAAAACTAGCGTGCTAGTGAACAGCGTTGGCGCGTGGGCCAGGCGCGTGGTGAAATTAGCGGCGCCAATCCCGAATTGACTGAGCGTTTTCCAGCCGATTTGCAAAACCGGCAAGTAACTGGAAGGCTTGACCGCCGTTTTGGCCGTTGTCAGCATGCCCAGCCCAGTCGGAATGAGCAGAAACATCGTACTCAAGCCACACAACAAGGTTGTCAAGATAAAGCGCTAAATCAAGGTTGATTGAGTGCGGATCGTCTGCCAGATGCGTTCACCGGCTGGTTTGTTTTCGAACAATTGATAAATGAAATAGTAACCGACGAACAGGCCGGTCATATAACCTAAATAATAATTGGTGACGATGCTGAGCCAGAACCAACCGAAGAATTGTACGCCGTGTCCGGTTGCAATCAAGCGGTCCAGCCCCATTATGACCAGTGGCAGCCAGATCAAGGTGTCTAACCACATCACCGTGAAATAATTGAGTGCGACGAATCCGCAGCAGCTAAAGGCCGTTCCAAAAATAGCCGTGGACCAACGCCGTGTATTGAAATGTGTTTGCAAAAACCAGGTCATACTGATGCCAATCGCACCAATTTTAGCGATGATGAGCAAACTCAAAGCGGCCGATAAATGGGCCGCTGGAAAAAATAAAATTAATAAGTTGAAGGGGCTTAATAAATAATACGCGATATTTGGTAAAGCGTTACCACCGATTGACTGTGAAAATGAATAGGCTTGAAAAGAATGTGCAAGAATTGCATGACGATAGGCGGTGAAAAACGATAAGTATTGACCGCCCATATCACTTATCAGCAAATTATGGTTGCCAAAGGGCGTAATGTGGTAGTACCCAAAGACGACCCCAATAATCATCATGGATAGCAGCCCTGAGAGGATGGCGACTGGCCACCGACTAGTTTGGCGATTGTGTATTTTTTGTTGTCCCATTTAGCCCAACTCCGATACTAGAAATATCATCAGACTAACATTCAATAGTCTCAATTTTACATAAAAATTCGTAAAAAATTTCTGAAAATAGTTATACTTTATAAGCAAGTATCGATAAATTTATTGAAAGTTTAAAGGTTGAAAGTACCCAAATAACTTCAAACTCCTGCTAGTCCTGAGTTTGAAGACTAAAAATTAGTTAATTCAGTTATTACACGCCATTGCCCAATAATTGGGCCAGATTATTGGGCAGTGTTCGGATAAATTGATCGAAGAGTTCATCAATGATGGTTGTTGTGAGCCCTAACTTTTCACCTAGACCAGTTAATTGGCGCATCAACCAAGCTAAAGCGACTGCGATCTCAATATCCGGCAACGGGCGGCCAAAATTATAAAATAAATCGCCAAGCGTTCGTTCATCAACTTGTTCGCGTTGATGCAGCGCTAAAATATCGTAACTCATCATGACCATGGCCATATGGCCGCACAGTCCATCGTAACTTTGGACTTGGGTTTGATCAAAACGCAGGTATTGTTTGGCTACTTTGAAGTAGCCCTCGATCTGCCAGCGACGACCATAAAGTTGAATGATTTGGTCAGGTTCTAGGGTCGTTTTTGTTGTACCTAAAACCAGATACTGACTGTGATCTGTTCGGTTAGGAACGAAAACTAATTTAACTTTCATGGGCTGACCTCCAACTTCGAAAGTGACAATGGGACTATAATGATAATTCTGATGCTGAGGCCATTTACTCCGCCGAAGGCGCTCGTACAACGATTTAACATCCATTTGGCGACCACGATAACGAAAATAAACTTTCTCACTGCGTTTGAGCATACCTACACCAAACTGACCGCGTTGCAGTAACTCAAAAAATAGTCTTGGTGAAGCAAACCAGCTATCAAACAGAACGTATTTAGTTTTAATGCCAGCACTTAAAGCCGAATCAACTAGCTCTAAGGCAACCTCATTCATTTTTCGTTTGGCTTGTGCTCGTCGCTGTGCGGCTAATGTACGCGGATCAAATTGGTTGATCGGACCTAATTGATTTTTGGCTTTGCCAGATGACATCAGCGCAAAATCAACGGGCAAGAAAGTATTCCCATCACTCCAACCTAAAGTTAACGTACGAAAGCCATGATAATAGCGCTGGTGATTATGATCAAAAACCCGAGCTAATAACTCAGTTTTACGCGAGAACTCACGCTTGAATAAGGAATCATCTAGGATGAGCGCTTGTGCACGGCGGGTATCCGTAAAGTGTTTAACATATTGAATTAGCCGCACTGCGAGTAAAATAACTAGACGTTGCCAATTTGTATGGCGATTATTGAGACAGTTGCGGGCGGTTTTCTTAGTAAAATGTGGATCAGATTCGGCACGAAAGATGGAATAGCGCGTAAAAATAGTGGTGATCAGCCATTCAAACAGGACTGGCACCTGAATACCACGAGTTTTATGGATATTAGCGCGACGTAAAACGTCAGGTAACTGGACCAATTTAGAAAAATGTTGCATTGCTAGGTGAATATTAGGGGTAGAATGTTGTATAGTAGACATGGCACGAAAACTCCTCTGTATGTTTGTTTTTTAGACGACTCAATTATACAGATACGGAGTGTTTCGTGTCTATTTTTATAACAAAAAAGCCCCAACAGATTGGGACTCAATTGGGAATATTAACTTTCAACCTTTAGATTTTAAAACTGTTTACACCATACCAAAAGGGGCTTCGAATACGAGGCCCCTTTTAGATTTAGCTATTAATCCGTATTAAAGTGGTTCTATACTTTTTCCTGTTGATAGCTTACTTAACATGGTAATCTATTAGCAGGATTTTTTAGTGCAAAATAAAAAAGGCCCATAAGCCTCGCACCT
>NZ_BJDN01000046.1:0-196 GCF_005405165.1 Loigolactobacillus binensis
GTCGTAACGAGTTGGCATGTAAAAATTCCTTCCTTTTGAGAGATGATTTATTCATTATACCCTCTCTTAAAAGTTGTCTCAGGAATCAGCTTACATCCAGATAAGTCCAATGACCTTTGACGTTAATGTAAGTCTCGTCTATCCTCCAACTTTTAGTATGGGAGGTTTGATGTTGGCGCCATAAAGCCTTAAAGAT
>NZ_BJDN01000046.1:295-9110 GCF_005405165.1 Loigolactobacillus binensis
CCAGATAAGTCCAATGACCTTTGACGTTAATGTAAGTCTCGTCTATCCTCCAACTTTTAGTATGGGAGGTTTGATGTTGGCGCCATAAAGCCTTAAAGATGGGACCATAATGATGAACCCAACACATGACCGTGGTGTGATGTACACTAACCCCGCGATCACGTAGCAATTCAATGATATCACGGTAGCTGAGACTGAACCTAAAATAGTAGCCAACGGCTACTATAATGATATCCTGTTGAGAGTGGCGTCCTTTAAAGTAATTCATGCGCACAATCCCTCGTTTCTTGTCACTCAGTATACTAGAATGAAGTTGCCAGGCAAACTTTGCACCAGAGCCGTTCACATTTGTAAGGTGGTTTAGACGCGCAATTCATAGCCCTTTTCTATGCTAGGAGGATCATGATGATTATTTTGAAAGATATTTTTGTTATATTTGTCGCAGTAGAGGCGTTGCTCATTATGTTGCTTGAAATGTTTGGCACGCAAACTAAAATAGCACGCAACGCTTTCGACTTGTCGAAGAAATACTTGGCAATTAAAGAAGCACGCATGTCAATGGCCAACCAAGGCCTATACAATGGCTTCGTTGGCGTCGGTATCGTATACGTCCGATATGGTCTCACTGGTATGGCTTCGCTTCACGTCCAAGTCCTATTTATAGGTTTTGTTGTAATTGCTGCGCTGTTCGGTTCTGTAACAGCAAACAAAAAGATTATTTTCACGCAAGGAGGGCCCGCACTTTTTGCGCTTGGCTTTCTCTTGTTTGCGAATTAAATCACGGAATAGTCCATTTGTGATACGATATTACACTAACCCAAAGTAAGCTTGCGCCCATATGGGGCTTTTAAAACTTGCGGAAGCGAGCTTGACGTCTGGCTAATAATTCTTCCGGCGGCAAATTTTGTAACATCTCAAACTCTTCAATTAATGCTGCTCGTAACTGCCTAGGTAGTGGCTGTTGAACTAGGCCACCATATCTTCGACCCTTGTAGTAAATTTATAGCGAATTTGATAGGCCTCACCCTCGAATTTAGCCAAAATTAAAATTGGTATAGCAAATACCCTTAACAGGGTCAGCACATTGCTCAAGACGATGGCCGCGTCAATCTTGACGGCCAGTGATTCAGCTGTCCCAGTGTTCACCAAGTCAAGCCCCAGCGTGCCCTTCATAAAAGCAAACCGGCGTTCAATGGTACCTCTTCGATTCTCGGCATCAGTATCCTCACGCCGTTTCGCTGCATCAACGTGTTTTGGATGCCGGCCAAGCTTCGGACCGCAGATTCGGATACCCAAATCCTTACACAGCTTTAGGTTCTCCCGATTACGGTACAGCGTATCGGCCAGTACTTCATCCGGATAATGTCCATGAAGGTCGTAATAGTGGTCTAAAGTTTCCGCGAAGTCTTGGCCCTCAGAGAATGCGGTGAAATCAAAACGTTCAATGTCGACTACGCCTTCACTTAACGAACAGTCAATCTTCGCCCCAAATTCAACTTTAGCATTGGCCTTACCACGTTGAATTGGGCGAATGTACGGCTGTTGGAGACTAACAATTCGGTCTTCAACGTGGTGAGTCTTGTGGGTATACATGTACCATTGCTGGTCAAATAGAATTCGAATCACGCCTAAGCGAATCGCTTGTTCATCTGGTAGAGTCGCACCCTGATCGATGAATTCGTTGATGTACCGCAAATCACGGCGCACATATTGAAGTTGGGCCTTGACCTGTTTATCCATAATTGGCGAGAATACCCCCACTTCGACAAGTGGGGGATGAATCGCCTCCTTAAAGCACGATAGTGCTTTTTCTTTTGCGCTATGGTATATTTAGTATATGTTAAAGGATCGTGGTGATAACAATAGAATTAGATAGAAATCAGCACTCAGTATATTTACTCAATTATCATTTAGTAATGGTTGTTAAATATCGGCGTAAAGTCATTAACGATGAAATATCTGAGTATCTGAAACATCGTTTTGTAGTAGTTGGTCAGTCTTATGGTATTAATCTTCAAGAGTGGAACCATGATATTGACCATGTTCATGTCTTGTTCCGCGCAACACCGCATACGGAGATGGCTAAGTTCCTGAACGCTTATAAATCATCAAGTTCTCGAATGGTTAAGAAACTATTTCCAGAAATTAAGCGTCAGTTGTGGAAATCCGCTTTTTGGACCCAAAGCTATTGTTTAATTAGTACTGGTGGTGCACCGTTAGAAGTAGTAAAAAAGTACATTGAAAGTCAAGGGAGAAAGTAATGGTTCTTAAAGCCGTGAAAATGCGTATATATCCTAATTCCGAGCAACGTGACCGTTTAATGCAAACCTTCGGTTGCGCTCGTTTTGTGTGGAATCAGATGCTTAATATGCAAATTGAGCGGCGAAAGAACAATCCAGACGCCAAGTTTGTCAATGCCTTTGGCATGAACAATCTTCTAAAACGATTAAAAGAAGAATATCCCTGGTTGAAGCAAGCAGAATCAACATCCTTGCAAAGCGCTAATCGCAATCTAGCCGACGCCTTTCAGCGTTTTTTTAAAGGGCAAAATAAATTTCCACACTTTAAGTCACGAAAGTATGCACAGAGCTATGACTCGAAATGTGTTAACCACAACATTAAAGTGATTGATAATCACCATATTAAGTTGCCTAAATTAGGGGTAGTTTACTTTCGATCAGGACGTTTACCACAAGGCAAAATCAAGAACGTTACTGTTCGCCTAACTGTTGCTAATCAATACTACATTACCGTTTTAACTGAATGCGAAAACCAAACATTAGCTAAGACTGGTAAGCGCGTTGGTGGTGATTTAGGATTAAAATCATTACTTAATCTATCCGACGGTTACAAAGAGCCAATTCACCATTTTGAAGATAAGTATCGTAAGAAGCTACACCATTGGGAAAAGTTGCGCAGTCGACGCTACTTATTAGCTAAACAAGCCATTGCTTGGGATTATCACAATAAGGTCTTAGCTCCACGGCAATTAGACGACTTCAAAAATTACCAAAAAGCTCGTGTCATGGTTGCTAAATATCGTCAAAAAATCGCCAACCAACGGTTGGATCAGTTACAAAAGTTCACAACCAAGTTAGTTAAACAATATGACATCATTGTGCTAGAGAAACTTAAGATTAAGGGTATGTTGAAAAATCATAAACTAGCTCGAGCGATTACCAACGCTAGTTGGTCTAAGCTAGTTAGTATCTTGCAGTATAAATGTGATTGGTACGGTAAAAAACTCATTCAGGTTAATCCAGCATATACTAGTCAAATCTGTATTAACTGTGGGAAAAACAACCATCGGTTAGGTTTAGATAAATCGGAATGGCTAGACGTTCGTGAATGGGATTGTCCCAACTGCGGGACCCGCCTAGATCGCGATATCAATGCAGCTCAAGTAATTCTGAAAAAGGGGTTAGCTACCCAATAATTAAGCTATTTAGGCCTGGGACGGGCCTTGGTCAATAGTCGTAACCTCTGCTCGAAAGTTCACTTAGAACCGGTAGAGTAAGTATGCGATGTTCCCAGAATCTCCCACTTCAAGCGTCAAGCCGTAGGCTTAGCTAAGTGGGAGTAGTTCAAGAAAGCCACCACGCTGTTGCTTTGGATGTCGTGAAAATGAGGTCCAACAATGCTTCGCCTCGCGTTTGTACATGCGTGGGTTTGGCACACCAAGTTGGTGTGCCATATCGATCGCCATCGCCTCAAGATTCAGCCTTGCTTGGTTGAGGAGGACGGTGTCTTGAGGATACTTGATTTTGACTGGCACTGCGGTTGCGTCCGTGATGACGGTGTCCACTTTGAATGGGACCAACGCTTCGATCTTGGCGCGTACTGTATCATTCATGATATTCGTAATCAGCTCGGAGATATCGGCAATTCGTTTGCGAAAGTGTGCCAGGCTGGAATAATTGAACGGCTCAACCGCTTTGTATTCGGACAACCCGATGAAATATTGAAGTGCGGGTGTATCACGAATTGCCGCAACCACCCCACGATCAGTTAAACCCATCCGTTGTTGGATCAGGATTGCTCCATAGAGTAAACGAAATGGTTTTGCCGCACGTCCCGCATTTTTGGTGAACTCCAATTGGTATGCCTCATCGAGAGCTTTCCAGGGCATGACCTCCGCCAACTGGACCCACTCATTGTTAGAGCTAAGTGGGGTACTTAAACCGGCACCAAAGGATTCAAATGACAATTGAAGCGGGCTGTGACGATAGACCATACGATAACCTCCGAGTAGGTTCCCAAAAAATGCAAGGAAAATGCAGGAAAACAGCTAATTCCAATGGATTTATTATACCGCAATAATGCATATATTAGCTTAACTGCCTGAATTATAGAATTTTTAAGCAGTCACTATTTAATTAAAATGCGACATCCCAACAACGGAGTGGCGCATTTTTGTTTGCAATGCGGTGACAAATGGGCCGGAAACAAAATAAGTGAGTGATAACTCATTTTAATGTTGACAAACCGAGATGTACTGATTATACTAAAGCCATTAAGTGAGTGAGTATACACTCGCTTTGAGAAAGAGGGTTATTAAAATGGCAACGGATTATGTCATCGCCAAGCAGGTCAGCAAGCACTTTGGTCATCAGCAAGTGCTCAATCAGATTGATTTG
Source organism: Loigolactobacillus binensis (assembly GCF_005405165.1). Classification (GTDB taxonomy): domain Bacteria; phylum Bacillota; class Bacilli; order Lactobacillales; family Lactobacillaceae; genus Loigolactobacillus; species Loigolactobacillus binensis. The sequence goes on from NZ_BJDN01000046.1 coordinate 4,933, forward strand.
ACACTGCCGGCTGGAATGATTTATGGCTTGATTGGGCCATCAGGAGCTGGGAAGACCACCCTGATCAAGAGTATTTTAGGGATGGAAGTTGTGGATAGTGGCACTGTTAAAGTCATGGATACGGTGATGCCCAATAGGGCGGTAATGGCACAAGTAGGGTATATGGCCCAAAGTGACGCTTTGTATGAGACACTAACGGCCCGTGAAAACCTAACCTTGTTTGGGCAATTGCTGAGCGTTCCAAAAATAAAGTTAGCACAGATGATTGATTATGCAGCCGGATTAGTTGATTTAACGTCCCAATTAGACAAGCGGGTCAGTGGCTATTCGGGTGGGATGAAACGGCGCTTGTCGTTAGCAATTGCCCTGATTCAGGATCCCCAATTATTGATTTTAGATGAACCGACCGTTGGGATTGATCCAGAATTACGGCAACAAATTTGGACCGAACTAAATAAGCTCAAGGATACCGGTAAGTCGATGCTCGTGACAACGCATGTCATGGACGAAGCAGAACGGTGTGATTATCTCATGTTGATTCGGCACGGGATTGCGCTTGCTGAGGGGACACCCGCGGCACTGAAACAACAGTATGCAGTAGATACGATCGAACAGGTCTTTTTGAAAGCGGGGCGGATGCAAGATGCGAACGATGGCAATCGTTAGACGAGTTTTTAAGCAAATGTTACGTGATAAGCGTACCTTGGCGCTGATGTTTTTGGCACCATTGCTGATTATGACGCTGATGTATTTCTTATTTCAAAACAACACGACGCAAGTAGCAAGCTTGGGTGTTCATCATGTAGACCAATCCGTGGTTAACGTGATCGATACCAAAAACGTGACGATTCATCATTATGATAGTTCACAGGCACGGAAAATGATTAAGCAGCATGATCTAGATGGCTATTTGACTCAGAAAAATGGTCAATTGACGATTACTTATTCAAATAGCAATCCAACCAACACGTCTTTAATTAAGGCGAGTTTACAGTCAGGATTAGTCAAGTTGAAAATGAAGAGGCTGGTGACCGTTACTAAGAAACAGCGCGCGGCCCTTGAATCGCAACAAGCCGCTTTGAAGAAGCTGACAGCAGCCCAGACACAAGCAACGGTGACCAAGCTGAAGACTGCCATTGCACAAGCCCAGGCCCGCGGTGACCAGGCAACTGCTGAGAAATTACAAAAGCACCTCAAGCAAGCCACAGCCACGACGTCTAGTTCGACTCAGTCAGCTAAAGCAACCAGTTATACGACTAAGTCTCATTATATTTATGGTAGTAGTGATTCAACGTTCTTTGAAAGCTTTTTGCCAGCCTTTCTCGGTTTCTTTGTCTTCTTCTTTGTGTTCTTGATTTCTGGCGTTTCACTTTTGAATGAACGTACTACTGGAACCCTAAGCCGGCTACTTGCAACCCCAATTCGACGGAGTGAAATTATTATGGGCTATCTAATTGGTTATGGGGGCTTTGCCATCATTCAGACTGTCCTGACCGTTGTTTTTACAATTACGGTCTTCAAGATTCACTTAGTTGGTAGTATTTGGCTGGTCTTTCTGACTAACTTATTATTAGCGTTAGTGGCTTTGACCTTGGGTATCTTTATTTCCACCTTTGCTACCTCAGAATTTCAAATGATTCAGTTTATTCCACTGATTGTTGTACCACAAATCTTTTTTGCTGGGTTGGTTCCAGTCGATGGCATGGCCAGTTGGTTGCAAGCAATTGCCCACATCATGCCGTTATACTATGGTGCTAATGCGTTGACGGCTGTTGTGACAAAGGGTGCTGGGCTTGGCGATATTGGTGTCAATTTGTTAATATTAGTAGGGTTTATGGTCGTACTAACAATGTTGAATATTGTTGGAATGAAACGTTATCGGAAGGTGTGAGGATATGGAACGACCACGGATACGGGATTATTTTCAACAGGATCTAAGTCAGAATGAAACGATTACACCTAAGCAACGGGCCATCCTCCAGGCAAGTCTCGATTTGTTTGCTGAAAAGGGTTTTGACCAGACCAGTACTAGTGATATTGCACAACGGGCCGGCGTTGCGGAGGGGACGGTCTATCGGCGGTATAAGACTAAGGCTGCCTTACGGGATGCCATCTTAGCACCAATTACCGCGCACATTGTGCCAATCTTAGCGAGTGATTTTTCAGAGGATAAATTACGGCAGCGTTATCCCAGTCTACAGGCATTCGTCACAGCAATTTTTACGGACCGAGTTGCATTTGCTAAAGCTAACGTGAAAGAGTTAAAGGTCATTTTTGAAATGGCAGCTTTTGACACCGAACGACGCGAACAGATTCTTAGCCAGATTGCGCCTAAGATGGTCAAGCAGATGGGAAGTGTCATAAATCAACTAAAAGCAGATCATTTGATTGTGGATTGGCCGAATGATTTGATACTGCAAAGTTTGTTATCGCAGCTATTCGGTTACCTAGCGCAGTTAATGCTGGAATTGCCGGGAACTGAAATTGAGCGCGAACAAGCGTATTTGATTACGGTGATGACCAAAATATTGACCCCGGGTGAACATGATCAAATTACTGGTCAGTGAGCTAACTGTTACTTGATATAAACTAAAGCCACTTCTGTACTTAGCGGTCATTTGAACGCTAAGTACAGAAGTGGCTTTGGTCGTTGCTACGCGTGTTCGTTTGTTAATCTGCTAGTATCGTCATTTTATTCAACAAACTAGTTTGTAACTGGCTGAGTGTGGTCGTCATGTAGACCGGGTAAAGATCTGGGTTGACGAGCCGCTGAGTTGTTCGTGGGAGCTCGGCAAGTTTAGCCTGGGTCGTTGCCTGAATGGTTGTAACCGGAATTGACGTGGTGTTGGACAAATCTACCGGCGCGAGTAAAGGCCGGGCTTCAAAATGGGTGAGTCGCTGTTGGCGGTCGACACTGAGTGGGTCACTGTTGACGACGGTTAGGCTGGTCGCATCGACGATCGTCTCGGTAGCTAGTGCAATCAAATCAGCAAAGGCCCGCTGAGTTCCTGGTTCGTACAGACGATAGACTTGCTTATCACCAGGAATCGTTAGTTTTTCGCGACTGGCACTGACCTTGATCTTGGGGGTGCTCTGACCACTGCTCTCAGTTGCCGCAAGCTTGTAGACGCCACTTAGAACCGGTGCGGACGCGCTAGTGATGAGCTTTTCACCGATACCAAAATTATCGATCGGTGCGCCTTCGTGCAACAGCGAGGTAATGATGTGTTCATCCAATGCGTTAGAAATAGTGATTTTGGCGGCTCTGGTGCAAATAGTCTGAGAGTGTGCCTTTTACCTAGTTGTTGATAGGGTGTTGTAGGTTATGCTGGCACCATCGCTTTTAATTCGTCCACGGCTGAAAACCCGATGAGGCTTAGCTCTCGTCGGGTTTTCTTGCGTAATGCATGGATGACTTCAGTGCCGCTGAGTGTTGCACTAGCGGTTCGGATGCTTTGGAAACTTGCTGACCGCACCCGGTGTCGTTTAATAAATCGATGATCTTGTTCGATTAAATTGTTTCGATACTTGGAACATTGGTGTGCTGATTTGCTCAAGTAGTCTTGTTTCATCAGGTGCTTCACTGCCTTAAGTGTTGCTCGATATTGATCGGTGACTAAGCGATCAGGACGACCATTGGTCGTCAAAAGCCGTTTCAAAAAGTGATAGGCTGCCGCATAATCACGATGCTTTCGCAGTTCGAAGTCGAGCGTCAGACCGTTGCTATCAATTGCACGATACAGATAAGTCCAATGACCTTTGACGTTAATGTAAGTCTCGTCTATCCTCCAACTTTTGGTATGGGAGGTTTGATGTTGGCGCCATAAAGCCTTAAAGATGGGACCATAATGATGAACCCAACGCATGACCGTGGTGTGATGCACACTAACCCCGCGATCACGTAGCAATTCAACGATATCACGGTAGCTGAGACTGAACCTAAAATAGTAGCCAACGGCTACTATAATGATATCCTGTTGAAAGTGGCGTCCTTTAAAGTAATTCATGCGCACAATTCCTCGTTTCTTGTCACTCAGTATACTAGAATGAAGTTGCCAGGCAAACTTTGCACCAGAGCCCGCAAAAGTATATATAGCCACGGTTAAGTTCGACCAGAAACATTGCGCTAACTGTGGCTTTTGCGAGCTAAGTCATAATGGACACTACGTATCACGCGT
>NZ_BJDN01000047.1 GCF_005405165.1 Loigolactobacillus binensis
GCCTATCGGAATACCAGCGTCTTAACGGCAGCGAGTAAAATAATGAAAGGAAAAATGCAATCTTTCTAAATGTGGTAATTCGTAACGATTGCCTACATTGCTCTATATTTTGCATAGCAGCCTTTTATCTTTCTAATTGGCGTAATTCCGCTTCACTAAAATCAGTTCCACGTTGCAACTGCTTGACGTGGGCGAGCTCGGCCTGAAGATCGTGGCGCTTTTCCGCCAACTGCGTCAGTGTCTGCTTGAGTAAAGCCGCCTGCGCTGCCAATAACTGCTGCTTTTCATTTTGCAGTTGAGCGTAGTGTTTCAATGCGGCTAAGTCGACGCCGGCAGTCTGCATTTCGGCCATAAACTTGATCAAAGTGACGACCTGCGCTTCATTCATTAAAGTCAATTGCGGTAAAATGGTTCGCTGATAAAGGGCCAGTTGTGCCGGCGGAATGCCAGTCTGTTGACTTAATTGTTGATTAGCCATTTTGCCCACCCCGCTTTTTTTGCGGCACGATCAAAACCATCGTCAAGAGTAACGCGAGCAGTAAAAAGCCGACTCCGCCGCGCAAAGCCCAATCCGTGCGTGAAACTAGATCGTTGGCTCCGGCCAGCGTTGAACCGAGCACGACCGAAATAGCCAGGCCCAACGAACCGCCGACTTGGTGGGCCACGTTGACCACCCCTGAAGCGGCGCCAGCATCCCGTGGTTCAATTTCCGCGATCCCGGCTATGGTCAAGGGACTTAAGGCGGCACCTTGACCTAAACCGATCAAGATCATCGGCAAGGCGATCATCAAAATATAGTTGCCGTGCGCACCAGCGAAACTGAGCCAAAACATGCCAATGATCGTCATGACCAAGCCGCCAACTAAAGTCAACCCATTACCGAATTTAGCCGTCCAGCGGGAAACTTGGAGCGCGCTGATAAAGTTGGCGATCGTCATCGGGAAAAAGCCGATCCCGGCCAACAACGGTGAGAAGCCGTAAATTTTTTGCAAAAACTGGGTGATAAAGAACCAAAACGCCATCATGGCGCCTAAAAACAACATCCGGGCTAAATAAGCACCAGTGCGTTCTCTATTCTTAAAAACGCGTAACGGCATGATCGGCTGCGTTACTTTAGCTTCACGCAGAATAAATAACGCTAATAAAATCACGGCGGCAATGAGCCAATACCAGGCGGTGCTGCTATCCGCAATCAGCAAGATCCCGTAAACCAGACTGACCATTCCTAACAAAGACAGTAATGAGCCGATTCCGTCAAAAGAGCCTTTCTGAGCCTTGGTCGCATGAACTGCTTTACTAGCCCAAATGAACATGCCGATAGCTAATGGCACATTGACAAAAAAGGCGTAGCGCCAACTTAACAGACTGGCAAACAAGCCACCGATCACTAAGCCTAAACTTGCCCCAATGCCGGCAACCGCGCCGTAATCAGCGACGGCGCGGATCCGCTTAGAGCCAGCCGGAATGCTGTCCATTAATAATGCCAACGTTGACGGCGCCAAGGCTGCAGCACCGGCGCCTTGAAACCCACGAGCAATGATCAACCAAGTGGCACTGTTGGCCAAACCGACTAACAATGAGCCGAGCCCGAAAATGATCAAGCCTAAATCAAAAATCTGCTTACGGCCCATAATATCACCGAGCCGGCCACCTAATAATAACAAGCCACCGAAAATAATCGTGTAGGCATTTTGCACCCAAGTTAGATTGGCCGTCGATAAGTGTAGCTCACTTTGAATGTTGGGTAACGCCGTGATCACCACCGACACGTCCAAAACGGTCATAAAGTAACTCACGAGTACGATCGCCAAAACGGTAAATTCGTATTTGGTAAATTTAGTTTGCATGATTTTTTGCTCCTTTTGTTTTCCTGTTTTTGATTACAAGGAGCAGTATATTAGGTTGCAGTAACTGCAAGGCAAGCCTTTTTCTGAAAAAGTTTTTATTTTGGCCCAAATAATTAACGCTTTAGGTATAACGGCCTACCCTAAATCAGCTAGTTCAGCAAACGTTCATAAATTTTAAATCACCGCAAACAAACAACGTTGGTCAAAGCAGCAGATAGGCAACCTTGACTAACGTTGGACGGAACTTTATTGACGGCGAACACTGGCATTTCGGCAATGTGCTTTTACAGCCCGTATTAATCGGCACTTCCCCCCACTCCACTGCCGGACGATCGAATGACCTATTTCAATTCGGCCATTACTGTTTGTGCAAAAACGGCGGCCTGCTGCAAGTCCGTAGCATCAGGATGCCCTTTGTGAACTGCCGCAAACTCGCCCCAACACCGGAAACTGCGCGTAGCAACCGAAATATTTTTCGCCTGCATTAACTTATCTGCTTCCTTGTCTAAATCCTTCTTTAACGCCGAGGTGCCAAAAGTGGCCGCGTGCTTCACCATAGCCGGATCAAGCTGCGCAATAAACTGTTTAAAATGCTTGTCAAGGCCAGCCCAATAAACAGAACCACCTAAAAATAACAGATCAACTGGCTCCGCGACTGGCACCGAGCAATCTTTGGCCACCACGCCCGCTGCTTGAGCGATTGCTTCGGCTACTTTTTTGGCGTTACCGCCACGTGAATAATACCGCACCGCAATTTTCATTCTGATCATTCCTTTTTAGTTAGCGCTTTAATAACCTAATTTCAGTATAACCTAAAAAAATGCTGGCCGCCGAACGATTTGTTAAAAGCGGCTGGGGACAACAAAAAACGGTCCCACCAAGTCTTTAACTTAGCGAGGCCGCCTTCTGAAATTAAGTCATGACAACATTTGTGCCAGATAATTCTGTTCACCGATCAAGGTCACTAACGCCAATTGTTGTTGTGTCCAATTTAAATCTTCTACTTCATCTTCCACGTAAGCCTTAACCAAGTCATAGCTAGTAATATCCAAAACCTGATGATCCAACATTGGTGCCAACACGGCGATCCCTTTTTGCGAAATTGCTTCTTCGGCCTTTAAATAGGCATTAAGCTCGGTCAATACCGGCTGGGCTGGCTGCGCTTCTTGTAATACTTGGCCGTTGAGATCAAGGATCCGTGCTAAAAACTGATCAGCGAAATCCTGTTCTTCAGTAGCGTGGGCCGTGTATTTAGCGCTTAATTTGGTAAAGCCTTGACTAGCAAAAACTTGTGCAGCAATAGCATGGTGCGTCGCTTGACCAGTAGCGGCTGTTGCTAATGTTTGTAATGTAGCGATCACTTTCTCAGATTGGCTCATCATAACGCTTCCTATCATTTAGATTTATCACATTATAACGGTTAATGAGCATAAACACCACGAAAGACACTTATTCACAACGCTTTGACAAACACGCTTACCGTACCTTACGGGTCGCGGTAACTGCTGCTTTAAAAATAAACACTTTACTGAAAACGTAATTAATGACCACCACCAAAATATTATCAATTATTTTAGTTAGCAAGGCACTGCCGCCGAGAACACTGATCCCCAGCCACATAATCAGCATGTCTAGTAACAAGGACAGGCCCCGAAATAAGAAGAAAGAACTGACTTCACGTACCAAGGCGGAACCTGCAGTGGTGGTTGCCTTAAACACCCAACGTTTATTCGTGATATAGGCGAAAAGAACGGATAATAACCAGGCCACGATATTATCAAATTGATAATTCCACGCCGTTAATTGGTGCAACAGGCCGAAAACCACAATATTGATCAAAGTGGTCAGCCCGCCAAAAAATAAATAATTGAGCACCGCTTGATGCTGCCGATAGAGTTGTTTAATTGTGCTCATGCTTTTTCACCTCGATAGCGGCAAGTATAAACCAACGATGCAAAACGCTGGGCTTGACCGTTAATTTTTACTGCAGATGGTGCTAATTGGTAACGTTGCGTTTTAACCACCCAGAGTTTTTGGGCCGTGGCGTGTTGATTCCTGAGCACGATCCGGTAACGCCCAGGTTTTAACCGCTGCGTTAAACGCAGCGCGGTTGCCTGTTGCCGCAATTTATAACGCCGCTGCGATTGCAGATCAACTAATTGCGCCGTAATTTTTGTTTTAGCCGGAATCAGAATTGACAGCTTATTGGCCACATGATTAAGTTGAACATCCTGCGTCAGGGTCGTTTTAGCAGCAATCGTCGTCAGCGGCGCGTGGTATTGCGCCGAAACCTGGCTGCGCTGTGCGGCCACCACGTGATCATAATTAACCAATGGCGTCTTAATGGTCACCAAAAGTATGCCGGCCAAAACACCAATGCCGCTAAGTAAAGCGGTTCGCTGGGGCGTAGTTAATTTAAAGGGCACCTGGTTAGGCAAGGTTGGGCAAACATCAAGCAATAGTAATAATGCCAAAAGTGGTTGACCATAACGTCCTTCGGCTTCCCAAAGTAAGGCGTGGAAGGCCAAATACCCAACGGCTGTGATCACTAACAGGTCGATCATTGGTACGGCTAACTGCTTTTTAGTCCGGAATAAAACCCAGCATTTCATTAATGACCAGCTGTAAAGTAAAATCACGCCAATGCGCATGACTAGCTGCCCCAACAAACTCAACTGCCCTTGATACTTTTGGTAGGCTGCTGGTGCGTTGATAAAACCACCTGTATAACTTTTTTGCAAATGACCAACGTTTAATAAAATACCAATTTTAAGCACCCACCGTTTAACGATCCCGCTAAAACCGAGTTGCTTTAACCGTTTAGGTAAATTCTGCTGGGCAAAGGTTTGCCGCGCCTTTTTGTTAGGCAGTGTATTCATTTTCTGAACATCCTTACCCACATAAGTTCCTGTTCCGCTGGGATTATAACTCATCCAAACCCAATGTAACACTGGAACTTGATACTTCACATTGCGACTAAAATTGACGGTGTGATCTACCACTTTTTCTGTCGGCACGGTGGCCGCAAAGCCAACCAATAAAAGCAACAATGGCAGCAATAGCTTCAGCAATAAAGCGCGGTCAGTAACGGCCAAAGCCCCAAGTAACAAAACGGTGGCCAGCGCCAAAACAATCAAGTTCGGCTTTAGCATTTGCCCGAATAAGGCCGAACTGAAAATCAAAATTCCGGCAACGACTTTACCTTTTACGCCTAATTGTTGCCAGCGGGTCAAACAATCAAAAATCACTAGTAAACAGAATAATATAGGTAAATCTGAATAAAAAACCTGTAAATAATAGCTATAAGCAAACGGACTAACTAAGAAAAAAAGCAGCGCCGCCAGTACAATGCTATTTCTGGTCTTGGTACGCATCAGGATGATCAAGCTTAAACCAATTGTGCCATCCAGAAAAAGCAGTGCTAAAATATGGAGCGCCTGATTCGTAGTCAACCCAACCAACGTTGTTAATTTTAACCATTGGGCAAGTAAAAAGGCGAGATCAACATTATTCGGATAACGCCAAAAGTAGGTGCTGATCCCCCAATTAGTCTGACCCCGGCTTAGCCGTTCGGCCTGATAAAGGACCCGAAAAGGATCATGGTAAACCGTGGCCGGTAAAAAATGTAACACTAATAATTGTCCACTTACGATCAGCGCACAGCCTGCAATAATAAGCCACCATAAGTGTTTCCGGCTTAATTGATCGGTCCAGCGCGTCCAACTCGACCAACCACAGATGCAGACCGCGCAGCCACCGAGAACCAGCACACTTAACCGAGGATCGGCCGGCATGATCACGTTGCTGATGATCCCGATCAAAAGGCTGCTTCCCAGCAGTAAAGGAAAAAGCTTCGACCACGTTATTTTTTTCAGCATCAGCCTACGCCCCAATAGTCGATTCGATCGTGAACCGCGGACGCCGCTTAACTTCAGTCATCATCTTGCCAACATACTCACCTAAAATACCTAAGCTGATCATCTGAAATCCCCCTAATATCCAGATGGAGATCATTAGCGATGACCAACCATGAACCGTTAGGCCCAACCATTTAGTCGCCACTGAGTAGATCAAGGCAGCGATCCCTAAGCAGCTGGCAAAAATACCTAAAAATAAAATGGCGCGCACCGGTGCGATCGACAAAGAGGTTAACCCGTCCCACGCAAAGGCCAGCATTTTCTTAAGCGGATATTTTGACTCACCGGCTAGCCGGGGTGTGCGTTGATAATAAACGCAGTCGGTTTTAAACCCAAGCATCGGGATCACGCCGCGAATAAACATGTTGCGCTCCGGGTATTTAAGGAAGGTTTGGATCGCCCGCCGGGACATTAACCGAAAGTCGGCGTGATTTTGTACCAACTGTACGCCTAAGACTTTTAACGTTTTATAGAACAACAAGGCAGTATTCCGTTTGAACCAAGTATCTGTTGCCCGATTATTGCGTACGCCATAAACAATATCCGCACCGGCCGCAAATTTTTCCACCATAGTCGGGATCGCATTGGGATCATCCTGTAGATCCGCATCAATCGTGATCACCACGTCCGCCGTGTTGATCGCCTGTTGCATACCAGCGATCAAGGCATTTTGATGGCCAAAATTACGACTGAACTTAATCCCTTTGACCCGCTGGCCGCTGTGATTCTCCGCGTTGATAATGGCCCAGGTACGATCCGTGGAACCATCATCGACAACTAGAATATCCGACTGCCGGTCAAATAACTGCTGCTCGATCAAGCCGTCTTCAATTTTTAACAGCCGTTGTAAACTTGACGCTAAGACTTCTTCTTCGTTATAAGCTGGAATAACGATCGTTAATTTTTCCATGATCAGCCGACCTTTCTTTGTGATCTAAATTGTGGTAAATGAATGTGGGACTGATATTTATGCCAGCCAAGTTCCATGCACGCCCACCAAGCTAAAGCTAGCAAAAGACTACCAGCAGTGTCACTGGGATAATGCGCCCGTAAATAAATACGGGAAAAAACCACCAAACTTAACCAAATAACGGTTAATAACCCTACGACAAACTGAATTTCTTGTTCTTTGATCCGCGGGATCAGAATAAAGCTAATGGCCAACGCGACGATCGCCGCCCCAAAAACGTGCCCACTTGGAAAACTAAAACCACTATCAGGAATAACTTTTAGTGCTGGGCGCGGCCGGCGAACAATTTCTTTAAAAACAAAAGCCACCGCGTCGCCACTGAATAAAACAACGAGCAACCAAATTGCGGTTAATTGCTCATGAAAGCCGCGCCACACCACTACCGCAATGATGACGCTCCAAACAATGTCCATTGGCGGACTGGCCAACTGAGCGATCAGCGCCATCACCTGCGTGCGACTAGAATCAATTAAGGGATGCACCGCATTTAAGCCGCCATTATCCAATGTTTGTAACCAAGTTGCTTGAGTCAGAACACTGACCCCTAATCCGCAAAACAGTATCATTGCGACTAGGCCAGTGATCAACCAGCCACTATCTTTACGCATAAAATCAAATCCTTTTCTATCAATAATTTTTATTCTTTGGCATCGGCCGGACGATCTTGTTTTCGCTTCAACGCCATTACAGCTGCAGGAAGCAAGGAGATCAAAATGATCGCCACCATGATCAATTCAAAATGGGCTTTGACCAAAGCAATATTGCCAAAGAAATAACCGGCTAAAACCGCCACACTGACCCAGGCCACACCCCCTAAAACGTTAAACAAAATAAATTTACGGTAAGGCATTTTACTCACTCCAGCTGTAAAAGGAATAAAAGTCCGAATCACCGGCATAAACCGGCCAAGAAAAATTGCGCTACTGCCATGGCGTGTAAAGAAATGCTCGGCTTCGTGCAGATACTTAGGCTTCAACCACCGCTGCCATTTAGGTTTCGTTAAATAATGGCCTAAGTGCTGGCCGATCTCGAAGTTCACACTATCTCCGGCGATCGCGGCCAAGGATAACAAAACAAGTAGCACAAGCGGATTTAAAGACTGACTGCTGACCGCCGCCAGCGAGCCACATAAGAAAAGTAGCGAATCACCTGGCAGAAACGGAAAAACCACGACGCCAGTTTCAATAAAAATAACAATGAACAGCCCGGCATAAACCAACCAGCCATATTGGGCGATCAACAACGGTAATAAATGATTCAAATTCAAAATTGACGCAATTGCGGCAGTAACCATATTGGTGTTCCTCCTCTAGCTCACATAAAAATGTTTGTTTCTCAGCCAAAACCGCTGATAAACATCGAGAGTGTCAAGAATTTTGTGTAAATGAGTAACTCTTGTTTGCACGATTAAATGACCAATTTCAAAACATTGATTCTAATGTATCTTGACATTGTTTGA
>NZ_BJDN01000048.1 GCF_005405165.1 Loigolactobacillus binensis
TCAAACAATGTCAAGATACATTAGAATCAATGTTTTGAAATTGGTCATTTAATCGTGCAAACAAGAGTTACTCATTTACACAAAATTCTTGACACTCTCTTTCTTAGCATCGATATAACTATATAATGTGTATTTGGAAATATTAAAGTATTGTGAAACCTTGTCTCCTGACTTAGTCACTAGAAAAGCACCTTTACTGTTAAGAAACTGAATGCTTTTGACTTTATCTTCTTTGGTCATTAGTGAAACAGGTTTACCCACTAATTTAACTGATTCTTGAATAAGATCATCAAGTAATTCATTAACGTTTTGGGGAACAAAACTTGGTTCGTTAGAATCTTCCTTGGTTTTGACGGCCGTAAAGGAATGTAGGACGTTCTCCGCCATAATTAAATTAGAAACATCATAGTTAACGGTAAAAATAGCTTCTAAATTACCTTGTCCGTCCTTAAGATAAAGGGTGCTAGATTTAAGAACCCGACCGTCATGAGTATGGGTGATGTAATTAATATGGTCTTTTAGCTCGGTTGGATCTTTTTTGAGCGTTTCTAACACAATTTGCGAAGAATCATCTCCTAACTGTCTTGAAGAAACTTGACCATTTTCAATCGAAACGATGGTGTGGTTCATATCGTTAGGATCGATTCGATGGATGACGACTTCACAATTTTCGCCGAACTGCCCTGCTAAAGCCTTACCGATTTGACTTAAAAAGTTGAGTTTATCGTCTGTTAGCATTATGGATACCTTCTTTATTATAGGTGTAGGATATTTATAAACTGGCGAACCAAAAAATTTTATTGTTTACAAGCTTTATTATACCAACAATTGCGATTTTTAAAAAGAATTAGCAATTAAATATTTTTTAGTTGGGCTATATATTTTTTAGCGAGCAAAATATAGAATCATGTTGCGAGCCTTAACAGTAATCAAAATATTTTGCGAATAATTAAGTTGAATCAAGCGCGCCTATTTTATTCAGTAGCAATCATTGTAACGTCTTCTATTGTGCAAAAATCACATCGAAAATGGTGGCCTTGCGCGGTAAGCTAGAAGCATAAAAATTTAAGTGTATGATCCGATTTGAGTAGACAGGAATGGTGTCATGGCTTTTACTGTTTGTTTTTACCCAAGTTGCGGACCTAATCATTTATCCCTTTATGATCGCAGTGACTAAAAGCAGATCGTTTATTATGCTGATCATGGCAAATAATTGAGGCTAAGATAGCGATGATTTTGGCACTGCTGATCCAGTAAATCTGGCTTAAAATTAATCGCCAACACTTTTAGGTCGGTGATTTTACAGGTTTATTCAAAAAATAATGGTTGTGGAGTAGGTCTAAGTAGCAAATTAATTAAATGGCAGGTAGATTTTAAGGTGATTTCTTATACACTTAAAAAATCTACAAAAAGTGTAGGCAAGTGGTCGGGTTCCTGTTATAATTGACCCGAAAAGGTGAAATAATTCACAATATGACTTATAGTGCTTAGTTAACGCTGATTTAACTAAAAATGATTTAGGTGTTAATTCTTAAATGGTACCGCTTACAAATCGTTGATCTGTTCAGTATTAGTCAGTAAACATTTTTAAGGCAAAATTTTGGCTACTGATTTTACTATTGATCAAGATTTACAATGGCGTAATTATTGTTGACACAGTGTAACGCTAAAATTGTAAACACGTGGAATTGATCAGGGTACTCAACACTAGCAGGTGAATTGTCACCGTGTTCAAAAATGAAGTATAAGTAATTGGGAGGTGATACGCTAGACATAAAATTAGCTGTAAGACGTGAAAAAAGTTTAGTTTTACATCAGATTTGGACAAAGCAATTACGTCTAAATGCTTTAAACTAGCCATTTAGAATAGAATTGAAAAAATTTTATCGTTTCCTAAAAAATATTGAGTTTTTTAACGGAAGTGGTATACTATGTTTGTAAGCGTTATCTGTAACTGCTTGGTCTTATTGTTTTAATTCAGTAGGTGATTGATTGGGATCAATTAGGTTTTACCTACTGCTTTAAGATAATAATAAATTTATTATTAGGAAGGATGATTAACATGGCACTTGCTAAAATTGTGTACGCAACTATGACTGGTAACACGGAGGGAATTTCTGAAATCTTAGAACAGGCCTTTAAAGATGAAGGTTTAGATGTTGAACGTGTTGAGTCTGATGATGCGGATGACGATTTCTTTGATGATGCAGATATCTGTGTTGTAGCAACCTATACTTATAACGATGGTGAAGTACCATTCGATTTTGAAGATTTCCATGATTCATTATCTGACCAAGACTTATCTGGTAAAGTTTTCGGCGTTGCTGGTACCGGTGATAGTGAATTATATCCTGATGCTTTCTGTAAAGCTGCTGATTTATTTGAAGAAGCTTTTGCTGCAACTGGCGCTAAAAAAGGTAGTGCAACTGTTAAAGTTGAAAACGAAGCAGATGACGATGACGCTACAAGATTAAAAGCGTTTGTGAAAGAATTAGTTGCCGCTCAGGCTTAGTTTTATAATTAATTGTTCAATAGTGAACGCCAATATTTGGGGAAGTAATGGCCTTTAGCTTAAATGAACAGGACCGCTATGCTTGCTCTGAGCAAGCCCAACAATTTTCATTGAGTATGATATTGAAATATTGTTAACTTAAGTAGGGTTAAGTCAGCAATACTGGTTGAAGGAATCGACGCTTATACAGGGTTGGCGTGACCAAACAAAGTATGACTATGCACGCACAACGGGGGCTTCTACAGACTGAGGTAGAACGACATCGTTCATTATAAATACGTCAGTATTGTTTAGAAAGAGATACAAGCTTATTAAGTAAAGCGGGTGCATTAAAATGGGAAAACGCAGTTATAATAAGACACCAATGCGGGAACAAACCCCCGATGTGCGTCAGCATAATTTTAAAGAAGTTAGCTTTGGATACAATCGAGAAGAGGCTCAGCTGGAGGCTAGCCGCTGCTTGCAATGTAAGGATGCTCCATGTATGCAACATTGCCCGGTGAACATTGATATTCCTGGATTTATTAAACAAATCAAGGAAGGCGATTTAGAAGGTGCACGGCAAGTTCTTGCTAAGTATACTAATTTACCAGCTATTTGTGGACGGGTTTGCCCACAAGAAAAACAATGTGAAATGGCTTGTCGTTTAGGTCAGGCTAAAAAATTTGAACCAGTTGGTATCGGTCGTTTAGAGCGAATGGTTGGTGATTGGTCTTTGGATCAACCAATTGAAGAGGCCAACGTGGTTCATGATAAAGGCAAAGTTGCAGTGATTGGTTCTGGCCCATCTGGGTTAACAGCTGCTGGTGATTTGGCAAAAGCAGGTTATCAAGTTGTTGTTTTTGAATCTTCATCAGCCGCTGGTGGCGTTCTTACTTATGGTATTCCAGAGTTTAGATTGCCAGGAGAGGTTGTTCAAAAAGAAATTGATCAAGTTCTTGCACAAGGTGTTGAATTGAAGACGGATGTCGTCGTTGGGAAAACAATTACAATTGATGAGATTTTGGAAGATTTCGATGCTTGCTATGTCGCTGTTGGTGCAGGAACGCCTTATTCGATGGGGGTTCCTGGTGATGAGTTAGATGGCGTTTATGCTTCATTGGATTATCTGACACATATTAATCTAATGCATAATAGTCAGAACTCCAATTTTGATACGCCGATGCAATCGGCTAAAAAAGTAGTTGTTATTGGTGGCGGGAATGTTGCTATGGATGCGGCCCGCTCGGCTAAACGTGCTGGTGCCGAATCAGTCACAGTCGTTTATCGGCGGACATTGACAGAATTACCTGCGGCAATTCAAGAGTATCGAGATTCAGTTGAAGAAGGTATTGAATACAATTGGCTAACAAGTCCAGTTGAATATCTTGCGGGGGCTGACGGTAAATTGGCCGGTGTCAAGTGTATTAAAATGGAGTTAGGCGAGCCAGACGATTCAGGACGGCGGCGGCCGGTTCCGATTCCTGGCAGTGAATTTGTAATTGAAGCCGATGCCGCTATTGAGGCTATTGGCGAAGGTGCTAATCGCGTACTGTTGGACACATTCCCCGATCTTGAAACTAACAAGTGGGGTTGTGTTGAAACAGATGGTAAGACTTGTGCTACTTCGATCCCTGGCGTTTTTGCAGGTGGTGACATTGTCACTGGTCCTGCAACCGTTATTTTGGCAATGGGAGCTGGGAAAATTGCTGCGCAAGAAATTGATCAATATATTCAATCTCAACATGTAACCGCTACAGTTTAGGGTGAAAGTTTATTCAGTCAGATGTTGTTGGTAAAGTTGAAGATATTCCGAAAAGGATGCGAAAAAAATCATGAAACAGAAACACACGAAAACAATGGATGGTAATACGGCAGCTGCTTATATTTCTTATGCCTTTACCGAGGTAGCCGCAATCTATCCAATTACACCAAGTTCCACCATGGCCGAAGTTGTTGACCAATGGGCTGAACAAGGACAAAAAAATATTTTTGGGGAAAAAGTAAAAGTCGTTGAAATGGAGTCAGAAGCAGGTGCTGCTGGTGCCGTTCATGGTTCATTAAAGACAGGTGCCTTAACTTCGACCTATACTGCATCACAGGGTCTATTATTGATGATCCCTAACATGTACAAAATTGCTGGTGAATTATTACCAACTGTATTTAGTGTTGCGGCTCGTGCCGTATCTACTAATGCATTAAGTATCTTTGGTGATCACAGTGATGTTATGGCCGCACGGCAAACAGGTTTCTGTATGCTTGCTGAAAGTGGCGTACAAGAAGTCATGGATCTTTCGGCAGTTGCTCATTTATCAAGTATTGAAGGTAGCTTGCCTTTCATTAACTTCTTCGATGGTTTCCGGACTAGTCATGAATTGCAACGGATCGAAGTTATCGACTATGAAGATCTTAAACCAATGATGAATTGGGAAGCATTGGCTAAGTTCCGTGATGGTGCAATGAACCCTAATCATCCATATGTTTCTGGCTCAGCTCAGAACCCAGATATTTACTTCCAGTCCAGAGAAACGGTTAACCAATATTACGACCGTATGCCTGCCATTGTTCGTAAATATATGCAAAAAATCAATGCATTACGTGGGACTAACTACGATTTAACTAATTACTATGGTGACCCAGAAGCAACAGAAGTCATTATTTCGATTGGTTCCGTTTCACCAACGATTCAACAAACCGTTAAGTATTTAAATGAACGTGGTCGTAAAGTTGGGCATTTGAACATTCATTTGTATCGTCCATTCCCAGCAGCTGATATTCTGGCTAAATTGCCTAAGACAATTGAAAAAGTTGCTGTTTTGGATCGTACTAAGGAACCTGGTTCTGATGGTGAACCATTACTATTAGATGTTCAAAGTGTTCTCTATCGCCACGAAAATCGTCCAATCGTTATTGGTGGTCGTTATGGTATTGCTTCTAAAGACGTTACGCCGGATCAAATTGTTTCCGTTTATGACGAATTAGAAAAACCAGTTGCTGACATGAAACAACGCTTTACTATTGGTATTGTTGATGATGTTACGCATTTGTCCTTGCCAAAACGCGAAATTCTTGATTTAACTCCTGCATCTACTTTCCAGGCTAAGTTCTGGGGCTTTGGTTCTGATGGGACTGTCGGCGCTAATAAACAAGCCATTAAGATCATTGGGGACCATACTGGTCAATACGCACAAGCATATTTTGCTTATGATTCTAAAAAATCAAGTGGGTTAACACTTTCACATTTGCGTTTTGGTCACGAACCAATCACTTCGACTTATTATGTTGAAAAACCAGACTTTGTTGGTTGTCATAATGCGGCTTATCTGCACAAATATGACTTGCTTAAAGGTTTGAGAGATGGCGGAACATTCCTGCTTAATGCTATCTGGGATCCTGAAGAAGTTAAAAAAGTATTACCAGCAAAATTAAAGCGTTATATTGGTGAACATAATATTAATTTCTATGTGATCAATGCGTTAGCAATTTCACAACGTTGCGGCTTAGGTCGGCGGATCAATACCGTTATGTCAACTGCATTCTTCGAAGTAACTGATATTATGGACCGTGAAAAATTTGTTCCTTTATTAAAGGATGAAATTGATAAGACTTACGGTAAGAAATCACATGAAATTGTTGAAAAGAACTGGAAGGCTGTTGACGAAACCTTTGATGCATTGCACAAAGTTGACGTACCAGCTGACTGGGCAACAATTGATCCTGAAGCTAAACCTGAAAAACGTGAAGTCCCTTCATATATTGCCAACATTCTTGAACCAATGAACAGTCAAGAAGGCGATAACTTATCAGTTAAAGATTTAATTGATAATGGTATGTTAGGTGGTAAAATGCCATTAGGTACAGCCGCTTATGAAAAACGTGGTATCGCACTTGAAGTACCAGAATGGATTACAGACAGATGTACAATGTGTAATGAATGTGCTTTTGTTTGCCCACATGCGGCAATTCGTCCATTCCTTGCTGATGATGAAGAAATGGAACAAGCACCAGAAGGCTACATTACTCGCGACATGACAGGCCCAGATGGTCTTAAGTATCGTATCCAGGTTTCACCAGAAGATTGTACAGGTTGTGGTTTATGTGTCGAAGCTTGCCCGGCAAAAGGTAAGGCTTTAGTCATGAAACCATATGAAGAACAAAAGAAGGAAGCTTTGAATTGGGCTTTCGCAATGACCTTACAACAAAAAGCCAACCCAGTTAAGAAAGATTCAGTAAAAGGCTCTCAATTTGAAAAACCTTTGATGGAATTCTCTGGTGCTTGCTCAGGTTGTGGTGAAACACCTTATATCAAATTGTTGACCCAATTATATGGGGATCATATGATGATTGCTAATACGACTGGTTGCTCATCAATTTGGGGCGGTTCTTCACCAGTAACACCATACACGACTAATGACGAAGGTCATGGCCCAGCATGGAGTAACTCTTTATTTGAAGATAACGCTGAATTTGGGTTTGGGATGCATACTGCTAACAACGTTAAACGTAACCGTTTAGCAGTTCAAGTACGTGATGCGCTTGACAAGAAGCTTGGTTCTGCAGATACGCAAGCATTATTAGCTGATTGGTTAGAACATATGGAAGATGGCGATGGCACACAACAACGTGCTGCTAAGTTAACGGCTGTCTTGCAGGAAGAAACTGACCCAGCATTGAAAGAAATCTTGAAACACAATGACCTCTTCACTAAGATTAGTCAATGGATTATCGGTGGTGATGGCTGGGCTTACGATATCGGTTTTGGTGGTATCGATCATGTCTTGGCTAGTGGAGAAGATATCAACGTCTTCGTCATGGATAATGAATTGTACGCTAATACTGGTGGCCAAATGTCGAAAGCAACACCAACTTCAGCTATTGCTAAATTTGCTGCTGGTGGTAAACGGACGGCTAAGAAGGATCTAGGTATGATCTTTGCAACTTACGGTAACATCTATGTTGCGCAGATCTCAATTGAAGCTAACCCAGAACAAGCAATTAAAGCTATTTCTGAAGCTGAAAGCTATCCAGGCCCATCAATCGTCATTGGTTATACACCATGTATCAACCATGGCCTTAAAGGTGGCATGAGAAACTCACTTCAAGAAGCCAAAGAAGCCGTCGAGGCTGGTTATTGGCAACTTTACCGCTACGATCCACGTTTAGCTGCTCGTGGCAAGGATCCAATGAAGTTAGACTACAAGAAGGCTGATTTCGCTAAGATCCCAGCATTTGTTGAAAAACAAACTCGTTTCTCTGCATTGCACAATATCAAGAAAGATAGTGCAACGGTCGACGAAATGATTGAACAGACAGAAGCAGATATGAAGACTCGTTCTGAAGCTTATGTCAGAATGGTTGAAATGAAGAAGCACTAACTTAAGCTGTTTCAAAAACACACTTACTTAGTAAAGTAAGTGTGTTTTTTTATAATTTAAATTTTATGCGCGTAGCTACCACTGTGCGGCCGGTAATTTGTAAGCGGTAAATAATCACCCGTTTTAAAAAGACAACCAAACTTCTCGATTTTGAGAAATCTGGTTGTCTTTTGTTAGGCGGCATTTTTAGCTTGATG
>NZ_BJDN01000049.1 GCF_005405165.1 Loigolactobacillus binensis
AACACAGTTATTACTCCTTTTAAGTTTTGTCACTTATGAGTCTAACTGGGTTGGACTTTTTTGTTAAATTTCTAAATGTTACAAACTAGCACCACACGTATCTCAGGTATATCCATACCGTCAATGTACTGGCCAGAATTATTCGTCTCGCTATAGTAGAAATAAACAGCTCCTCCATATTTACTGACATCACTAAAAAAATATAAGTCGTTCCAGTCAGTTGGAACCAGATCATTAACTCCTTCCACAATCTCCTTGATCAGTGCATCTGTTTTATCTTCTAAAGTCATAGTGTGTCCTCCTTAGTGTTGTGCATTATTCATTGATCCTGTTGCGATATATTTTTATTTTGTTTCAACTCTGGAAGTATTACCTCATCAAAAACACTGTTCTTTATCGGCGCACGTGAAGGTATGTCTATATTCCTAGCAATGGCCTGACAATACTTTTTTATGAGTTCAATAATATTTCTCGAACTTGTTCATTTGTAAGTGGACTTCCGGTTCGAACAAGCCATCAGCTGATACCTGAATCCCACCTTGAGTTTGTTCAAAACTACCTTGCTCAAAAAATAAGCTTCCCTTATCAAGAATTACAAGGGGAATATCTAATTCTACAATTTTTAAATCTCTAGTCCAGTCAATTCTTTCCAACAAAAATATTACTTCTTCTCTAACAGAATTGGCCGGTGCATTAGAGGTTTGTTTCCAATTGGTCTCAGTTGGAAAATAAATAATATCTGGGCCTTCCACTGTAGGCTCCACATTAAAACAAAGTTTCGTTGTTTCAATGACATATTCTACTAATCGTCATTGCATATTTATTTCTATTCCATCTGGTAATTTAATCATTCTGAAATTTTCCCCTTTTATTTAGGCTTCTATAGCATTAGCGTAGTCTCTCCGTATATTTACCAGGAAATTTTTCTAGTAAATAATTACGAATACGATTAAATATCAATTTTTTGTGTTCTTTACTGATCGACATTTCCTTGTTTGGTACGTCCCAAGTCTCTATCCAGCTTCTATCAAAAGAAAATACTGGATCTCGGAAATCTATATCAAGAGTCATAACTTTGAACCCTTCACAGTACTCTAAACAAAAAAATGCGGTATTCCAATATCATATTCCATCTGCCTTTTCCTCGTGATCTTCCTATTAAGTTCGCTTGATTGAAAAGTTTCCGATTAGCCATTTTTTTCAATAACAGTAAATTCAGCACCTTTTTCTTCAAGTGTAATAAAATAAATAACCTAAAGCCTTGCTCTACTGATCAAATTATCAAGTGCCTCTTCCTCATTTTCGAAAGTTGCAGCAATTCCCCAAATGTTAGCACGCTCACCAGTTCCATAAACTTGGTATCTACCATCTTTATTTTTATTAATTACCATTTCAAATGGTCTTAAGTTATGTTTATTAAACCAATTTACTGCCAGTTTTTCTTTCTTAATAATTTTCTTTGCTTCTTTCGGTGACATTTTACCATCCTTTTTAAATTTTATTGAGTGAACGCTTTCAAAAAATTATAATTAAATTAATACGGTTAACCATCACGGAGCATAAAAATTATTGTAATCAATTTAAATAGATTTCCCTTTCAGCGTCCTCAAAATTCTGGCCTTACTTATGGCCTTATCCAGAGCCTCTATTTCTGTAGCATAGTTATTTGGCCCACCTTGAATACCTGCTCTTTCATTCGTTAAATAAACTTGATATCTACCATCCTTTTTCAAAATAACTACTTCATTTTCCTTGATAATACGTCCCTGTAAATTTATTGGTAGTTTTTCTTTCTTTATAAGTAGCAAGGCCTTAAGTTTATTCATTAAATCCCCCACCTTAACGTTTTAAAATGCTAATTTTTGAAGTCTACGGAAACAAAGTACATTTATTTTGTTGAACCAACAACTTTTACCATCGCCTATGCAATACTAAAAATTCTACCCATAAAATCTGTCGCCAAGAGTGAACCATTTTTAGTTAATAGAGCTGTAAAAGGTAACGGCGTTACATCAGGATATTTTTTTGTAGATGTATTCTGGACTTGCCAAAGTTCTTCACCATTTTCATCATAAGCGTAGATATTACTTACGATTTCTTCATTTAATTTTTTAGGCCAATAGGTATATCGAGTCTGACAAAAATATTATTGGAATCTGATTTAACATCAGCAATTTCAAAGTTAAAAATGGTTTTCTTACTATTGATGATCAGCCAGTTTTTATTATCTTGAAATTCGTTCATTAAGTATAACCCCATCAAACTTCATCAATTTGTGTAAGCTCACTAATAAATTGACTTTTTAGTTAATTTGAACCCTATCTCTAGTATGGCCGCAGAGGTAATCGACCTCACTGATAGCGTGCATATCGGTGATCTTCGTGAATTATGACAAATATTTTTCATTACATTCCAATATTTTTATCTGATAATTGAATTGAGAGTCAAAAAATCTTCCCGGAAATAAAAATAGAAAAGCAAAAACAAATAAAATTAAAAAAGTATTATAAATATGTTAGGAAAGCTCATACTTAAAAGAATAAACCAAGGGTAAATAGTCACCGCCGCTAGATACACTACGCCAACCATAAAAATATTCTTCCATTGTTTAGGAATGATTTTAATTTTTAATTTTTTACAAGTGCTATGATCGACATTCAGAATATTACTTTGTCTGTGATTATTAAAAATACCAAAAAGTCCAACCAAAATTGCACCCGCTATTATAAGTATCAATGCTAGATTGTTTGAAATATTCAATTCAAAAAAATTCACAGTTAATTCTGTTAATTGAGATAAAACTCCAACTAAAATTAAAATGGGGATCATTGTTTTAGTGGTATTTATTTTACCAATTGGTTTTAGTTTCCTTTTTATATCCTCATTTTTTTCTGACCTAACTTCGTATACGATTTGTGGAGCGAACCATATCATAAATGGAAAAAAGATATTTATTAGGTTAGGAAACAAATCCATTAGGTATATTTTATTATTGATGTAAACAATACGATATCTATAAATATTTAAACTTTTTTTCGGGCTTATTATTGCAATTCTATTTGAATTTTTCATTCTCGTTTAATGTCCTTTTGCATTTAAATTCCTTCTTTTGTTTAGAATCTTGGCAAAACCATATCTAAATACTCTGATTTTTTAAATAACGCGGACATTCTGATTGTCGAATTGGAATACATCTGTATGGTTATAATAACTGTTGTCCCCCGCTATAAATTACAATAATTTCAAGTTTGCCATCTAGCTTGTTAATAGTAATTCTATTTTAGTTTTTTCTTGTTATTTTCCTAACCACTCATACATGATCTTTGACTTTTGAAGCGCATAAACTAATAAACTTATTGGAACTGACGTTATTACTAAGGCGGCAAGAAGTCCAATAATAACTTTTAACATATCGGTATTAGATTTATAAACTAAGAAGTAAGCGAATAAAAAACCAAAAATAATAGTTCCGATACAAAGCCTTTTATAAAATTTTATATACTCATGAATTCTTTCATAATTACCTTGATTTCGGTTACCGTGAAGATTTGCGTAATATTTGATCGTCTCTGCCATTAACTTATTGACTTCTTCTTGATCGGAATTTATTTTTTTAATTTTGTGACCCCTTAAAAAAGATACAGACATTAATGCCCACCAATAAATTGAAAGAACTACTGTTGCTATTAGCGCAAGTTCTAGAAATTGAACTCCTGTAATATATTCACTAAGATTGATCTTTTGATTGCTCACATTTGACGCAATCACAATTCCCGGTAAAAAAGGGGCAACATAAAAAATAAATTTTAAGGTTAATGTGTCTTTCAGGGGAGTATTGTATAGTGTGTATTCTCTTTTTTTAATATCGTAAAATAAACGAATATCTTTTTCAAAATCATCATACATATAGATTTTCATATTTACCTCACTTGATTAACACTTGAATTAGCAAAACTACCCTCACATTCTACAAATATCGGTATCTAAATCACTATTTTGTTTTTCTCACTGTTTTTCTAATCTTAAAAGTTCTATTGCAAGCGTTGAGACTTGCAGTAATGTATTCATCCATTTCCATGGCGAGTCATAACTATCTATGTTGCAATCACCAAGATATCTAATATTAGTCATCGTGATAAGTAGTTCCAAATTTTTAATATATTCTATTTTAGAAATAGTAGCATCATTAAATGTATGTATAATTTTTTTGAACCGTTTAGACTCTTCTGAATAACCATTTTTATCCAACTTATTTTTTATACTTTCAATTTCTAAAATAAGTTCGTTTTTATTTAATTGCATCATATTTAACACCCCCATTCTCGAAAAAAAGTTTCCTAGCGTTACAGTGTATCCATTGATTGTTAATTTATTTCTATGTATCATACTTATAGTGGGTTAACCTATTTATTTTCTTTACAAAATTCATCAAACCATCTATCAGCCATTTCAAATCCAGCCATATCGTTTTTCTCCAATACTTTATCATACCTAAAATCGGCATCAAGATTATTCTTTTTTACATCATAAATTAGCTTAAGTTCTGTTGGCATTTTTCTTTCATACTTTTTTGCGGCCTTTTCTATTTCTAATAGATCATCCACTAAAATATGATTCACCTGCATTTGCATATTTTCTGAAACGTCAACGTTATCTAGTTGTTCATTAACCTTATGTTTCTTTAACAAAACGCCATTAATATTATAAAAAAAAGAACAATAATACTGATTATCCTCTGCTGTTCCATAGATATATATTTTATCAGCTCGATCAGATACATATTCCCTACAAATTGAAACCATGTCTACTTGAATCTTGCCAAATTCATCTTCAAATACTTGTGCCATTAATAGTACCCCCTTAATTTCTAGTAAAAGTAATAGCAACAGCCATTTAATTGGAGGTTCAAAGATCAAAATAATTAATAAAACTATCTTTTCCATGAATAACTGATCTAAGTTTATCAATACTGTTCAAAAAGAACAACTTATTATTACTTAACTACATACCTTCTTATCGAAGAAAACAATTTATACGAAAAGTTAAGGTTAAACAAAAATAATCGTTCTGATAATGGTGTTGGGATTCACCTGATCTTTTGACGTTCATTACGACTATTTTGTAACGTATCTTTATTTTCAACATTGTCTGTCACTAGTAACACCATTGCTCTTATTATGATTATCGTCACTATAAAAAGTGATCATAGGGCGTTGCTATTGAATAATCTAGCACCTATCTAAGGTTTATTTAATCCCAAGCTATCTCCAATCGACAGGCATGTTCAGTAAACAAAAAAAGCAGAACCGCAAATTACGGTCCTACCTTCATCGTGATCTATTTACCTATTGCCTAATTAATTCCAGAATTTAGCAGCAATCTGTTGACCTTGGTCAATTTTAGCCCACTGTTGCGCTTCACTAAGCTCGTTACCCGAATCGCAAGAAGCAAAACCACATTGATGCGACAAGTATAACTGATCCTTGTTCAAAATTTGACTGGCCTGCGTCAATAGGCGTAAAGCGCGGTCTTCGTCGTCTAAAGTGCTGGTTTTGCTGGACAGCAAACCGAGCACGACTTCAACGTTAGGCCGATCTTCGAGTGCCTTCAAAGCGGTGATATCCCCTGCACGGTCATCGTCCCACTCTAAGAAGAAACGATCATAGTGTTGATCATGAAGAAATTTTTGCGCAATCGTATTGTAACTGCCTTCCGCGAAATGACGGCTTTCGTAGTTGCCCCGGCAATTATGGGTCCATACTTTTAGGCCCAATTTGTGACCAAAATCAGCGATTTCATTGTTTGTGTTTACGGCAACATCGGCCAGATCCTGTAGGCTAACATTGCCGGTACTGAATGGGCTTTGTTTATTGTCACTAGCAAAAAGTTCCCACAAACAATCGTCAAATTGAATGATCGTACCGCCAGCAGCTTTGTATTCAGTGAGAAATTCTTTGTAAGCCCCTAACAAACCATCATGCAGTTCAGCGACCGTTTTATAAACTTGGTCAGGGCCGTAAAGTTTATCGATGTAACCAAATTCAACAAAGGCATGTGCAGCGCTCCAAACGGTTAATTTCACGTCATTGTCACCGGCCTGCGCTTTGAGTTGGCGATAAATGTCAAGAAAATGATGATTTTTACCGGAAAGTGGTGCCGTGATCTCGATACCAATATCCTTCCGCGTTTCAAAATCACTGTCGTCGTGATCACGGAAACTATAGCCGCTGTCAGCGATAAAGCGGCGAATGCCACTAAAACCCCAAACGAAATCTAAATGCCACATTGATTTCGTGTATTCACCATCAGTCAATACGTCGATGCCGTGTGCTTTTTCTTTGGCGATCACGTCCTTCACCGCAGCAGTTTCAGCGGCTTGGTAGCCAGGAAAAGCGTCATAAAACGGATATTGAATATCATCGCGTTGTTCGATTTTATTTTTGTAGTCCAGCAAACTGGCTGGACGAAGTAAGGAACCGACTAATTGAAAATGTGTTTTGGTCATAAATATAAAGCCTCCGTTATTGAATTGATGAGTTTAGTATAACAGTCTGCTGAGAAAATAGATAAGACTGATTACTTTGATGATATAATAGGCATTGCCTATAACAAAAATATATTTATAGGCAACAATAATTGGATTTTCACTCAGGAGGCCCATTACCAGCATGCGTATTCAACAATTAAAGTATTTAGAAAAGATTGCCGCGACAGGATCGATCAATGAAGCAGCAAAACAGCTGTTTATTAGTCAGCCATCCTTGTCACAGTCGATGAAAGAATTAGAAAAAGAGTACCAGGTTCAACTATTTTACCGCAATAAGACGGGCATTACCTTAACCGATGCAGGGCGTGAATTTATTAACTATTCGCGTAGTGTCCTGGATCAAGTCAATTTACTCAATGAACATTTCGGTCAAGGAACAGTTCGTAAACGGATCTTCAGTGTATCAGCGCAGCACTACGCCTTTGTGGTCCACGCTTTTGTCGAATTAGTGAAGGAGATCGGCGGGGATGCCTATCAATTTACACTGCGGGAGACCGAAACCGAAAATGTACTTAACGATGTGCAAACACTGAAAAGCGAACTTGGCGTCATTTACCTGAACAAGTTTAACCGCACTGTACTCAAACGCTTGATTGCGGAAAAGGATTTAAGTTTTGTGCCTTTATTTGAGGCTCACCCCCACGTGTTCATTGGCCGTGACAATCCATTGACGCAAAAAAAGACGCTCACTTTGGCCGATCTACAGGACTATCCCTATTTATCCTACGAACAAGGTGACACCAGTTCTTTCTATTTTGCCGAAGAGATCCTCAGCACGTTGCCGCATAAAAAACACATTCGGATCAGCGATCGGGCAACGATTTTTAATTTGATGGTCGGCTTAAATGGCTACACGATTAGTTCAGGCATTATTAGCAGCGAGCTAAATGATGAGAAAATCGTCGCAATTCCGCTGACGGTTGACGACGCGATGACTTTAGGCTATCTACGCCACAAAAAAATCGAGCTAAGCACGACGGCACAACGCTATTTGGCCCTATTGAAGCAGCACATTCGCGGCTATGGGTTTGAAGTATTTAATGAAAAATAACGCGTTAAGTGCCGTTGTCGCTTAACAGTGGTCGGCTGGAAAACTGAGCTAAAAATTGAACACTTACTATATCTAGTTTCACGGATCAGACTACAACAATACGGACTAACCCCCCAAAAAAAACAGCGTTAGAAGTTGTGGCTCTATACTTTTTCCTGTTGATCGTTTACAAAGTGGTAAGCTATTAACAGGATTTTTTGTGCAAAAAAGAGCCCACAGCCCCCATCCAAAAAATCCACCCACAACAGTATCATTTAAAAGGATATGAGAAAACCGTGAACCCTATAGACCATCATATAAAATTTGCGCTCAATATTAAA
>NZ_BJDN01000050.1 GCF_005405165.1 Loigolactobacillus binensis
GCAAAATTAAAAAAATCTGTACAACCAAGGGACAAGTGTATCCAAAAGTTCAAAGCAATTCTGAGTTAGTTGAAAGATCTCACTAGCTAGAACTGATAAGCATCGTATTTCAGCAAAAGATAAAGACATACCCGTCAGTTTTCGAAAAAATACGAAAACTGACGGGATTTTTATGAACTATGAATAATTCAGGTAGTATAGTATCTTAATTAATGTCTACTGAATCGTTCTTGTAATCCTTTTGTAGCAGTAATCTCAACGCCAGTTTAGTATAATTACTGCAAGGGTTTTATCCACTTACGACAAAAGGTCGTGCACTTTTACTAGAAAATGAGGGGGTTTCATGTATAAACCACAGCTCAACACGCAATTAGCTTTCGAAGATTTTGATCAGCCAATGGGCTTGTCCATGAATCCAGAAAATCGCTGGATCAAAAAAGCGGCCATCATTCCTTGGTCAGAACTTGAAAAAGACTACACGAAGAACTTCCGTAATCGAAAAGGTAACGTAGCTAAGCCGTTACGCATGGCACTTGGCGCCCTGTTGATCCAAACTGAGTATGGCTATTCTGACGAGGAAACAGTCTTACAAATTCAAGAAAATCCCTATCTTCAATTCTTCATCGGCTTACCAGGCTATCAGAATCAGGCACCTTTTGATGCGTCAACGATGGTTTATTTTCGCAAACGCTTAGATGCAGTGACCTTGGCGACGATCAACGAAAAAATCATTGCCGCTAATTCTAAGCCAACTAAAACCGTAACTGATAAGCAAGACGACCATTCTGATGATGACCATAATTCTGGCACCTTGATTCTTGACGCAACTTGCGCGCCGCAAAACATCAAATATCCGACTGATACTGAGTTATTGAACGATGCGCGAACTCATCTTGAAAAGATCATTGATGTCGCTTGTGCTGATAACGGCTGGACCAAACCACGAATCTATCGGCGTAAAGCGCGGCAGGTTTATTTAGCCATTGTTCGGCGAAAAAGAAAAGGTCAGAAGTGGTTACGCAAACAGATCCGTAGGCTGCTAAACTATGTGAAACGCGATTTAGATAAAGTTGAAATTTATTTAACCGCTGGCTATCAACTGACATTGGAACAAGAAAATTGGTTGACGACTAGCAAGGCGATCTATGCGCAACAGAAATATATGTACACAGAGCGAACACATTCAGTCAAAGATCGCATTGTTAGTTTTAGTCAGCCTTGGATCCGACCGATTTTACGTGGTAAAGCTAGAACTAATACTGAGTTTGGCGTTAAGCTTGATGTCAGTCTTGATCGAGGATTCGCCCGTATCGAAAAGACTAGTTTTGATGCTTACAATGAATCGACAGATCTAGTCAACGCTGTTCGGCGCTACTACGATCGGAATGGTCACTATCCGGCACGTGTCTTGGCTGATAAAATCTATCGTAATCGTGGTAACTTGGCATACTGTAAAGAGCGTGACATCAGACTTTCTGGGCCGGCACTGGGCCGACCGAAGAAGAATGAAACGCGTGATAAACGGATCAGTTATCAAGACAACGCTGACCGTATCGCAGTTGAACGTGATTTTAGTCTGATGAAGCGTCGATTCAGCTTAAATCTGATCATGACCAAGTTACCGACAACGACCTTGACTAGTGTTGGTATTAGCGTGATTGCCTTGAACTTATCCAAGTTGATGGCTAATTTTTCGCGGCCTATTTTTGGCTGGTTGGTATTTATCAATCAGATTTTCTGTAAAAACCGACAAAAGTTAGTAAATATTTAAAATACGATTTGTTCAGTACGCATTAATTACTGCGAGGAGTTAATCCATTAACTATTAAACCAACTGCGTAATTAATTTCTTGATCAATAGGCATTGGTTTAATTGCCAAGATGATTTTTCCAAAGAAAGTAACTAAGGGTCCAAAGACGAATTGAACAATTACATCATTTGGATAATCGATAATTAATTTTTTCTTCTTGAGTCGGTCGATAATCGGAAAAGCAGTTGTTTTGGGCTGCTCATTAAAAGCGTGATTGAGCTCTGGACCTAACTGATTGTCAGAAAGTAATTGGCCTAACATGATTTTAAACTCTTCACGATTATTACTGATAAAAAGCATTCGGTCGGCAACTAATGCTCGAATGAACTGCTCCAAGGAATTGTAGTCTTTATCTAATGTCTTATCGATAAACTGGTCGGCCGCTTGTGAGAAAACAGACTTTGTTAATGGTGTTAGTACTGCCATAAGTAACTCACGTTTATTGTGAAAGTGTTGGTAAACAGAACCAACAGCTACTCCAGCACGTTTGGCAATTTGAGAGCTACTAGTAGCATCGAACCCTTGTTCTGCAAATAGCGAAAGGGCAGCTTTAAGAATATTCTGCTGTTTTTCTGTCAGATTATCCATTTGACGAAGATTTTGTTCATATAATTCTCTTAGCTTTGATTCAGTCATAGTGTTCCCTCTCTTTGTAAAGTGGTTGTTAGTTGTTTTTGTTAGTACCTGCGCGCCATCCAGCGATATCTTTTATATTGAAATTATAAGTTAGCTTTTCGTCGTAAATTTGCTCATAGGCCTTCTTCTTCTGTTGATAATCACGTTGCATCATTTCAATACTATTTTCACGTACACTTTTATTAGGGTCAAGATAAATTGGATCTAATATATGCATTTTAAATTTTACCTTATTAAATTCATAATTATCGGGTTCTTGTAGATCGATTATCTCAACAAAGCAGGAGATAATTGGTACATGAAATTTTGCGGCGTAATAGTATGCTCCGCGTTTTGGAGGGCGGGGCTTTCGATAGTTGAACCACATTTCTTGCTCAGGGTAAATTAAGATAAAATTATTATCGTTAAGTACCCCTTTTATCATTTTAGGGAATACTTTACCAATATACTCAACATCTGGGCTAACCGGAATGGTATCGTAATATTTTAATAGAAATCCGATAAAGCCATTAGTCAATAAATTTGTATCTTCACTAACAATGAAAAGTCGTCGGTGCTTTATTTGCCATAGTGTTTTTCTAACAACCGTATTTTCTAATGGACTAAAATGATTGCTAGTTATAATAGCACCGCCAGTAATGTTTTTGATTTTTTCTAATCCTGAAAAGGTGGTCTTGGTATTCAGTAATTCTGTTAATACATCAGCAAGGCCACGAGCTATTAGATTATTGACATGGTATTTAGGCATCTTAATAAGTTGCAGATAGTCATGGATTAAGTTAATTCTTTGATTTTGATTTAGTGAAGCATCATTTATTTCTACTTTGTGATTCAACAATCCGGCATTAGCGTATTTTTGAATATTATCGATGACTGCTCGCTTACTGCCGCCAATAATCATAACGCCACCTCATTTGTTTTTTCTTGAATTTTCTTAAATGTAATAGGATTGTCTAAGAGAGACAACGCTTTTTGCTGGAGGTAACGAACGTTACGGTGATCCTTTTCAGCGTTTGCTGCGGTGAATGTCGCCTTTGCTTGCTTAATTTCTACTAGGTATGGTGAGCTTTTGGCGTAATGCCAGAAATAGTTTTCATTTGCAACATGATCATAATGCCATGGCTTACCGAATAGTGCATAGTGGATAATGCGTGGATCAGTTACTTTTTCACCATGAATCGTAGGCATTGTATTCCATTTTTGTGGTAGGTGAAGTACATGATTTCTACAAATAACATTTAGGTAATCTTGGTCAGGTGCCATAATATCAAAATGATATTTGTTAAGGAGATGGAGAAAGTGATCGGTAAAGTCGTGATTACGAAGTTGCTTGAGATTTAGTACTAAAATACCTGAATTGAAATATTTGTCGATTGGAATCCCAATAACATCTTCAGCATACCTAACAGTTTGGGGATAATCTGCTGCGAATGTATCATGGGCGGCTGCCAGGAAGTTGTCCTTAAGATCAATGTTGTAGAGATTAGCAATATCTGTATTGCAGACGATGTCAGCATCCATGTATAGAGCCTTATCAAATTGAGGGAATATTTTAGCAATGAATAAACGATAATAAATTGTTAATGTAAAATAGTCCCCCTTTAATTTTGTATGCTCACCAACCATTTGCTTTTGCAAATCACTGTCATTAATTCTAGTAAAGGTTATCTTTACATTATCGGTACCCAATTCAGTTAAAATATGCTTATTTTTCTCTGAGAGGTCTTGTTCTAAAACGATTATATGGTAATGATTGTTCGATGAAGCGTGGTCGACAATGGACAAAATTGCGACTGAAAGATAAGGTGCGTATTGATTATTAATTGAAAAGAAAATTGGAATCTCGTTTCTACTCATTTTAATCTCTCCTTATGTTGAGCGTAAATTAGTTGATATCTATTTAGTAAATCATCGTATTCATGAAGGTGTAATTCAGAATGAACTCTATCAACCTCCCATGGCTTGACAGTAATGGTATGGAACTTAGGAAAATAACCAAAGTGAGTAGTAAAATGCTGAAATACTGTGTCCTTATGGAGGCGACGTTGATCGTTGTAACGACGGGGAGCAAGCTTATAGTGAGTAACAAACTTGTTGATGGCAGATTGGTCAGGCATGAACATCTTTTTGCTTTTACATAATTTTCTTGCTTTAGTAAAAAGGCCAGTTTGTTTAATTCTTTTGATATTTAGTAGCATTACTCCAGAATTCATATAGTCAAAAAGCCATGAATGATTATGAAAAAACCATTTGCCGTAATAATCAAGAATACCCACTACTTCAAGTTTGGTAATATCTTGACAATAGAAGTTAAAAAAATTACGTCGACAAACGATATCAGTATCAAGA
Source organism: Loigolactobacillus binensis (assembly GCF_005405165.1). Lineage (GTDB taxonomy): Bacteria > Bacillota > Bacilli > Lactobacillales > Lactobacillaceae > Loigolactobacillus > Loigolactobacillus binensis. The sequence continues at coordinate 4,797 of NZ_BJDN01000050.1, forward strand.
TAAAGAATTTTATCAGGAAGAAGTGATACCTCGTCAGCAAATAATCGCAGCATGCTAGCTGGCGTGAAGATTGTGTTGAGGTTTATCTCTGGATAGTCTCTTGCTACCAAGAGGCTTATATCAATTGCTTTGACAAAATTCTTAGGATTCACTTTTTTTACTAGAGAATCAAGGAGATAAATAAGTGATTGATGGATGTTATTGGAATGCCTACCTTGTGTGGGGAAACTTGCGGTTAATACATAGATATATAAGGGTTCTTTTACGTGTTCAGTCAACGATAAAACTGAAATTAATAAACCTTGTTCGATATTATTGTCGCCACAGTATAAAATATTCATTTACTATACCTTCTTATAATGAATATATTCAACATCATTTAGTGAAGCTCGCTTTTTCATGCAATCATAAATCTGCTGTCTCAAATCTGCCGCTTGTTGTTTAGTGGTCAAATCAGCATTTGGATAGAAAGGACCCTCCACATAGATGATGATTCGGGGGTTTTTTGACCAACTCCGAGAATGATAAGTGGTCGTTAAGCAAAATGAAGCTAGGCCAGTGTCAACTGGATAATGAAAAGAAGCCGCTGAAAAAGGGCGAATCTTAGTATAAAACGGCCATACATGGGCTTCGGGGTAGATAAAGACAGCGTGGCCACTCAGTGCTTGTTGTTTTACAACCTTTGTAAAATCAATTAATTGACGAAACGTTGCTGGAATTGGTAGTATCCCAGCAAAAGGTAATAATTTCCCAACTATTAAATTCCCCAGGTTAGCTGGGGTTGCAATAATGTTTATTAAGTGACGCGGCAATAGGTGAAAGGCAATTAATGCGTCACTTTGAGCTTGTGTATGATTACCATAGACGAAGAATCCACCATCTTGATGGTCTTTTATTTTTTCAGCAGATACTAACTTTGGACGCATGATAATACGAAATAGGAACCATGAAATGATGTCAGCAATACCGGTTATGATAAGACTAACCATAGTTCCAAGTTTTCCTTTATGTAGCCATTGATAATCTGAAGGGAGCTGATAATTTTGATTGCCACTACTAATAAAGTCATCAGTAAACGTATGATAGTAATAGGTCTTTGACCTTTTCAAAAAATTCACGCTCCTTCAGAAAGTTGAATAGCTAGTTATTCGTCGTTACTATTCTTTAATCCTTTTGATATTAAAAAATCTGGATCAAATCGTTATTCGATAAAAATAACATCCAGATTTTTTAATCAATCTAAGTTAAGAATGACTAATTGTTCTTTCTATACCCGAAGTAGAATTGCAAACAAGCTACAATTACATTAGCCCAGTTCATCCATAAGAAACAGGTTGCAATACTACCAGAGGCATGACTAGCGCCATAAAACACCCAGAAGCCTACAATGACTGCGATAACGTTAATCCAAGCAAAGATCTTTTGTAATGCATGGTTGTCAAGCTGAAACCACATCCAAATAACATTAATAACGAACCAAACAGCTAAAATCCAAAACATAGTATTAAACATAATAACTACTTCCTTATCTATAATTAATTTTTAACAGGAATCAACTTGGAAAGTCCCTTAGCTTCTTTGCTACGGTAACCGCTCCAGACAAAGATTAAACCTAATACACAGCTAATGATTGCAATCCATACGAGAGACGAGATAAATGGTGCAGTGTGTCCAATTCCGGCCATCGTGTTGGAAATAGCTTGAATCCCTTGATACATCAGAGTGTAATTACTTAGCCAGTTGTAGAATGATGGCATAGCGAAGCGGGGAACAATTGCACCACCGGCAATCACTTGGGATGTAAAGAGAGGTAATTGAACGATAATACTTGGAAGACCACCACACAGAAGGCCTAACATACTTGAAATTTCAAAGACGCTAACATCGAAAAGCCAAGCAATTCCAAACATACTCATAAAGTTATTGACAGGTTCAACACAAAGTAATGCTAGACTGGCAACAATTGAAGTAACAGTTGCTAAAAGAAGGCCTGAAACTTGCATACCCATAAAAGCCGTAAATTTATTGCCGACTGCGAAGCGAGCTGAGGTGAACAAGATAACAAGGACGATAGATGCGAGCATCATTCCAAGATACTGTCCCATGTTAAAGAACATCGGGGTTTGCTGATACTTGTAGTTGTAATGATGAGTACCAACATATTCACTTCTACTACTCAACTGAGAAGTAGCGCTCTTGGCAGCTGCACTAGCACGAGCCATGACTTGTTTTTGGGCTTGAGCCCTAGCCGCATTTTGTGCTTGTTGAGCGATTTGGCTAGCATGTGATGCTAATTGTGGGTTAGCTGCAATTTTTGCTTTTACTTGCGCTTGCACTTTTGATTGCATTTGACTAGCAACTTCTGACTGCATTTGGCGTGCAATCATACCAGTCATTGTTTTAGACTGAATTTGCTCTTTTACTTTACTATTAATTTGGCTAACAGCGGTCTTTTGCGCCATAGTCTCAATCATACCGTTCGCCGTGCCCCGGTAGTACTTCATATGAACAGGTTTCCCTGTTTGAACATTGGAACTGAATCCTTTCGGAATGATAATAACCATAGAAACATCACGGTTTTTAATCTGCCGTTTAATTCCCTTATTTGTTTTTGCAGCAGTAACGTTTTTGAATGGCAGATTATCTTTCAGTCCCTTTTTCATTTGTTGAGAAATCTGCTTATTATCACGATCAACAATTGCTACTCGCATATTATCAACGTTACTAGGCAATTTAGTAAATCCAGGAATTAGTGTCCAAATAAAGCTCAAAGCAACTACAGCAGCAATCGCCATTACTATCCAGTTAAGCTTTTGTTTAAACCATAATTTCTCCTCCTTTTTTTGAATGAACACTCATTCATTACAACTTTAAGTTAATCCTTTTATTTTTTAATGTCAAGGGTTAATTTTGTGGAATGAGATTGCCTCATTTCCTACTTCTTGATGTTTGGATGTAAGCTGATTCCTGAGACAACTTTTAAGAGAGGGTATAATGAATAAATCATCTCTCAAAAGGAAGGAATTTTTACATGCCAACTCGTTACGAC
>NZ_BJDN01000051.1 GCF_005405165.1 Loigolactobacillus binensis
AAAGAAAGTATTAAAACCAATTGATGAAATGCTTGCTGATCCTTGGCAAGTTGATATTCAAGAATTGTTTGAAGCTTCTGTCAATGAACCTGACGAGATCAAAAAGAATTTGTATGATTCCCTGTATACTTATGTTTTGCAAAAAAGACAAGAAGATATTATTAATCGTCCTGGCTTCGTTATTTAGCCCTCTAAAAGCCTGCTGAGGGCTTTTTATTTTGACTTTGGTATAAATGTATATAAATAGCCTTAAAATCGCTGAGAACGAAAAATAAGGCTCTTAAAAAGGGACATAGTAGTTAAATCTTTATCAAGTTTTAGAAAAGCTAACTATTTGCTGTCAATGGTAGCGGACGAGCGTAGCGTGGGAGCATAAGGAATTGACAGTTCTAAACCAGTCTTAACACTGCATTGGCGAAAGCCAAAGTTTCTATAAAACTTTGCTTTCCTGCCTAACGGCGAGTGAAAAAGCGGTCAAGCTGGCTCAGCTTGGACGGGGTTCGGGGCGTCAGCGCCCGAATTAATGTGGCTTGCCACTCCTTTGTAGGCAACGAACGAAGTGAGGCGCAAAGAGCGTAGCGAATGAAGTTTAATGTGAGCCTGTTTTTGGGCTCACTCCTTTGTATTTTTGTTTTAGATTTTGATCTTGTACAGTGGTGCCTCTTTTAAACCTCTTTTATAAACCTCTTTTAAACCTCTTTTAGACCCCTATTGAGCCTTACTCTCCCAGGGAATACAGGAGTTTATGGATAGAGTTTTGTCTGTTTATAGATAGAGTTTTGTCTGTTTATAGATAGAGTTTTGTCTGTTTATAGATAGAGTTTTGTCTGTTTATAGATAGAGTTTTGTAGTATTATATATTCATAAAACCATATTCATTAAAAGAGGTGCTTCATTTGAGTAATGAAATTGTTAAATATGATCCTGAATTAAATACAATCCCACTTCGAAAATTCACTCCTGTTGAAATGAATTTATTCTTCTCAATAGTTTCTAGAATGCGTGACAAGGGTGACGAAACTGTAAGGTTTTCATTTGATCAATTAAAAGAATTAAGTGCATATAAACCTACAGCAAATAACCGATTTATTGACGATATTGAAAGTACTTATCAAAAAATTTTAGGCTTACGCTTTGGAAGGCGTAGTAAAGATGGGCTGCATCGTGAATTTTTTGTTATGTTTACCGAATTTGAGATAAACGGCCATGCTGATGATCCTTATGTTGATATTAAAATTTACCCCAAAGCTATAAAATTATTAAATGAGCTGGAAAGTTGGGTTCGTTATGCTTTATCAGAATTCAGAGATTTGAAAAGTAGCTACGCAAAAACCATGTTTCGGTTACTAAAACAATTTAGAACTACTGGGTACGCTTACTTTTCAGTTGCAGACTTTAACGAGCTATTAGATGTCCCTAAAAGCTATAAAAGTAGCAATATAAATCAATCCGTTTTAAAACCCATCAAAGAGGAACTTACGCCTCTTTTTAGAGGCCTAACGGTTAGAAAAAAATATGGTAAAGGCCGCGGAAAACCAGTGATTGGGTATTCTTTTACTTGGAAGTCTGAAAAGAAAAACGCTAATGACTTCTCACAAGGTCAATTTCAAGATGAACGTCAAAAACTCTTTAACATTCAGCATAATGGTGAATTAACAGAACAGGAAAAATGGCGTGCCATTGATAAAGTTAAGGGGTTAACTCTAGGTTCTACTGAAAAGCAAGCATTGGCTGTCAAACAAGCCGAACATGATAAAAAAATAAGAGATCAGACAAGACAAGAAATGCTTGCTGAACTCCGAAAGGGGTTTGGAAATCATGCCTAAAACTATTAGAGAACTTGCTGATGAATTAAAGGTCTCTAAACAAACTATTCAATACCACTACCAAAGACTACCAACAAAGAACCGACAAAAAGATAGTCAAGGTAAAAACGTGATAAGTCTTACAGCTGAAAGGATTATTAGAAGTAAGGTAGCAAAAAACCAACAAATAGGTAGCAAAAAAACGACAAATACTAGCAAAGAAAATAATGAGCTAATTGCTACTTTGCGAAAAGAAGTAGAAGATTTAAAGGATCAACGTGACAAACAGATTGCTATCAAAGACAGACAAATAGATCATCTAACAAAATTGGTGGATCAGCAGCAGCAGTTACAATTAGCAACGGTAGCAGAAAATCATCAATTAAAAGAACACGTTCAGAAATTGAGTGGGTTGTCTGAACCTTCTAGTTCAATTCAAAAACGGCCCGAAAATGATAAAGATGATACCTTGTTGAATAGCATTAATTCTAGTCAAGTCAAAGATAAAAACTATAAGCAGGATAAAAAGAAAGTATCTAAAAATAAAGTCAATAATAGTTGGTGGCATTTTTGGTGAAATAAAATTTCATCAAAATCTAAAAGGTATGGTGAAATGAATAATCTAAAAATTTATAAAACTAAGGAAGTTCAATATTTTATATGTGCCAATGCTATTATTATTACGCTATTTTCAACTAAAATATCACATAAATATTTTGTTAATAATTATGATTTCATTTTCAGCTTATTTACTTTTCTAGGAAGTATGGGAATTATATATATATATTCAAATATCTTAGATAGTGTACTGTCAACTAGAATCAAAAACGTTTTAGTTTTTGGAAACATGGATAAAATACCTGGAAATACAGCACTAACAAAACTATTTTATGGGAATTATTCAGATTTCAGAGTGTCAAAAATAAATTTACAAAAATTCTATAAAAATATTTGGAAAGAAATTAATCAAAATAGTCAAGATAAACTATACCAAAACAAAAAATGGTATGCTTTATATACAGCCGTAAGAAATGAAAACATAATTTTCTTTTCAAATTCAAACTACCTTTTAACCCGTGATATAAGTGTGCTATCTATAGTTTTTGTCATATTTTATCCACTCATGTCTAAGTTTCCATATATCTATTATAATTATAAAGTACATATTTATTTTATTATTATTTGGATTATAACTACGTATGCCGCACATAAGACTGGAGAAAAATTTGCCAATAATGTCTTAGTCGAAAATTATATAAAAGGGGAAAATCATGAGCATAGTTAAATTTTTTAATGTAAGTAATGGGGATATGTCTTATATTGAACACAATTCAGATAATTTTTCAATCATTGATTGTAATTTACCTGAAGACAGTTCCTGTAGAACAACCATCTTAAATGAAATTCAAGATATACGGTCTAAGAAGTCTATATTTAGGTTTATTTCAACTCACCCTGATGAAGATCACTTTCATGGATTGGAAGATATAAGTAATATCGAAAATTTTTACTGTGTTAAAAACAGTGTCACGAAACAAGACATTACACCCTCCTTTAAAGCTTATTCTAATTTAAGAGATGACGAGAATAGAGCTTTTTACATAGAAAAAGATTGTAGTCGAAAATGGATGAATCAAGGATCTAATGAAAGAGGAAGTTCCGGTATAATGATACTGTGGCCTGATACATCGAATGAAGATTTTCAATCGGCACTTGATCAGGCAGATGCCAGCCCTAATAATATCTCTCCAATTATAAAGTACTCTATTGAAGATAACGCAACATTTTTATGGATGGGGGATTTGGAAACCAAATTTATGCAAAAAATTGAAGATAATGTTGTTTGGCCCAAAATAGATGTATTGTTAGCCCCTCATCATGGTAGAAAAAGTGGCCATGTCCCTGGTGCCATTCTAGAAAAACTTAAACCCAAACTAATAATTTTGGGCCACGCAGAATCTAAAGACATGAATTATTATTGTGGATGGAATACCATATTAAAAAAACATAGTGGAAATATTACAATTGAATGTAGTAACCACTTTATGAATATATGGGTTGAAAATCCAGATTATACATCTAAAATTAAAACACTAAAAGATAATCCTCAAAAGACAGATTTGAGTAGCTCCTTGTATTATATTGGCAGTATTAGTGTTGACTAAATATGTTTCACGTTCTTACTTTGCTCTCTAAATGCCAAACTTTGTTTAAGTATAATCGTAATTGATATTAGCGTGTTTTCAAAATTGGTTAGAACAATATTCATAGATACCTGGTATCAAATGGACCTCTGGCCATTTTTAAAACCGTTTTTCAGATCGTAATAACGATCTGAAAAACGGTTTTATTTTTGTACTAAATAAGATTATACCTCAATTTATTAGGAGATTAACCGGTCGTGTTCAGTTGCAAGTAACATTTGCGTGACTATTGCTAGTAATTCTTGCTAGGATTGCCTTAGATCCTTGATTATGATTTAGGAGGAGTGAGATTTGAGCTTTAAAGACGATATTAAGACCTTGCGCAGGCAATCTAATTTAACCCAAGAAGCGTTAGCTCAACAATTGCATGTGACCCGTCAAACGGTCTCAACTTGGGAAACTGGCAAGAATATGCCAAGTTTAGAGACCCTGCATGCTTTGAGTCAATTGTTTAACATCTCACTCGAAAAACTTCTATTTAACGAGGAGATTGCAATGAAAAAAGATAAAGAACCCTCTTTGGCCACCCAGATAGATCATGATGTTAAGCTTAAAAGTCGTTATCGTCGTTGGACTTTTGGTTTAGGTGGCTTGATCGTACTAGCACTGGTTAGTGTTGGCATTTTATGTTTTGGATATTATAAAGGTATTGGGACGATTGATCGATTTGATCCGTTTTTATCCTATAAAGTCGGGTACACTAAATTGCCTAGTGAAAAGGAAATTTCTCCTAACAATAAGGCGACCAATGGTTACTGGACCGCTTGGTTCACTGATAATACGATGGGGAATGAATGGACCAAACTAACCTTAACGACGGGTCTTAATCCTGGGGTCAAAGATCCTTATGTGATGGCTTATCATAAGGGCAGTTATGTTAAAATTACGCGTATCGTTCCTCGTACCTACGTTAATCAGGCTTATGTTAGCAACTTAGCGGCGCTAAATGCCTTGTTAAACCATAAGGGAAATACAGCGACTAACAATCATGACCTTAAGAAGTATAAGACACAAATCCACATATCCGACACTGTCCAACAGTTAGTAACTGAATAGAGAACCACCAATTTACAATCCCCAAAGCAGCTTTAGGGTCTATAACTAATATGGTCCCTAAGTCTTTACTCACAGGGCCACGGTATACTGATATCTATTTGCTATCATTAATTAAAATAAGTCCTAGCATCTTTATTCATAGATGCTAGGACTTATTTTAATTAATGATTCTTTAGTACCATCCCTTTAATTCAGCTGCTTGCGTTAGTTCTTCTAAAATTGAACGAGATGGGATTCTTGCTTGACCACGAGCAGCCTGCAAATGACCATCTGGCCTACGCCAGATGAAACGAAATCCAGACTCGCTAGTTCCATCAGAATACATATAAATAACTCTTTGGAAGGTTAAGCTCCACTTGCTATCATACATGTGGGCTACCTCGTCCTTAATAACAACGTTGGCTTTCATGAAAATTCCTCCTTGATTTATGTTTCTTTTGATCCATGATCATGATTACTATCATGACATTCATGGCCATGACAAAACATTAACTCAAAAAATAAATTTTGTCAATTCATGACTGCTATGGATACCATGAGTTACATAACTATTCAAGCGGACGTTATAATTACCAAATATCCCATTCAGAGTTTTAAGCAAACTACTCTGAGTGGGATATTTGAGTTATACTAGCAGTAGAAAGTAAAAACACAGTTCGGTTGGTAGTCCGAACATAGCGAAGCTATCAGTAACCTGCCTCCTTGGTTGTCCATCTTTCTTAATTAAT
>NZ_BJDN01000052.1 GCF_005405165.1 Loigolactobacillus binensis
CTCCGGTTATCGCTGGCGACTCCTTCGAGATGGACGCCGTTGGCGCTCTCCGTCTTTCTCCATTGCGTCGTGGCCTTGCTATTGACTCTACTGTAGACATTTTTACTTTTTATGTCCCTCATCGTCACGTTTATGGTGAACAGTGGATTAAGTTCATGAAGGATGGTGTTAATGCCACTCCTCTCCCGACTGTTAACACTACTGGTTATATTGACCATGCCGCTTTTCTTGGCACGATTAACCCTGATACCAATAAAATCCCTAAGCATTTGTTTCAGGGTTATTTGAATATCTATAACAACTATTTTAAAGCGCCGTGGATGCCTGACCGTACCGAGGCTAACCCTAATGAGCTTAATCAAGATGATGCTCGTTATGGTTTCCGTTGCTGCCATCTCAAAAACATTTGGACTGCTCCGCTTCCTCCTGAGACTGAGCTTTCTCGCCAAATGACGACTTCTACCACATCTATTGACATTATGGGTCTGCAAGCTGCTTATGCTAATTTGCATACTGACCAAGAACGTGATTACTTCATGCAGCGTTACCATGATGTTATTTCTTCATTTGGAGGTAAAACCTCTTATGACGCTGACAACCGTCCTTTACTTGTCATGCGCTCTAATCTCTGGGCATCTGGCTATGATGTTGATGGAACTGACCAAACGTCGTTAGGCCAGTTTTCTGGTCGTGTTCAACAGACCTATAAACATTCTGTGCCGCGTTTCTTTGTTCCTGAGCATGGCACTATGTTTACTCTTGCGCTTGTTCGTTTTCCGCCTACTGCGACTAAAGAGATTCAGTACCTTAACGCTAAAGGTGCTTTGACTTATACCGATATTGCTGGCGACCCTGTTTTGTATGGCAACTTGCCGCCGCGTGAAATTTCTATGAAGGATGTTTTCCGTTCTGGTGATTCGTCTAAGAAGTTTAAGATTGCTGAGGGTCAGTGGTATCGTTATGCGCCTTCGTATGTTTCTCCTGCTTATCACCTTCTTGAAGGCTTCCCATTCATTCAGGAACCGCCTTCTGGTGATTTGCAAGAACGCGTACTTATTCGCCACCATGATTATGACCAGTGTTTCCAGTCCGTTCAGTTGTTGCAGTGGAATAGTCAGGTTAAATTTAATGTGACCGTTTATCGCAATCTGCCGACCACTCGCGATTCAATCATGACTTCGTGATAAAAGATTGAGTGTGAGGTTATAACGCCGAAGCGGTAAAAATTTTAATTTTTGCCGCTGAGGGGTTGACCAAGCGAAGCGCGGTAGGTTTTCTGCTTAGGAGTTTAATCATGTTTCAGACTTTTATTTCTCGCCATAATTCAAACTTTTTTTCTGATAAGCTGGTTCTCACTTCTGTTACTCCAGCTTCTTCGGCACCTGTTTTACAGACACCTAAAGCTACATCGTCAACGTTATATTTTGATAGTTTGACGGTTAATGCTGGTAATGGTGGTTTTCTTCATTGCATTCAGATGGATACATCTGTCAACGCCGCTAATCAGGTTGTTTCTGTTGGTGCTGATATTGCTTTTGATGCCGACCCTAAATTTTTTGCCTGTTTGGTTCGCTTTGAGTCTTCTTCGGTTCCGACTACCCTCCCGACTGCCTATGATGTTTATCCTTTGGATGGTCGCCATGATGGTGGTTATTATACCGTCAAGGACTGTGTGACTATTGACGTCCTTCCCCGTACGCCGGGCAATAATGTTTATGTTGGTTTCATGGTTTGGTCTAACTTTACCGCTACTAAATGCCGCGGATTGGTTTCGCTGAATCAGGTTATTAAAGAGATTATTTGTCTCCAGCCACTTAAGTGAGGTGATTTATGTTTGGTGCTATTGCTGGCGGTATTGCTTCTGCTCTTGCTGGTGGCGCCATGTCTAAATTGTTTGGAGGCGGTCAAAAAGCCGCCTCCGGTGGCATTCAAGGTGATGTGCTTGCTACCGATAACAATACTGTAGGCATGGGTGATGCTGGTATTAAATCTGCCATTCAAGGCTCTAATGTTCCTAACCCTGATGAGGCCGTCCCTAGTTTTGTTTCTGGTGCTATGGCTAAAGCTGGTAAAGGACTTCTTGAAGGTACGTTGCAGGCTGGCACTTCTGCCGTTTCTGATAAGTTGCTTGATTTGGTTGGACTTGGTGGCAAGTCTGCCGCTGATAAAGGAAAGGATACTCGTGATTATCTTGCTGCTGCATTTCCTGAGCTTAATGCTTGGGAGCGTGCTGGTGCTGATGCTTCCTCTGCTGGTATGGTTGACGCCGGATTTGAGAATCAAAAAGAGCTTACTAAAATGCAACTGGACAATCAGAAAGAGATTGCCGAGATGCAAAATGAGACTCAAAAAGAGATTGCTGGCATTCAGTCGGCGACTTCACGCCAGAATACGAAAGACCAGGTATATGCACAAAATGAGATGCTTGCTTATCAACAGAAGGAGTCTACTGCTCGCGTTGCGTCTATTATGGAAAACACCAATCTTTCCAAGCAACAGCAGGTTTCCGAGATTATGCGCCAAATGCTTACTCAAGCTCAAACGGCTGGTCAGTATTTTACCAATGACCAAATCAAAGAAATGACTCGCAAGGTTAGTGCTGAGGTTGACTTAGTTCATCAGCAAACGCAGAATCAGCGGTATGGCTCTTCTCATATTGGCGCTACTGCAAAGGATATTTCTAATGTCGTCACTGATGCTGCTTCTGGTGTGGTTGATATTTTTCATGGTATTGATAAAGCTGTTGCCGATACTTGGAACAATTTCTGGAAAGACGGTAAAGCTGATGGTATTGGCTCTAATTTGTCTAGGAAATAACCGTCAGGATTGACACCCTCCCAATTGTATGTTTTCATGCCTCCAAATCTTGGAGGCTTTTTTATGGTTCGTTCTTATTACCCTTCTGAATGTCACGCTGATTATTTTGACTTTGAGCGTATCGAGGCTCTTAAACCTGCTATTGAGGCTTGTGGCATTTCTACTCTTTCTCAATCCCCAATGCTTGGCTTCCATAAGCAGATGGATAACCGCATCAAGCTCTTGGAAGAGATTCTGTCTTTTCGTATGCAGGGCGTTGAGTTCGATAATGGTGATATGTATGTTGACGGCCATAAGGCTGCTTCTGACGTTCGTGATGAGTTTGTATCTGTTACTGAGAAGTTAATGGATGAATTGGCACAATGCTACAATGTGCTCCCCCAACTTGATATTAATAACACTATAGACCACCGCCCCGAAGGGGACGAAAAATGGTTTTTAGAGAACGAGAAGACGGTTACGCAGTTTTGCCGCAAGCTGGCTGCTGAACGCCCTCTTAAGGATATTCGCGATGAGTATAATTACCCCAAAAAGAAAGGTATTAAGGATGAGTGTTCAAGATTGCTGGAGGCCTCCACTATGAAATCGCGTAGAGGCTTTGCTATTCAGCGTTTGATGAATGCAATGCGACAGGCTCATGCTGATGGTTGGTTTATCGTTTTTGACACTCTCACGTTGGCTGACGACCGATTAGAGGCGTTTTATGATAATCCCAATGCTTTGCGTGACTATTTTCGTGATATTGGTCGTATGGTTCTTGCTGCCGAGGGTCGCAAGGCTAATGATTCACACGCCGACTGCTATCAGTATTTTTGTGTGCCTGAGTATGGTACAGCTAATGGCCGTCTTCATTTCCATGCGGTGCACTTTATGCGGACACTTCCTACAGGTAGCGTTGACCCTAATTTTGGTCGTCGGGTACGCAATCGCCGCCAGTTAAATAGCTTGCAAAATACGTGGCCTTATGGTTACAGTATGCCCATCGCAGTTCGCTACACGCAGGACGCTTTTTCACGTTCTGGTTGGTTGTGGCCTGTTGATGCTAAAGGTGAGCCGCTTAAAGCTACCAGTTATATGGCTGTTGGTTTCTATGTGGCTAAATACGTTAACAAAAAGTCAGATATGGACCTTGCTGCTAAAGGTCTAGGAGCTAAAGAATGGAACAACTCACTAAAAACCAAGCTGTCGCTACTTCCCAAGAAGCTGTTCAGAATCAGAATGAGCCGCAACTTCGGGATGAAAATGCTCACAATGACAAATCTGTCCACGGAGTGCTTAATCCAACTTACCAAGCTGGGTTACGACGCGACGCCGTTCAACCAGATATTGAAGCAGAACGCAAAAAGAGAGATGAGATTGAGGCTGGGAAAAGTTACTGTAGCCGACGTTTTGGCGGCGCAACCTGTGACGACAAATCTGCTCAAATTTATGCGCGCTTCGATAAAAATGATTGGCGTATCCAACCTGCAGAGTTTTATCGCTTCCATGACGCAGAAGTTAACACTTTCGGATATTTCTGATGAGTCGAAAAATTATCTTGATAAAGCAGGAATTACTACTGCTTGTTTACGAATTAAATCGAAGTGGACTGCTGGCGGAAAATGAGAAAATTCGACCTATCCTTGCGCAGCTCGAGAAGCTCTTACTTTGCGACCTTTCGCCATCAACTAACGATTCTGTCAAAAACTGACGCGTTGGATGAGGAGAAGTGGCTTAATATGCTTGGCACGTTCGTCAAGGACTGGTTTAGATATGAGTCACATTTTGTTCATGGTAGAGATTCTCTTGTTGACATTTTAAAAGAGCGTGGATTACTATCTGAGTCCGATGCTGTTCAACCACTAATAGGTAAGAAATCATGAGTCAAGTTACTGAACAATCCGTACGTTTCCAGACCGCTTTGGCCTCTATTAAGCTCATTCAGGCTTCTGCCGTTTTGGATTTAACCGAAGATGATTTCGATTTTCTGACGAGTAACAAAGTTTGGATTGCTACTGACCGCTCTCGTGCTCGTCGCTGCGTTGAGGCTTGCGTTTATGGTACGCTGGACTTTGTAGGATACCCTCGCTTTCCTGCTCCTGTTGAGTTTATTGCTGCCGTCATTGCTTATTATGTTCATCCCGTCAACATTCAAACGGCCTGTCTCATCATGGAAGGCGCTGAATTTACGGAAAACATTATTAATGGCGTCGAGCGTCCGGTTAAAGCCGCTGAATTGTTCGCGTTTACCTTGCGTGTACGCGCAGGAAACACTGACGTTCTTACTGACGCAGAAGAAAACGTGCGTCAAAAATTACGTGCAGAAGGAGTGATGTAATGTCTAAAGGTAAAAAACGTTCTGGCGCTCGCCCTGGTCGTCCGCAGCCGTTGCGAGGTACTAAAGGCAAGCGTAAAGGCGCTCGTCTTTGGTATGTAGGTGGTCAACAATTTTAATTGCAGGGGCTTCGGCCCCTTACTTGAGGATAAATTATGTCTAATATTCAAACTGGCGCCGAGCGTATGCCGCATGACCTTTCCCATCTTGGCTTCCTTGCTGGTCAGATTGGTCGTCTTATTACCATTTCAACTACTCCGGTTATCGCTGGCGACTCCTTCGAGATGGACGCCGTTGGCGCTCTCCGTCTTTCTCCATTGCGTCGTGGCCTTGCTATTGACTCTACTGTAGACA
>NZ_BJDN01000053.1 GCF_005405165.1 Loigolactobacillus binensis
AAACATTTGCGAAGTCAATTCAATTTGAATTATAACTCGCTAGCAACAAAATCAATTGAGCAATCAATTTTCATCTTATATGAGAGTTTGATCCTGGCTCAGGACGAACGCTGGCGGCGTGCCTAATACATGCAAGTCGAACGCACTGACGTCGACCGAAGCTGCTTGCAGTGGACGTTGATTGACGTGAGTGGCGGACGGGTGAGTAACACGTGGGTAACCTACCCTTAAGTGGGGGATAACATTTGGAAACAGATGCTAATACCGCATAACCATTCAGACCACCTGGTCAGGATGTAAAAGACGGCCTTTGGCTGTCACTTTTGGACGGACCCGCGGCGTATTAGTTAGTTGGTAAGGTAACGGCTTACCAAGACGATGATACGTAGCCGACCTGAGAGGGTAATCGGCCACATTGGGACTGAGACACGGCCCAAACTCCTACGGGAGGCAGCAGTAGGGAATCTTCCACAATGGACGCAAGTCTGATGGAGCAACGCCGCGTGAGTGAAGAAGGTTTTAGGATCGTAAAACTCTGTTGTTGGAGAAGAACAGGGACTAGAGTAACTGTTAGTCCTTTGACGGTATCCAACCAGAAAGCCACGGCTAACTACGTGCCAGCAGCCGCGGTAATACGTAGGTGGCAAGCGTTGTCCGGATTTATTGGGCGTAAAGCGAGCGCAGGCGGTTTTTTAAGTCTGATGTGAAAGCCTTCGGCTTAACCGAAGAAGTGCATTAGAAACTGAGAAACTTGAGTGCAGAAGAGGAAAGTGGAACTCCATGTGTAGCGGTGAAATGCGTAGATATATGGAAGAACACCAGTGGCGAAGGCGGCTTTCTGGTCTGTAACTGACGCTGAGGCTCGAAAGTATGGGGAGCGAACAGGATTAGATACCCTGGTAGTCCATACCGTAAACGATGAATGCTAAGTGTTGGAGGGTTTCCGCCCTTCAGTGCTGCAGCTAACGCATTAAGCATTCCGCCTGGGGAGTACGACCGCAAGGTTGAAACTCAAAGGAATTGACGGGGGCCCGCACAAGCGGTGGAGCATGTGGTTTAATTCGAAGCAACGCGAAGAACCTTACCAGGTCTTGACATCCTTTGACCACTGTAGAGATACAGCTTTCCCTTCGGGGACAAAGTGACAGGTGGTGCATGGTTGTCGTCAGCTCGTGTCGTGAGATGTTGGGTTAAGTCCCGCAACGAGCGCAACCCTTATGATTAGTTGCCAGCATTTAGTTGGGCACTCTAGTCAGACTGCCGGTGACAAACCGGAGGAAGGTGGGGATGACGTCAAATCAGCATGCCCCTTATGACCTGGGCTACACACGTGCTACAATGGTCGGTACAACGAGTTGCGAACCCGCGAGGGTAAGCTAATCTCTTAAAGCCGATCTCAGTTCGGATTGTAGGCTGCAACTCGCCTACATGAAGCCGGAATCGCTAGTAATCGCGGATCAGCACGCCGCGGTGAATACGTTCCCGGGCCTTGTACACACCGCCCGTCACACCATGAGAGTTTGTAACACCCGAAGTCGGTGGGGTAACCCTTTTAGGGAACTAGCCGCCTAAGGTGGGACAGATGATTGGGGTGAAGTCGTAACAAGGTAGCCGTAGGAGAACCTGCGGCTGGATCACCTCCTTTCTAAGGAATAATTACGGAAACCTACACACTTGTCGAAGATTTGTTTAGTTTTGAGAGGTCTACTCTCAAACGTTGTACTTTGAAAACTGGATATTCAATTTCTATGTAATAATGTGAAAATTATAAACCGAGAATTAACACTGCGTTTTAAAGAGTTTTTTAAGAAAGTATTTCTTAATCGCTAAACTCTAACCGTGATACCGTTAGGTATCAAATAGGTTAAGTTAAGAAGGGCGCACGGTGGATGCCTTGGCACTAGGAGCCGATGAAGGACGGTACTAACACCGATATGCTTCGGGGAGCTGTACGTAAGCTTTGATCCGGAGATTTCCGAATGGGGGAACCCAGCCAACTTAGTCGTTGGTTACTCATGAGTGAATGCATAGCTGATGAGAGGTAAACGTGGGGAACTGAAACATCTCAGTACCTGCAGGAACATAAAGAAATTTCGATTCCCTAAGTAGCGGCGAGCGAACAGGGAACAGCCCAAACCACGGCGCTTGCGCTGTGGGGTTGTAGGACTGAACTTTGGAGTTACCAAAGTCGTTGATAACCGAGTTAGTTGGAATGCTAAACAAAACAGGGTGAAAGTCCCGTAGGTCAAATCAACGGCTCTCCGTTCAGGATCCTGAGTACGGCGGAACACGTGAAATTCCGTCGGAATCTGGGAGGACCATCTCCCAAGGCTAAATACTACCTAGTGACCGATAGTGGACCAGTACCGTGAGGGAAAGGTGAAAAGAACCCCGGAAGGGGAGTGAAACAGTTCCTGAAACCGTGTGCCTACAATTAGTTAGAGCCCGTTAATGGGTGATAGCGTGCCTTTTGTAGAATGAACCGGCGAGTTACGTTTGCATGCGAGGTTAAGGTGATAAACCGGAGCCGTAGCGAAAGCGAGTCTGAATAGGGCGGCCAGTATGTAGACGTAGACCCGAAACCAAGTGACCTACCCATGTCCAGGTTGAAGGTGTGGTAAAACACACTGGAGGACCGAACCCGTGTATGTTGAAAAATGCTGGGATGAGGTGTGGGTAGCGGTGAAATTCCAAACGAACTTGGAGATAGCTGGTTCTCTTCGAAATAGCTTTAGGGCTAGCCTCGGAATTGACCATCATGGAGGTAGAGCACTGTTTGGACTAGGGGCCCGTCTTGGGTTACTGAATTCAGATAAACTCCGAATGCCATTGATGAATTATCCGGGAGTCAGACAGTGAGTGATAAGATCCATTGTCGAAAGGGAAACAGCCCAGACCACCAGTTAAGGTCCCCAAATTTATGTTAAGTGGAAAAGGATGTGGGGTTGCATAGACAACTAGGATGTTGGCTCAGAAGCAGCCACCATTTAAAGAGTGCGTAATAGCTCACTAGTCGAGTGACCCTGCGCCGAAAATGTACCGGGGCTAAACATAATACCGAAACTGTGGATGACCACTTAGTGGTCATGGTAGGAGAGCGTTCTAAGGACGTTGAAGGTTGATCGTGAGGACAACTGGAGTGCTTAGAAGTGAGAATGCCGGTATGAGTAGCGAAAGACAGGTGAGAATCCTGTCCACCGTATGACTAAGGTTTCCTGGGGAAGGCTCGTCCTCCCAGGGTTAGTCGGGACCTAAGCTGAGGCCGCAAGGCGTAAGCGATGGCCAACAGGTTGAGATTCCTGTACTAGTTTATTTTGTTTGAACGATGGAGGGACGCAGGAGGCTAAAGGATCCGCACGATTGGAAAGGTGCGGCTAAGCAACAAGTCTTGGTGTGAGTCAAATGCTTACACCTGAACGGACAAGTTGTGATGGGGAGCGAATTTAAGTAGCGAAGTCCTTGATGTCACACTGCCGAGAAAAGCTTCTAGTGAGAAATAAACTACCCGTACCGCAAACCGACACAGGTAGTCGAGGAGAGTATCCTCAGGTGAGCGAGAGAACTCTCGTTAAGGAACTCGGCAAAATGACCCCGTAACTTCGGAAGAAGGGGTGCTGATCTAACGATCAGCCGCAGTGAATAGGCCCAGGCGACTGTTTATCAAAAACACAGGTCTCTGCTAAATCGTAAGATGACGTATAGGGGCTGACGCCTGCCCGGTGCTGGAAGGTTAAGTGGATGAGTTAGTACTTCGGTACGAAGCCCAGAAATGAAGCCCCAGTAAACGGCGGCCGTAACTATAACGGTCCTAAGGTAGCGAAATTCCTTGTCGGGTAAGTTCCGACCCGCACGAAAGGCGTAACGATCTGGGCACTGTCTCGACGAGAGACTCGGTGAAATTATAATACCCGTGAAGATGCGGGTTACCCGCGACAGGACGGAAAGACCCCATGGAGCTTTACTGTAGCTTGATATTGAGTGTTTGTACTGCTTGTACAGGATAGGTAGGAGCCGTTGAAGCCGGAACGCTAGTTTCGGTGGAGGCATTGGTGGGATACTACCCTTGCAGTATGAACCCTCTAACCCGCGCCACTCAGCGTGGCGGGAGACAGTGTCAGGTGGGCAGTTTGACTGGGGCGGTCGCCTCCTAAAAAGTAACGGAGGCGCCCAAAGGTTCCCTCAGAATGGTTGGAAATCATTCATAGCGTGTAAAGGCATAAGGGAGCTTGACTGCGAGACTTACAGGTCGAGCAGGGACGAAAGTCGGGCTTAGTGATCCGGTGGTTCCGTATGGAAGGGCCATCGCTCAACGGATAAAAGCTACCCTGGGGATAACAGGCTTATCTCCCCCAAGAGTCCACATCGACGGGGAGGTTTGGCACCTCGATGTCGGCTCATCACATCCTGGGGCTGTAGTTGGTCCCAAGGGTTGGGCTGTTCGCCCATTAAAGTGGTACGCGAGCTGGGTTCAGAACGTCGTGAGACAGTTCGGTCCCTATCCGTCGCGGGCGTAGGAAATTTGAGTGGAGCTGTTCCTAGTACGAGAGGACCGGAATGGACATACCGCTGGTGTACCAGTTGTGCCGCCAGGCGCATCGCTGGGTAGCTAAGTATGGCCGGGATAAACGCTGAAAGCATCTAAGTGTGAAGCCCCCCACAAGATGAGATTTCCCATTCCTTTATGGAAGTAAGACCCCTGAGAGATGATCAGGTAGATAGGTTGGAAGTGGACGTGCCGTGAGGCATGGAGCGGACCAATACTAATCGGTCGAGGACTTAACCAAGTAGCATGAAAAATGTAGGGTTAATTCAACGGCAAGAAATTGAATATCCAGTTTTGAGAGCAGAACGTTCTCAGAAAGTGGTGTGGTGGCGATAGCAAGAAGGATACACCTGTTCCCATGTCGAACACAGAAGTTAAGCTTCTTAACGCCGAGAGTAGTTGGGGGAGCACCCCCTGCGAGGGTAGGACGTTGCCACGC
>NZ_BJDN01000054.1 GCF_005405165.1 Loigolactobacillus binensis
AAAGAAAGTATTAAAACCAATTGATGAAATGCTTGCTGATCCTTGGCAAGTTGATATTCAAGAATTGTTTGAAGCTTCTGTCAATGAACCTGACGAGATTAAAAAGAATTTGTATGATTCCTTATACACTTATATTTTGCAAAAAAGACAAGAAGATATTATTAATCGTCCTGGCTTCGTTATTTAGCCCTCTAAGAGCCTGTTGAGGGCTTTTTGTTTTTGCTTTGGTATAAATATATATAAACAGTCTCAAAACCGCTAAAAACGAAAAATAAGGCCCTTAAAAACGAACATAGCCGCTTAATTCTTGTTAAGATTCAGAAAAACTAACTGTTTGCTGTCAATGGTAGCGGACGAGCAAAGCGTGGGAGCATAAGGAATTGACAGCTCTAAACCAGTCTTAACACTGAATTGGCGAAAGCCAAAGTTTCTATAAAACTTTGCTTTCCTGCCTAACGGCGAGTGAAAAAGCGGTTAAGCTGGCTCAGCTTGGACGGGGTTCGGGGCGTCAGCGCCCGTATTGAATGTGGCTTGCCACACCTTTTTAGGCAACGAATGGAGTGAGGCGCAAGGAGCGTAGCGACTGAAGTTTAATGTGAGCCGGTTTTTGGCTCACTCCTTTGTGTTTTTTGATTCTAGGTTTTGACTTCGTACAGTGGTACCTCTTTTAAACCTCTTTTATAAACCTCTTTTAAACCTCTTTTAGACCCCTATTGAGCCTTACTCTCCCAGGGCGTACAGAAGTTTATCAACGAGGTTTTGTCTGTTTATCAACGAGGTTTTGTCTGTTTATCAACGAGGTTTTGTCTGTTTATCAACGAGGTTTTGTCTGTTTATCAACGAGGCTTTTAATAGTGATCGTTGATAAACAATCGTTGATTTTATATAATAGTTATGGAGGTGTAATTATGAGCAATGAACTTATAAAATATGATCCAGAACTTAATACTATTCCCTTACGTAAATTCACCCCTATTGAAATGAATCTATTTTTTTCAATTATTTCTCGTATGCGTGATAAAGGGGATAAAACAGTTAGATTTTCTTTTGAACAACTTAAAGACTTGAGCAACTATAAACCAACTGCAAATAATCGCTTTGAAGATGATATTCAAAGAACTTATGAAAAACTAATGGGACTTCATTTTGGAAGACGTAGCAAATCTGGATTAAATAGAGAGATGTTTGTTATGTTTACTAAATTCAGCATTGTTGGTGAAGCTGATTCCCCTTATGTAGATGTTGAAGTATATAAAGATGCTTTGCCACTTCTTAATAATTTAGATACATGGGTTAGATATGCTTTAGCGGAATTTAGAGATCTTAGAAGCAGTTACGCCAAAACTGCCTTTAGATTGTTAAAGGGTTTTAGAACAACAGGTTATGCTTTTTTATCAAAAGAAGACTTTTTTGAATTACTTGATATTCCCAAAAGCTATTGGAAAAAGTCAGGAGATATTGATAGGTATGTTATAAAGCCCATCAAAGAAGAGTTAACACCATTATTTAGAGGCCTAGCTATTAGAAAGAAATATGGCAAGGGACGTGGAAAACCAGTAATAGGGTATTCATTTACCTGGAAACCAGAAAAGAAAGGCGCTAATGACTTCTCACAAGGTGAATTACAAGATGAACGACAAAAACTTTTCAATATTCAGCATAATAGTGAACTAACAGAACAGGAAAAATGGCGCGCTACTGATAAAGTTAAAGGATTACCACTAGGATCCACTGAAAAACAAGCATTGGCTGATAAACAGGCTGAACATGATAAAAAAATAAGAGATCAAGCAAGACAAGAAGCACTTGCTGAACTCCGAAAGGGGTTTGGGAATAATGCCTAAAACAATTAGAGAACTTGCTGATGAATTGGGCGTTTCAAAGCAGGCTATATGGCAAAAGATAAAAAGAGATGCGTCAATCGATTTACGTCAATTTACATCAACAAAAGGTAATACTGTTTACGTTGATGTTGATGGGCAAAAAGCTATTAAAGCAATGTTCTCAAACAATTCGTCAACAAGATACCGTCAACAAAAAGATGATGTTGACGACAACAAAAAAGATGCGGTTGATGGACAAGATGAAGTGAAATTCCTTCGAAATTTAGTATCAGAAATTCAATCTGAAAAGAAAGAGTTACATAAGTTACTAGATCAGCAACAAAGATTGGCCTTACAGGACAAACAACTGCTCGAAGAATACAAAGCAGAAAACGACAGATTAAAAGTTCTCAAAATGCCCTCACAGGAAACAGAATTCAAACACTTAGACAATCAATATAAAGATGAAGTGAACGTGAACGCTCTTAAAGAGAAGTTGGAAAATTTGCAGGAACAAATCAAAGTTCAAAAAAGGATAGAAGAACAAGAAAAACCAAGAAAATGGTGGGGACTATGGCGAAAATAGATGATTCAGTTAAATTGACATCATTTAAAGGTAATTTATATGATGTGATGAAGTTAATCTTAGCTAAACGTGGGGTAAGTGTAGGACGAGCACGTAATCCTTTACCACATGTAGAAGATGATGAAATGGATCATGTTGAGGTAGTACGGCAACATATTGATGATGCAATTGCTGAATTTACTAAATAATAAAAAAACGCCGAGTCTCCTTAAAAGAGGCTCAGCGTTTTTTTAAATCTGTGACCAGACGTCCGCTCCCAAAGTAGGGAAGAGAGGTACGATGCGGCCTAGTTGTTCAGCTGTATATTGAAACTCAATTGCTGGTAATAAAACGTTAATTGCATCGGCAGCATGTTCACTAACTTCAGCTGCTCCTACAAGATGATGGTCTTGATCGTAAATCAAGGTGTTATCACCAATTGTTTCCTTATCAACTTGGCGGAACCATCCGTCAGGAAGATGATTAGTTTTAATGGTGTAATCAGGATTTTGCTGAGCTTCTTCGACGCTCATACCAACCTGTGCGATTTGTGGTGAGGTAAAGACAATGGTTGGGATGGGCGGATAGTTGATTGCGTCAGTAGTCTTTCCTGTGAAAAGTTGGGTTAAATAACTAGATTCAAAGATCGCAGTCGGGGTGAGCTTAGGCTGTTCTTTATCAAGCACATCACCAGAAGCATAGATGTTATCAATGTTAGTTTGAAGATGATCGTTAACTTCGATCCCGTTAGCATTGTAACTAACGCCTACTTCGTCTAATCCGATGTTTTCGATGTTAGGAATTCGTCCGGTAGCATCCAAAATCCAGTCGGTGGTGAGGGTTTCGTGATCGTTATAAGACACGGTAAAATGAGAACCGTCTTCCTCAAAACGATCCACCTGAGCGTTGTAAATGAACTTCACCCCTCGTTTTTCGAGGTCGGCAATGACTTGTTTTACGTAATCTTGATTAAATTTGCGCAACGCCCGATTATGGCGTAAAAGTACAGTGACGTTCGCGCCGGCAGCATTGGCAATCGTGGCAAATTCCATGCCGATATAGCCCGCGCCAATAATTACGATATTTTCAGGAAGCTGTTTGAGGTTCATAAAATCGGTACTGTCATGCGTAAGTTCTGAGCCCATAACATCTAGATGGTGGGGACGTAGCCCCGTTGCAATCACGATTTTGTCAGCGGTGTAGCGCTGTTGATCCACTTCGATGGTGTGAGCATCAACAAATTTTCCACGACCGTGAATAATTTCGATGTCAACAGAGTCGAGTAAACCAGTAATCATGTCCGGCAAGCCGTCGATGACTTCGTGTTCATGTTCTACATTGGCAGTCCAATCCAGCTTTAAGTCACCATTTACAATGCCATCAAGGCGTTCTTGGTGGCGTAAAAGTTGAACCGGGTTGTCCAGCGTAATTTTCGCGTTGCATCCACGGTTTGGACAAGTTCCCCCGATTTTGTCCGCTTCGATAATGGCGACTTTTTTACCACTATTAGCTAGTGGAACCGCCCCGTCGAAGGCACCATGCCCCGCGCCTAAGTACAAAACATCAAATTGATAACTTTCAGTCATTTAATTACCTCCATCCTAAATTTAGGTGAATAAATAATTACCATTGTTGGCACGAGCATAGCAGAGGATAGGTGCGAGTTGCAAGCGATTGCAACTGAAGAGAACAAAAAGCAATCCTTAACTTTAAATAAGGATTGCTAAAAAATATCTTACTAACGTTTTAATGATTTAATCGATAGCATTGAAATACCACCAATCAAGGAAAAAATAAATGAAACAATAAAAATTCCAGAATAACCAAAAAGACTTATGACGGCAGCGGCTAAAACGGGTGCGATAGCTTGTGTAATTGTATTACCTAAGTTGTAAATACCTAAGAAAAATGCAACACGATTTTGATCGGGGATAACTTTTAAGTTTAATAAATTATCAAGTGCGTTCCATAAGCCCATTCCTAAACCGGCAGCTAAGGCGTAAAGAATAATACCAGTATTATTTCTTAAGAAGAACAGGGAGAGACCTGCAATTGCTAATAAGATAGTTGAGAGACCTACTGGTAATTTCAGTATTTTAAATTTATTAGATAGTGGCCCAGCGACTAATCCCATCAAAATGCCAAAAATAAGCATAATCATGTTAACAAGTTGGATAGAAGATTGAGTTTGATTACCACGATGAAGAAAGTCGGTCATTATATATAAAATGTACGCGTGGTGCTAGTTCGTCATAAAATCAAAAAAGCCTAAATTGTATACCAATATCGTCAATTCAATCTTTAATTGAAAACCAAATAGACTACGGGTG
>NZ_BJDN01000055.1 GCF_005405165.1 Loigolactobacillus binensis
TCAAAAATAAAGACCCTACACATTTGATTTGTCGAAAATTTGTTCAGTTTTCAAAGGTCTACCGAGTTGCTTAACGCAACTTAATTAGTTTACCATGACCAGCAATGCTTGTCAAGAACTTTTTGAATAAATATTCATAAGCGGTTCAACTAACGAAGCGCGACACGCAACTTTATTACTATACCAAGTTTAAATATCTTTGTCAACAACTTTTTTTAAATCAGTTAAAATATTTAAATCAATTGCTGTGAACACTTAAATTTGACAACTTAAATAATATACTACGATTTTAAAATTGCGTCAAGGATTAATTCATAAAAAAATACAATGCGCATGAACATTCATTCTAAAGTCGCTTGGCGCAAGGTCTGATCCAACGCTGTCCCGTAAGTTTCACCAAATAAATTAAGGTGCGCCAGTAAGTAATAAGTTTGATACCACGCTATTCTCTGCGTGTAGCCTGAGCGTAACGGATACGCCTGCTCGTACGCGCGATAAAAATCCGTAGTGAAGCCACCAAATAAACGGCTCATTGCTAAATCCATTTCCCGATCGCCATAGAAAACGTCAGGATCCAACAGGACAGGCGTACCATCGGCTAAAAAGTTAACGTTGCCTGCCCACAAATCGCCGTGTAATAAGCTGGGCCGAATCGTCGTCGTGGCAAAATAAGCACGCAGCCGTTGTTCCAACTGCTGCAGGTGCTGCTGGCGAAACTCAGTCCATAGATTATTGCGCTGGGCTAAGGTAGCTAAAACATTGAGGCGTTGATTAATATAGAAGTCGGCCCAATCAGTCTGCCAAGTATTTAATTTAGGTAGCTTGCCTGCTGTGAAGTCATGCGCTAGGCCAAAAGCAGCGGCGTGTTGGTGATGAACTGCAGCAACTGTACGGCCTAAAGCCGCTGCATCCCCGTGACCCATTTCCAGCCACTCTAATAGTAAATAGGCAGCCCCAGCAATTTCACCACTGGCCAAAACTTTAGGCACGCGCGCTGCAGTCGCTAACAATTGTAGTCCCTCCCGTTCATGAGCAAAAAAGGCAAGGGATTACTGCGGCTGTACTTTCAAAAAATAATCCTGCTGCGTTGTACGCACGCGATAGGCCTGATTAATGTCCCCACCGTGAACCGGGATCACCTGTTGAATGCCACCGATCGGTAATTGGGCCAACCATTTTTTTGTTAACATTTAGGTCCTCCTTAACTATAGAAAAAACCACTCGTAAACGAGTGGCTTTACAAAACTAGACTTATTTTGCACCGAGAACACTAGCATTTAGTGAGATCTGACTGGTTTCGATAACTTTCTCGTAATCCGCTTGTTGTAATAAGAAGAGATTGCGAATCCCAGCTTTCCCAGTGAGAATATTGTTCACTAGGGTCGATTGACTGGCAAGATCTGCGATCACTGGCAACAAATCGACTTGTTCTGGTTGGTTTTCAGTTAGATAGTCGTAGAAGCTGTTGGCAGTATTGATCACTAACTGGCTATGATTATTGGTGAAGACCATATTCTTCAACCACCAAATGATCAATTCGTTTTCCGTCGAGAAGACTTCTAGCAAAACACCGGCTTCATTCAGAAGTTGGATCGTTTCCTTATCGTTTTCGTTATATTCCTTAACCAACACTAAACTACCGTTGGTGCGGTAGAAATTCTCACTAACGACCCGATTGGCGTTGTTTTGATCCAAATATTGAGTAGCCGACAATTGACCAGCTAGATCAAAGACATCGCGCTTGATCACTTTACCTTGACTATAGTAAAGAACATACCACAACGTGTCATCATCCCGGCGTTTCAGCTGCATTACCGGCTGATTATTCTGGTCGCGTACTAATTCAGAATGCGTATTTTCGTCCTTGGTATACTGCCAATCATCATTTTGCGGAATAATGTTATCCGCTGCTGCTTGAGGTTGGTCGCTATCCTGCAAGGATTCATATAAATTCAACAGTTGGGCATTAGGTGCGATCAGACCCTGCTGCTGGTAATCCTGCCAGGTAGCCTGCAAGTAATCGTTATAATCAACCGTGATATAAGTTGGTGCAACCTGTGCCTGCGCAAAAGTAGCTGCCGTAGCTTTTAGGGCTGCCTTTGTATCATCATTAGGTTGACGCTCAAAATTACGCTCAAAGACAAAGTAGCGTGCTGCTTGGTCCAGCACAACTTCATTAACACTTTCCGTTACTTGAAAATACTGTTCTAACTTCTTTTTCGTATTTTCCAATTGAACGGTGTACTGTTGATGGCGATTTTGAGCATTGTCCAAGGCACTTTGAGTGGAGGTCAAGCGCCGCTCAGCAGCTTCACGGGCTTTTTCTCGTTCGGCCTGTTTAGCGTCGATCTCAGCTTGCAATTTAGTCAATTGCTCAGCCAAAACATTTTGCTTAGACTTAATGTTAGCAACTTCTTTAGGTAACTCAGCCTGACGTTTTTGCGCGTTAGTCAGTTTAACCTCGACAACTTCTAATTGCCGCTTAACATCGTCTTTTTTAGCATTCAATACCTGAACATGGCTTTTTTGTTGTTCGGCTAAAGAAATCATGGTCGCTAGATCAGTTTCCTGCTTGATCTTTTCTACCATGTCGGCCTCTTCTTGTTCATAGCCAGCCAATTCATCCTTGGCCCCATCAGCCTGCTTCTCGTATTCAGCAATTGAATCCGCAACGTCAGCCTGCTGCTGCTTAACCGTTGTCAATTGTTCTTGCGCCCGGGTTTGCTGCTTTTGGGTATTAGCAAACTGCACCGTCGTTTCGTCCTCAACGTCACCTTGCAGATCAGCCACCGCGTGCTGATCCTTTTGCTCGTCTTCCTTTAACGCTTCGATCTGCGGGACGATCCGATTGATCTGGTTTAGTAGCAACTTCCGCTCAGTAAAGAGTTGGTCGCGTAACTTGTCTTTAACAGCTTTGAGTTGACTCTCCAAATCAGCTAACTGATTTTCAGTGGCCGAACGTGTATTGACGACGTCGGTAAGCGTTGCATCGCTGGCGTTAGTCGTACTTGCTGTGTCTGTTGATTTACTCGTTGTCTCCATCTCCATCTCATGATTATTATTCAAGTCACCTTGAAGAAAACCCACCTCTGTAAACAATGATCGCGGTCATTAATCGCTTACAAAAATAAGCTGTTTAGCCTAATTCTAATGCATTCGGCCCGGCGCATCAACTCAAGACACTAAATTTTGCGAAATTGTTAAAAGAATGACTTGAATTTGAGACGAAAGGCAATCATTAACGTGAATTTAGTGGCCTTTAAGCCTAAAGTCTTGGAACCAACTGAATTATCAGCCTTTAAAATTTGATCTCGTAACAAAAATCTAACTTTTTATAATAATCCAATTCGATAAAATCAGTGGGCCGTACGTCACCAGCCGGTTTATCGAAATAATCTAGTTGCGCTAATTTTAACATGCGGTAAACAAATTGCGAACAGAACATAATGTTGGGGCGGTAAGAATGCTTAGTCACTAATCCTAACAAATTATAGGCGCTACCGGTGGTATTGATCTCCTGCACTTTATCAATGATCTGCTGTTTTTGTGCACGCGTGGTGGCTAAACGATAGATCAGAACCGACGCATCGGCCTTTTTATGGAAGGCTTCAACCATTTCGGCATTTAAACCAGGTGGATACACCTTTTCACCGCCATTATAGCTGATGATCGTCTTTAGCTCCGCATCAAAACTTAACGAAGCGTGATTATATTGCTTTTGGGTAAACAAGGAAATGATCTCGCTGGCGTTGCTGCCAGTATTGGAGATCACTAAGTAAATGTGCGGATCAGCCAACGAGGCGTAAGCATGCGCAAAATAATCGGCGGTCAGCGATCCGTTATTAATGTACTTAGTCGAGCTATGCCGATGCAGATCCGCGAAAGTCGCCTTTAATTTATCAGTTGCTAAGGTCTGCTTGAGTTTACTGATGCCTTGTAGGGAATGTGCGATCGTTTGCTGATCAGTTTGTAATTGCGCAAAACTAATGGTGGCCAGTTCCTTGATCGACGGTAAATAAAAATCAGTACGCTTCGTGATGATCACTGTCCGCTCCACTACTAATGGCAATAAAATCAACAGCGCGGCGAAAATTCGACTAAAAAAGGCAGTTGAACTGAACCCCCAGAATTGGAGAAATCCAAATCTGGGGGTTTTATCATGTTTTCAAAAGAAACAAAAATTAAGGCTGTATTTGAATTAATTCAAGG
>NZ_BJDN01000056.1 GCF_005405165.1 Loigolactobacillus binensis
TAAGTTATTAATCGCGATTAATGATTTATTTGAGCTGTGGAAGGTAAACGCGGTTCTGAATGTCTCTTAAAATCTGTCTCAAATATTGACTTCAATCCACTACTTGATCAATCGGTCTTTAGCTACACCTATGAGCTACTTGGAGATCAAATGCAGCCACAAATTGATAAGATGAGTCAGGTCGAAAGACAGATGTTTGATATGAAGGTAGCCCAACTACGAGAGAAAGATGAAAAGAAGAAAAGGACTCGAAAAAAATCATAAATTTATATATTTATGATTTTATAATTGAATCAGATATTACTACTCATTATCTTCACTATACTTCCTGACTATGTGCGTTATAGTCTTTATATCCTGATCCTGTATTGTAACATTCATATTTGTATACTTTCATAAATTCATACTTACATACAAATATGAATTTAAAAAAATAATCTTAAAAAACTTTGTCTCTCCGATCCTCACATCTTAAACATCAATAACACTTACTAGAACAATAGCATCATTGATAGCTACATGGCTATCAATGATGCTATTGTTTTTAAACACATCTTAGTTATTCGAAGATTAGATTGCAACTTATTGGACAGAGAGGATAGAGAGGATCACCAGTGTGCTCAGAATACGCCTATTTAACGTCTAATTTACCGCTTCGGGCCACGATCATGCTTTAGTGGACAAAAGGGGGGCTTTACCTGTTTCGATTCAATTTTAGGTTTGGTGCTCTCTTTGCTCTACTTATTTTCAACATTTCTAAATTGTGGCTTAACTCGTGCCACTCGTGTTTTACCCTGACTCCCATCACTAATGATCGGCCGATGCAACTCCCGTTCACGATCACTTGGAAGTAAATCAACCATTTTATCCAGGTACTTCGCCTCATCAGTTGGATTTTTGGCATCGTAGTAACGCATCAATGAAATTGTAAACTCACCACGATCCAGGTCATTGAAAGGAAGCACTAAGTAGTTTTCCTTCTCAAATGTTCCATACGCAGCATTTGCAGCAATCAGTGCCGTCCGCTTATTACCGTCCTGAAACGGTTGTAGCTTAGATAAATCGGCAAAAACTTTCCAAGCATCTTTTTCTTTTTTAGGAGACTTCTTGTAATTATCCACAATTTTTTGTAAATCATCACGCCGAACAATCTCTGGTGGAAAGTAGGTCTCTTTTGCACTTTGATCAACTGTAATTCCAATGCGATCGTCTTCATTATAGTAGGCATTGCGTAAATGTCCCGGCCAGTTAGGCTGCTCATCGGAAGGTGAATCAAATGCTGAGTTGATCGCAATAATACCATCAACGCTGAATCCTTTTTCTTTAACGGCCGCGATTCCCTTCAATGTGTCTTCAAAAATGGCCACATCTTCGCCATGTTGATTAAGTGGTTGGCTTGATCTAAGGTCCAAAGCTTTTTTCGTTTGGGCTAGAGTACTCCCATACCCGTTCAAACTTCCAAGTGACGTAATAAATCGTGCTAAAGCCGTGTTATCCATTATACCGATCTCCTCCTTAGTTCGTATATTAGCCGCAATTAAAAATTTGCAAACTTTTAATGTTCAATATTCAGTTGAAATCAACAAAGCCTGGTTAACATTTTATTCGGGAATTTCTTCATTCAACCGATTCTTGATATTAATGACAGTCTGAACCGATACACCAGTTTCGGCAGCAATCGCACGATAGCTGATTTTAGCCCCGGTTGCTTTGTTTCTTAACTGATCAACGATTCGATGATAAATAAACCGTTTTTGTGGGTTAGGTGAATCTTCAGCGTATGCCGGTCTAGTTCCTCGATATTTCCCATTAGCCTTAGCAATCTCGATTCCTTGTCTTTGACGCTCGCGAATTTTCTTTCGCTCAGTTTGCGCCATATAAGCTAGCAGCTTGGTTAGCATATCAAACATAAATTTGTCCATATCTGAATCCCCAGTCTGCATTGAAAGAAATGGGGCATCTAAGACTTCCATCCTAACCTGTTTATCTCTGATCTGCTTGATTATATCACTGGCGTCGTCATAGTTTCGACTAAGCCGATCTAATGAGGCCACTACTAATGTATCCCCTTGCCGCACATAAGCAATCGCCGCCTGCAATTCTGGTCGATTCTGGGTTGATTTGTCCGATTGTTTTTCTTCAAATATTTTTTTACATTTAACCGCTTTCAAAGATTTAATTTGACGGGTCAAATTTTGATCAGTCGAGCTAACTCGTGCATAACCAACTTTCATCAATAAATCTCCCTTCAGAGGATCAATCTCCCATCCTATCACATTCTGTTTAGACACTCTAATTAGACAGCTTTTCAAAAACAACTAACTACTTACTATCCCAGGCAGAATCTAGGCTTTTCTTCATAAGGTGATTATACCCCTTTTTTGTCCATTTAGGTACAAACTTAAATTGAACAGTTTATTTTGAATTAATTTGTTGATATCAATCTTGGAAAAGCAGGATTTTGCACTTATTTCAAGAGTATTTAGGGACTGTCTGAAAACTAAAAATTCAGGTATAATCTGAGGAAAAACGAATCGAGGCATTCCGATGACAACACCTAAACGATACGAACTGGAAGATGCTCAGTGGGACCGAATCAAAGGATACTTCCCGCCATACCGGACTGGCCGTCCATCAAGCCTAGACAACCGTACCGCCCTCAACGCTATCCTCTGGCTCATGCGCAGCGGGGCTCCTTGGCGTGATCTACCTGAACGCTATGGCTCTTGGAAAACGGTGTATAGTCGCTTCCGAGCCTGGGTAAGTTCAGGCTTGTTCGAACAGGTTTTTCTCGAATTGATTGACGATCCCGACATGGAAAACTTGAGCTTAGATTCAACGATCGTTCGAGCGCATCAAAAGGCCACTGGGGCAAAAAAAACGCCGAATGTATGGTCGAAAATCAAGCTATTGGACTAAGTCGAGGTGGCCGAACGACCAAGATTCACGCACTCGTTGACGGATTAGGGAATCCCTTGGGTTTTCGCCTAACAGGTGGTCAAGTACATGATAGCCAAGTTGCCAGTGAGTTGCTGGAAGGCTTCGATATTTCTCAATCAAATATTATCGCGGATAAAGCCTATGGCACCGCGAAACTTCGCCAGTATATTGAAGATAAAGCAGGCATCTATACCATTCCGCCAAAGGAAAATACCAAAGACAAGTGGACCTGTGATTACCACGTTTATTGTGAGCGCCATTTGATTGAGAACTTCTTCAATCAGTTGAAGAACTTTCGTAGGATTGCAACGCGTTATGATAAGCTCGCTCATGTTTATCTGGCTACGGTCTACATTGCCTCAATTTGCATCTTACTTAAGTAGTTTTCAGACGGACCCTAGTTGAGCGAATAAGGTTACATAATTGTTTTAAAAGATTGCTGATACTATAAAGATTCTGATTTTTCAACTTTTAACCAGTATAACAATGTCAAATTAATCGACTATCTTAACTATTCCATAGATATGTTCTCATACAACATTTCTTGACAATTATGAAATAGGTTTAAAATGAAAAACATCAGTCAATAATTCTCAGAATTATATAATAAAGTCTTAATTCAACATGGCAGATTGCAAGAAATAACTTGAACAAATTTAGTAACGCAGATCACGCAAAAAGATCTCAATCGGTGTTCGCCAATTTAAACATTTGAGTGGTCGGCAATTCAAATACCAGTTAATTTGAATCAATTCATCATCGGTAATCTCATCAATCGGTTGACCTTTGGGAATGAAGCGGCGTAGTACTCGGTTGCGATTTT
>NZ_BJDN01000057.1 GCF_005405165.1 Loigolactobacillus binensis
TGGAATTTTGCCATCAGCTCTACACACAATGTTAGCCCGCCATCGGAAGATAATTGACCACCCGTATGCGATACTAAAATGTTTTTGTTGAAATTTAATGCCATTTCCTGTAAAGTTTTCAATATAGAGTCCTCTTCTCTCATGTGGTTTTGTTTAGCAATTTAACTATACCAGAGCTGAGGCTCTTTTTGTGTACTTAAAAGGTGAAAATACAAAATACCCATCAAACGCGTGATGCATGTGTTTGATGGGTATTTTGCATATCTTTGTGAATAAATCAGGTATACTAGAAATAATGGGGATTTTCATTTCTTCATACTGAATATTTCCTATGATTCCATAAAAAACGCCTGGCACAAAGACAGGCGCTGGTTTATTCTACTGAAATGAATGGATTAACCAAACAGCTTCTTTAGAAACTTAATCAGTGTTTTCAGCTGCTTTTTTGAAATAGGCAGCAATACAAACAGTATAGTGCTGACGTACAAATTGGATCAGATGGTTACTTATCCGAGCCGGCGGGACATCTGAAAAGATGCCCTTTTTTTATACTCTAAATTCTAAAATAGGGTCCATTTAGTGATCTATCGCCCCTAACAAATCCTATTAAAACAGCCCCCCTTATCTAACTAGTAGATAAGGGGGGCTGTTTTTTATTTATGAATAATAATAACCCGTTAATGTCGCTACATTTTTCGTAATTTTATAATCAGACTGTTATATATGAATTATGATACGATGCACTAAATTTGCCTACTAATTAAAGACTCCCATCTTTCAAACCCACACCGATTATTCATGGTGATTGCAGCGATTAAAGTGACTGTTGCACTTTAATTGCTATTTTTTGAAAGCGTTTTCTATTAGTGCTATGATTAACCTATCAAATCAGTAATAGGAGGCAACTATGCGATATTCTAACGGAAATTATGAAGCTTTTGCACATCCAAGAAAGCCCAAAAATGTGGATCAAAAATCAGCGTATATTATTGGAGGCGGTCTGGCCGGACTGGCTACCGCTGTTTTCTTAGTGAGAGATGGCCAAATGTCTGGGGAAAGAATCCATATATATGAGGAATTGCCTACTCCGGGTGGGTCGTTAGATGGAGAAAAGCGCGCCAATATCGGCTTTGTGACACGTGGTGGTCGAGAAATGGAAAATCATTTTGAAACTATGTGGGACATGTATCGATCAATTCCTTCTTTAGAAATTGAAGACGCCTCTTACTTAGATGAATTTTATTGGCTAGATAAAGATGATCCAAATTCATCTAATACTCGCCTAATTTATAATCGGGGACAACGCGTCCCAACTGATGGCCTGTATACTTTGGATGAAAAATCTAAAGAATTAATAGATTTAGTTTTAACTCCTGAGTCAAAACTGGGTAAAACGACTATTGAGGAATTTTTCTCAAATGAGTTCTTTGAAAGTAATTTTTGGATGTATTGGGCAACTATGTTTGCTTTTGAAAAGTGGCATTCTGCAGTTGAGATGCGTCGATACACGATGCGATTTATTCATCATATTGATGGACTACCTGATTTTAGCGCCCTAAAGTTCAATAGGTACAATCAGTATGAGTCTATGGTTCTACCAATTATAAAGTATTTAGAGTCATATAATGTCGAATTCATCTATGATACACAAGTTAATAATGTTGTGGTAGATTTTGAAAATGACGAAAAAATTGCCAAAAAACTCGTGATCCAAGATGGTGATGATGTTAGCCTATCGCGTGATGATCTTGTATTCGTTACAAATGGTTCTATTACAGAAAGTTCAACATACGGAAGCCATGATAAACCCGCTCCTGTATCAAAAGAGTTGGGTGGTAGTTGGTCACTGTGGAAGAATCTGGCAGAACAATCTAATGATTTCGGTCATCCAGAAGTATTCTATGATAACCTACCCGACAAAAGTTGGTTTGTGTCAGCGACGGCCACTATAAAATCGCCAGAAATTGAACCTTACATTGAACGTCTCACCAATCGTGATTTGCATGATCACAAAATTAATAGTGGTGGGATCATTACCATAACCGATTCGAACTGGTTGATGAGTTTCGCAGTACACAGGCAACCACATTTCAAAGAACAAAAAGAAAATGAAACAATTGTTTGGATATATGGACTATATTCAGATACCAAAGGAAATTTTGTTAATAAGACCATCGTAGAAAGTTCTGGGGAAGAAATTACGCAAGAACTCCTTTATCACCTTGGTGTCCCTGAGTCCAAGATCAAACAATTGTCTAACCAAAACAATATAAATACCGTTCCAGTATTTATGCCATTTATTACATCATACTTTATGCCCCGCGTTGCGGGTGATAGGCCAGATATTGTTCCTAAAGGGTCTGTTAATTTAGCCTTTATTGGTAATTTCGCAGAGTCGCCTAGTAATGACACCGTGTTTACTACCGAATATTCAATTAGGACAGCCATGGAATCTGTATATACTTTACTTGAAGTTGAACGCGCTGTTCCTGAAGTTTATGGCTCCATTTATGATATTCGAGAACTACTTAAAGCCATCTACTATATGGGAGATAAAAAAACCATTGATGAGGCTAATTTAGGAATTCCTAAATTAGCTAAAGCAGCTCTAAAAAAGAAGATAAAGGGAACGTTTATCGAAGAACTACTTACCGAGAGTAAATTACTATAAAACATGGTAGCTGTTAAAACTCTCTGAATTATCAAAAACTGTTGCAAATTATTATAATGCGACATATTTCGATATGTAATAAGCTTTTCATTTTTGAAAAAGACTTGGTGAGTTTGATTATAGCTTAGATAAGATCGCAAATATTAAGTGTATTTGTCCCAATTGCCATCGATTGTTGCATCATGGGACAGATAGTGAACGAAATCAAGTGTTAGAAATTCTTTATCAACAATCAATTTCTAATTTACGACGTGTGAATTTATCTATTGCATTCGATGAACTAAAAACATTTTATTGATAAATGTAAAAATAGGAGTTGATGTTAAGTCATTTTCTCATAGTTACGGGGTCTATAATCTCCACTTAGCCCCTATTTACACCAGAATATTCTTCGCAACCAGTAGTTGCTTTTAGTGCGCTAATAATTAGCGTGCTTTTTTCTCGCTTCAATATGATAATTAATCTATTGAAAGTGAGGTTACGTTTATGATTTTAGGGCAAAGGATAAAAGAAGAACGAGAAAAAAGGCAGTGGACACAAGATTATCTTGCAGAAACGCTTAATGTTTCTCGTCAGGCCATTTCTAAGTGGGAAGTCGGAAGTACTTATCCCGATATTGATCGTTTAGTGCAAATCAGCAATTTATTCGACATTACCTTAGATAGTTTGATCAAAAGCGATGATTCACTAAAAAAAAGCATAGTTATTACCAAAAACGCAAAGGCACAAACTAATGTCTGGAAATTTATGCGCAGTACTGGTTGGATGATGGTAATTGCAATTATTTATTTAGTCACCAAAATGATTATCGCTGTCTTTAGTTAAGAAACCTTTAGGAACTATAATTACCAAATATTCCATTCAGAGTTTTAAGCAAACTATTCTGAATGGGGTATTTGTGTTAAACTAGCAGTAGAAAGTAAAAACACAGTTCGGTTGGTAGTCCGAACATAGCGAAGCTATCAGTAACCTGCCTCCTTGGTTGTCCATCTTTCTTAATTAAT
>NZ_BJDN01000058.1 GCF_005405165.1 Loigolactobacillus binensis
TAGTGGTTGTACTCAACGCCAGTGAATCGGACTATACGAATGGCCCAGTCGAAGGCATGAATCGAATGATTAAACAAATTCAACGCACAGCATTTGGATTCCGTAATTACCATCATATGATTTCACGTATTAAGTTACGGCAAATGAGAACAAAACCAATGAAAAAAACAGAGTTGAAAGTCATGCGACTTTCAACTCTGTAAAAGCTATTCATCAACAGGATTTGACAAAGAGCCAATGATTATTGTGATTACAACAAAAAAATAAGTACCCACTCAAGACCATGCTGGTCAAGATGTGGCTACTTATTTAGTCGGTTATGATTGACGTTTGTCATTCAATTGTTTTTCTAATTCTTTAATCTTCTTCTGCTTGCGGCGAATGTACCAGATCAGCAAGATGATCAAGAGTAAAATCAAGAGGCCAATGCCGACATACAGCCACCAGTTAGGGCCCTGCTTCGAGACCGCCGTCTGATTCAGATTAGTGGCCTCGCCCTGCGTAATCACGAAGTTCTGCTTAAAT
Source organism: Loigolactobacillus binensis (assembly GCF_005405165.1). Lineage (GTDB taxonomy): Bacteria > Bacillota > Bacilli > Lactobacillales > Lactobacillaceae > Loigolactobacillus > Loigolactobacillus binensis. The sequence goes on from NZ_BJDN01000058.1 coordinate 526, forward strand.
TGCCAGTGCTGCTTCTTGGATTTGACCTTGACGACTGCGGTGTACTTGCCAGCCTTCAGAGCATTTTGTCCGGTTCGCACCGGTAATTTGTAGATTGAACTGGGTGCCATCTGACCGTTAGTCAAATTTTGATGGTAGACTACTTTTTGGCCGCCACGATGGTAAATCTTGATCTTCGTTTGGACCTTATTCAAGTAGGCCGCCGTGTGGTTCACTAACGGAAAGTTGATGACGTTGCGGCCGTTGAGTTGCTCGACCGTGATCTTGTTCATCGTGAGGTGGTTCGTCGTCAAATCGCGATCACCATGCAGAACAACGGCTTCAGTATAGGCATACTGATTATTGACCGCGACCGCCTTTTTTGTTTCAGCGGCCGTTGCCTTTTTCAAGAAAGTCAGCCCACCAGCCAAGATACCGTCATACGATTTGGCCGGCATCTTGATTTGAAACTTGACGGTCTTAACTTGTCCCTTATCCAGCTTAACTTCGGACTGGTCAGTCGTCACCAGTTTGGCTAAATCATACGGCAAATCCGCACTTTTATTTTCAGTCGCCCGCTGATAAGCTACCACACCATTGATGTTGGTCGTCGCCTTGGAAATCCCAACATTGATCGTAATTGGCGCATTCGAGGTGTTGTGCACCTTCACCGCAATGGTCTGGGTCTGTTTTGGTTTTAACTTCAAATCAAAGTACGAGAAGTTCGAATCGACTTGACTACTCGAACGTACCGGACTGATCTCAAATCCCACGGCCGAATCAGCCTTCGCTGATTGGGCCATGCCACCCATGAACAGACTCATCACACCGACTAATGCCGTTGCTAATAATGCTCGCAATCGTTTCCCCACACTCATCACGCCTTTTCTCTCAAATTAAGTCAGGATATTGGTTCGACCAACATCATCATACCACTAGTAGGCTTCACGCTCACTTTAGTCGTTAGATGGCGTAGCGCCCAAGTTCCAAGTCAACGTTGTCGTGTAGCCTTGAGCGAGCTTAGGCGTTGCACCCGGAACAGTCAGTGTAGAACTGCCGAACTTAAACGTCGAGATTCCGTTACCGTCACCAGCTAAAGCTGAAGCAACCGTGCCTGCAGCGCCATTAGTGGTCGTACCGCTCGTGGTCGTACCGCTCGTGGTCGTACCGCTCGTCGTCGTTCCAGGAGTCGTCGTTCCAGGAGTCAAAGTGGCGTGCCCCTCATTAACCTTTGGATCATCACTTGAAACTTTGGTGCTAAAAACCGTCAAGGCAGCGTTCGTCAACGCTGAGCCAGTCGCATCCGTCTTCGTATTGAATTGTTGGCCTTGTGCCACGGTCAATGACCAGCCGTCATTCGTCCCCCGCAAATCACTAACTTTTACCGTTGGCGTGGTCGAAGCACCCAAAGTCGCATTAGCTGCCGAAATCGTATTTTTCCCAAATGAAAGGTTCGTATTATCCACCACTGACAATGATAGTGTCCCACTTGAGAAGGCCACATCACCTGTCGTGCTTGGAACCACCTCACCTGTATCCGCGGCGTTTGCAGCCACCGTACTTGTCCCTAAAATTCCAGCACCAACCATTAATCCCAAAACCATTTTTTTCATTACAATCCGCTTCCTTTCAAGTACCTGATTTATTCACAAAGAGCCTCAGCTCTGGTATAGTTAAATTGCTAAACAAAACCACATGAGAGAAGATGGCTCTATATTGAAAATTCTACAGGAAATGGCATTAAATTTCAACCCCAAATTGCAAGAACAAATTAGCCACACGATAAATCCTATTAAATCAGTATTTTCATTAATATTCATATTTTATGGACTTAACTTAACCGGCGGAAGCAGCGGAGAAAAGCGCTTTGGGTGTTTGATAGCCAGTTTGCCGGCGCGGTAAATTGTTTAGCTTTGACTCAACTGCTTGGATATCATGAGGACCCAAAATATCCATGGATAGACCCTTGGGTACATCGCGGCGGATCATTCGATTATGCGCTTCGTTAGTCCCACGCTCAGAGGAACGATATGGATGGGCATAATAAAGGTCAGCGACACCGGTAAGTACAGCGCCAACTTCCGAGAACTCAGCGCCATTATCGGCAGTAATTGACTTCATGATTGATCCGTATTCTTGACAGATCTTGGCCAGCTCATAGTTGACTGAATCGGCATCACGACCATCGATCAAACGTAGAATTTGGCAGCGGGATTGACGCTCGATCAGCGTTAAGATCACACTCTCTTGACCGTTGCGCTTGCCCACCACGGTGTCCAATTCGAAATGGCCGAACTCTTGGCGCTGGTCGATACTTTTAGGCCGTTCATCAATACTCCGTCCGGCCAGACGCTTGTGCTTGATCGAGTGATGATGTTTGGCACGGTGGCGCGTTTTTTCGAGTAGATCAAGATTACGGACTTCAAGTAACTGGGCATCAATATAGTGGTATAGCGTCTTGGTCGAGACCATCTCCTCAGGTTGATATAAGCCTTCAAGTTTGGCCCGTCCTACTGCTGCATCAGGCGACCAACCATCTTGACGCAAATGAGTCGTAAAATAGTCGATAAAATCAGCGACACCGACGAGTTTCAAAGGTCGATGACAGTGGGCTCGATTAGCTTCGTACTTAGCTTGTGCTGTTTCTGGTGAGTATACAGCGTAATATTGGCGTTGACCATTCACTTTTTTTACTTGGTCGATCTCGCCGCGGCACAATTCATTATTGATTGTTTGATGACAAACATTAAGCGCTCTGGCAATTGCACGATTGGAATAGCCTTGGCTGTGCAGCGTAGCAATTCTGCCTCGTTCAAACGAAGTTAGGTGCTGACCTTTTTTTCTGACTGTGGTATTCTGTTCTTGCATCAAGACAATAACCTCTTTCATTGTTTGTGTAGGAACATCAATGATAACAGAGATTTGTCTTGGTGTTTTTTATTTTATCAATTAGCTAAAAGTATTTGGCTAACTTGATTATGAAACGCGCGATTAAATTTCAACAAAAACATTTTAGTATCGCATACGGATGGTCAATTATCCTCCGATGGCGGGCTAACATTGTGTGTAGAGCTGATGGCAAAATTCCA
>NZ_BJDN01000059.1 GCF_005405165.1 Loigolactobacillus binensis
TCACGAATTGAAGACCATCGGTTTTTTGTTCAGGCTCAAGGCACCAATAAACAGACGATGTACAAAAGAACGCCTTCACCGCTAGTATAACGGCAAAGGTGTTCTTTTCATAGATGGTTACGCGCGGCGGCCGCGCGGAGAGTTTTTTGTATCTTGAAATAAAACAATGTATTTCTTTGCAATTTTTGAAAATTCATCTATAATGATAGTCAATATTAGTCAAAGTTAAGGGTGAAGACGATGCAAGGGCATAATATTTCTGATATTATTGAAGCCTATTTGAAGCAAATTCTGGCGGAATCGGAGCGAGTTGAGATTAAACGATCCGAAATTGCGGAGTTATTTAATTGTGTCCCATCCCAGATTAATTATGTAATCAAGACACGCTTTACCATTCAGCGTGGTTATCTGGTTCAAAGCAAGCGCGGCGGTGGTGGTTATATCCGCATTGAGAAAGTGAAATTACTTGATGATCGTGATATGCTGGATACGATGATCCAATTGATCGGTGAACAGATCAATCAGCGGGATGCGCTGGTGATGGTTCAAAAGCTGTATGATGATCAAGTGATCGAACGTAAGGAAGCTAATTTGATTTTAGCGGCGACCAGTCGGGATACACTTGCTGTTGCTGACCATAATTTGGAAGCGCGACTTCGGGCGCACATTCTGGTTGGCATTTTGAATCATTTACGATACGAACGTGAGTAAGCGAAAGTGAGGGACGCTTAATGGATAATTTATTTACGCCAAGTGCAAAGAATGTATTAGTATTAGCGCAAGAACAAGCGAAGTACTTCCGCCATCATGCAGTGGGCACTGAGCACTTATTACTAGCATTGGTCATTGAAACCGATGGCATTGCTGGTAAAACACTGCGGCAGCTGTCAATTACTGACGATGATGTTCGCGAAGAAATCGAGCGTTTTACCGGTTACGGCACTTCGGCTGAAGCTCAAAGTGACGCTTATTTACCATATGCGCCTAAAGCAAAGCAGATTTTAGCTTACGCTGGGGACGAAGCTAAACGGATGGGTGCTATGAAAATTGGCACTGAGCACATTCTTTTAGGTTTATTACGTGAGGACGATATTTTAGCTGCACGGATCTTAACTAACTTAGGTTTAAGCCTAAGCAAGACTCGGCAAATGATTTTGAAAAAGCTTGGTATTACTGATAGCGCCTCTAAACGGCATAGTTCACCGCGTGGGCGTCAGGCACAAAGTAGTGAGGGAACGCCAACTTTGGATTCCTTGGCTCGTGACTTAACTCAGTTAGCACGAGAAAATAAAATGGATCCAGTGGTTGGTCGAGCTAAAGAAGTTCGCCGCTTGATTCAAGTTCTGTCCCGCCGGACTAAGAATAATCCAGTTCTTATTGGTGAACCCGGTGTTGGTAAAACTGCCATCGCTGAAGGGTTAGCACAAAAGATCATCGCTGGAGATGTCCCGGCGGATATGGCTAAAAAGCGGTTAATGATGCTCGATATGGGTTCATTAGTAGCAGGCACCAAATATCGTGGTGAATTTGAAGATCGGTTAAAGAAAGTCATCGATGAAATCTACAAAGATGGGCAAGTCATCTTGTTTATTGATGAATTGCATACTTTGATTGGCGCTGGTGGTGCCGAAGGAGCAATTGATGCCTCGAATATTTTGAAGCCAGCACTAGCCCGCGGTGAAATGCAGGTCATTGGGGCGACGACTTTAGACGAATATCAAAAATATATTGAAAAGGATGCCGCATTGGAACGGCGTTTTGCCACGATTCAGGTTAATGAACCGACTGAAGAAGAAGCTGAACAGATCCTTTTAGGGTTGCGTAGTCGGTACGAAGAGCATCATGGTGTGACGATCACCGATGAGGCCGTGCATGAAGCCGTTGTTTTGTCGGCACGGTATATAAGTGACCGTTTCTTACCTGATAAGGCGATTGATTTGATCGATGAATCAGCTGCGTCGGTTCGCTTAGACGCGGCCAATCAAAAAACACCTGAATCTAAGTTGGAAACTAAGTTGACCCAATTAGAAAATGAAAAGGAACAAGCTATTGAAGCCCAAGACTTTGAAAAGGCTGCTAGTATTCGTGAAGACGAAAAGAAACTGAAGGATAAGCTGGCTACTGAGCAAGCAAGTGAACCGGCCAATGGTGTTCGTACGGATGTTAAAGTTACACCAGATGATATTGCGACGGTTGTTTCACAATGGACTGGGGTACCTTTGACACAGTTGCAAAAAACTGAAACTGATCGTTTGATCAATTTGGAAAAAGTATTGCATAAACGGGTCATTGGTCAAGAAGAGGCCGTTTCGGCTGTATCACGAGCAATTCGGCGGGCACGTAGCGGCTTGAAAGATCCACAGCGACCAATTGGTTCATTCATGTTTTTAGGCCCAACTGGGGTTGGTAAAACAGAATTAGCCAAGGCTTTGGCGGAAGCAATGTTTGGCTCGGAGGATAACATGATTCGGGTCGACATGTCCGAATATATGGAGAAATATTCAACTTCGCGGCTAGTCGGAGCGCCTCCTGGCTATGTCGGCTACGATGAGGGTGGTCAGCTGACTGAAAAAGTTCGCCAGAAACCTTATTCTGTAGTCTTATTAGATGAAGTTGAAAAGGCACATCCCGATGTTTTTAATATTTTACTACAGGTCTTAGATGATGGTTATTTAACTGATTCTAAAGGACGGCGGGTCGATTTCCGTAATACTATTTTAATTATGACATCTAATTTAGGGGCGACTGCATTACGTGATGAAAAATCCGTTGGTTTTGGTGCTCAAAAAGTGCAACAGGATTATAAAGCAATGCGCAGTCGGATCTTAGAAGAATTAAAGAAATCTTTCCGGCCTGAATTTATTAACCGAATCGATGAAGTCGTGGTTTTCCATTCCTTAACTAAGCCGGAGTTACATGAAATTGTTAAGATCATGGCAAAGAACGTTTTAAAACGCCTACATCAACAAAAAATTGATGTTAAGATCACGCCAGCGGCGATTGATGTGATCGCTAAGGCCGGTTTTGATCCTGAATACGGTGCGCGTCCAATTCGGCGAGCAATTCAACAAGAGGTTGAGGACCGGTTAAGCGAAGAATTACTTTCTGGTCACATTAAGGTTGGTGATGCCGTCACGATCGGTGCCCGTAAAGGGGAAATTACGGTTAATGTGCGTGACGCAAAATCAGATCAGAATCCCACAGTAAAAGCTTAATTAGTTAGTCGTTTAAAAAGAGTTATGCCATTTTATTAGGTATAACTCTTTTTATTCGCCCATAATTTTTCAGAAAATTGAACTGAACCCCATAAATTGGAGGTAAGCACCAAATAACTGACCGACTATCAAACTAACTAAATCCAAGTTATGATTACCTCATCAAATAATTGGTGAGGTGATTTTTATTGGCAAAACCCG
>NZ_BJDN01000061.1 GCF_005405165.1 Loigolactobacillus binensis
CTAATAATTGAATCCGATAACAACCTGAGTGTACAAAATTTTTTGTGTTTTGACTACCTTTTTATTTTGTATACTCATTTTTTAATTCTTTTCATAAAAGAACCACAGATCATATCCGGTGATCTGTGGAAGTGGCGCACGGCTTATTTACCCTTCTTGTCGATGGCATGCTGAATTAACAACAGAACAAAACCAACGATAATTGGGGCGGCTATATACTCGAAAATGATAAGCAAATCAAATTTTCCTCCTCTCCCGATAAAACTAGCCCCGGACGAGGTACCGATTACCACCTTGCTAATTATACCGTACATATTTCCTGAATCAATATATAGATGGTTTACAGGGGAAAAACTCTGAGTATCCACGAAAACGCTATCAGGATATAATTATGCACGTGATTTACATAAGCTTATTAGATTGAAAAAGCTGAAAGGCCGGTAAAAATTCACAAACTTTTCAGTTTGATAAATAGCGTCAGAACATTGCATTCACTTGACTGGCAAGGATACCAAAATGAGCAGCGGTTAATACCTGGCTGATTTGATGTGTATGCACGTACTCTACCAACGTGATCTTAAAGGTGGGCGAATATTGTACTCTAGTATGTTTAACTTTCAAATATTTTGAAACTGTTTTTGTCTTGAATTTACTGCAATATTTGGTCATAAGAAAAGCCCCATAATTATTAGACTTTTTGTCTAATAATTATGGGGCTTTTCAAATTCACTTTTTCATCAGTGCTTTTTGTATTATAAATTCAAACTATTTAACTAAACCTGTCACTACACAAAAAATCGGTCTTAACCCACTTTCACCGGAATGAAATTTAACGCCTTCTGCAGGCCCTTAACCGAACCTGAGAAAGGACCGCAGATACGGTTGCTTATTTTTTGCCAGTTGTTTACACGGTATTACATCTACGCCTTTTTTTTGCTTGAAAGTCGGTAACTTAACCACGCAGCTAGTAACCCGATCACAGCTAGACCAGTGATCAGCCAATAATCCACCAACGCCCCCTGAGCAGTGCTGATCCGCAAAGCAATAGGTTGTAGTTGGTAAACACCGATCACCGCCGCAAAAAGATTAGTCCCTAACGAACCAGCATATTGTTGGGTCATATTAAAGGTCGCGTTAATATCCGCTTTTTGGTGCGGCTGAACTTGAACGCTGGCGTGGCTGATCGTATTTCCAAAGGCCAGGTTAAAGCCTAAGCGAAGGACAAAATAGAAGCTGATCAACAATAAAACAGTCAAACGTCGGTCGAAAATAATGAACAGCGCCGCACCGATCAAGAAAATGGCGTGGCCGACCACGATCGGTAGCGGCGTGCCTAAATTATCCATCCAGCGGCCAGCCAGTGGGGCAACCACCACCCCTAACAGCGCTCCTGGCAATAAAATCATTCCCGCAACAAATGCATTCTGCCCTAAAATATATTGGGCTACCTGCGGAATCACAAAGGCCAGGCCAATATTAATAAATTGCAGCAAAAAGTACCCCAACAAATGCCAACTAACAATGGCATTTTTTAAAATCGCAAAGTCGATCAAGTGGCGACTGGCATGACGATTATAGCTATAAAAACCGATCATTAAAAAGATGCTGATCAGTAACAGCCCCCAGAAATGCCAGCTTAAGAAACCTACTTTGGCGGCTAAATTAAACGTATAATCGACTAAAAATAAAATAATCGCTAACAAACCAAAACCCCAAAAATCAAAACGATCAGCGCGTGAAAAAGGCTGTAAATCTAAGTTAAATAACCCAATGAAAAAAACGAGCACGATCAGCGGGAGTAGTAACCAGAAAATCATGCGCCATGACCAAGCGGCCGTCAACAAACCACCATATGTCGGCCCCAGTGCAGGACCCAAGGCGATCAACATCGCCGCCATCCCGTTATAAGTGGCCAAACGCTGCGGTGGCACTGACGTTAAAATAATATGAAACATCAGCGGGATCGATAGCCCAGTAGAAAAGGCTTGGATCAACCGTCCGATCAACATCACCGGAAAACTTGGTGTCAGCGCGCATAATAGATCGCCGACAGTAAAGCAAGTGATCGCGATCAAAAATAATGTTTTAACCGGATAGCGTTTGATCAAATGCGCTGAGGCGACCATTATCAAAGTCGTCAGTAACAAATAGCCAGTGGTCAACCATTGAATCGTGGCCAAGTTAACGTTCATCAATTTCGTTAAGGTGGGAAAAGTCACGTTTAATGAAGTTTCCACCAAGGTGCCCATAAAACTTAATAACCCAGTAGCGACAACACTTAATATCGTCGTCCGGGAAAGACGTTGCTGCATGTGCTCATCCCTACTTTCAAAAAGCTTAATAACGTAAGTCTACCACAGCATTCCGTTTACAGGCGCAAGCTATTTTTAAAAAGGCTGCACCTGTCTATTAACTGATTTGGGCAAACAAAAAAGCAATTGCAACCTAGCTTTGAACTGAACCCCCAGAATTGGAGAAATCCAAATCTGGGGGTTTTATCATGTTTTCAAAAGAAACAAAAATTAAGGCTGTATTTGAATTAATTCAAGG
>NZ_BJDN01000063.1 GCF_005405165.1 Loigolactobacillus binensis
GTAAGCACCAAATAACTGACCGACTATCAAACTAACTAAATCCAAGTTATGATTACCTCATCAAATAATTGGTGAGGTGATTTTTATTGGCAAAACCCGATATTGTACAAATCAAAATGGATCAATCTGAACCACAGCTACGCGCAACAACCAAGGCGCTACAAATTAAGGTTGGCCCAAATAAATCAGTGATCGTCTACAATCGCATTAATAACTATATTTTAGAAGCAGTTTTAAAGGCGGTGTTCACCGATGATCATTGATCAACGGCAAATTCGCCAAGTCTATTTAGTGTGCGGTAAAACGGATCTTCGCCGTGGCATCGACGGTTTAGCCGGCGTTGTCCAGGATCAATTTGAATTGGATCCTTATAATCAGGCGCTCTATTTATTCTGTGGTACTAGGAAAGACCGCTTTAAGGCGCTCTACTGGGACGGTGATGGCTTTTTATTACTTTACAAACGAATTGAAAATGGGCGGTTACAGTGGCCGACTAATCAGAATGCATTACGCAAACTGAATGCCAAACAATTGCGGCGATTACTCAGCGGTTGGTCGTTAGACGCCACTATTCATAAAACATGTCCACCTGGACATGAAAAATAACTATTCAAGCTAAAGGAGACGTGGTAAACTCAATTCATAAAATACGGACTGAGTAGGTGGGCTAATGACCCCAGAAGAAGAAATTGCGGCGTTACGCAAACAGGTGGCCGAATTGACAGAGATGGTCGCATACTTGACGAAAAAACTTTATGGTCAAAAATCAGAACAAACGGACCCTAATCAGCTGTCTTTACTGGAAGGTAATGACGGTGTTTTTAGCGCGCCAGAGCAAACTGGCCAACAAAGCAGCGCCACAGATCAAGTACCGGCAAAGAAAAAGCGTAAAAAAACCCGGCAAGAAAGCTTAAGCCGCCATTTGGCGGTTAAAGAAACAATGATTGATTTAACTGGCCAACAGTGTGACCAAGGTCATAAGCTAACCAGCGTTGGCAAAAAGTTTGTCCGTGAAGAACTGCATTTTATTCCGGCTAAACTCTATCGTGAGCGTATTTATACGCGCACCTATAAGTGCCTTGAATGTGAACTAGAAGATGGGATTGCGCATTTAATTCAAGCGCACACACCAGCAGCTTTAATTCCGCATAGTCTCGCTTCAGCTTCGGTGGTTGCCGAGATCATCTGTCAAAAGTTTATCTTAGGTACGCCGTTATATCGGCAATTACCCAACTGGAAGCGACTAGGTATCGCACTTTCAGAAGCCACGGCGACCAACTGGATCATTAAATCAAGTCAAATGGTTGCGCCAATCTACGACCTATTGTGGCAAGCAATCAGCGCGCAGCGCTATTTGCAAGGTGACGAGACCCCAATTCAAGTACTACGTGAATCAGGTAAAGCCGCAACCGCAAAATCCTATATGTGGGTGGCCCGAACGGTCAAACAATGTCCCCAGCAAATTATTTTATATGCTTATAGCAAGACACGTTCAGGCACCTTCGCCCAAAAATTATACCAGAACTTCACTGGTATCCTACAGTGCGATGGTTATGCCGGCTATAACTTGTTAGCAAACAGTGTGACTCGGGTCGGTTGTTGGGCCCATGTGCGGCGTAAGTTTTACGATGCCGCCCAAGTTAACGGTAAAACAGTAGCAAGTGTCCCCCTGACATTGATCGATGAGATGTTTGCCCATGAACGACAATGGCAGCATTTTTCCCCGCGCGTGCGGCGGCGTAGACGACGTAGTCAGATTCGCAAGCTACTTAAGCGCTTCTGGAAATGGATCGCTTCGGCACAGGTACTACCTAAATCACGTTTAGGCAAGGCAATCACTTACGCCGTTGATCAAAGGCCGACCTTAGATCGGTTAATCAATATTGGCATGATGGACTGGAGCAATAATGCTTCTGAACGCAATATGAAGCGTCTTGTGATCGGCCGAAAAAATTGGCTTTTCAGTACGAGTCCAGCCGGAGCCAGATCAACCGCCATTTGGCTAACTTTAATTGAAAGTGCCAAGGCCAACGGCATTGATCCACGAGCTTACATTACTTATCTGTTAAAAGAACTGCCGCAACAACCAGATTTCGCCGATCCGGCGCAGTTAGCGGTTTATTTACCATGGCATTATCCAGGTGCTCGGCATCAAAATAAAAAAACAACGGACAAGCATCAAGCTAAAAATGCCGCCTAACAAAAGACAACCAGATTTCTCAAAATCGAGAAGTTTGGTTGTCTTTTTAAAACGGGTGATTATTTACCGCTTACA
>NZ_BJDN01000064.1 GCF_005405165.1 Loigolactobacillus binensis
GTAAGCACCCAATAACAGACCGACTATAAATAGCGTATCGGCCGCGGTATGATAGCCTCATCATAAGAAATGGTGAGGTGTTTTTATGCTCAATAAACCGGAAATCGTTCAAGTTAAGCTGGACGACGGTCAACAACAGCCAAGTTCAATATCAAAGGCCTTTCAAATCAAACGTAATGAACATGAAACAATCATTGTTTACAATCATATCAATGGATATATTTTAGACGCCCTAGTCAAGGCGGTGTTCACTGATGCTCATTGATTTACACCAACTCAAGGGTATTTATTTGATTTGTGGCAAAACTGACCTGCGGCGTGGAATCGATGGTTTAGCCGCTACGATCACTGATCAGTATGAACTTGACCCCTACAGCCGGGCGTTATTTCTTTTTTGCGGTACCCGTAAAGATCGTTTTAAGGCCCTATATTGGGCCGGTGATGGCTTTCTCTTACTTTATAAACGAATCGAAAATGGCCGCCTGCAATGGCCAACCAATCAAAATGAGGTGAAGCGACTACACGCCAAACAATTACAACGTTTATTATCTGGCTGGGGGCTTGAAGCAACCGTGCATCAGACCAACCGACCAAAAAAAGCTAGGCTTAGCTGACCAATCATGGTACACTCAGGACAATCCTAGTGAATGAAGGCGATTCCATGGCAACGACCGTCGAACAACTTAAGCAAGCCCAAGCGCAGAATCGTGAGTTACTCAAAGAAATAAAGGCCTTGACCGCAACTGTCCAAACTTTGACGGAAGAAGTCGCCTTTTTTCAGCGCCAACTTTTTGGCAAGCATTCGGAAAAAATAACTGATCCTAACCAGTTATCCCTATTGGCAGATGACAATGGGGTTTTTACCGACCCAGAGCAAACTGGGAACCAAAGCGAAACGACAGTAACAACAGTCGTCCATAAGCCAAAGCGTAAGCGTTGCGAATCAGTTGATCCCAATCTACCGATCGAGACCACCGTGATCCGCCGCGAGAACTTGAGTTGCGATCATGGTCATCAACTGATACCAGTGGGCAAGCACTTTGTGCGTGAAGTCGTGCATCAAATTCCTGGTCGCCTCTATCGCGAACAGATCTTTGAACAAACGTATAAATGTGCCGCTTGTGAAACGAATGATGGTGTTTCCCACTTATATCAGGGGACTGCGCCGCAGGCGCTGATCCCCCATAGTTTAGCGACCTCATCGTTAGTCGCTGAGTTGTTGTACCAAAAATATGCCTTAGGGACACCACTTTATCGTCAAATGAAAGCCTGGCGGCGGGCTGGTTTGATTTTAAGTGAAACGACCATGACGAATTGGGTGATCAAAGCAGCGACGATCGTTCAACCGCTGTATACATTACTGCACGAACAATTATTAACGCAACCTTACCTGCAAGGCGATGAAACACCGTTTCAAGTCTTGCGTGAGGTGGGTAAAACCGCGCAAAGCAAGTCTTATATCTGGATTGCTCGGAGTATTCGCTTAGCTGCGCATCAAGTTGTCTATTATACGTATAGCGACAATCGTGCCGGCAAAACTGCCCAACAACTTTATGGTGATTTTACGGGTGTCCTACAATGTGACGGTTATTCTGGCTATAATCTACTGGGCGCGACGGTGACGCGGGTCGGTTGTTGGGCGCATGTGCGGCGAAAATTCTTCGATGATGCCTGCAAGATCAAGGGGCAACCGACGATAACGCCACCCTTAAAATTGCTTGATCAAATGTTTCACCTAGAACGGGGCTGGCGTGATCTAACACCAACCAAGCGCAAAGAACTGCGCCAGGAACAATTAAAGCCAGTGATCAAGCAATTTTGGCAGTGGTGTGATCAAGCGGTGGCCACCCCGAAATCACGTTTAGGTCGTGCTTTGACCTATGCCCAAAACCAACGGTCTGCACTTGATCGTGTGCTCGATTACGGCGAAATTGATCTAAGCAATAACGCCACCGAACGAAATGTGAAGTCTTTCGTGATTGGGCGCAAGAATTGGCTTTTCGCCACCAGTCCTGCAGGGGCACAGGCTAACGCGATTTGGATGACCTTGATTGAAACCGCGAAAGCTAATGGTTTGGATCCCCGGCAGTATCTCGAATACCTGCTTGATCAATTAGGGCAACTACCCGTTTTTCCAACTGAGGAAGAA
>NZ_BJDN01000065.1 GCF_005405165.1 Loigolactobacillus binensis
AACACAGTTATTACTCCTTTTAAGTTTTGTCACTTATGAGTCTAACTGGGTTGGACTTTTTTGTTAAATTTCTAAATGTTACAAACTAGCACCACACGTATAAAATGTATCCTGTAATTGCAAAGTTTCCAACTCCCTGAAACATTTTTCCTATAAGAGCTAGGTAGTAGTCGCGCCAATTTGCCAAGAAGGAAAAATTAACTTTACATTTTTTAAAGAAAACTTTTCTTTCTTTTTAGTTGAGGTTTCATCTAAATTAGAAGGCTCATGGACAATCAAAGTTGCAATTAATACGCCAGCAAATGTGAATATACCAAAGACTATAAATCCTAGTCGAAACTGGCTAAGGAACAAAGCACCGATAACGTTAAATCCGTTATTACCTAAAGCCATGCCTAGACCACCATAAGCAGAAGAAGCAGTCCCCTTTCCATCTTCAGGTGCAAAGGATAATCCAGATTTAAAAAGCCAAGAGCTAAAAAAGCCCAACAAACTTTACAACAATAATCGTAAAAAGCGCCTAGAAATAGGCTTTTTTTCATGTTTCGACGTTTGAGAAACGCATTCTAAGTCCAGTTTTTATTAATAAATGGGTTAATGTCCGCTAAATGAATATATAAACTGCGTCATAACTTAACAATTGTGTCGCTTTTTTTGTGCCTTATAATTAAAGGTGTTAAAATACGTCATAACTTACCACCATAAAGCAGTCCAATTAATTTATTGACTTCTAAGTAAAATACCAGGAGTTTTGCTATGAATTAACTATGATCCTAGGTGGTCACTAAAACATTCCTTAATTTAGGGGCTATAACTATCAAATAACCCCTCAAAATCATTGTTAAAATAACCTCCAATATCTATAATGTAGATATTGGGGGCTATTTTAATTTATTTTTTTATAAGTGCCCCTAAACTATAGCTATTGATTCAAGATTTCATGGGAGCCAGTTGCAACCAATAACAAAATCAATTCATCATGATCTAGCTGATAAATAACAATCCAGTTGTCATAATTTTTACCATAGTTTCCATATCTGGCAGGGTTTCAGTATCAGCATCGCCACTGGCAAAACACGCTTAAAGAGCACCATGTATTTCAGAGTATGTCACGTAAAGCCACTTGTCTCGACAACGCCGCCATGGAGTCGTTTTTTCACATTATGAAAGTCGAGGTTATGGATGAATATTTTGAGACCAAAACAGCGCTTATCGAAGCTATGAACGAATGGATAGACTTCTACAATCATCGGCGCATCAAAACAAAACTGGACGGCAAGTCCCCGGTAAAATACCGGGAACTTACCGTCCAGAAAGCAGCTTAATAAAGTTGTCCAATTTTAAGGGTTCACTTTATCAAGCCGTGCCTTGAAAGTCTTTTTTGATTATCCCAATGAAAACTTTAATCGTGATGGCGTGAACGCGTCCCTAAAAAGTAAGCACCAACGGCTAACAGAATCAGTAAGCTGATAATGCCCAAGCCGCCACCCATCCACATAAAGGGCATACCGCCAGTAAAAGCCCAACCGCACATCATGGTCACCACTTTCCTAATTATTTTAGTTTCAGTATACGCGCTTTTGCCAGGTACTACCAACCGTTCTGCATTATTTTAAGCTGTTGAGTAGTTGACTTTGTTCATTGGTGGTTAACGGTAAAATTGGTAGGCGCGTGCTTCCGACTAACCAGTGTTGGGCGTTCAGCGCCGCTTTGACGGGTGCCGGTGAGGGTTGTGTGAATAGTGCTGCCATCTTCGGCATTAAACGTCGTTGAATTTGCCCTGCTTGGGTGATATCGCCGTGGTTCAAGGCGCGGCGCATCGTCGCCATTTCATTTCCAAATAAATGACTCGCCACTGAAATCGTTCCCTGACCACCCAAGACGAGGGTGGTCAAGCTCTGAGCATCTTCGCCCGTGTAAACGAGAAAATCTTTAGGCGCCTTTTCAACAATTGCGGCCAATTCTTCATCGGAACCACATTGTTTGATTCCAATTCTGTTCATGACCACGGCTTGGATTAAAGTTAACATAAAATATATCACCTTGGCTTACCATTGAAGTTCATTACCTTCTGACTTTCCCCAATCAAGCTC
>NZ_BJDN01000066.1 GCF_005405165.1 Loigolactobacillus binensis
AAAAAGATATAAATTGCACCAGGCCAAGAAAATACAAAAACACAAGGGACATTGAGAAGCTAGTATAGAAAACTATGTGTTGCATTTTAGGGCCTATAATTAACAAATACCCCCTCGAAAACGTTGAAAGAATAACCCCTAATATCTATAATGTAGATATTAGGGGTTATTTATTTTTATATACCAGAAATAGCTTCTTTTATTCGTTATTTTTTCGATACCTTTTAGAACGATTTTGACCAGGAAATAAACGATCATGCGATCCGACTCGAATTCCAATTAAGACTAGTTCATCTTTATCAATCGTATAAACCACCAGGACATCGTTAGTTTCGCTTGGTGTTTTGTTTTTCGGGGTGTCTCGTAAATGAAATTCATTATAGCCGCTCATTCGCCGATTAAGCTCATGATCTTCAAATTCTGGTGGTAATTGTTGTTGCTCAAGCAACAGGTCAATGGCTGCTCGAACTTCATCAATAATAGATTTGTCTAAACTGGCTAGCCGTTTTAGATCAGCATTAAAGGTTGCACGTGGTTTAAATCTTAGTTTTTTCATTATTTAAACTGACCCCAATAATCATCATCTGGTTCAACAATTTCATCGTCAGGTAAGACATGGCGTTTAATTAACTGATCACGTGCAATTGCATATTCTAACGAACCTTCTTTAGCTTTTAATGCTCTTTCTAACCAGTCCATTTTTTCTTGTGAAACGATGGCTACTGCGCGACTATTTGAACGAGCAATATAAACGGTTTCGTCTTCGTCATTAACTTGATCTAAATATTTTTTTAGGTTAGCGCGAAAATCGCTCTGTGTTAGTGCTAATGTCATATTTACCACCCTTTCATTGTACTTAATATTGTACTTTAATTTGTACTAAAAATCAATTTTTTAAGGAGCTAAAACTATGCAACAAGTTGTCTTACCCATCAAAGATTCAAACGTTCTCAAAGAGGTTCAAGATACCTTACTCAACAACTTTAAAGCTGGCCGGCGTAACTATACAGTTTTTCAAGTTGGCAAAGCGACACTGCTGCGAGTCAGTGATGTCATGCGCTTAAAACAGGCCGATATTTTTAATCCGGACGGTTCTATTAAACAAAATGCGTTTATTCACGACCGAAAAACTGGTAAACCTAATACCTTGTACCTTAAACCTGTTCAAACAGAGCTCTTATTGTACCGTCAATGGCTACTTGATCATCAGCTGGATTCTGAATGGCTCTTTCTTTCCATTCAACACCCAGAACGCCATATTACTGAAAAACAGTTCTACAAAATTATGAGTAAGGTTGGCGATCTATTAGGAATTAATTACCTAGGTACTCATACGATGCGCAAAACTGGGGCTTATCGTGTTTACACGCAATCAAATTATAATATTGGCTTAGTCATGAATCTGCTCAATCATTCCAGTGAGGCGATGACTTTAGCTTATTTAGGCTTAGACCAGGCTAGTACCGAAACGATGCTGGATCAAATTGATTTTGGTTAGGGGGCTGGCTTTATGGATTTAGATTTTGAAACCAACAAGTATGATCTTTTTGATGATTGGCATCAAAACAAGACTAAACAAGCCTTTACACAAAAGTTGCAGCAACAAGCTCAAATTGAAAAAACACAATTACCGCAATTATTGTCGCGTGAAGATTTAAAAATTCGTTGGCAGATGAACTCTCGTCAAAGTGTTCATCAAGTTGCTAGTAAGCCTGATTTTCCGCAACCCGTTTTTGCTTTTAATCATGGTAAGACGCCACTTTACTTAGCAACTGAAATTCAAATTTTTGAAATTAATCACCCCTGGGTGATAACTCCCGGTGCTCGTCTTGCTTATAGTCATTGGATCCTTCGTAATGTGATTGATTAATCTTGAGATTTGGCTCTAGGATTTTTATTGTTGGCGCTAGCCTTCTAATACAAATAATCCCCATCAAAATGGGGATTAAATCTACCCTTGACAAGTGTCAAGGTTATAAGTGCGCATTGACCTCGTTTCACTCGGTCTGCTGATAACCATACAATCAATTTTTCTCGTTGTTGAATTGACTGTATTTTTAATTCAATTTATGTTT
>NZ_BJDN01000067.1 GCF_005405165.1 Loigolactobacillus binensis
TTTTCTACGTAAAGTCAAGTATATTAGGACTCTAAAGTCTTAATTTCTGACATATTTGACATTATTGCTTTAATCGGGGCGTTTTATTTCTAAATTAGGAGCATCACAAAAGGCTTCAAAGAAATTACTTCTTTGAAGTTAACTTAGGCTATAATGAACCTGATCAATTAATTACGACAAAAGTCTTTTTGATTATTGTTGGCTACGTTGTAATCATACATTTGATCAGTGATAATCAAAATGTAGACCGTTCTAAGCAGTTTATGGATTGAAGCAATGGCAATTTTCTTGAACCCCTTTGTTTGAGAAAATTGCTTTTTTCGTTCATAGTAATCTGCTATGTGACATGGACTAGTCTTAGCCGCTAGATCGATTTGTCCAATTGCACGATAAAGAATCTTCCGCGCAACAGCATTGCCGTGCTTAGAGATCCTTAAACTAGAATCTTTTTCCCCTGATTGATATCTACCTGGATCAATACCAACAAAAGCATTTATCTTGTTTGGATTACTGAATCTTCTAATGTCGCCTAATTCGGCTAGAATTCGGACGGCAGTTATTTCAGCGATACCAGGAATGCTCATTAAGATTTCTAGATCGCGATTAGGCAAAGTCTTAGCTAATTTGATCATTGCCTCTGATCTCCGCTCGCGATCAGCTGTAAGCCGTAATAATCTATTGGCGTAATAAACCACTTCATCACGCTCCGGGTCGTCTTGATCAACTGCTGGATAAGCTAAATCCGCGAGATGCTTAAGTTTAATAGCTAGTTTTTGAGCACGGTTAATACCATAACCTTTAAAATCTTTAATTTGCTTAGCGATGGTTGATACGTCAAGATTTCTAACATCTTGACAGTGTGGAAAGAGCCCAACTAAATACCAGTAATTAACCCCTCTAGAGTTATTGAAAATGGTTTCTAATTCTGGAAAAGTTAACTGTAAATATTTATGAAGTCGATTCTTGGAAGAAACAATATCGTGAGTTAATTCCTCATAAGCCCGACTTAAAGACTGCAATTGATGATAAACCTCAGGCTCTTTTCGATTAGGTTGATGCTGATTTCGATCTTGAGCTAGTGCCAAATGGTAAGCATCATTGCGATCGGTTTTATTGCGACGTAAGCCCTGATTAATTTCTTTCCTAGCCTTTAAAGGATTAAGAAGAACATAATCATAATCGTATTCATCTAAAAATCTAGTAATTCTGCGTGAATAAACTCCAGTTGCTTCTAAGATGATTTGTGGATGTTCGGCGTATTCTTTTAGATCTATCAACAGAGTTTTAAAGCCGATAGTATCGTTAGTGATCTTATATTCTCGTGTGGCGCCACTCTGAAGTACACAAACACTGGAATCACGACTACTTACATCTATGCCAAAGACAATGCTCATTTTTAAACCCTCCTAAATAGCTGTTAGTGGTTGGAACGTATTTACTAAGGTAATTATTTCTAATTTTCTAAACTGGACATCAAGTGTCGACATTCTTCGAAGAGAATACTAATTACTAAGTAAAACTGCCTGTTTTAAGGACGACGTCAAGCGTCTAAACTTCTTACGGCATATAGTTTCACCACTATTTAAAGTTTAGAACAAAACTAAAATAGTGAATCAACTATCCCGTCGGATAATCGATTCACTATAAAGCTTAGAATGTTTTA
>NZ_BJDN01000068.1 GCF_005405165.1 Loigolactobacillus binensis
TGGATTTTTTGGATGGGGGCTGTGGGCTCTTTTTTGCACAAAAAATCCTGTTAATAGCTTACCACTTTGTAAACGATCAACAGGAAAAAGTATAGAGCCTAAAAATAAAGGCGCAGCCACTATTTGCAGTGGCTACGCCTTTTTTGCTAAAACGCTATTAGGCTTAATCTAAGTAGATCTGTTTTAAGTCAGCTAGATCGTGGGTGCTTAATTGTAAATAGTCATGGAGGTAACCGGCTAATGAACCGGCTAGCTCATTGATCGTTGCCCAAGCAGTTGCCAAATATTCTGGATAAGCTGCCATTAAATCACGGACACCAACAACTTGTTCAGGGGTAATCCCAGGATAGGCTGCGACTTGCTTCATATTCGCCGCAATTTCGGTAGCTGAAGCTTGTTGCGTTAATAGATAATCTGCTTGGATTTGTGTAAAGGGAACACCTAAGGCACCTAATAGAAGCGCGGCACCAATTCCAGTGCGGTCCTTGCCGGCTGTACAATGAAATAATAAACTATGTTGCGCCGTGCTGTTAGCCAACAAGTAGGCGAAGAATTGGCGGTAAGTTTGTTGGGCGTGATTATCCCGAACTAGATTCTGATAGACTTGTAGCATTTGCTTATGGCCATCAGGATCACGCCGTAACTCATTTAATAAAGCCTGTGGTGCAATTGAATTTTTAGTTTCGTCGACGGCAAAAACGGGGAGAAATTCATAATCGCTGGTGGTGGGTATCCGATCAGGAGCAACGGTTTGTTCCTCAGGGGAACGGAAGTCAATGATCGTTTGCAAGCCATACTCACTTAATTGGGTCAGATCACGATCACTAAGTTTGTTGAGCTGTGCAGCGCGAATCACTTTTTGCCATTTTAATTGCCGGCCATCTTGAGTGCGATAGCCACCTAATTCACGAAAATTATAGCCGTGTTCTAAATTTAAAATGCGTGTAGGACTCATTTTTTCACCATTTTCTATAAATTGATAGCTTCATTTTAGATGACTTAATGGAAAAACACAAAGGAATTTATTTATTAGCGTATTAAAAGTGGTTATTTACTCATTTTACCGAACATTAGCCGCAAATTGGTCGTTAAACATTTGCTAAAGTAGTTATTTCATTAAAGACTTGACGGTAGGCAGAAAGGCTGGTATAGTATTCTTTGTTGTCAATTGAAGCAAAGCGGTCATTTAGAAAGTTTTTAAAACTTTTTGTTGACAAGCATTGCGGCACCTGATAAACTGATAAAGTTGTCATTTGTTGCGTTATTCATTCCTGACTGCATGTTTATACAAGCAGAAAGCCTAATGCAGCAAGACGTAACTTGATTTGTTTTTAACTAATTGAATATTTATTCAAAAAGTTCTTGACAAGCTTTGTTAGTCATGGTAAACTAATTAAGTTGCGTTAAGCAACTCGGTAGACCTTTGAAAACTGAACAAATTTTCGACAAATCAAATGTGTAGGGTCTTTA
>NZ_BJDN01000069.1 GCF_005405165.1 Loigolactobacillus binensis
CCTTTGCCGTTATACTAGCGGTGAAGGCGTTCTTTTGTACATCGTCTGTTTATTGGTGCCTTGAGCCTGAACAAAAAACCGATGGTCTTCAATTCGTGAGATTAACTCATTGTCGTCTTGAACACGAATAAAAAATTTCACATCCTCTAAGAATTGAAGATTTGAATAACACCTTCAATAACTTGAATGGAGGTCAGATCATGGATGTAATAACTGAAGCTGCTTGCGGCATTGATGTCCATCAGAAACAGATTACAGTGACCACCTTGATTGGCGCTACTACAGCTAGACCTAAGAAACATTCACAGCGCTTTGGGACAACTACCGTTGCCCTCAAAGCCTGTGGTCAGTGGTTACGTGACCAACAGATTGAATTAGTCTTAATGGAAAGTACGGGACAGTACTGGCGTCCTGTCTGGCAGATACTTGCACCATTTGGTTTCAAAATGATTTTATGTAATCCGCGGATTATCAAAAATATCCCCGGTAAGAAAACTGATCAAAAAGATTCCGAATGGATCGCCGAACTAGGTCGGTTAGGCCTAGTTTCAGCTAGCTTCATTCCGCCACAAGCGATTCAAGAGTTGCGTGAATCAACGCGCCTAAAAAAATCACTCACGCAAGACATCACTAAAAAGAAAAACGCCATTCATAATATCTTACAACGATCCAATATTAAATTAACCACCTATGTTACCGATATTTTTAATGGCGCTGGTCGTAAATTACTTGATTTACTGGTTAATGGTGAAAAAACAACCTTACCCAGGATTAAGCAATGTATGCATGGCCGCATGAAAGCAACGCCCGAACAAATTCAAGCAGCGCTTGATGGCGTTCTGTCCGCTAACGATCGACGATTGCTTGATATTCTCTTAGAATTATTAAAGCAGATAACGGCCGCAATTACTGAGCTGGAACAACAAATTGAAGCACAGCTTGATCCCTTTAGAAAGCTGTACCTTCGCCTACAAACAATTCCAGGTATCAGTGAGGGTGTTGCCAAAATCATTATCGCAGAAGTTGGTGCAGATGTAAGTCCATTTCCCACTGCTCATCATTTGGCATCTTGGGCTGGCCTTTGTCCAGGTAACTATGAATCGGCAGGCATTGCAAAAAGTAGTCATATCACGCATGGCAATGTGCACTTGAAAACAGCCATGGTACAGGCAGCGATGGGCGCAAAACGCCAAAAAAACACCGGGCTAACTGACTTTTTTTATCGATTGAGTTCACATATGGGCCGGCAAAAAGCGGTCGTTGCCTTAGCTCATAAATTACTGCGAATCGTTTATGCCATGATTGATACCGGACAAAATTATCAGGAACTAAAAAGATCAGAGCGCTCGCAAAAAGCTCTGATCTCAACTAATAATTGAATCCGATAACAACCTGAGTGTACAAAATTTTTTGTGTTTTGACTACCTTTTTATTTTGTATACTCATTTTTTAATTCTTTTCATAAAA
>NZ_BJDN01000070.1 GCF_005405165.1 Loigolactobacillus binensis
GGCTCTATACTTTTTCCTGTTGATCGTTTACAAAGTGGTAAGCTATTAACAGGATTTTTTGTGCAAAAAAGAGCCCACAGCCCCCATCCAAAAAATCCACCCACAACAGTATCATTTAAAAGGATATGAGAAAACCGTGAACCCTATAGACCATCATATAAAATTTGCGCTCAATATTAAGGACCCAAACGTCATTTTTTTCGATTATAGTTACGAAGTCAAACAAAGCAGACGAATCAAAGTCTATCGTGCCACCGTTAAAGCCACTTTTAAGCGTTGTCCCCAATGCGGCTTTGAGCAGCTCAATCATAATGGTCACTACGTTTCGCGGGTGGCCTATCTCACTGCCAATGCCAGCGAACCCGTTGATCTAGAGCTGCACAAAGAGCGCCTGATTTGTAAACACTGTAGAACTAGTGTGATGGCAACGACCGATCTGGTTGATAAATATTGCCATATCTCCCGAGCAACTCGCCAGAAGATTTTTATGCACTTACAAGATGATCGGACCCAAAAGAGTATTGCCCGTGATAATAATGTCTCACCCAGTACGGTTTGTCGCTATTTGGATAACTATGACGAGCTCTTTCGGCGGAATTACAACTATCTGCCCGAACATTTGGCCATGGACGAAGTGCGGGGTGTGGGCGGTGTCCTCCATTTTATTTGTATTAATGGTGCTGGGGATCATGAAATTCAACAGCTCCTACCGGATCGGTTGAAAAAAAGCATTTTAGCTTACTTTAATCAGTTTCATATTAAGGTACGGCAGCGCGTTAAAACCGTGACTTTAGACCTGAATAGTTACTATCAAGACATTGTGAGCACCGTCTTCCCAAACGCTAAGATCATCGTTGATCGGTTCCACATTGTGGCTATGATGACCCGCGCGTTCAACCAAAGTCGGATCCAACTGATGAAACAATATCCTAAACAAACGAAAGCATATCGGCTGCTAAAATTTGCTTGGAAACTGTACTTAAAGTACGAACAGGAGCTTGATGCTAAACAATTATTTTATGACCGCCATCTGCGCCAACAATTGACCCAGCAAGAACGCGTTCAGTTAGGGCTTGAGCTTGATGAAACGTTGGCGAATACCTACACCACCATGCAAGGCATTATGACCTGTCTGAAGAATCACGATCAAGCTGGGATTGTGACCTACTTAAATCACAATGAGCAGCTCAGTCCCAAAATGAAAACCACGCTAATAACCTTCAAAAAGAACCTAGCGATCATCCTTAATGCCAGTGAATTCAAATACTCGAACGGTCCCATTGAGGGCATCAATCGGATGATCAAACAGATCCAGCGAACGGCTTTTGGTTTTCGCAACTACCACCATCTAGTTTCACGGATCAAACTACAACAAATGCGGACCAAACCAAGTAAAAAAACAGCATTAGAAGTTAAATAACTTCTAATGCTGTAAAATTGACTATCAACAGGATTTGACAGAGAGCC
>NZ_BJDN01000071.1 GCF_005405165.1 Loigolactobacillus binensis
CCCATCCAAAAAATCCACCCACAACAGTATCATTTAAAAGGATATGAGAAAACCGTGAACCCTATAGACCATCATATAAAATTTGCGCTCAATATTAAAGACCCAAACGTTATTTTTTTCGATTATGGCAACGAGGTCAAACAAAACAAACGAATCAAAGTCTATCATGCCACCGTCAAAGCCGTCTTTAAGCGTTGCCCCCAATGTGGCTTTGATCAGCTCAATCATAATGGTCACTACGTCACGCGGGTGACTTATCTCACTGCCAATGCTAGCGAGCCGGTTGAGCTAGAGCTACACAAAGAGCGCCTGATTTGTAAAAGCTGTGGGACTAGTGTGATGGCAACGACTGATCTAGTTGATAAATATTGCCATATCTCCCGGGCAACTCGCCAGAAGATTTTTATGCATTTACAAGATGATCGGACCCAAAAGAGTATTGCCCGTGATAATAATGTCTCACCCAGTACGGTTTGTCGCTATTTAGATAACTATGACGAGCTCTTTCGACGGAATTACAACTATCTACCCGAACATTTAGCCATGGATGAAGTGCGCGGTGTGGGTGGCGTACTCCATTTTATTTGTATTAATGGTGCTGGTGATCATGAAATTCAACAGATCCTGCCGGATCGGTTGAAAAAAAGCATTTTAGCTTACTTTAATCAGTTTCATATTAAGGTGCGCCAGCGCGTTAAAACCGTGACTTTAGACCTGAATAGCTACTACCAAGACATTGTTAGCACTGTCTTCCCCAACGCTAAGATCATCGTTGATCGGTTCCACATTGTCGCTATGATGACCCGCGCGTTCAACCAAAGTCGGGTCCAACTGATGAAACGATATCCTAAACAGACGAAGGAATATCGGCTGCTAAAATTCGCTTGGAAACTGTACTTAAAGCACGAATATGATCTTGATGCTAAACGATTATTTTATGACCGCCATCTGCGCCAACAACTGACCCAGCAAGAACGTGTCCAGTTAGGGCTTGAACTTGATGAAACATTGGCGAATACTTACACGATTATGCAAGGCATTATGACTTGTCTTAAAAGCCATAATCAAGCTGACTTAGTCAATTATTTAACCCATAATGATCCCCTTAGCTCACCGATGGCGGCCACCTTAACGACCTTCAAGCAAAACTCAGCGATCATCCTTAATGCCAGTAAATTCAAATACTCAAACGGTCCCATCGAGGGAATCAATCGCATGATCAAACAGATCCAGCGAACGGCTTTTGGCTTTCGCAACTATCACCATCTAGTTTCACGGATCAAACTGCAACAAATGCGGACCAAACCAAGTAAAAAAACAGCATTAGAAGTTAAGTAACTTCTAACACTGTAAAATTGACTATCAACAGGATTTGACAGAGAGCC
>NZ_BJDN01000072.1 GCF_005405165.1 Loigolactobacillus binensis
TTATCAGTTCTAGCTAGTGAGATCTTTCAACTAACTCAGAATTGCTTTGAACTTTTGGATACACTTGTCCCTTGGTTGTACAGATTTTTTTAATTTTGCCGGTTATTCAATAGCCTGGATACGCTGTAGAGCCTGGTAGAACAGCCGATGGTAAACATGATACGAGCTCAGCCGCAACTGAATGCGTCGGCCAGTATGCACAACACGTGCCGCAACTTTGAATAAACGGATCCGCAATGTGCTAACGCACAAGCCGGAATCATGTTTTGTCAGTGTTAGCTGCTTTAAAAAGTTGACAATATTGTAAGCCAGTACACTAACCATCATCCGAGCAGCATTGGCATTAAACGTTGAACTATCAGTCTTATCGAAAAAGAAACCTGTTTTAGCTTCTTTGATGTAATTTTCCATTTGGCCGCGTTTGTGATACAGTTCGAAGGCAGTTTCAGCCGTTAAATTAGTCAGATTAGTGACGATAAATTCATGTGAAAAGATCAGTTCACCAGCTACTCGAGTTGATTTAATATAAATCTGCCGTGGCTTAGGCCACGATGCTGATTGATAGATTTCAGAGTAGTAATGAGTCTCTTCCTCTTGCCACTGGGTTTGATCACTGATCTTGACGAACTTTTCAGCTAGATTCTGTAATTTTCGATTGCGTTTGAGTCGAATAATGTAAAACACATCTTTGGCTTCACAGACATCGTAAACTTCTGGCGTGGCGAAGCCACTATCACCACGAACCAGAATGTCAGTCGTGGGCAGCTGAGTTTGATAATGCTTTAATAGTGGTGTTAAAAAAGCTTTTACATCTTTGCTGGTGTAGGCATTTCCAGGACGCAAGACAGCTTTCAATAAGTTACCATCTTGATCAGTTGCCAGTAATGGATGATATCCTTCAGTACCATAATGTGCGTTGTAGTTAGTGGCTTCCTGTTTGCCATAAGTGTCTGAGTGAGTCGAATCGATATCAATAATCGTGGCTGTCTGGTTGGTTAATAGTCGAACACGGTCGATCAAAGCCTCATTTAAAGTCTGTAATGTGCTAACACTATCTTTATCAAAGCGTTGCCAAAAACGTGATATTGTTGCTTGTGAAGCCAAAGACGGTTTATCCAATAATAATTTAAAAAGCGGTTCTTTTTCTAAAAAAGTTGCCGCAGAATCTGCGCTATAACCAGCAATAATCTGAAGAATTAACTGTTTTAAGATACTAGAATTACTGTGTTGACAATATCGTCGCTGGTCATTGAACCTCAATAGTTTGTCGGCCAAGATGGTGAACTGGAATTTTGCCATCAGCTCTACACACAATGTTAGCCCGCCATCGGAAGATAATTGACCACCCGTATGCGATACTAAAATGTTTTTGTTGAAATTTAAT
>NZ_BJDN01000073.1 GCF_005405165.1 Loigolactobacillus binensis
TGGATTGAAGTCAATATTTGAGACAGATTTTAAGAGACATTCAGAACCGCGTTTACCTTCCACAGCTCAAATAAATCATTAATCGCGATTAATAACTTATTTGAACCCTGGAAAGCATTAAATCAGGCGGCCATTTGGCTCGTAAGTGTTGCAATTTCAACTTGTAAGGGGGTCTGGTAGCCCAGTGAACTATGAATTCTCTTCCTATTGTAGAAAGCATGCACCTATTCAAAAAGGACGGCAGCGGCAGTTTCATAATCTTCAAAGACCGGCACTGGATAAACACATTCCTTTTTGAGGGAAGCGTGAAAGGATTCCATTGGCGCATTATCATACGGACAACCCTTACGGCTGTATGCGTGGCGGATATGTAGCTCAGTTAAACGTTGATTGTAATCATCGCTGGTATACTGTGATCCTAAATCCGTATGGATAATCAGGTCCCCAGTAATGGTTCGATTTTTAACCGCGCTTTCAAGGGTCTTTAAGACTAAATCAGTAGCCATCTTTTTTGAGAACGAATAGCCGATAATCCGTCGTGAGTGCAGGTCCATGATGGTTGATAAGTAACACCAGCCATGACGCTTCGTTTGAATATAGGTCATATCAGCGGTCCATTTTTGATTTAAACCAGTGGTCGAGAAATCCTGCTTAAGCAAGTTGGGACGCTGTTCAACCTTGGTTTTGGAAGCCGAAGCCGCTTTCCACTTATTGACGGTAACGGAGTGGATATCCAGTTCCTTCATGAGCCAGGAAATCCGTCGTGGACTGCACCGAAGCTGCAGTGGTTGAAGTTCCAGATTCAATTCATGGTGGATCTTCATAACACCGTATCGCTGCTTAAATTCCGCAAAGATCCGCAGAATCCGTTGTTTCAAGCCCGCATCTTCGGCCCGGCGTTTTGAAGGTTTGGGGGATCGATAACGATAATACTGAGCTCTGGAAACACCGAGGATTCGGCACATCTTGGTTACCTGGTGGTGATGGCTTTCTTGGTGAATGTAATCAAAGATATTGGTTACTTCTGCGCAAGGAAGCCCAGGGCTTTTTTTAGGATTTCGTTCTCCTCAGACAGCGAAGCCAGTCGCTTTTCCATCGCTTTGATTTCGTCTGGCGATTTACCGGATTGAGTTTTGGCCTGGCCCTGGATCCACTTATGAACTGTTGAATAGCCAATGCCATATTCTCTGGCCAGTTGGGCAGCTGATTCGCCTTGCTTATATAGGTTGATAATGTTTTGTTTGAATTCTTTGTCGTAACGAGTTGGCATGTAAAAATTCCTTCCTTTTGAGAGATGATTTATTCATTATACCCTCTCTTAAAAGTTGTCTCAGGAATCAGCTTACATCCA
>NZ_BJDN01000074.1 GCF_005405165.1 Loigolactobacillus binensis
GAGAGTGTCAAGAATTTTGTGTAAATGAGTAACTCTTGTTTGCACGATTAAATGACCAATTTCAAAACATTGATTCTAATGTATCTTGACATTGTTTGAAGCCACGATGAGACTTGCCAAAGTTCTTATCA
This sequence comes from Loigolactobacillus binensis, assembly GCF_005405165.1. GTDB lineage: Bacteria > Bacillota > Bacilli > Lactobacillales > Lactobacillaceae > Loigolactobacillus > Loigolactobacillus binensis. The sequence continues at coordinate 132 of NZ_BJDN01000074.1, forward strand.
TTGTAGGCCAACATCTGTGTGACTAGGAAACGATCTAACGCGTCTTCATTCGGGAACTGTTCCTTCGCTTTAGTTTTTCGCTTGATCGCTTTGTTGAACGATTCGATAAGATTGGTTGAGTAGATCGAGGCTCTAATGCTTGTCGGGAAATCAAAAAAAGTAAGCAGATTTTTGGTCTCTGCTAAGCGCTTCGTCATTCTAGAATAGTTAGGTGCCCAGTGCGTAATAAAGGTAGCCAGAACCTTTTGAGCTTCAGACTTGGTTGTTGCTTGGTGAATTTGCTTGAATTCAGACATGACGGCCTGTCGGTCGCTAACACGTACTTTTTTGAAAATGTTACGACTCATATGAACGAGGCAACGCTGAAACTTTGCCTGTGGGTAGCTCTTCTCCAGCGCTGATTCAAGCCCAACCATTCCATCAGCGACAACTAGTTGAACGTTGATGATACCTCTTTTTACAAGCCCGCCTAATAATTCCGACCAAACTTCACCATTTTCAGTTGGAGCGATTTGGTAATCAAGAATCTGTTTCTCACCGGTTGTCGTGATGCCAATCGCGATATAGACCGCCTCACGTTCAACCGTATTTCGTCTGAGCGGAAGATAAGTCGCATCAATGAAGAGACAAACGAAGTTTGACTCAGTAAAATGACGTTCATGAAAAGCCTCAACTTGTCCCTCGACGACTTTGGTCATGTTTGAGATCGTTGTTGCGCAATAGTGTGATCCGTACATTTTCTCGATGAGCTCGGCAATTTCACGTGTTGTGATTCCTTTTTCGTAGAGCTTGATAACCATCTCTTCTAATGCATCAACACGACGCGTGTAGGGTGGAATGAGTGCTGCTTTGAATTCACCATTACGGTCACGAGGCACACAAATATTTAGTTTTCCATATTCGGAAGCTATTTGGCGAAAGTACTGTCCGTTTCTGGAATTTCCGCTGTTAAAACCGCTACGATCATATGGATCGTAGCCCAAAATTGCGGTTAATTCAGCTTGAAGCAGGCTGTTGACTGTTTTCTCCAATTGAACACGAAAAACCTCTTTTAAATTTCCTTGAGATAGTAGTGCTTGAGCGATTTCTTTGTTAAACTGATCCATGGGGAAGACCTCCGTTGATTATGTTTGGCGATTTAATCATACGGGGAAGGTCTTCCCTTTTCAATTACTATTTACACAAGATATTG
>NZ_BJDN01000075.1 GCF_005405165.1 Loigolactobacillus binensis
CTCGATAGTCTTTGCGATTATCGCCGTTATTGTTGGAATCAAGGTCTAGCAACTTGGAACGACATGTACGACTTACACACAATTGAGCATAGCAGTCCCCGACCGAGCGCTTATTCAGTGCGCAATGAGTTGGTGGCCGCTAAAGCCGATTGGCAATATGAGTTGTCGGCGCGAACCTTGCAGTTAGCAATCGCCGATTTAGGCAAAGCGTGGCAGAATTTTTTTGACCAGGCTCAGCCTGACTGGGGTAAGCCGAGATTCAAATCCAAGCGCGCGCCACGGCAAGGTTTCAAAACGGATCGCGCTAAAATTGTCAATGGTAGGTTACGTTTAGACAAGCCGCTCGGCACAAAAATTTGGTATGACATCCGTCTTAGTAAGCACGCTGACTTAACCGGCATGTTCAAAGTTGTTAGTGTTTATCGCGAAAATGGCCAATATTGGGCTAGTTTGCCGTTTGAAGTTACCATTGAGGCTAAGCCTAAAACTGGTGAAAGCTCGGCGGTTGATGTTAATGTGGGCCATCTGAACTACACAGGTGGCGTGGTCAATACGCTACCTAAGCGGTTACAAAAGTTATACCAACGAATCAAATTTTATCAGAAACGGTTAGCTCGCAAGCGGGTCGTGAACGGTAAAACGGCGACTAAAAGCAATAATTACCAAGCAACGAGAGCCAAGTTGCAACGGGATTATCGCAAGGTGACCAACATTCAGCATGACATTATGCAGAAATTCACGACCCAGCTAGTGACTGATTATGACAAAATCGTCATTGAGGACCTCGCAGTTAAAAAAATGCAGATGACGCATGTGGCTTCAAAAGGCCTGCAACGGTCGATATTTGGCTATTTCCGCCAAATATTGCGCTACAAGTGTGAGTGGTATGGTAAAGTGTTGATTTTGGCTGATAAGCATTATCCGTCAACCCAACGTTGCTCGGCCTGTGGTCATATCAAGTCCGGCAACGATAAGCTCACTTTGCAGGGTAACGCCACGCATAAAACCAAGCACCACGAATATGTTTGTTATCACTGTGGTACGACGCTTGAACGCGATGAGAATGCCGTGGCTAATTTATTAGCATTAATCTAAAACAATTAAAAAATGAACGGGCAGGCTTTGCCCTGATGCTGTCATAGTTGGTCAATGTGATTACGCCCTGGTGGCCTATCGGAATACCAGCGTCTTAACGGCAGCGAGTAAAATAATGAAAGGAAAAATGCAATCTTTCTAAATGTGGTAATTCGTAACGATTGCCTACATT
>NZ_BJDN01000076.1 GCF_005405165.1 Loigolactobacillus binensis
AATTGGAGTAAATTTTAAGCAACTAACTGGTCGGAAAGATTTCGGTATTGAACCGGAGTTTTTCCGGCCAGTTTTGTTCTAATTCTTTTATTATTATAGTAATTCACATATTCAGTTACTGCCTGCTGTAGCTCACCATAAGTCGAATAATGGTTATTATGCACGGTACCGACCTTAAATATATGGAAAACACTTTCCATAACAGCATTGTCGAGACATGTGGCCTTACGGCTCATGCTTTGTTTAACCTTATTCTTCTTTAGACGGCTAACAAATTCATAATTTTGGTATTGGAATCCTTGGTCCGAATGAACAAACATTCTATACGGTAAAGCGGGCCTTGAGGCAATTAATTCATCTAAGGCTGAGGTGACAAACTCAACATTAGGACTTAAAGATAGGTTCCATGAAAGGATTTCGTTTGAAAATAGATCTACAAACGCAGTGAAATAAGCACGCTCATTTGTGGTTTGTTCACCCCATCTAAGTTCAGTCACATCAGTAACAATCTTTTGATATGGTCGATCAGTGTCAAATCTACGATTTAGTTCATTTTTGGCAACAGTTCCGACAGTGCCATGATATGAATTATATTTGCGCGTTCTTTTATCAAATGCATGGCATAGCAGGTTATTCTCATGCATTATTCTGAGTACGAGCTTATGGTTCACAATAAGGCCACGTTTGTGCAATTCTTGAGTAATAGGTCGATAGCCGTAGTCAGGAAAATTATCCCTTATGTCTCTAATTTCATCTAATAATGATTGCGAGTAGCGCACACGATATTTACGTTTTAAAGCATCATGATAGCTACTGCTGGACATTTCTACAACTTGTAAAATAAATGTCAGTGTTTCGTTAAGTTCTTGCCTCAATTCAGAAATTATTTGTGCTTTTTGTTGGTTTTTGACTGCGGTTTTTTCTGCATTAAGGCCTGCACTTTTTCCAAGTAGGCTAACCTCACACGTAAAATTCTGTTTTCTTCAGATAACTCAGCTTTAGATTTATCTTTATCTTCTTTTCTAATGTCACTGTACCGCTTTCGTTTGGATTGAAGGCGACCTTCCATTAGCGCCCGTTCCCACTGCCAGATTATTGAAGGGTGTTTAATTTTAAACCGCTTCGCAGTAGCAGGGTACGATGCTTTATTGATTAATCGCCAATTAATAACCTTTATTTTAAAT
>NZ_BJDN01000077.1 GCF_005405165.1 Loigolactobacillus binensis
CGCAAAAGTATATATAGCCACGGTTAAGTTCGACCAGAAACATTGCGCTAACTGTGGCTTTTGCGAGCTAAGTCATAATGGACACTACGTATCACGCGTGACCTATCTGGCAGCGAATGCGAGTGAACCAGTTTATTTAGAACTCCATAAAGAACGCGTCATTTGTCGTAATTGTAAAGCGTCGTTTATGGCTACTTCTGATGTGGTAGACAAGTACTGTTGTATCTCCCGAGCCACGCGTCAGAAAGTGTTTATGAGTCTACAAGACGACCGCACTCAAGCTAGCATTGCGATCGATGCCGGCATATCAGCTAGCACTGTCTGTCGTTACTTAGACAACTATGATGACTTATTTCGCAGAAATCTTAACTATCTACCGGTTCATCTCGCCATGGATGAATTTAGAGGAATTGGTGGTCGGCTCCATTTCATCTGTATTAATGGCGCTGGTGAGCACGAAATTCAACAAATTCTGCCAGACCGATTCAAGCAAAGTATTACTGATTATTTTAAACAATTTCCAGCAAGTGTTCGAGCACGTGTCAAAACAGTTACCGTAGATCTAAATAGTTACTATCAAGACATTGCCAAGGCAATGTTTCCGCAGGCAAAAATTGTGATCGACCGCTTTCACATCGTTGCAATGATGACTCGAGCTTTTAATCAAACTCGGGTGCAAACCATGAAAAAGTACAATAAAAGATCCTATGAATATCGCACGTTAAAGTTCGCCTGGCGGCTTTATTTGAAGTATGCCGGAAATCTAGATGAGGAACATGTCTTTTATGACCGACACCTGCGAAAACAACTCACACAACTAGAACGTGTAGAACAAGGACTGACAATTAACGAAGAACTTAAAGCATCGTACGAGTCGATGCAAAGCATCATGGAAAACCTTAAGAATCAAGACAAAGACAAGCTTGTGGAAGATCTATATACAAATCAAAATATAAGTCCCTACATGAAAGCAGTGTTTCAAACGTTCAAAAAGAACTTAGTGGTTGTACT
>NZ_BJDN01000078.1 GCF_005405165.1 Loigolactobacillus binensis
TACGCGTGGTGCTAGTTCGTCATAAAATCAAAAAAGCCTAAATTGTATACCAATATCGTCAATTCAATCTTTAATTGAAAACCAAATAGACTACGGGTGAGATTGGTTTCAATCCCAAATTGCTGGGCTAAAATTGAAAAGCGTGACTCTATTGTCCGCCGTAACGCCTTGAGTTGACGCTTATTATGCTGTTTAGCACCTTTCATATTAGAACGATAAGGCGTCCATAAGTTATAGCCTAGGGCCCTAAAACTGGTCTTGAGTTTTTTCCCAACATAACCAACATCGGCCAAAATATTGGGACAAGGACAACCGCTAATTAGCTCAGGCGCTACCTTAGCATCATGAACTGAGGCTGCCGTGATCACATAATTCAGAATATAGCCATTAGCCGTGACGACCATGTGGGTTTTAAACCCATAAAATGGCATTTTCTTGGTGGCATTATAGCCAATGTTGGCCTTCCCAGCAAAAATTCTAACTCTGAAATTACGAACTTTGGCACATAGTGGGTTGGGTAAACTGTCGATAATCGCTAGGTCGCCCGAATGAGCATAATCCTTAGTGATACCTGAGCGAATGGCATTGACTACTGCCAGTAATTGTTGCGCGCGGCGGTTGAAACGTGAACGTGATACCACCATTTGCCGCGGCATAAACGCTGCCATCAGATAATAGAAGCGGCGTTGCGATTGAATTCCCAGTGTGACTTGTAAGCACAGTAAAGCTAAAAGTTTAATATCAGTAATTTTAGTATGTTCAACGTTGCGCCGCTCAATGACGCTACGCGGACAATAACGCTGATAAAGCAATGAACATAACTGGTAAAAGTAATGGAAACTAACTTGTAATTCGTGACGATTTTGCTTAAACTTGAGGTGGTTCAACACAGTTATTACTCCTTTTAAGTTTTGTCACTTATGAGTCTAACTGGGTTGGACTTTTTTGTTAAATTTCTAAATGTTACAAACTAGCACCACACGT
>NZ_BJDN01000079.1 GCF_005405165.1 Loigolactobacillus binensis
AAACATAAATTGAATTAAAAATACAGTCAATTCAACAACGAGAAAAATTGATTGTATGGTTATCAGCAGACCGAGTGAAACGAGGTCAATGCGCACTTACACATAGAATAAATTCTATGTTGTGCTAGGCCCATTAAAAGCCTGTATCAGAAGTCGCCGTTGGCGACAACAAAATCAAACCAATTTACCCAAAATCAATTTGGTTCAACATGTTTTCTGTACTTGCTTGATCCAAGCCTAAATAAGCTAAAGTCATTGATTCACTTGAGTGATTTAGTAAGTGCATGACTAGGCCAATATTGTAATTTGATTGCGTGTAAACACGATAAGCCCCGGTTTTGCGCATCGTATGAGTACCTAGATAATTAATTCCTAATAAATCGCCAACCTTACTCATAATTTTGTAGAACTGTTTTTCAGTGATATGGCGCTCGGGGTGTTGAATGGAAGGAAAGAGCCATTCAGATGCTAGTTTATGATCAAGCAGCCATTGACGGTACAATAAGAGTTCTGTTTGAACTGGTTTAAGGTACAAGGTATTAGGCTTACCCGTTTTTCGATCGTGAATGAACGCATTTTGTTTAATAGAACCGTCCAGATTAAAAATATCGGTCTGTTTTAAGTACATGACATCACTGACTCGTAGTAGCGTAGCTTTACCAACTTGAAAAATCGTATAGTTACGTCGGCCAGCTTTAAAATTATTGAGTAACGTATCTTGAACCTCTTTAAGAACGTTTGAATCTTTGATGGGTAAGACAACTTGTTGCATGTAAATGACCTCCAGTAAGAATATTTGCATTGTGTATCTACACGGGATAATACTTGACTTGTAATAATAATTTAGGAGGGGAAAATATGGAACTTATTAAAGAACAAACACGCTTAGCAAAGTGGGGAAACTCGAAAGCTGCTAGAATTCCTAGCC
>NZ_BJDN01000080.1 GCF_005405165.1 Loigolactobacillus binensis
TCACGAATTGAAGACCATCGGTTTTTTGTTCAGGCTCAAGGCACCAATAAACAGACGATGTACAAAAGAACGCCTTCACCGCTAGTATAACGGCAAAGGTGTTCTTTTCATAGATGGTTACGCGCGGCGGCCGCGCGGAGAGTTTTTTGTTAGGCTTTGCTGGGAAGGGATGGAAAAATTATGGAAACGCGAATTGCCGTTATCGGTATTATTGTGGAAGACATGGATTCAGTAGCAGAATTAAACGAAATATTACACGACTACAGCCAGTACGTGATCGGGCGGATGGGGATCCCTTATCTGAAGCGGGGAATCAACATTATCAGCGTCGCAGTTGATGCACCGCAGGATGCGATCAGTGCGTTATCTGGCAGTATTGGTCGTTTGACTGGTATCAGCGTGAAAACCGCGTATTCAAATGTGGTGAGTGAATCATGAGCACACAGAAGGCAGTAAAAAAAGAGACCGAAGGCATTTCTTTACTTTGGGCAGATTGCAAGAAATAACTTGAACAAATTTAGTAACGCAGATTACGCAAAAAGATCTCAATCGGTGTTCGCCAATTTAAACATTTGAGTGGTCGGGA
>NZ_BJDN01000081.1 GCF_005405165.1 Loigolactobacillus binensis
ACTAGCAGTAGAAAGTAAAAACACAGTTCGGTTGGTAGTCCGAACATAGCGAAGCTATCAGTAACCTGCCTCCTTGGTTGTCCATCTTTCTTAATTAATTTTAAGGAGGATGTTTGATGTCTACTATCAAGTTATCATTAACAATTGTCTATGAACCACCGTTTTACAAAGCTATTTTCGAAAGACGCTTTAATTCCACTTATGAAGTTAGCCAAATTAACTTAGGTCCTTCAGAACCTAAATTAACTTTGATTTACGATCTGGTTATTCATCATTGGAATAGAATTATCTTTTTCAAACAAACTGTTTGTGCTTCGTCTGTTTCTGAACGAAAAATCAATCCTAAGCGTCTTCAAAGGTTAGCTAGAAAGAGTATTCAGTATGGTGTCGGTACTAAAGCACAACAAACACTCCAAAAACAGTTGGAATGTCAAAAAGTAACTCGACAACATAATAGACGTACTAAGAAGATCTTGGATCAAGAAAAAAGATATAAATTGCACCAGGCCAAGAAAATACAAAAACACAAGGGACATTGAGAAGCTAGTATAGAAAACTATGTGTTGCATTTTAGGGCCTATAA
>NZ_BJDN01000082.1 GCF_005405165.1 Loigolactobacillus binensis
AAAAAGATATAAATTGCACCAGGCCAAGAAAATACAAAAACACAAGGGACATTGAGAAGCTAGTATAGAAAACTATGTGTTGCATTTTAGGGCCTATAACTATCAATCACCCCTCAAAAACATTGAAAGAATAACCCCTAACATCTATATTATAGATGTTAGGGGTTATTTGTCATTATATACTAAAAATAACTTCTTCTATTTGTCATCAATACTAAACAATAATTTGTACAAAGTGATTATTTCTTCTAGTTCTTCACGCGATACATGATCGACAATAGTTTCATCAGTGACATGTCTTGCCCGTAAATCTAAGGCTATGGTTTGATCTAATAATACTTTTCCATATACTGTTTGACTACTAGTTAGTCGATGATACATTGGAAAATTACGCTTGGTACTGCTAATTGGAGCCACAATCGTCATGTTACTTGTCTGACAGACTAGATCATTGCTTAGCGCAATGGCTGGTCGCTTATTCATCTGTTCATGACCACGGCTTGGATTAAAGTTAACATAAAATATATCACCTTGGCTTACCATTGAAGTTCATTACCTTCTGACTTTCCCCAATCAAGCTC
>NZ_BJDN01000083.1 GCF_005405165.1 Loigolactobacillus binensis
AGGTCCTTCTTTCTAGTGGAATGTTGTGGTGACACCATTAAAGACCTTTACGGGTTTTTCTGTCCACTAATATGTTCAACTTAAATTTTACAATCTACCTTATTAAAATCACAAAACATCCCCTGTTAAGGGCTGACCAACTGTTTTTTTGGTGTCAAACAGTGTCAGTATGCGTATTGATGTACCCAGCTAATAACCACTGCAGCGCTCAATAATCATTGAACGCCCTGCAGTAAGCTCACTACTTTTCCCGGTAGTGAGCTTTTAATTTTCCGTAAAATTGGGTGCTCACGTGGCTCTAATTTTGCCTAATCGTAAGCACCCAATAAACGACCGTAATCAAAAGAAGCGCTACTGATCCGAAACTTTTTGGTTCGAATCAGTAGCGCTGTTTGATTTTAAATTAGCCAAGGGTCTACGCTTCTTGATCACGCCAAACCTTTTTGTCTGGCACTTGTTGCCATGGCAAATAGACCGCCAATTCTTCCTCAGTTGGAAAAACGGGTAGTTGCCCTAATTGATTAAGCAGATATTCGAGATATTGCCGTGGATCCAATCCATTAGCCTTCGCAGTTTCAAT
>NZ_BJDN01000084.1 GCF_005405165.1 Loigolactobacillus binensis
TCTGGTTTCGGGTGGCTTCACGGGAGGAGTGACATAAGTTGTTCTCGGTGCAGTGTGCAGGCACGCAGCTAGCTCCTTGGCCTAAAGGACCCGTTTACGACCGTAGCGCCTTGGTGCTCGGACCGCGACCCCAGGTCAGGCGGGACTACCCGCTGAGTTTAAGCATATAAATAAGCGGAGGAGAAGAAACTTACAAGGATTCCCCTAGTAACGGCGAGCGAACCGGGAGTAGCCCAGCTTGAGAATCGGGTAGCCTCACTACCCGAATTGTAGTCTGGAGAGGCGTCCTCAGAGACGGACCGGGCCCAAGTTCCCTGGAAAGGGACGCCTGGGAGGGTGAGAGCCCCGTCCGGCCCGGACCCTGTCTCACCACGAGGCGCCGTCAACGAGTCGGGTTGTTTGGGAATGCAGCCCAAATCGGGCGGTAAACTCCGTCCAAGGCTAAATACAGGCGAGAGACCGATAGCGAACAAGTACCGCGAGGGAAAGATGAAAAGGACTTTGAAAAGAGAGTCAAAGAGTGCTTGAAATTGCCGGGAGGGAAGCGGATGGGGGCCGGCGATGCGCCCCGACAC
>NZ_BJDN01000085.1 GCF_005405165.1 Loigolactobacillus binensis
GGCTAGGAATTCTAGCAGCTTTCGAGTTTCCCCACTTTGCTAAGCGTGTTTGTTCTTTAATAAGTTCCATATTTTCCCCTCCTAAATTATTATTACAAGCAATTATTATTACAAGCCAAGTATATCCCACGTAGATACGTAATGCAAATATTCTTACTGGAGGTCATTTACATGCAACAAGTTGTCTTACCCATCAAAGATTCAAACGTTCTTAAAGAGATTCAAGATACGTTACTCAATAACTTTAAAGCTGGCCGACGTAACTATACGATTTTTCAAGTTGGTAAAGCTACGCTACTGCGAGTGAGTGACGTTATGGGTTTAAAACAGACCGATATTTTTAATCTGGACGGTTCTATTAAACAAAATGCGTTCATTCATGATCGAAAAACTGGTAAACCTAATACCTTGTACCTTAAACCAGTTCAAACAGAACTTGGATTGAAGTCAATATTTGAGACAGATTTTAAGAGACATTCAGAACCGCGTTTACCTTCCACAGCTCAAATAAATCATTAATCGCGATTAATAACTTA
>NZ_BJDN01000086.1 GCF_005405165.1 Loigolactobacillus binensis
GCAAAGTACAGCGGAACACCGGCCTGTTCTTCAATCAAATTGTAGTTGGCGAATTCTTTCCCATGGTCAACAGTAAGGGTCTTGAGATTATCTCCTAACTGGTTAGCCAATTCTAAAATAGCCTTGGTCATTGAAGTACTATCTCGTCCATTAAGCCGTTTAACGATGGTAAGCCGACTCTTACGCTCGACAAACGTAGCTACTGCTTGACCTTTACGTTTTCCAGATAAAACTGTATCAGCTTCGAAGTGACCTGAAGTATTACGATCAGAAATTTCAGCTGGACGATCTTCGATGGAACGTCCATGACTAAAACTACCACGGGTTTCTTTAGCTCGTTTGCGACGAATACCATGGTCAGGTAAATCAGTCACATTAATATCCAGTAGTCCCTGATCAATCCAGTTATAGATGGTTTTGTAGGCAATTCTAACTACATGAGCCACTTGTTCAATTGACCATTTTTGGATCTTGAT
>NZ_BJDN01000087.1 GCF_005405165.1 Loigolactobacillus binensis
GCGATGTTCAATTTAAAAAAGTTTCGGGAAATAGCTCAGCTTGGTAGAGCACCTGGTTTGGGACCAGGGGGTCGCAGGTTCGAATCCTGTTTTCCCGATTCAAATATTTTTCTTGCGGAAGTAGTTCAGTGGTAGAACATCACCTTGCCATGGTGGGGGTCGCGGGTTCGAATCCCGTCTTCCGCTTGTTTTTGTATTTAAAAATGATTTTTCGGGAAGTAGCTCAGCTTGGTAGAGCACTACGTTCGGGACGTAGGGGTCGCAGGTTCGAATCCTGTTTTCCCGATTTTATGGTAAAAGCAGCCTGTTGTTAGGCTGTTTTTTTATGAAAAGAATTAAAAAATGAGTATACAAAATAAAAAGGTAGTCAAAACACAAAAAATTTTGTACACTCAGGTTGTTATCGGATTCAATTATTAG
>NZ_BJDN01000088.1 GCF_005405165.1 Loigolactobacillus binensis
TGTTCAATTGACCATTTTTGGATCTTGATTTTTTCTTCAATCAATCGCTTTAGGTTAGTCGTTAAGATGGTTTTACGACCACGATGACTAAGTTTAACTGCATGGTCAGTTTGAGCCTTAACTGCGTGATACTCACCAGCTAAGCGATGAACCTCATTAAAGATAGTGGTTTTACTAAAGGGTAGATTGTAAAATTAATCCGAACGCTGTTCGGACAAAAAAGATCAGCTTCCTTTAAAATGGTGTTTACCACAAACCCATCTTTTAGGAGCTGATCTTTTGTCTAGTATAACCTATTCCGAACGAATTAAAATCGGCTCTTTGTCAAATCCTGTTGATGAATAGCTTTTACAGAGTTGAAAGTCATGCGACTTTCAACTCTGTTTTTTTCATTGGTTTTGTTCTCATTTGCC
>NZ_BJDN01000089.1 GCF_005405165.1 Loigolactobacillus binensis
TAGGAGAACCTGCGGCTGGATCACCTCCTTTCTAAGGAATAATTACGGAAACCTACACACTTGTCGAAGATTTGTTTAGTTTTGAGAGGTCTACTCTCATACTTATATTAATTGGACGCTTTTTTGGGCCTATAGCTCAGCTGGTTAGAGCGCACGCCTGATAAGCGTGAGGTCGATGGTTCAAGTCCATTTAGGCCCATTTCTAATTAATATGGGGGATTAGCTCAGATGGGAGAGCGCCTGCTTTGCACGCAGGAGGTCATCGGTTCGATCCCGTTATCCTCCATTAACAGCGAGAGCTGTTAAACGTTGTACTTTGAAAACTGGATATTCAATTTCTATGTAATAATGTGAAAATTATAAACCGAGAATTAACACTGCGTTTTAAAGAGTTTTTTAAGAA
>NZ_BJDN01000090.1 GCF_005405165.1 Loigolactobacillus binensis
ATCTCGTCAGGTTCATTGACAGAAGCTTCAAACAATTCTTGAATATCAACTTGCCAAGGATCAGCAAGCATTTCATCAATTGGTTTTAATACTTTCTTTTCGTCCATCTTAATTACTCCTAACATCAAAATAATGATTTCAGTTTAGATTTACAGATCTTACAACACCATTATTCAAAATTTGTTACCAAGCTCGTAAAGATTATCTGCACAAAGCAATTAAAAAATTTTGGCTTAAAATAGCGTAATCTACAACAGTTTTTAAGTATTTAAAACATAAAAATCTTAGTTAAGTGAAAACATAAATTGAATTAAAAATACAGTCAATTCAACAACGAGAAAAATTGATTGTATGGTTATCAGCAGACCGAGTGAAACGAGGTCAATGCGCACTTA
>NZ_BJDN01000091.1 GCF_005405165.1 Loigolactobacillus binensis
GGTAGATTGTAAAATTTAAGTTGAACATATTAGTGGACAGAAAAACCCGTAAAGGTCTTTAATGGTGTCACCACAACATTCCACTAGAAAGAAGGACCTTTATGGGCACCACTATTTTATCATTTGAAGACCGCGTTGTCATCGAAACACTTCATCATGAAAAGCACTCACTTCAATATATTGCCGATTATTTAGGCTTTAGTAAAACCACTATCTTTAATGAGGTTCATCGCTTAGCTGGTGAGTATCACGCAGTTAAGGCTCAAACTGACCATGAAGTTAAACTTAGTCATCGTGGTCGTAAAACCATCTTAACGACTAACCTAAAGCGATTGATTGAAGAAAAAATCAAGATCCAAAAATGGTCAATTGAACA
>NZ_BJDN01000092.1 GCF_005405165.1 Loigolactobacillus binensis
TCTGTTCATGACCACGGCTTGGATTAAAGTTAACATAAAATATATCACCTTGGCTTACCATTGAAGTTCATTACCTTCTGACTTTCCCCAATCAAGCTCGTGATCCCTTTTCCCGTCATCTTGCCAATCCTTAAATAGCTCGTGAATATTGGTTGGGTTCTTTTTTATTGGTGTTAAAACAATTGATCCATTTTCAATGGTTATTGTCATATCTTGGTTATCATCTAATTTCAGTTGTTTAATAATTTGGCTAGGAATTCTAGCAGCTTTCGAGTTTCCCCACTTTGCTAAGCGTGTTTGTTCTTTAATAAGTTCCATATTTTCCCCTCCTAAATTATTATTACAAG
>NZ_BJDN01000093.1 GCF_005405165.1 Loigolactobacillus binensis
GCAAAATTAAAAAAATCTGTACAACCAAGGGACAAGTGTATCCAAAAGTTCAAAGCAATTCTGAGTTAGTTGAAAGATCTCACTAGCTAGAACTGATAAACATCGTATTTCAGCAAAAGATAAAGACATACCCGTCAGTTTTCGAAAAAATACGAAAACTGACGGGATTTTTATGAACTATGAATAATTCAGGCAAAGACAAGCTTGTGGAAGATCTATATACAAATCAAAATATAAGTCCCTACATGAAAGCAGTGTTTCAAACGTTCAAAAAGAACTTAGTGGTTGTACT
>NZ_BJDN01000094.1 GCF_005405165.1 Loigolactobacillus binensis
TTCATCAACGTACTTCACAGTCAATGTTCCAGCTGTTGCCTTGTCATCTGGCGTCTGCCCACCTTGATAAACAAAAGTGATCGTCTGTGGGTCAGTTGTCAGACTGCCAGTGTAGTTATTCTGGGACTTTGTTGTATCCAACGTGTAACCTTGGGCCGTTAAATCGGCTGCTGTCACGTTATACCCATTGCCCACAACACCACTTAACGTTTGCGCCGGTTTCAGCACATTGCCGTTCTCATCGACGTAGTTCACAGTCAGCTTACCGGCTGATGTGTTATCT
>NZ_BJDN01000095.1 GCF_005405165.1 Loigolactobacillus binensis
CCATGTCGAACACAGAAGTTAAGCTTCTTAACGCCGAGAGTAGTTGGGGGAGCACCCCCTGCGAGGGTAGGACGTTGCCACGCACTTTAAGGAAACAGCCAAGTTATCATGACTTGGCTGTTTTTTTGCGTTGTATTGGATTGGATACTGAAGCAGAAGCTATTGCTCTTAAGACGTAAGCACCCAATAAACGACCGTAATCAAAAGAAGCGCTACTGATCCGAAACTTTTTGGTTCGAATCAGTAGCGCTGTTTAGTTTTAAATTAGCCAA
>NZ_BJDN01000096.1 GCF_005405165.1 Loigolactobacillus binensis
AAGGATACACCTGTTCCCATGTCGAACACAGAAGTTAAGCTTCTTAACGCCGAGAGTAGTTGGGGGAGCACCCCCTGCGAGGGTAGGACGTTGCCACGCACTTTAAGGAAACAGCTAAGTTATCATGACTTGGCTGTTTTTTTGGGCTCTCTGTCAAATCCTGTTGATAGTCAATTTTACAGTGTTAGAAGTTACTTAACTTCTAATGCTGTTTTTTTACTTGGTTTGGTCCGCATTTGTTGC
>NZ_BJDN01000097.1 GCF_005405165.1 Loigolactobacillus binensis
CGGCTCTTTGTCAAATCCTGTTGATGAATAGCTTTTACAGAGTTGAAAGTCATGCGACTTTCAACTCTGTTTTTTTCATTGGTTTTGTTCTCATTTGCCGTAACTTAATACGTGAAATCATATGATGGTAATTACGGAATCCAAATGCTGTGCGTTGAATTTGTTTAATCATTCGATTCATGCCTTCGACTGGGCCATTCGTATAGTCCGATTCACTGGCGTTGAGTACAACCACTA
>NZ_BJDN01000098.1 GCF_005405165.1 Loigolactobacillus binensis
GGCAAATGAGAACAAAACCAATGAAAAAAACAGAGTTGAAAGTCGCATGACTTTCAACTCTGTAAAAGCTATTCATCAACAGGATTTGACAAAGAGCCGGATTTTTTTAATACATAATTGTGTGCTGTTCAGATGTAAGCGGTAAATAATCACCCGTTTTAAAAAGACAACCAAACTTCTCGATTTTGAGAAATCTGGTTGTCTTTTGTTAGGCGGCATTTTTAGCTTGA
>NZ_BJDN01000099.1 GCF_005405165.1 Loigolactobacillus binensis
CCTTGGCTAATTTAAAATCAAACAGCGCTACTGATTCGAACCAAAAAGTTTCGGATCAGTAGCGCTTCTTTTGATTACGGTCGTTTATTGGGTGCTTACTGTTAAGGGCGCTATTTAACCGTTACTTCGTAAGCACCCAATAACAGACCGACTATAAATAGCGTATCGGCCGCGGTATGATAGCCTCATCATAAGAAATGGTGAGGTGTTTTTATGCTCAATAAAC